>DAHUYW010000001.1 GCA_027306915.1 Spirochaetales bacterium | reverse complement strand
ACAAGGGAGTGAAGGAGGAAGGCGCAGATGCTTATGACGAGAAGGATCTGCGTGATACCCGCCGCCGAGTGCGCTATTGTCTCCGAGGCTCGGGTAAAGGAGAGCATCTTGTAGTAAAGCACCGCGAGCAGGAACGGCTCGGGCAGGGCAAGCCAGCGTCCCCATCGGCCGCCGTGGAAGATCGCCGCCGTCACGATGAATGAGGCGGCCCCCACTCCGAGGAAGGCGAGGGAGAACGGGGAGAGACCCGATACGAATATGACCGTCGCCGCGATCGGGAACGCCGCAAGCACGAGCCATGCGCGCGCTCCGAGACGCAGCCCGTAGAAGGCAATGAGCATCTCGGCGGGGAGCACTCCAAACCAGAGCCACCAGCCGAGCCTGTCGTAGGGGACGACCACCGCCGGGTGGAAGATCGGGATGGTGAACACGAGGAGGTAGAGGAAGAGCCTTGTATAGAACAGAACATGGGTGAGCGCGGACCGTACCCGCGTATCCTTGACCTTCTCTGCAACTGCTTCCATGGGACACCCCCCTGGCACCCGTCTCGCCCGTCTGGGCTTCAGGCGAACGCGAATACCCGAGCCTCTACCGCCTCTTCGCCGAGAATACGGGCTCGGGAGTGATCGATGCCCGGCTGCTCTGGGGCCAGGTCTCTTCGGAAAACCCACAAACCAGGAATTGGTAACTGCTCCCGGAAGTGAAAAAGAGCAAGGCTCCGGCGCGGGTGTGAGCCCGGCGCCCGCGAGCCTACCGTCCGAAAAAGGTTGATGCGCTTCTGAGGATAGCTTGCAAGAAGCGCGGGCAGCTGCCGGTCGTAGGGCGTGGTGAACAGGTATATCTCGTCGGTGGGCGGCGGAGCGACCTCTTCGACCGGCTCGCTTTGATAGGTGATCTCCGCAAGCTCGGAAGCAAATCGCTCGATGTCGTCTTTGCTCTCGAGGCGGGCGGAGCCCCTGCCGGACATGACGACGAATTGGAAGTCCGGATTCGATTCCTTTACCACGCGCAGGAAGCTCAAGGTCCAGCTCTTCAGGTGATTCAGGTGCATGACGGACGCAAGACTTTCGGGCGCATCTTCGCGGTAGTTGCGAAACTCGACGGCGATGATCTTGGTCTGCTCCTGCGCAATTGGAGCGATTCGCGTGAACAGCTGAGAGAGTCGGCTCGAGCTTTTCCAATTGATGTCGCGAAAGCGATCGCCGGGAGCATACTCCCGCATGTAGTACTTTTCCTCATCGGAGTTCATCTGACTCTGTTTTTCTTCGGAGCGCTGGGTTGCCTCCACCCTCACGCTTATTTCCTCGGGAAAGACGGCCGGAATGACGGCTAGGTGGCGCTCGTAGGAGTCGCCGAACTGAGCCCGCGTCAATCCAAAGATATCCCCGACCTTGAGGATCCCTTCGGCACGAAAGAGACCGCACAGGGGGAAGACCAGCTGCACGGGGACCTCACCTCCGGGCGAGGCGGAGCTTGCCACCGTCTCCTGTGAGAGAAACAGGGAGGCCCGCCTTCCGACGGAGAGCCAACCCTGCACCGCGAAGTGGAGCCGGAAGCCTAGGAAAGGGCGCGCGACGACCCCCGTGAGTCGCTGCACTGAGGGCTCGGAGCCGGCCACGAGCGGCTGGCTCGAGTCCCACTGGATGGGGTATTTCGAAAGCTGGTCGGCCTGGATCCGTGCAAGGAAGGCGAGCATGGCAAGCACGAAAAGGGCGGTGACCGAGAGGACGATCTGATAGGGATCGCGCGTCTGGAAGCTGTTCGCGAGAAGCAGCACCGCGAAGAAGCAGAGCACGCTTCCGGCGGGAGCCAAGGGGAAATAGTAGCGAATCGTACGGACTGCCGATCTGAAGCCTTTCATGCGGCGCTCCCGCGGCGCAACAGTGCTATCGCTTTGCCCTGCGAGCGACGTCCACCGGCACCATGTCGAGAATCGCCTTCGTCGTCTGCTCGGCCGAAAGGGAAGGATCGCGCATTATCAGGCGGTGGGAGACCGCCGTGGGGAAGATCTCTTTCACCAGGTCGATCGTCACATACGTGGCACCGCGGATCAGGGCCAAAGCGCGCGCCATCCGCGAGACCTTCACCCCGGCTCGCGGGCTTCCACCGACGGCGACATCGGGGTGGTTGCGGGTCTCCCGCACGCAGGCGACGATGTACTCGACTATCTCCTCATGGATCGTTATCTGGTCGACGAACCGCTGCCATTCGGTCATCGTGTGGGAGGCTACGACCGGCCGGAACTCCGACCAAGCGTCACTGCGGCCATGCTGTTTAATGATGGAGCCCTCGTCTTCCGCGTCCGGATAGCCCATCGAGAGCTCGATCATGAAGCGGTCAAGCTGCGGGGCAGGCAGGGGAAAAAGGTGCACCCCCTTCAGATTCATCGTCGCGATGATGAAGAAGGGATCGGGGAGCCGGTAGGTCTTGCCCTCAATGGTGACAGTCTGTTCCTCCATCGCCTGGAGAAAGCTCCCTTGCGTCTTTGGGGTGAGTAGATTTATCTCGTCGCACAGGACGAAGTGAGCGAAGATCGGTCCCTTGTTGAAGATCATCTCCTGGCTCGTATTGCTGAAGCGGTTGTAACCGAGGATATCCTGGGGAAGGAGATCGACCGTGCACTGGATGCGGCTGAACTTCTCCACCTTCACGCTGTCGCTGTAGAGATCCTCGCTCTCCCATGAGATCGAGCCGGCCAGCGCGCGGGCGAGGGATGTCTTTCCTACCCCGTGCGAATCGGCGAGGATGACGTGCCCGCCGGCTATCTTCGAGGCGATGATATACTCGAGCTTCCTTTTGTCGATGTAAATGACCGATTTGATGTTTTCAATGAGGCGCGAAACCGCCACAGCCACCGCGGCTACCTGCCGGGTCAGCGTTTCGGCGTGACCGGAACCATCCGTCGCCGGTTGCCCCGTGGCCCGCGACTGGAGCGTCTCTTCCATATGAATGGAAAGATAGAGTAACTGATCGGCAAAGTCAACGTGCCGCAGGATGCGCAGGCAACCCTCGACGCGGGGTACGCTACCCGGTTCACCCGCTCGCAATCGCCGACGGGTGGCATCCTTTACAAACAGGGCCGGTTGCAGGATTCTTAAGCTGCTTTTCGGAGGAGCCTATGCCCTTTCAGTCCATCAATCCGACAACCGAGGAGCCGCTTCGCTCCTACCCGCAGATGAGCGACCGGGAGGTGGCAGGCGCCCTCGATGCTGCCTACTCCGCCTGGCTCGCCTGGCGCGAGCGCGATTTCGATACGCGTGCGGCCCTCCTCAACGCCGTTGCGGCCTTGCTGCGCAGTCGAAGCGCGACGCTCGCCGAGCTGATGGCGCTTGAGATGGGGAAGCCCGTCGCGCAGGGTCGGGCCGAGGCCGAAAAGTGCGCGTGGGCCTGCGAGCACTATGCCGTCCACGCGCGAGCCATGCTCGCCGACGAGGCGATAGCGACCGACGCCACGAGGAGCTACGTTACCTTCAAGCCGCTCGGTCCGATCCTTGCCGTCATGCCGTGGAACTTTCCCCTCTGGCAGGTCTTCCGGTTCGTCGCCCCGGCCCTCATGGCCGGGAACGCGGTTCTCCTGAAGCACGCCCCGAATGTCTTGGGCTGCGCCCTCGCGAGCGAAGGGCTGCTTCGCGAAGCGGGAGCCCCGGAAGCTCTCTTTCGGGTGCTCACGGTCGACATCGAGCAGGTCGAGCTTGTGAGCGGCGATCGGCGTGTTGCGGCGGTCACGGTCACCGGAAGCAGGAGAGCGGGGAGGGCGGTTGCCGAGGCCGCGGGGCGCGCTCTGAAGAGGTCCGTTCTCGAGCTCGGGGGGAGCGATCCCTACCTGATCTTGGCTGACGCCGATGTCGAGGCCGCCGCGTCCGCCTGCGCCGCGAGCAGGCTCATCAACTCCGGCCAGAGCTGCATCGCAGCCAAGCGCTTCATCGTGGTCGATTCGGTGCGCGAGGAGTTCGAGCGGCTCTTCGTCGATCGGATGCGAAGGGCTGTGGTTGGCGACCCGCGAGATCCGTCGACCGACGTGGGGCCGCTTGCACGAAGCGACCTGCGCGAAACCCTTCACCGCCAGGTGACCGAAAGCACGAAACAGGGAGCGCGTCTCCTCTTGGGCGGGGAGCTTCCGTCGGGGCCGGGCTACTTCTATCCGCCGACGGTTCTGACCGAGGTCGGGCCCGGGATGCCCGTCTACGAGGAGGAGACCTTCGGGCCGGTCGCAGCCATCATCCCTGCGCGGGACGAGACCGAGGCGATTCGCATCGCCAATGATTCGCCCTATGGTCTCGGTGCGGCGGTGTTTACGCGCGACATCCGCCGAGGCGAGGAGATCGCCGCGCGCGGGCTCGAGGCGGGCAACGTCTTTGTGAACGCATTCGTGAAGTCCGATCCGCGGCTACCGTTCGGTGGCATCAAGGAGAGCGGCTACGGCCGGGAGCTCTCGACCTTCGGCATCCGGGAGTTCGTAAACGTCAAGACGATCTACGTAAAGTAGGAGGGGCAAAGCCTGCGCGCAGGGCGGCCCACCGGTTGGCACGTCGCCGCGCGAATGGTCTTCTAATCTATGGAGAAGAATCGCCTGCAGCAAGAGCTCGATACGCTTCACGCGCGCGGGGCGCAGATCATCGATCTGGTGGACACCAATTTTCACAAGAACGGCTACCGGCTTCCCGACGAGCTGCTCCTGCCTCTCATGGAAGAGTACGTTCGCACGCGGATATATGCTCCCGACCCCAAGGGAAGCATCACTGCCCGTGAAAGCATAAGCGCCTACTACGCCGCGCAGGGCGTCGCGATCTCCCCCGATGACATCCTCCTCACCGCTTCCTCCTCCGAGAGCTACAATCTTCTGTTCAACAATCTGGCCTCCCCCGGTGACAACCTTGTCCTCCCTTCGCCGACCTACCCCCTTTTCGAGTTCCTTGCGGAGTTCAACCGGCTCGAGGTTCGCTTCTACCGGATGGACCGCGATTACCGCATCGATCTTGCGTCGCTTGCCGCCGTGATCGATGCGCGAACCCGATTTGTCGTCGTCATTTCGCCGAACAACCCCACCGGGCAGGTCGCCTCCCGCGAGGAGCTCGAGGGGATGGCCGAGCTTTGCGAGCGCTACGGGGCAGCCATCATCTCCGACGAGGTCTTCAGCGAGTTTCTCTACGCGCCCTATGCGCCTGCGGGGGAAACGCCTCCTTCGGTTTCTCCTTCCGAGCCCTTCAGGCTTCCCCGGCCGGCGGCGCTTGGGCTTCCGCTGCCGGTCTATACCCTGAACGGTATATCGAAGATGTTTGCGAGCCCCGACCTGAAGCTCGGGTGGATTGCGGTCTCGGGCGACCGAAAGCGGATCGCGGAGCCGGTCGAGCGGCTGGAGGTGGCAAACGACATCTTTCTTAACTGCAGCAGCCTCGCCCAGTTCATCCTTCCCGCCCTCTTCGCGAAGGCAGGGAAGTTCACCAAAGGAATGGTCGCGGACCTTGCGCGAAAGCGCGACGTGCTGGTCGCCGCAGTGAACGCGGGGGCCGGCGTCGTGGCTTCGCGGCCTCCGGCTTTCGATGCGACGGCCGGAGGAGCGCCGGACCGCGGATCGGTCTCGCTCCTCCCGCCGCGGGGAGGGATTCATTGCCCGGTCCGCATCGCCCTCCCCGGAGGCGACGACGAGGAGTTTGCCCTTGGACTGCTTCGTGAGCGTCTAGTCTACCTCCATCCCGGCTATTTCTACGGGTTCGAGGAGGCGGCCGACTCCTTTCATGTAGTCTTGAGCTTTCTGCTCCGGGAGGATCTCCTCGCCGAGGGGTTGTCCCGCTTCATTGACTTTCTTTCGAGACCTTGAGCCCGGCTGGCCGCCGGGTGGGGCGGCCGCCGTCCGGAAAAAAAGCTACCCTTCCGATTGTCCTTTCGCGCCCCCCTATTATATAGTTGCCGAAACCGGGAGGATTATGCACCACAACCGGCAGCGGCTCCACATCGGATTGAAGCAGACCCTCTCGATGATCGCTCCGTATGTCGGGGGCAGGCTTCGGGCCCAGGTCCGCGCCGTAGCCCTCATTGTCCTGTACATGGTTCTTTTCCAGCTTCTCGTGCTGGGTGTGCCGATCGCCGGGGCGGCGGTGATCACCGGCGGAATCATCATCGTGACGATCGGGCTTGCTTTCTTCCTCGAAGGGCTCCTCGTCGGGATCATGCCGCTTGGGGAGCTGTGCGGGGTGAGGCTTCCCGAGAAGACCACCCTCGTTCCCATCCTTCTCTTCTCGTTCGTCCTAGGGGTAGGGGCAACCCTCGCCGAGCCGGCGATAGGCTTCCTAATAGGGGCGGGCGAGACGGTTACCGCCTGGCAGGCCCCGCTCCTGTTCGCGATGTTGACCCGCTTCTCCAACCTACTCGTCGCGGCAATCGGAGCGGGAGTGGGTTTCGCGGTCGCACTCGCAATGGCGCGCTTTATCTACAACTGGTCGATCAAGCCCATTCTCTACGTCATCGTTCCGATTCTCCTCCTTCTCACGGGAGCGGCATGGTTCGATGCGGACCTCCGCCACGTCGCAGGGCTCGCGTGGGACTCGGGCGCGATAACGACCGGCCCGGTGACGGTGCCGCTGGTCCTGGCCCTTGGAATCGGCATCTCGCGCATCACCGGCCGCGCCGACCGCCAGCTCTCCGGCCTCGGCGTCGTGGCCTTGGCGTCGGCGCTTCCTATCCTCACCGTTCTCATCCTCGGTTTTGCCCTGCGGCCCTTCGTTCCCGCGCCGATGACGAGAGCCGCCTTTCTCGCCTCCGCGGAGCGCCCGCAGGTTGCGGCCCTCTTTCCGAGCAGGAGCTGGGAGCGCGGTTACGTGCTTTCGAAGCTCGGACCCGAGGAGAGTCTTTCGCTCTTCGGGGGGGACCGCAGGCTCCTCCTTTCCTTCGTGGCGAGGTTGTCGCACGATCGCTCCCTCGTCTACGGGATTTTCGGGAGCGACAGCGCTTTCGCGACGTGGCTCGACTCGACGTTTACCCCGAGCGAGCGCTCGGAGGTCCGCGGCGAGGTTGGTGCGCGCGCGCTCGGCTCTTCCTCGGCCGACTCCCTCGACGTCTCGGCGACGGTTGTCCGCAACCTCGGAGGATCGCTGAAAGCGATTCTCCCCTTGTGCCTGCTTCTTTTTCTCACGTTGATAGTATTCCTCCGCGAGCGGATCGAACGGTGGGACGAGATAATCTTCGGGGTCGTCATAGCCCTCCTCGGTATGTTCCTCTTCAACATCGGGATGGAGCTCGGTCTCGCCCGGCTCGGCAGTGAGACCGGCGGCAGCCTTCCCGCTTCGTTCACCGAGATTCAGGTCGGCACTGAGCTTCAGGTGATCCGGAACTTCGATCCTTCGGTGGTCGAGACCGCAATCGATTCAAGCGGTCAGAAGAGTCAGTTCTTCTACCTCGGACGCGGAACCAGCTTTCAGGCGCTGCCCTTTGTGCCGCATGACTTTGACGCGCAAACACGGCAGTACACCTTCCAGCCGCTCAAGGGCCCGCTGTTCGGCTACGGCCTCGCCGGGTATATTGTCGTGCTCCTGTTCGCCTTCGTGATGGGATACGGCGCGACGATTGCCGAGCCCAGTCTCTCCGCCCTCGGGATCACCCTCGAGGAGATCACCGTCGGCATATTCAAGCGAAGGCTGCTGATACGGACCGTGGCCGTTGGAGTGGGTACGGGGATGGTCTTTGGCTTCGCGATGGTCATCTGGCACATACCCCTCATCTGGCTGCTCGCCCCCTCCTACGTGCTCCTTCTCGGCATCACCGTCCTGTCGACCGAGGAGTTCGTAACCATAGCTTGGGACAGCGCAGGGGTGACGACGGGGCCCGTCACCGTTCCTCTCGTCTTGAGCACCGGGCTCGCGGTAAGTCAGAAGGTTGGTGCCGTGGACGGCTTCGGGATCCTCGCGCTGGCGTCGGTCTTCCCGGCGATGACGGTTCTTGCGGTGGGGCTCTTCATCACCCGGCGCCAGTCCCGGCTGCTCAAGTACGCGGAGGAGTAGCTTTGGTCAAGGCTCGCCTCGCAAAGATCACCTGCTACGTCTACCGCAACATCTCTCCGCTCATCACCGAGACCCTCCGAGAGCTCGCCATACCGGAGTTGTCAATCCAGTCGGGAAGGGCTGTGGTCCTGCGCTCGCGCAAAGGGCTCCTCGGTATCCGGTCCAGCACCGACCTCGACGAGAACCCGGTCGACGTCTTTCGCTTCTACGTACCACTATCGCTTGAGCGGCGGATCGTCGGGCTGATCGCCTCACGCGCAGATCTTACCCTGCCTGGCCGGGGAAGCGTCTACAGCGAAGAGGTAAGCGTCATCCGCTCTTCCCCGATCCCCTTCGACAAGCAGCGTCTGGAAAAGGTCGCCGAGGTGAAGCTGCCCGCACAGACCGGGTACAGCGGGATCTGCTGCATCGTGCAGCGGGGTGAAGGAAATCGACTCGCGCGGGCGATCCTCGATGTGGGCTTTTCGGTCCCGATCGTCACCTACGGCCAGGGGATGGGTATCCGGGACCGGCTTGGGCTGCTGAGAATTGCAATCCCCGTCGACAAAGAGGTGGTCTCCTTCGTGGTGGACCGACAGGATGCCCTCCAGGCGATGAGTCTGGTCATCGACACGGCGCGGCTCGACCATCCGGGGAGGGGATTCATCTATCTCTATCCCATCCGCTTCGGCATCATCAACACTCGCCTGCGCCGCGGCGAGGCGGCCCACGTCGCGAGCGTCGAGCAGATCGTCGCTGCGATCGACGAGCTTACCGGGAGCGCCGGCTGGCGGCGGCGGGAGCTTCCCGTCCGCCCCCGGGACCGCAGGCGCAGGATACTCACCGAGCTCTCCAACTGCACAGTCGTCTGCCGAGAAGGAAGAGCGCAGGGGCTCGTGCGCGCGGCGATGGACGTTGGGGCGGGCGGGGCGACTCTGTCGAAGCTCCGCTTCGGGGGATTTGCTGCGGAGGAGGAGGCGGCGTCCTCCCACTCCCGCGAGATGAGCGATCTCATCGTCCCAAGCACCCTTACCGACACGGTCATCGACGCGACCCATTCGGCGGGAATCTTTGAGTCTCAGGCCTATGGTTTCATCGAAGTCAGCTCGGTTGAAATGGCAAGCACGTACGTGGCCCGAGAGCGGCATTGACGGGTAGTATAGAATAACGAGGGGGAAGGCATGCAGTTCTCTCCGGCTCGCTTTATCGAGCCCAGGTATCGAATCCTCTTCTGGCCGCTTCTCGCAGCCTTTGGCAGCTTCGGGGTGAGCCTCATTGTCGTCGGCGCCCTTCTCCCGCGGATCCTCTCGGATTTTCACTGGAGCTATACCGCCGCCGGCGTCGTCCTCGCGGCGAACTCGGTCGGCTACTTCACTTCGACGCTCGTCTCAGGGCTTCTCGTGCAGCGCCTCGGGCTGAAGCCCGTAATAGCGCTCGGGCTTGCGATCGAGGCAGTGAGCCTCTTCTTCTTCGGCTCGGCGCCTGCCGTAGCCCTGAACCTTGTCCTCAACTTCTTCATCGGCGTCGGGCAGGGGGGAGTCGAGGTCGTAGTCAACACGAGCATTGCACGAATGGAGCGCGAAGGGGATAGCCACCTGATGATGTTCGTCCACTCCGCCTTCTCGGTGGGGGCGATCGTAGGTCCCCTGGCGATCGGGCTCATCGTCGCGCATGAGCTGCCGTGGCAGGGGGTCTATCGCGGGATTGCCTTTCTCGTCTTGGTGATCGGTGTGCTCTTGGCTCTCCTTCCCTTCCGACGAATCGAGGGTACGGGCTCCACCGAAGAGCAGGCGAGGCCGAGGCTTCGCTCCCTCCTGGGCTTGCCGCTGCTCCTCTTTTCCTTTTTTGCCCTTCTTCTGTACGTCGGCTTGGAGGTCGGTGTTTCCAACTGGATATCCGAGTACTTCGTGAAAGTCTTTGGGACTCCTGCCTCGACCGGCGCCTTCATGGTCTCGCTCTTCTGGGTGGGTATGCTTATCGGCAGGCTCTCGGTTTCACTCATCGCGCGCGGGACCCGCCAGGCGGCGACCCTGGTTGCCCTCGCCCTGCTCTACACCCTTTCGATCTTCCTCGCAGTCCTGATGCGGCGTGCGGTGGCGGGAGGCATCTTCTTTTTCCTTGCGAGCCTCGGCTGCTCGGGTTTCTACCCTCTCGTGATGAACCTGCTTGGACGCCACTTCCGCCACAGCCAGAGCGTCGCAGTTGGATTTGCGGCAACCGGCGGAGGAGTCGGGATGTTCCTGTTTCCGCTTCTGATGTCCGGGGTTTCGCAGCATTTCGGAATAAGATCAGGCTTCGTCGTCTATGTGGCGATGGGACTCGCCCTCACGGCATTTGCCTACCTGATCCTACGGCAGGTACGCCGAACGCACGACGGGTCGATGACGGAGGAGATGCGCTGACGGCCTATGGACGGCGAAAGTGCCACCGATGCGGTAGATCAGATCCGCGAAGTTTTCAGCTACCTCGAGCGCTTCAAAGGGAGTCTCTTTGTCTTCAAAATCGACTATGCGATTGTCGATCACCCGCTCTTTCCTCTCCTGATCCGAGACCTGGTCCGTCTCCATCGCCTCGGAATCCGGATCGTCCTGGTCGCGGGAGCGCGGCAGCGAATCGACGATATCCTTACCGTCTACGGGATCAAGAGCAGCTCGGTAAAGACGGTCCGCATCTCGAGCCCCGAGGCTATGCCGTTCATAAAGATGGCCGCATTCGACGCAGCGACGAGGGTCATGACTCTCCTCTCGGGCTCGAGCGTCAGCGCGGTCATCGGGAACTGGGTGCGCGCTCGAAGCCTGGGTGTTGTCGACGGCGTCGACTACCAAAACAGCGGCACGGTTGACAAGATAAGGGTCGATCTGGTCGAGCGTGCGCTTTCCGAGGGGTTGGTGCCGATCCTACCGTGCATCGGTTGGAATGCCCGAGGCGATCCCTATAACCTGTCGTCGAACGAGCTCGCCCGCTCCCTGAGCATCGAGCTCAAGGCCGAGAAGCTTTTCTTCGTGACGGACTCCGGGGGGATCGAGGAGACCGGCTACCTACTGCCCGAGAGCGTGACGCGAGATGCGGCCGGGCGGATCTCGCGACTCGACCTCGATCAGGCTGCTGCCTTCCTCGAGCTGAACCGAAGCGGAGCCGAGGGGGCTCCCTGGTTTGAGCTGCTCTCCCACGCCTATGCCACCTGCCGGGGTGGGGTAAAGCGCGTGCATATCGTGGATGGTCGCATCGAGGGGGTAGTGCTGAAGGAGGTCTTCACAAGTCTCGGCTCGGGAACGATGGTCTATGCCAATGAGTTCGAGCGGATCCGTCCGATGCGGACCGAGGACATCCCTGAGGTCCTCCGCATCATGCAGCCCTTCATTCGAAGCGGCGCCCTGGTTCCCCGCGATGAGCGCACCCTTGAACGCGAAGGGCGGGACTATGTCGTCTATGAGCTCGACGGAACCGCACACGGATGCGGCGCGCTTCATCTCTACCCCGGTGACTTTGGCGAGATCGCTGCAGTGGCTGTCGACCATGGGTTTGTGCAGCTCGGCATCGGGAACCGGATCGTCAGCTATCTCATGGAAAAGGCGCGGCGAGACGGCGTGAAGACGCTCTTTCTTCTCACGACGGGCGCCTCGGACTGGTTCCTCCAGCTCGGTTTCGTTGCCGGCGAGCTCTCCATGCTCCCCGAAGAAAAGCGTCGAAGCTACGATCGCGCACGCAACTCGCGCATCATGATCGCCGATCTCACCGGCGGAGCCAGGTAGCTCAGTCGAGCGAGCGAATCGAGATGCTCCCCGATTTTGTGGAAAGTCCGATCTTTCCATCGGCTCGGTTCAGGACCCCGTGAATCTTCCGCGGACCCTGCACGTCGAAAAGGACGGGAAGGGCACAATCGATCTCGCCGCCGACGGTCTCCGCCGCTATCTCCACAGCCGATTTCGCAGGAACCTTCAGGTGGATGTCCCCCCGCACCGTGCGAAGATCGACTGCCGCTCCGTCTTCTAACGTGAGGTTCGCCCGGATGTCGCCCCTCACCGTTCTCCCCGCGACGATCCGCCCATGGTGATCGAGAATGGCGATCTCCCCGCTCACCGTTGAGGCTTCCAGACTGCCTGTGCAGCGTTCCGCTTCGATGTCGCCGCTCTTGGAGTCGGCGACAATCTCGCCCGCCACACCCCTTAGGCGAATGTCGCCCGACAACGTGAGAAGCCGTGTCTTGCCGCGGGTTCCCGAAAGGCGGAGGTTCCCGCTCATTCCCTTGAGCTCGACCTCCATGTCGCGCGGGACCGCAATCTCGAAGTCGACCTTGTAGCGCGCGGATCCCGATCCGTTCGCCGGACGATGCTGGACGACGAGGCGGTCGCCCTCGCGCAGCTGGGTGATCTCGATCCCCGACGCAGTCGCAGACGCAGTAGCGGAATCGTGGCCCCACGCGGCGATCTTCGCGGCGATTTTGACCTCTTTCCCCTCGGAAGCGACGATCTCTGCGTCGCCCCAGGCATTCTTGAGAAAAAGCGCGCGGATCCCGGCCGCAGGGAACACCAGGTGTCGCTCGACTTCGGCATGCTCCCGACCGAAGAGGCGTCCGAGCTCGACCTCGAAGTTGATGTTCGAGAAGTTCTTGAACGCGTCACGGATGGACTGCTCCATGCCGCGAAAGGCACCTTCAAAGCCAGTTTGAAATCTCGAAAAGTCGAAGTCGCGCCACGGGCCGCGCCACTCCTTTCCCCATTTCTCGCCCCAATCGTGCGAACCCCACCAGTCGCGGCATCCACTTCCGCGTTCCTCGCCTCCGGTTTGCTCCCTCGCCGCATGGGCGGTGGCCTCGCCTTCATTGCCCTCTTCGAGGGCGTCGAGCAGGAGCTCCGCCTCCTCGACAGTTATCCTGCCCTCTTTCAGGAGCTTGAGAATCTTCGCGCGTTCTTCGCTCATCATCAGCCCTCCCGGAAAGCCCACATGTCGATTGATACCTTAACAATATTAATAACGGAACGGCCGATGATCAACAAAATCAACAACAGTATTGAATTTTCTGAATACACACGTGTTGCTCCGGTCACGGTCTCCCGCCGTGAAAGGCCTGAAACAGCAGGGAAGGCGGCCGTCGCCCGGCCGAAGGATAAGCTTGACCGAACGCGTCCTCGCTAGTAGCTTTTCACGGCCGCAAGGGCGCCGCCCCTTCAGTCACTTAGGGAGGAGCGCCGTCGAGGGGAAGCGTGGGTCACCGCACGCGGCGGTATGATGGTGAGTCGAGATGGATTACAAGAGGCAGCTCGAGGAGTGGCTACGCCAGCACCCGCCGCAGCCAAAAGATGAGCCGACAGAGGGAGGCAATCCTCTGCAGGTCGAGTCGCAACAGCGCCGGGTGTTGCGACGGATGACGCCGCAGGAGCGTCTGGACCTTCACGGTCTCACTGTCGATGAAGCAAGGAGGCGAGCCGACGAGTTTCTAAGGGCGGCACAGGCGATGGTACTGATCAAGGTGCTCATCATTCATGGGAAGGGCAACCATTCGGAGGGGGGGCAAGGAGTGCTCAGGCGCTCGATTCGCGACTACCTCGCCTCTCATCCCCTTGCCGGTGAAACCGGCATACCCGATCGCTCGCAAGGAGGTGAGGGGGCAGTATGGGTGGTTCTTCGACCGAAAGGCTACCGCTCCCGGTAGATGATTCTTCCGCGGGAAAGATCGTAGGGCGAGAGCGCAACCCGGACCTTGTCTCCGGGTACGATGCGTATGTAATGCTTTCTCATTTTGCCGGATAGATGAGCGAGGATGACATGACCGTTCTTGAGCTCGACGCGAAACATGGTGTTGGGGAGAGACTCTTTGACAACGCCCTCAACTTCAATTGCTTCCTCTTTTGCCACTCAAGCCTCCCGATGAATGGGATAATACTATGGAAACGAAATATATTTGTCAACCTGATGGAAGCAGCGCGTTGCCGTCGCTCAGTGCGGCCGCCGGAAGGCTGCTTCGTGCAGCGCGCCGCCTTGATTTGATTCTCCGAAAACCAACCGGTGAGCCTCCTGGTCCGGCATTCCCGGTTGACTTTTTGATGGAGATCATTCATGGTTGGATGCTCAAAAACCTAGGGGTGGGAAGGTAGATGCCAATGGAGAAGACATTTGTCGACAGCATGAGGGACTCTCTCGCAGCGATGAAAGAGGAGATCATTCAAAACCTCGTCTCCGAGAGTGCGGACTTCAAGGCGCTGGTCGATGACATGGATCCGAAGGATCTCGTCGATCTTGCCGCAGATGACATCGACCGCAAGACCCTGGACACCCTGAGCGCAAAGGACATCAAGCGGCTTCGTCTCATTGATTCCGCACTCGCCAGAATCCAGAACGGTAAGTACGGCTTCTGTGTGAAGTGCAATAAGAGGATTCCCAAGGAGCGCTTGGAGGCAATCCCGTACGCCCTCATGTGCATCGAGTGCCAAACCTCTGACGAACGTCGCAATCGCTAGCCGGAGAAAAAGCACTTATGTTCCTCTCCGCGGTTCCGATACCTAGGGGGGTGGAGAAGAAGCGATGGAAATCCGACAACTACCGTTGCAGACGATTCCTATCACGAATATCGTAACTGCCCGGTTCAGTCCGGGGGCGAGCGTAGCGCTTCCCGTGGAAGCAAACGAGTTGCTCTACGCGCACTTCAAGCACATTTCCGCCGTTCCTGCTCCCGCCGGCACTCAAGGTTTCTCGCTGGAACGGCTGCGGATGCTCGACAATCTCATCGACCGGCTTGTCACAACCAAGGGCCATCGAGCCTACGTGAGGGACCTTGCAGGCCTTAATGCCGACGAGCTCAATCACCTCATCACCCACTACCAAAACCTGCTCCACGATGTTTCCCAGCAACCTTCCCTCGCACCCTATGAGGCGGGAAAGGCCCCGGTGCCCGGAAACCTGCTCAATTTCGTCGCATAGGCGCAGAAAAACCTTCAATTGAAATGAGGATTATGCATGATCTCTCGCTCAAGGGTAGTAAAGGGGCCGTGGCCCGGGAATATCCGCGTGGAGCGAGGAAGGATGAACAGCCTGGTGCGAACGCTCTCGAGCAGGCTACGCTTTTCCTTTTCGGTGAGGTCACTGTCTCCGATTCCTTCAAAGAATAGCGTGTCTCCGGAAAAGAGCAGCTCCTGGTTTTCGCTGTACAAGCAGATGCTACCGGGAGTGTGTCCGGGCGTGTGAATAACCATGAGGTTGGAATCGAAGGGATGATCACCCGCGCGCACGAGGAGATCCGGCTTTGGAAGCTCGAGGATGGCTCGCTCGTAGTAGTCACTGGCGCCCGTGGATGCCTTCGCGAGGCTTCTGCGGTGGAGGCGAAGCGCTGCGCGACCCAGGTATGGAGCGTCCGCTTCGTGCACCGCGACCGGAACGCGAATGTCCATTCTTTCGAAGTACCGCTTGAGCTCCGTCGCTGCCGAGATGTGGTCGATGTGTCCGTGGGTGAAGATGATTCCGCGCGGGCGCAGATTCTTGATGTTCATGTGCTGGATCAGCTCGGCATCGTCGGCACCGGGGTCAATGATGATGCATTCTTTCTTCCATTCAGAGTAGAGGTAGGCGTTGGTGCTCATCAGGCCTACTACAATGCGCTCTACCATGCTACAATCACCCTAAGCCTTTTCTGTGAGTTTAATCAAGCGCCGGTGGGGAAGAGCACGAGGGAAGCGGTGCCGGCACGGTTGGCTTTCGGGGCCTCAAGTCAAGGGGGGGCATGGGATCTCTCATCCTGGTAGCTGGGCTCGCGCTTGTCTTTTATGCCGCAATTCCAGGTGTGGGCGCCTTCTATGTCCGCAGCCGCTGGCGCGAGTTTCGCCGGCGCATGATGCGCACCTCACTCTATCCTGTCGCCACGTATCGCGATGTGCGGCTGAATCGAGAGGGGCTGGTCGGTCAGTTCCGGTTCTTTGGCGGTCTCGAGGCGATCCAGGGCGAGGATCTCATCTGGTTGAGAAGCGGCGATCTCTCCGTTTCTGTCGAGCTGCGAAGGGTCGCCCTCTATTGGCTGCCCTCCTTCAGCTTCCCCGAAGAGGGGGGGCGCGTGGAAATCAACGAGGAGACGCTGCCTGATGAGACGCCGACACCGGTACCCTGGAAGCGGATCTTCTCACTTCCCGAGGGGACACAGGTTTCCGTGAGCGGACCCCTCCACGTCGAGAGTGGCAAGGCGATCTTTCGGTCGGACAAGCAGGATCCGGTGACTGTCGTCATCTACGACGGACAGACGGAAAGTATCCTCAGGCGGGCAATCTGGGGCGGCCGACACCGAAATGAGTACATGAACCCGTTTACCCCTGGCTCGATCACCATCGGATCGTTCTCTCTGCTCATACTCTCCTACGTCCTGCTACGAGCGCCTCTTGACCGGCTACTCGCCATCATCACGCTCGCGGTGAGCCTCTTTCCTATCCTTCCGCTGCTTCCACCGGGCCTGCTTCTGTTTTTCCTGTACAGGCGCTTGTGGAAAGAGGCTCGATTCCTCCGCGCCGAGCGTGACATGCTCCTCTTGCCGCTGCGCTATTTTGAGAGCTTTTCGGGCAATGCGAACAAAGAGCGTGCATCGCTTCCCAACGGTGAACCTTACGAAATGGAGCGTTTTCAAGAGCGCGATCAAGCGATGTCGCGTCTCGGAAGCGGCAAGATCAGAAGGGCCGCCCGCCTCGGGATCCGCGAGGCGGACGAGCGTCTCTTCTACGTCTTCGGAAGACCGGACGGAGCTGCGCTTCGCCATCCCGATGATCCGATGGCCGAGCTCATCATGATTCCCGGCAACCCGCTCCTGCTCTCTCGGCGGTGCGCGAAGCGTGCGAGAACCCTCGAGCTGCTGTCGAGCTCGAGCATTGTCCTCGGAATGTTGGTCAACCTTTACCTTGTGCTCGTCGTCCTGGGGGAGCTCATCAAGTAGAGAAGAAAGAGAACGGAGCTAGTCCTCTTTTTCATCACGCTTGCGCGCGTGATTGACCGTGATCTTTCTTCCCCGGAAGTCACTGCCGTCGAGAAGGCTGATGGCCCTGTCTGCAAGATTCTCCGGCACGTCGACGAAAGAATAGTTGTCGAGCACCTTGATATTGCCGATCAGCGCCGGTTTGACCTCGAGAGCGCCGGAGAAGAGACGCAAGAGGTCGCGAGGGAACACCTTGCGGTTCTTCCCGATGCTCACGAAAAGGGTCTTCGTCTCGCCTTGAGGAGTAATCTGGAGCTTCCCGACCGATTCCTTCAACAAGAGAGCGGCGAAGTAGCCGCGCAGGAAGAAGGGAACGTTTCTGCGAATAATCGCCCGAAGACGATTGAGCTCGGCCGGATCCTCGCTTTCCCTGATCCGCTTGACGATGCCTGCGATTCTACCTCGCAGGACCTCTTCCTGAGAGGGGGCATTGCTGGTGTCCACGTGCTGTACCTCCTGGAATCTCTTAAGTGCGTTCGCTTCTTCGTTCGAGTGGAGGATTATGATTTGCGCGCGCGACTCTGCCTCCACCAACGAGGATGTGGTCTTCAGGTAGCTTTCCGCGCTCTCGGGGACCTGGAATAATATGAGGTTTCGAAAAGGTGGAAGGTTTTCCCCCGCCTTGGGCGAATCGGCGGTAACCACGCGCACCGCACCCGATGCCAACTCGCGCGCGAGCTCCTCTTTCCCTTGAGAAGGGAAGCTGACAGGCAGATACCTCGTCGGGATACCCTCGCTTTGGAGGCTCTCGCCCACGGCCTTCGCGGAGCTCGAGCCCTTACACAGCACCAGGACGCCGCTCATGGCGTTCGCGAGGACAATGTCGGAAAGGAGCGCGCTTTTTGCGTCCTCGCGGCCGGCCTGATAGAGACGGAAGGGGACCTTTGATGCCAGGTCCAGAGCTCTGATTACCTGCGGGTGTCTGAGCATCGAGGCAAGAGGTACGGTCGCTCCGACGAGGGTGCAGGAAAGAACCGTCTGGATCCGAGCAGGGAGCTTCGAGTAGATAAACTGAAGGTCCTTGTCGAATCCGATCTCCTCAAAGTCTTCGGGAAGCTCAATGAGCACTCGACGTACCGACCGCAAATCTACGTTCTCGCGCCGTATGTGATCGATGAGTCGCTCGGGGGTCCCTATGATGATATTTGTCGGTTTCGAGAGCAGCTGTAGCTCCCTGCGAATGTTGTCGTCAATTCCGATTTGGATGGTTTCCAGCAGCCTGCGGCTTCCCCCGCCGACCGCCTTGATCTGGCGCCCGATGCGTTTCACCGCATCGGGCGATGAGGTGAGGACGACGGTCCCAATACCCCGCGAGCCGGTCGCAGCTCGCTGAAAGAGCGGGAGAATCAGAAGGTTAGTTGAATCCGGCGCGTCTCCCGTCTCAACGACGAGATCCTTGCCCTGCAAGATGAAAGGGACGGCTCGCTGTTCAAGCTTGGTGAGGCCTGTATAGCCCAGGCTCCGAACCAGGGAGAGAAAATCCTCCCTCGTCCGAGACGCAGTGAACCAATGGAACACTATCCTATCCTATTATGCTGTAAAAACTTCTATTTACTAACAGTACAGGCACTTCCCTTCGTTTGTCAAGGAAGAGCTTCTCGCGCCTCACCTCGATCAACGTCTCCATTTCCGCTACACTGCGGCAATGATTCGAGGCGTTCTCTTCGACATGGACGGGGTCATCGTTGACTCCGAGCCCTTCATCTGCGAGGCCGCTATCGCCATGTTCAAGGAAGCAGGGCAAGAAGTCGAGCCCGCTGACTTCTCGCCGTTCATCGGGACCGGTGAGAATCGCTACCTCGGCGGGGTCGCCGAGAAGTACGGGCTCCGCATCGACATCCAGGAGGCCAAGCGCCGCACCTACGAAATCTACGCCACGATCATTCAAGGGAGGCTCACCGAGCTTCCGGGCGCGATCGCGTTCGTGAATAGATGCAAGGCGCGGGGGTTGAAGGCGGCGCTTGCCACCAGCGCCGATCTCGTAAAGGTGACGGCGAATCTCAACGAGATCGGGCTGTCGCCCGGAACCTTCGACACCATTGTGAACGGTCTCGATGTCGTGAGGACCAAGCCCGATCCCGAGATCTATCTCACCGCTTCCCGCCGCTTGGCGCTTGCGAGCGCGGAATGTCTGGTCGTGGAGGATGCGCTGTCCGGACTGGCCGCCGCTCGTGCGGCAGGCGCGCGCTGCCTGATGTTGACAACGAGCCTCCCTCGCGAACGCATACAGGGCGCCGACTGGATCGTGGGGGACCTCTCGCAGGTGCCCGACGAGGTGCTTGCCTGGTAGCTCGAGAGACAGGTGTCCTGGCGTCGAGGACACGGCTGTAGATCGCGTTTGATTATTTTGGCGTCGTACGCTATGATCGTTCGTTATGAGACAGAGGAGACCGGTGAGTAAGAGCGCATTGTCCCTTTCCCTGGTGGGTGCTTTGGCAGTTGTTCTCCTTACCTCGTGTCTGGGTGTCGACATGAACACCCGCTTCAATGCCGACGGCTCCGGAATCATCAAGATGAAACTGCGGATTTCGCAGGCTCTCCTTCAGATGAGCACGGAAGAGGGGGCGTCGCCGATCCCCTTGACGAAGCAGGACGTCGAAGCAGCCTACAAGGATCTGCCCGGCGTGAAGGTGGACAGCGTCACCGAGCAAAATACCGACAAGGACAAGATCATCACGGCGATCGTCAGCTTCAAGGACTTTTCCGTTTTCAAGAACACAAAGGATTTGGCCGGCACAGGGGCCTCCCTCACGAAAAGTCCTGACGGCAAGACAACCTATTCGGTCATCGTCGGTGAGCCGGAGGAGTCCCAAGACGAGCCCGGGGTGTCGTCCCAAGCGCCGCTCGCGGGGGGTGCGGCTCAGGAGGCTCCAGGCGCGAAACCCGAACCGCTATCGTCGCCATCTGAAAGCGAACAGGCGGTGGATTCCATGTTCAAGAATATGATGGAAGGCTATTCGCTTGAGTATTCAGTAACCGCACCTCGCAAGATCCTGTCCCACACGCTTGGTGAGATCTCGAACGACGGCAGGACAGTTACCTACTCGATTAAGATGGCTGACTTCGTGGACTTGAAGGCACCACTCACCTTTCAAGTCGTTTGGTAGCGGTCGACCTCACAGGGACTCCGCGGTGGCGATGGTGACAAAACGCGCAGTTGTGCAAAACAAGGCCGGGATTCACGTCCGACCGTCGGGAGTGATCATGCAGGCCGTCCACGGTTACGAAGGTCAGGTGAGCCTAAAGACCGAGACGAGCGAAACGGTGCTCGACTCGGTCATGAGCCTGATCGCCCTTGGGCTCTTCCCCGGAGACTGGGTCGAAGTGACAGTCTCGGGACCCGACGAAACGCAGATGTGCGACACCCTCGTCTCTTTGTTCGAGAAGCATTTCGATTTTCCTCCCCGTAACTGAATGCGACCGGCAGGTTGACAGCCTAGGTCGGGTATGCTACGGTCCCTCAAATGAAGACGTGCTTTTTGTTCCCTGGTCAGGGAGCACAGTACGCCGGAATGGGACAGGATCTTTGGCAGCAAAGCCCTCGGGTCAAGGAGATCTTCCAGGCGGCATCCGGTTGCACCGGAATCGATGTCCGCGAGCTGCTCTTTCGCGGCAGTGAGGAAGATCTCAAAAGCACCGATCGCGCTCAGATAGCCATCACGACAGTCAACCTTGCTGCGAGCGCATTCCTGAAAGAACATGGCGTCATCTGCGACGGAGTCGCGGGACACAGCCTCGGAGAGTACACGGCCCTCTACGAGGCGGGTGTCATCGGTTTTGAGGACCTCTTTTCGCTTGTGAAGGCGCGCGGCGAGGTGATGGCACAGGCGAGCAACGCCCTGCGCACCGATGCCGGGCAGGCTGGGATGGCCGCCGTCCTCGGCCTGGAGTACGAGATGATAACGGAGCTCTGTCGAGCTCGACTGCACGAGGTCTATGTCGCCAACCACAACAGCCCCACCCAGGTGGTTCTTTCCGGCACCGCGGAGGGGCTGGCCGCCGCCGAAATGGTCTGTAAGGAGGCCGGGGCAAAGCGCGTTATTCCGTTGAAGGTTTCCGGTCCTTTTCACTCGCCCCTCATCGAGGCCGCGCGAGAAGCCTTTGCAGAGGTCATTGCGCCTTATCATTTCTCCGACCCTGTGCTTCCCGTCTATTCCAATGTGACGGGCGCGTCCATCGCAAGCGGCAATGAGGCGAAGGAGCTCTGCGTTCGTCAGATCGTCTCGACCGTCAGGTGGGTCGACGACGAGCGAGCGATCCTCGGCGACGGATTCGAGCGCTGCATTGAAGCGGGGCCCGGAAAGGTTCTCACCGGCCTTTGGAAATCGATGAGCGATACGGTGAAATGCCATCCTGCGGGGACGGTCGAACAGGTCGAGCAATTGCTCGGAGGAAGCGCTTTATGATGCTTCGGGGTAAGACGGCACTTGTTACGGGAGGCTCGCGCGGAATCGGTAGAGCAATCGTCCTTGCCTTTCTCAAGGAGGGCGCCTCCGTCTATCATCTTTCGCGCACGGAGGGAGAATCAACCCCCGCATTCGAAGAGGCAGCGGCCTCCGGCGGCGGAAAGGTAGCCTTCAGGAAATGCGACATCGGCGACGAGCGCGCCCTTGCGGAGACCATCGATGCGGTCCTTGCCGAGAGCGGAGGCGTGGACATCCTGGTCAACAATGCGGGGATCGCCCGCGACGGGCTGGTCTTTCGGATGTCGCTTCAGGATTGGAACGACGTGATGCGGACTAACCTTACTAGCGCTTTCATCGCGAGCCGCGCAGCGGCGGCCCACATGATAAAGAAGCGCTCGGGCTCGATCATCAATATGTCATCGATAGTTGGCATCATCGGCAACGGCGGGCAAACCAACTATGCTGCCTCGAAGGCGGGTCTCATCGGCTTTACGAAGAGCCTCGCCCGCGAGCTTGCGAGCCGGGCCGTCCGCGTGAACGCCATCGCTCCCGGATTCATCGAGACCGTGATGACTGCGGGTATTGTCGACAAGCAGAAAGAGGCGATGCTTACCCAGATACCTATGGGAAGGGTAGGACTTCCCGACGAGGTCGCAACGACAGCCCTCTTCCTCGCGTCGGACCTGTCGAGCTACATTACCGGGCAGGTCATTCAGGTGGACGGCGGGATGGGAATGTAGGAGAAGCGTATGGAGCAGGGAAAACGGAGGGTTGTCATCACGGGGCTGGGAACAGTCAACCCCCTCGGAAATAACGTCAAGGATTTTTGGGAGGGAATCAAGGCGGGTCGGAGCGGGATCGGGAAGATCACTCGCTTTGACACCACGGAATACCCCGCGCAAATCGCAGGAGAGGTGAGGGACTTCGACCCCTCGACCTTCGTGGATAACCGTGAGGCCCGCCGAATGGATCGATTCACTCTCTATGCGATGGCCGCCGCGCTGGAGGCTATGAAGGATGCCGGGCTCGATCCCGATTCCCTCGACCACGAGCGCTTCGGAGTCGTGCTCGGAAACGGGATTGGCGGGATGGAGAGCCTTGAGGACGCCTATTTCAGCCTTTTCGAAAAGGGGCCGCGGCGCATCCCGGTCATGACGATCCCCAAGCTCATCAGCAACATCGCCCCCGGTCAGATAGCAATTCGCCTCCAGGCCTGGGGTCCCTGTTACACCGTGGTGACAGCATGCTCTTCGAGCGCCGACGCCATTGGCGAAGCGGCGAAGTGGATCCAGGACGGCTTCGCCGATGTGATGATCACAGGCGGTACAGAGGCCGCAATCACCAAGATGGGGATCGGCGGTTTCTGCGTCCTGCAGACCCTTGCGACGAAGTTCAACAGCACACCCGAAAAGGCGAGCCGCCCCTTCGACAAGGGGCGCGATGGCTTCGTGCTCTCCGAGGGAGCGGGCCTGCTCATCCTTGAGGACTACGAATACGCCAAGAAACGCGGGGCCCACATCTATGCGGAGTTTGGCGGCGCAGGGATGACCTGTGATGCCAACCATGTCACGGCGCCTCATCCCGAGGGACGGGGGGCGATCCTCGCGATGAAGATAGCGCTCTCGCGAGCCGGCATGAAGCCGGAGGACATTGACTACATCAATGCCCATGGGACGTCGACCCACCTGAATGATTCCACCGAAACGAAAGCGATAAAGGCTGCCTTCGGCGAGCACGCCTACAAGGTCAAGATCTCCTCCACGAAGAGCATGACGGGTCACTGCGTCGGCGCCGCCGGGGGCGTGGAGGCCATCGTAAGCATCCTCGCGATCCGCGACCAGTTCTTTCCCCCCACCATCAACCTTGACGAAGCCGACCCGGAATGCGACCTTGATTATGTGCCGAACAAGGGAGTTCATGGGAAGATCAATGCGGTCATGTCGAACTCCCTCGGCTTCGGCGGCCACAACGGTATCCTCGTTCTCAAGAAGTTCGTGGAATAGACGCGGAAACGACATGGTTTCGTCCGACCGTTTTCTAAAGCTCGTTCGGCAGCTTCGCAAGGAGCATGAGCTCGCGCCCGAAGAGCGCGAGGTACGGCTGCGCAGCTATTTCTTCACCTCGATGCGTGACCTGCCCGAGGATCTGCGCTACGACCTCTTCGACCACTGGTTGGAGGAGGCCGCCAACGATCCCGATCGAAAGACCTTCGATTGGCTTGCCGACCGCCTGGGAATCCTCATCGATCTTTTTCAGGGCGAGTACGATGATGCAGGCGATCCACTCGAGCCGGACGAGTGGGACTATGTCCGCGACGCAGTATCCGAAAGCGCTTCGGAGCTGGACGTGGAAACCCTGACCTACGTGATGCAGCACATCGTCGAGCGGGGTCGAATATAGCAGGCGGCGCCAAGGAGGATGGGTGTTCGAGTACCTTGAGTTTCGGCTCGTCGACGGCAAGCCGAGCGGTCACGATCTGAAGCTCTTTGTCCTCACCACCTGCACCCACTGCGCGCGCGCACTTCAGTATCTCGAACATCGGGGATTCGCCTATGGAGTCATCAACGGTGACGAGCTCCCCATCGAGCTGAAGCGGCGCCTTCGTAACGATTTTACCCGAAGTTTCCACGCTCCGGTGCGCTATCCGTCGCTCGTCATAGACGATAGGACCCTGGTCGTGGGGTTTGAGCGACTCGAGTGGGAAGCGGCATTGGACGGCAAGGCCGGGGAGGGAAAGAGCGATGACAGCCGATGAGCAAAGCGGCAGCAAGAAGAGCGCAGGCGATGCGCTTGCCTTCATGAGGGCCGTCGCCGAGAAGAACGGATGGAAGCTTAATCCGGATCCGGAGCACCTGAAGGGATTGGCCGAGGGGTTCGCCAAGAACCACAACCGCTACGGCTTCTTCCAGTGCCCTTGCCGGGACTCGTGGGGGGATCGCGAGCGCGACGCTGACATTTCGTGCCCCTGCGCCTACTGCGTCGCCGACCAGGCCGAGTACGGACACTGCTATTGCGGTGCCTATCTCACGCCGGCCTTCCACGCGTCCGGAAAACCGGTGCGTTCGATTCCCGAGCGAAGACCGCCCGGGCTCTTTCCGTAACCAACCGATCATGCGAACGCTCTTCTGTGGCGGCGGCGTCATCGGAAGTCTCTACGGGGCCCGTCTCGCAGCGTCGGGAGCCGATGTCACCCTTCTTGCGCGCGGCCACCGACTGCAGTATCTCTCGGAAAACGGAGTGTCTCTCGTCAACGGATACTCCGGGGCGCGGACGGTCCAGGAGGTGCAAGTTGTCGATCGGCTGGACAAGCAGGTCCAATGGGACCTCATTGTGGTAGCGGTTCGCAAGAACCAGATAGCTGCTCTTCTCCCGGAGCTCGCCGCAGCCCAGACCGACAACATCCTCTTCCTCGGCAACAGCGTCAGCTGTCCCGACGATCTCGTTGCGGCGCTCGGACCCCACCGCGTGCTACTTGGATTCCCCGGGGCGGGCGGCATGATAGAAGATGAAGCGGTTGTCTACGTCGATTCCGACGAAGGAGGTACCGAGCGATGGGGGCTAATGATCGGCGAGATTGACGGCTCGGTAAGTCCCCGTCTGAAGGAGATTCAGGCTCTCTTTTCCGCCGCATCGATTCCCGTCGAAATCGCGGCCGATATGCGTGCCTGGCTGGTGACCCACGCCGGGATCGCTCTTCCGATCGCCTCGGCGCTCTATCTCGTCGAGGGCGGAGCCCTCGAGCTGTCGGGGCGTCCCGACATCCTTCGACTCCTTATCGCGGCGATTCGAGAGAGCTTTGCCGTTCAGGAAGCGGTCGGTATTCCAGTGACTCCGCGGCGGCTTCTCATGTATCGTTGGGTACCCGCCTGGATCCTGAACACGATGATGCGAGCACGTTTTGCCACCCGGATGGCCGAGGTTGGAATCCAGGGCTACTCCATGGCCACCCAGGACGAGGTCGCAGCGTTGATCGAGGAGTACCGCGAGCTCCTGGCGAAGGCCAAGCTCCATACGCCGGCTCTGAACACGCTCTACAACCTTCATGAGGGTTCATAGGAGCAGAGCGGCTTTCCCTTCAATGTCCCCCCGGCGAGGCAGGCCGCCAATCGCCGAGGGGCAGGGGTTGAGCGCTATTGCGATTTGCCGAGGTATTTCTCTGGGTTCTTCTCGAAAGCCTTCAAGCATCCGGGGGCGCAGAAGTAGTAGGTCTTGCCGGCGTGCTTTGATTTGAACTTGGCAGTTTTTTCGTCCACTTCCATTTTGCAGACAGGATCGATTGCCATTTGCCTCACCTCCTATGCCCCACTATGGTACTGCCGGGCCGGTAGAAAAGTAAAGCGTGCGCTTCGTTCACGGAGGTGGACCTTTAGGCATCGCCAGAAGGCTATTGATTAATTGTCGTCAGAGCCCTAGTATCCAGGTAACCTTGAGATCGGTCGAAGCGAGACTCTAATGAACAGAATTCTGGTAACTCCGCGCTCGTTGACCGTCGCCGGATCGCATCCGGAGCTCGAGCCGCTTGTGTCGAGCGGTTACGAGCTCGTTTTCCCCAGCCCCGGGGTTCGCCCCGACGAGCGGGAGCTGATGCATCTTGTGCCGGGATGCGTCGGCTATCTTGCCGGGATGGAGAAGATCACCGCTCGGGTGCTTGAAGCCTCTTCGGATCTTCGCGTCTTGAGCCGCAACGGCACCATGGTCGACAACATCGACCTCCAAACTGCGGCCCGACTTGGAATCAAGGTGCTCACGGCCGACGGGGCGAACACGCGCGGGGTTGCGGAGCTGACCATCGCCCTGATGCTCGCCGTTTCCCGCGCTATCCCGCTCTCTGCGATCACCATGGCACGCGGGGAGTGGGAGCGGGTGAAGGGATTCGAGCTTGAAGGAAGGGCTCTGGGGGTGGTCGGATGCGGCAGAGTCGGACGCCTGGTCGCCCAGATTGCGGCCGCCGGGTTCGGCATGAGAGTGCTTGGCTACGATCCTTATCCGCCACAGGTTCCCATTCAAGTCCCGGCCTTTGAGCTCGTGCCGTTTGACAGATTGCTGCGCGAATCGGATGTCGTCTCTCTTCACTGCCCCCCTCTCGACAACGGATCGGCGCTGATTACCACACGGAACATTCATCTCATGCGACATGGGGTGGTGCTTATCAACACCGCACGGGGCAGCCTGGTTGATTTTGACGCAGTGCTCGAGGCACTGGAAGCGGAAAGGATCTTCGGCTTCGCGACCGACGTCTATCCTGAGGAGCCTCCCGAGTCGCACATGCTCTTCAAACATCCCCGGGTCGTGACCACCCCGCACATCGGCGGCTACACCGAGGAGAGTGTTGCCCGTGCCTCCCGCGTAGCTGTCGCCAAGCTTCTCGAATCCCTTCAAGGTGCCCCGTAAGGCGAGGCAAGGGGACGGCTCTCTGCGTGCGGAGGAGGGCGGGTACGGATGAAACGCGGCAGCCTCCTCATCGCGGCTCTCGTGGGGACGATCGTTGCGTTTTCGGCACAGGCGCAGGAGGGCGGCCGAGCGCCGCTGGTAGGGCTCGCGAAGAACGGCACGGCGCAGGAGATAGGCAGCGCTCTTCAAGCGGGGGCGCCTGTCAATGAGCGCACGGCCTACGGCGAGAGTCCGCTCATGGCCGCAGCCGCCGCAAACCATGATCCTGCGGTCATCAAGCTTCTCTTGAAGGCCGGCGCAAATCTCACCGCGCGCGATCATGGAGGTCGGACCTCCCTCATGTATGCGGCCCAGTACAACGACACTCCGGGCGTCACCGCCGCGCTCCTTGCTGCGGGAAGCCCGGTAAACGCGCTCGACGGCTCCAGGGCATCGGCGCTTACCTATGCAGCGGCAGACAATCCAAACGTCGAGATAACGCGACTGCTCCTTTCGGCAGGTGCCAGTCTCTCCGCTCGGGACGTGAAAGGGCGAACGCCGCTGATGGCGGCCGCTGAGCACAATCGCAATCCCGCGGTTATCGAGCTCCTGCTTTCGGCGGGCGCCGATGTACACGCGAAGGACGAGTACGGCGCGACGCCGCTGGTCTTTGCGGCCTCCTACAACCCCAACCCGAAGGTGGCCGAAGTCTTAATGTCCGCCGGTGCCAACGTCAACGCCCGGACACCGACAGGGCTAACGCCCCTCATGGCGGCCGCGGCCATAAATCCGAACGCCGGGATGGTGAAAGCCCTTCTTTCCGCGGGCGCAAACGTCGATGCCCGCGACAATGGAGGCGAAACGCCCCTCATGTGGGCTGCCGCCACCAATCCCAGTCCCGCGGTGATCGAGATTCTGCTCGCGGCCGGGGCGGATCCCCGTGCGAGAAACGCAAAGGGCATGAGCGCCTTCGACTACGCGCAATCCAACTCGCGCCTCAAGGGCACCCTAGCCTATCGCGAGCTCGAGCGCTCCCAATGATCGCCTCGGCGGCTTGTCGATAGGGGCGCTTATCGGCTAAGCTCTGAAAAACCAGAATGTCTCGCAAACGAGATTTCAAGAATCTGACGTGAGGGGGAAGCGATGGAATATCGCAGATTGGGCTCGGCCGGAATCAAGGTCAGCGCCCTGTCTATTGGCTCATGGGTCACCTATGGCACCCAAGTGGACATCGATCAGGCGGCCGCATCCATGAAGGCGGCCTATGACGCGGGGGTCAATTTCTTTGACAATGCCGAGGCCTACGCCGCCGGCAAATCCGAGGAGATCATGGGAGCGGCGCTCCGTAAGCTCGGCTGGCGGAGAGGATCCTATCTCATCTCGACGAAGATCTACTGGGGGCTTCACGAAGGTCCGAACGAAAAGAATACCCTGAATCGCAAGCGACTCCTGGAGGCAATCGACGGTTCGCTTAAGCGCTTCGGGATGGACTACGTGGACCTCCTCTTTTGCCACAGGCCCGATCCTGAGACGACGATTGAAGAGGTTGTCTACGCGATGAGCGACATCGTGGCCTCCGGGCGCGCTATCTACTGGGGGACGAGCGAGTGGAGCGCGGCTGAGATCATGGAGGCATGGCAGATCGCGGATCGGCGAAACCTCCGCAAGCCGCAGATGGAGCAGCCGCAGTACAACCTTTTCACCCGCGATCGGGTCGAGGTGGAGTATGCGCGTCTGTATGACGACATCGGGCTCGGTCTCACGATCTGGAGCCCGCTTGCTTCGGGACTCCTTTCGGGAAAGTACAACCAAGGAATACCGAAGGACTCACGTTTTTCGCTCCCTGGCTACGAATGGCTGAAGGACAGCCTCACGACCGAGCGGATAGCGGCAGTGAAGCGCCTCGAGCCGATCGCGCGGGATCTAGGCGCGACGACAGCCCAGCTCGCACTTGCCTGGGCCGCCAAGAATCGTCGCGTGAGCACGGTGATCACGGGGGCGAGCCGGCCGCAACAGGTGAGCGAGAACATGAAGGCATTGGATTTCGTGGCGAAGCTGGACGACAGCGTGATGAAGCGGATCGCCGAGGCGGTTGGCTTTTCGAAGTAGCATGCCTGCAGGCGGCGGCGGCGCCGCATGCGATGACCGAGAGCGCGCGCCGGTCGGTGGGCGAAAGCCGGCCGACCAGCAGCCGACTCGCCGGTTGGTCTTGTCTCCCAAGACAGAGTGCCGGCGGTCGGAATCGAACCGACACGGGGTTGCCCCCACCAGATTTTGAGTCTGGCACGTCTACCAGTTCCATCACGCCGGCATGTGGAGAACGCGCGGATCGGTACGATCCGGCAAAGCGTTCCATAGCATAACGGCCTGCGACCGCTCTGTCAACTTTGGCCGCTCGGCACAGTTTGTTGCTTTTCTCCGCTCGCCGATTTGCGTCTTGGCGAGCGCCTGTTATATAATTGATGAAGCGACAGCGGGGCAACAGCGGCGGTGCGGTGAAACAGACGGGCGTCCTTCGAACGATCAGCGATTTTTCTCAGCGGGACGATCGAATTCTCATTAACCCCAATGAAGGATTCGAGCTTGGGGTCATCACGAGCTACCATCCGGTGCGCATCTTCTTGGCCGCTTCGGCCGCGGAGTTCAAGGCCGGAAAGGGCCCGCAGATGAGGGGACTCCTCATGCTGGAGAGCCACTGCAAACCGGGAACGGTTGAATTGGGGACTCGCTCCTGGGAGCGCCTGGGGAAGCCAGCGGCCGTCGTGCTCCTCCTGGACGAGGATAAGCTCCTCGTCGGTGCCATCCGCAAGAGCGAATAGAGGGCGGCCACGCTCGTTTGGGACGGGTAATCGACTAAGTCCCGCGCTGCCCGGTTTGCTGCGACCTGCCCGCTGCGGCCGGTTGACGGAGAATGGCGCAGAAAGGTGGTCAAGCTATCCTGCGACGGCCGTCTCGCCCTGCGCGTCGCTCTTCTGCCGCTGGACCTTGCGTATGGCGCCGTCGGTCACCGAGCGAACGAGGCCCGGAATCACGCCATTCACGAAGCGGATGAAGGATGAGGAGCCGGACATGATCGCAAACGTGCCGCGCTCGAGCCCCTTCATCGTGAAGCGGGCTACCTGTTCGGGTGTTAGAATCTTGTCTCCCGCCTCTATCGCGATAGTCTCCGGCGGTTTGTGCTTGTTCTCTTCGGCGAAGCCCGGAGTGTCCGTGTTGGGCGGATAGAGCACGTGGACGCGTATGTTGTGCGGCTTGAGCTCGCCGCGCAAAACTTCCGAGAGTCCGGCCACGGCAAACTTGCTTGCCCCATAGGAGGCATAGCCGTAGACGCCGAGGAAGCCGGCGACCGAAGAGGTGTTGAGGATCTGCCCGCTCCCGCGTTTTTTCATTGCCGGAACGACCGCCTGCAGGACGTTCCAGGTCCCGCCCAGATTGACGTCGATGATGTTCCGAAAAGTTTCGTAGGATGTCTCTTCAAATCGAGCCGGAGCAGCGTAACCGACGCAGTTGACGACGACGTCGGGGACGCCGAGCTCTTTCATCCATTTTGGCAGCTCCCTCGCAACCGCCTCGTGCTGAGCCACGTCGAGAGAGAGGGTTTCGATCCGCTGCTTCGAACCGTTGGTGAACGATCGGACCGACTCCTTGGCTTCCGCCAGAGTCTTTTCCCGGCGGGCGATCAGGAGGAGATGAGCACCGCGTCGAGCGAACTCCTTCGCGAGCGCAAGCCCGATCCCGGTCGAACCGCCGGTGATAAACACTACTTTTTTGTCGTAGCTCATGGATCTCTCCTTGATGTCTGCGGAAGGCGTGCGCGCGCGCGCGCCGCAGCCACCTGAAACGAATGGTCCAGTGTAGGGGATGCAGACCGCAGCCGTCAAGATTGCTCGGCGAGCTTCGACGGCTCAATCGGGCCCAATTCGCGTACCCCGAAAGACCCGTCCTTCGAGGATGGCGTCGAGGTTGGGGAGGTCCTTCCCGCCGGCCACGATCACCGTAAGGCCCATCTCGGCCGCCCGCGCGGTCGCCACCGGATCGAAGGGGACGTTCTGTCCAGGGGTCCAGCGATCGCCGACGAGAGCGCGGAAATCGTCCCAGCCGATCGTCTCCAAGGCGCAGGCGGAAGGGTCCCTTTTTGGATCTCCTGAATAGACATGGCTGATGTTCGAAAGGTTCACGATCACTTCGGCGCCGAAGCGCTCCGCAAGAAGCACCGCGTCGAAGTCGGTGGAAAAACCGGGCTTCCAGCCCGCCGCCACGAGCACCCGGCCTTCGAACCCCGACACGGCAGTCGGATCGACCACGAGCTCTTCACGACACCACTGGGCGAGTATTCCGTGTACGAGCTGTCCATTCAACCGGGTGGCTGCAACCCCGATCCAGTCTTCGACCAGGGTGTCCGGCGTCTCCGCAATCTCGCGGTAGGCGCGTTGGTAATCGCGAGCGGGAGCGCCCCCTCCGACAACGATGACGAGTCTCCTCGCCTCGCTCCCCGCGAGGTAGCGCGCAAGGAGCGCACGCAGCGAGCGCAAGTACTCAACGTCTACCCGATCCGGGGCCACGATCGAGCCTCCGAGGGAGAGCACCTGGGTCTCATTCGCCATGCGACGACTATAGACCCGCCCCAGTCGCATCGCAAGAGGCTCGCCCAGTGCGAGGAGTGGACGCTCGCGTTTCCTGTGGGTAGAGTGTCTCTGGTATGTTCAGGCTTTTCGGACGCCGAAATCGATCGGACAATGAGGCGGTAGTTCAGGAGCGCTGGGAGACTGGCTTCGGCTTGTTGGGAAAGAATCGCTTCGCGAGTGAGACCACGCCTGACTTTTCGGGTCGAGCGCGGTGGAGCGGACTGGAGCTCTCGCTCAACCGAAAGCATCTCTTCGCATGGATGATCGACCCAATCTACCGCTACCGCGATTTCGTTCTCGAGGGCGAGCTGTCCCTGGATGCGCAGAACGGCTACTCGGCGGCCGGTTTCCTCTTCCGCTACACCAACGAGGAGAACTACTACTATTTCCTTGTCTCGTCCCGCGGTTACTTTCGATTCGACCTCCTTTTTAATCGAAATCCGATCCCTCTCATCGGATGGACGCCGCTCGGCCTCGCCGTCGAGCGAGGGGGGGAGGGCGTGCTTCCGCCGACGCTCTTCCTCCGCGTCATCGCGAACGGCGATCACTTCGCTTTTTGCGTGGACGATTTGTGCGTCGCCGAGATCGACGACGATCGGCTCGACGCCGGGCGCATAGCCTTCGGCGGGCAAAACTACGAAGAACAGGAGCATGCGGTCTTTCATCTCCATCGCATTCTCGTCGACTCACGTGCTCTCGCCGTTCAGACCCACTACACGCGGTGGACGGAGGAGCTGCCTCCGCCCGCCGAAGAGAGAATCGCCCTTGCAAGGTCCCTGTTCGCCATGGGCGCCTTTCCGGCCACCATCGTGCAGCTGCGCAAGGCGCTGAAGGAGAGGCATCCGACCGCCGACGAGCTTTTTCTCCTCGCCGAGTGCCAGGTGAACCTTCAGATGTACGAACCGGCGCTCGAGAATATCGAAAAGTCGCTCGCGCTTGTCCCCGATCGCGCAGAGGCCGTCCAGGAGAAAGCCAACCTGCTCTATCTCTTGGATCGATTCCTCGAGCTTCGCGACTACCTCGATCCTCGCATGGAAAGTGTGGAGAGCTCGACCCTCTGGAACCTCTACGGCCACGCCGAGTTCGCGCTTGGCAACTGGGAGAGGGCCGCCGCCGCCTACGGGCGCGCGGCACAGGCTGAGCCGGAGATGCCGATCTATGCCTTCAACGAAGCGCATGCGCTCGAACGTCAGGGGAGGAACACCGAGGCGGTCAGCCGCTACCTTGCAGCTGCCCGGCTCTTCCTGCGCCAGGAGGCCTACGACGACCTGGACAATACCCTGGTAAAGGTAGGAAGGCTCGACGCGAATGCTGCGGCCGCCAGAGAGCTCAAAGCCAAGCTTGCCTTTCACTACGGGGAGTACGCCCAGGCGCAGACGCTCTTTCAGGGGCTCATCGACGAGGGCTACCGGGAAAGCGGGACGCTGTACCTCTTGGGATTGATCCTGGCGCAGGCAGGCAAACGTGCGGAGGCGATTTCGCTTCTGGCGGAAGCCGCGGAGACCGAGCCGACCTACCCCTTGTTCTGGTTCCGTCTCGCGGAGAACCGCCATCTGCTTGGTCTGGATCCGCAGCCCGCTCTAGGCAAGGCATTGGAGCTGGCCGGTGAGGATGTATGGATCCTCAACCTCGCCGGGCAGGTCGCGCTCGAAGGGGGGAGACCGGACGAGGCGGTGCGCTACCTTGCCAAGGCCCACTCCCTGGCTCCCGCCGAGATCGACATAGGGATCAACCTTGCCGAGGCCCGTTTCCAGGCCGGCGAAGTAAAGGAGGCCTTCGCTACCCTCGACCTCCTCGGTGACGATGCGATGGTCTACAATCAGCGCGGGAACTTTCACGCCCGCATGGGGCACCCCGGAGCGGCGGTGACCGTGTACGAGAAGGCTCTCGCCCGCAAGAGGGACGATCCGGTTATCATGGAGAATTTGGCCGCGGCTTGTCTTGAATGCGATCTTGTCAGCCGGTCCGAGGAGCTTCTCGCTCGGGTCATGGAGATCGCCCCGACGGTCTCGGTGCTCAACCGCATCGGCAATCTTGCCCGGCTCAAGGGGGAGTATCCCCGCGCCGAAGTCTCCTACCGTCAGGCAATCGAGCTCGAGCCGGAGAATCTTGAGTTGCGCCTGAATCTCGCGGAGCTCTATCTTGACCGGCTCAAGTACGTCGATGCCCGCCGATTGGCCCAGGAGGTCCTTGCGCGAAGGGAGCTGCCTCGCGCGCCGGGGCCCGCAAGCGACGCCCCTGCGGCCTCCACTCCCGGCGAGGCTGAATCCTCTGCCGCGCCGGTACCCGCCGCAAGCGACGCCACATCGCCGGTGATGCTGCGCGCCGCCCGTCTTCTGGAGCGTATCCGCCGCATGAGCGAGGTTCGCTTTTCCTGTGCCACCTGCGGCAGGGAGTGGTGGGCGCCGCAACACGTCGAAGAATACGGCGTCCTGCGGCTCCAAGGCGAGCCGCCCGGTGACTCGCCCGCCGGGCAATGTCCATCCTGCGGAAGCATCTACTGCGTTTCCTGCGCGAAAGAGAGGGTGAGGGACAACCGCTTCGTTTGTCCAAAGTGCGACGAGAATCTGAAGCTCACCGACGATCATCTGAAGTACCTTGTCCTGCAATCCCTCGAAGGGATTGCAGGAGGATCGCCCTTGACAAAGGAGGGCGGATGAGTAAGATCAATTGAAAGACTTGGTATGTACGACGTGTCCAATTGAAACGACTGTTTTTCTTTCTATATAGCTCGCTCCTGGTGCTCTTTGCCGCTGCGCCACACCTCTTTGGGCAGGAGATCCTGACTGCTGGTCGGTACTTCGATCAAATCTCCGCCAACTATGCACATATTGACGACTATCAGGCCCACATCACCATCACTCAGAAAGACAGCGAGATGCGCGGGACGATTTACTATAAGAAACCCGATCTCATGCGAATCGATTTTTCCGATCCGGCGAACCAGGTGATCGTTACCAACGGTCAAATGCTCACCATCTACATTCCGAAGCAGAGCGCCGTCTTCCAGCAAACCCTCAAGAAGGGAAGCAGCGGAACCGGCGCCGGTCTAGCCAGCTCCGAGGGCCTCCAGCTGCTCAGGAAGAACTACAGCATCGCCTATCTCGAAAACCCCAATCCGGTTCCGCTCGATCCCGGCTCTTCGGAAAGGGTAGTGAAGCTGAAGCTTGAATGGCGCTCGACCGACGAAGGCTTCCGCCAGCTCGAGCTCGATGTTGGAGAGAACGGGCTTATCCGCCGCATAATCGGCGTTACGGGCAACTACGAGCGAATTCAGTTCGATTTCACCGACATCAAGACAAATCAGAACATCCCGGTCGGTCGGTTCAAGTACGATCCCCCGCAGACCGCGAACACGTACCCGAATTTTCTGTTCGTGCCCGAAAGCTAGAGGGATAGGGGAGTATGGAGTCACTAGGCGAGAAGCTGAGAACGGCCCGGGAAGAGAAGAGTCTGTCCGTAGACCAGGTGGCGCGGGATACCAACATCGCAAAGCGCTACCTCACGGCGCTGGAAGAGGAGGCCTTCACCGAGTTCCCCGGGGAGCCCTATCTCGTCGGTTTTCTTCGAAACTACTCCGATTACCTCGGTCTCGATTCCGAGGAGATAGTCGGTCTCTACAAGAACTTCAAGATCCAGGAGCAGCCGCTTCCGATGGAGGAGCTGCTCGAGACCACCAAGCGGCGACCGCGAAATCTCCGAATCCTCGCCGTCGCTGCGGCGGTCGTAGCTGTCGCTGTTCTCCTTTATCTGCTGGTCCCGCTCCTGTCTTCCGGCGGCGGCGAAAGCGCCGCAAGCTCCCGCACGAAGCTGGCTTCCGGAGCGGACTACACGCTCAAGGATGAGATCGTCGAGCGCCCCTTTCGCTCGGGCGACACCGTCATCATCCCCATCAGCGGCAAGGACTACCGGGTAAAGCTTCTCGTGACGAACAACAACACCGTTTCGCTGGTCTATGCCGCCGGGGAAACCACTCTGAAGCTCGGGGAGGAGAAATCGATCGATCTGACCGGGGGCTCGGTTCCCGACATCAAGGTCTACCTCCGGGACATCGACCTCCGCGATCCCGGAAAGCGTGTGGTCATTCGATTTGACCGCTTCACGGAATCGCCGCAAGGGCCCGCGAACGCCCAGGCAGCGGGCGCGCAAGGGACGGGGGCAAACATTCCGGCAGCCGATCAGACGGGTGCCGCCAATGCGGCGGGACAGGCTTCAGGCACCGGCGGCCCGCAGGGCGCTGCGGGACAGGCTTCAGGCGACCAGGCTGCAGGGGTCCAGGCCGCTAGCCAGCCGGCGAACGCCGCGACCCCCGCTTCAGGTGGGCAGGCCGGAGGCGGAACGCAGACCGGCGGCGCCGGGGCGGGAGATGGGGTGACCGGCGGAGCGCCGGTTCCTTTCCGAGCGACGGACGGCGCCGCAACGGTTCCGGCAGGGGCCACCGTCGGAGCAACCGGAGGAGCAGGAGGGGCGGCGGCTGCCCCGAGCAACCCGCAGAGCCCGCCTTCCCCGCCCGTGCAACAAGCACCGGCGCAGCCGCAGGGTATCGCACCGGAGGCCGAACGGTCTCCCGTGGCCACGGCATTGGCCTCTCGGTCGAGCGGGGCCGAAAGCCAGCCCGAGATCCTGGCGCAGGCGGGCGCAGCCGCCCCCTTCACCCTCACGGTGGACTTCAGCAGCTCTTGCCTTTTCCGCTATCAAATCGACGGCGCCAATCAGGACCAGCGCTACTATCGCAAGGGCGAAACGGCACGTCTTGGCGCCAACTCGAGCATCGCTCTCTGGGCTTCGAATGCAGGCGCGCTGAGCGCCCGCGTCGCCGGCAAGACTCTCACGTTGGGGAGCCCCGGCGAGGTGATCGCGCAGCGGGTCATGTGGGTCAAGAATGGGTCGACCGGCCTCTACCAGCTCCAGCTCTCCCCGCTCGAATAGCACCGCCACTCTCGGACGAACCTTCAGCGTCGACAATCTCGGATGCGCCAAGAACCAGGTTGACGCCGAGACCATGATCGCAGCGCTGGAGGAGGCCGGTTGGCGCTACAGTGCCGAGCCGGCGCGGGCGGACCTCATCATCATCAATACCTGCGGCTTCATTGCCCCCGCGAAGGAAGAGTCGATCGATGCCGTCATGGCGACGCGCCGCCTCTATCCGAGGAAGCGCATTCTCCTTGCGGGATGCCTCGCCCAGCGCTATGCCTCGATTCTGTCGGCCGAGCTTCCCGAGGTCGATGGGGTCTTCGGCAATCGCTCTCCCCGGCGGATTGTCGAGATGGTCGACGAGGTCATGGCCGGCGGGCGGCCGCTCTTTGTCCCTGCCACGAGCAAGCATGAGGTCGGCGGCGTCGCGGCGGCTCCTCTTCGTAGGGGGCGATTCCTCTCGTTTCCCGGGTCAGCCTATGTGAAGATCGCCGAGGGTTGCGCAAACCGATGCACCTTTTGCGCCATACCGCTCATTCGGGGAGATCTCGCAAGCCGGCCGGCGGAAGAGATCGTGGCCGAAGCCGCGGTGCTGGCAGAGGGCGGTATCCGCGAGATCGTGCTTGTCGCACAGGACAGCGCCTCCTACGGAAGCGATCGGAGAGGCGAGCACGACGGCGGACTCGGAAGGCTCCTTGAGCAGCTGCTGTCGATCGGGGGCGACTTCTGGCTCCGCCTGCTCTACTTTCATCCAGACCGGTTCGATCTTGGCCTTCTCGATTCCTTTGCAGCGGAGCCCCGGCTTCTTCCCTACTTCGACCTTCCCTTCCAGCACGCCTCCCGCCCGGTCCTGCGAAGAATGGGGCGCACCGGTTCCTCCGACTCCTATCTCGGGCTCGTCGAGACGCTCCGCTCCCGCCTGCCGTTCGCAGTCGTGCGCTCGACCTTCCTCATCGGCTTTCCCGGGGAGGGAAGCGAGGAGTTCGAAGAGCTCCTTCGCTTTCAGGAGCGCGCGGAGCTGGACTGGCTCGGTGCCTTCGCCTATTCTCGCGAAGAGGGTACGCCCGCCTACCGGATGAGCGTCTCTGCCGAAAAGCGCGCGCGGCGAGGCGAGGTCCTGCGGCGCGTGGCGGCGGTGGAGGAGGCGCAGCTTCCTATCACCGAGCGCAGGCTCGATCGCTTCGTCGGTAAGAGACTCGACGTTCTCATCGAGGAGCGGATTGAAGGTGAGCCCCTTGCAATCGGGCGCGCCTATCTCCACGCTCCGGAGGTCGACGGCTCGGTGGTCGTGAGGTGCGCGAACGGTTGCCCCGAGCCGGGCGACCGCCTGAGCTGCGATATCGTCAAGCGCAACGGGATCGACCTTGAGGCGGTGCCGCACATCGGGCTCGGGCAGACGAGCCTCCGCGCGGCTAAATCACGCGCATAGCGGAGGGCGCCCGCTTGCGGCAAAGGAGCTCGCCGCAAGCGCCTTGCGGCAAGCGACTACGTGGTGAGGCTGTAGCTTGCCTCGCGTCGGCGCAGGGCGTCGGTGAGCTTCGCCGTCCCGGGAAGACGGCGGTCGAGCTGGAGTGCCTTATCGAGGTAGTAGCGAGCGTAGGCGAGGTTGTCCTGGCGAAGATAGATCTCCGCGGTTTTCTTCAACAACTGTGCATTGAACTTCTTCGGAAAATCGAGCGCGCAGAGCTTCGCGATGCAGTCAAGGTGGAAGCCCGGCTCCGTGGCGGAATCCATCTTGAAGCCCACGATCAGCTGCAGCCTTCGTTCGACTTCGTAGAAGAAATGCTTGAAATAAGGCTTCTGGAACTCGAAGATCGCGATGCGGCGCAGGAAATCGCAGGCCTGTGCGTAGCATCCCTGCTCCTCGTAGACCTCCGACAGGAGATAGGCGCAGTCCATGAAGTCCTCTCGGTCGAGGTTGTCCTCCAAGACAAAGGAGCGGTCTCGAACAAGCTCCTCATAGAGCTCCCGAGCGTCCGCGGGGCGATCATGAAGGAGGTCGTAGAAGATCAGCGCTGCTTGGCTCGCAAGGTCGTCCCTGTGGCTCTTCAGGAACTCGCGGTACTCGAACTGAAACTCGGCTGGTTTCCCGAAGTGATGAGTCCGATCGTACTCGGCACGCTGCTTCGGATCGCTCAGGGTCTTGTAGGCTTGAATAAGCAGACGCGTGGCCGACTGCGACCGGTCGTCCTTCTGGACGTCGGGATGCTGTTCTTTGACGCGCTTGCGGAAGGCCTTTTTGATCGTATGGGTAGTTGCATTCGGCTTGACGCCGAGAATTGCGTAGTAGTCTTCCAATCTATCGTTCATTCCGAGCTTCATACCTCGCTGACCGGCCCCTCCGAGACCGCCCCAAGCTGAACCTAGTACCGCTGCCCAAAGCTACCTTATATTTCCCTAATATACAACCGCGTGCAAAGAGGTGCGCCGCTTTTTCAGTTGACGGCCGGCTGTGGCGGCCGCGCCTTTCCCCGAACGTGCGCCTCTACCGGGTGCGCGAGGGCACCTCTTGTAGCGCAAATTGCGATCTGCTCTAATGAGCCAATGGCAAGCGAGCAATCGTACCTCGACGGGCTGAACCCGCAGCAGCGGGAGGCGGTTCTTCACGAAGGCTCTCCTCTTTTGATTCTCGCGGGAGCGGGATCCGGCAAGACTCGTGTCATCACTGCAAAGATCGCCTACCTCATCGACCGCAAGGGCTACGATCCGCGCTCCATTCTTGCGGTAACCTTCACCAACAAGGCTGCGGGCGAGATGCAGAAGAGGGCAAGCGAGATGGTCGACGGCGCTTCGGCCGTCATGATCCGCACCTTCCATTCCTTCGGGGCGTGGCTGCTGCGCCGCTACGGCGGATCGGTCGGACTGCATCCCGACTTCACCATCTATGACGATGACGACATGGTGAGTCTCCTTCAGGCGGTGCGCGAAGGCTCGCCCCGCCGGGAGCTCGCACGCTACGCCCACTGGATAAGCCGCGCCAAGGACTATTGCCTTAGGCCCGAAGGTGATCTTCTCTCAATCTCCGCCGATCCCCACTTGGCGGAAATCTATTCTCGCTACGAAGAGCGCCTTCGCCAGATCGGAAACGCGGACTTCGGCGATCTCATCCTGAAAACCGCCGATCTTCTCGCGGGCAATCGGCAAGTTCGCGCCACGATTCACGACCGCTTTCGAGCCATTCTCGTCGACGAGTACCAGGATTCGAACGTGGCCCAGTACGAGCTGTTGAAGCTGCTTGTGGGGCCCGAGTGCTACCTCTGCGTGGTCGGCGACGACGATCAGTCGATCTATCGTTTCCGTGGCGCGGAGGTGAGGAACATTCTCTCCTTCTCCGAGAGCTTCCCGGGTACCACCGTCGTCCGCCTGGAAGAGAACTATCGCTCGACGCGCACCATTCTCGACATTGCTTCGGCGGTTGTCGCCAACAACAAGGGACGGCTCGGCAAGCGGCTCTGGACTCAGCGGGAAGGGGGCTCTCCCGCGCTGCTCGCCTACCTCGAGGATCACCAGGAGGAGGCGGAGTTCTGCGCGCGCCTCCTTGCCGACGCAAACCTCCGCGGCACCGCGATCCTCTATCGGACAAACGCCCAGTCCCTCGCCTTCGAGACCCTCTTCGCCCGCAGGGGCATCCCCTACCGTCTCGTCGGGGCGCTTCGTTTCTACGAGCGCGAGGAGATCAAGGATGCGCTTGCGCTCCTCTCCCTCGTCGCAAATCCCCGCGATGAGGTCGCCTTCCGTCGGGTGGTCAATAAGCCCGCGCGTGGGATCGGCAAGGCAAGCGTGGACCGAATCGCTGCACTGGGCTTGCAGGGGTCGGGCGACCTGGTTTCGGCCTCCCGCGCCGCGCTCGATCGTCTGCCGAAGCGAGCCGCGGAGGGTCTACGCGATTTTATCATGCTCGTCGACGCGCTCTCGCAAGAGCTCGACTCGGCGCCTCTTTCGCAATTCGTGAAGAGGGCGGTTACCGACTCGGGGCTCCTCGAGCTTCATCGCCTGCAGGACTCTGTTGCCGGGAGCCAGAAGGTCCGCAACCTCGACGAGCTCGTCAACGCCGCGGTGCCCTACGGCTCCGGCAGGGAGGGGCTCGCGCTTTTTCTCGAGCACATCGAGCTGGATCGCTCGCAGGTCGCAGGCGAGGACGATGAATCGGACGATCGGGTCACCCTCATCACCATGCACAACACGAAGGGCCTGGAGTTCGACCGGGTGATAATCAGCGGCCTTGAGGACGAGCTCTTTCCCGGAAGGCGTGAGGAGTTCGAGGACGATCTCGAAGAGGAGCGACGCCTTTTTTACGTGAGCATCACCCGGGCGCGGCGGGAGCTCTACCTCATCTGCTGCCGGACACGCCTCGTCTGGGGTCGGATCACCCAGATGCACCCTTCGCAATTCCTGGCGGAGATTCCACAGGAGCTGCTCACCGTGCAGGGGGGAGTCGAAGAGGAGGAGGAGGCCGGTTACGAGCCGGGAAGCGCGGTCTATCACGACGACTACGGCGCTGGCGTCGTCGAGAGAAAATGGTATAATGGCCGCGAGCTCATGGTCCAGGTCACGTTCGAGTCCGGCCGGAAGCTTCAATTTATCCCGAGATACACCCCATTGGAGAGGATCAGTCGCGATGGTTGACGATGAAACGATGGAGAAGATTCTCTACCTGAGCCGCCTCGCCGTCGATGGCGCGCAGCGCAGGGAGATCGCCGGCCAGATGGAGAAGATACTCGATTACTTCGCGATTCTGTCGAAGTACGATACCTCGCAGGTGGACGTCGACCTCGGCGAAGCGGTGGCAAGCGACACCCTGCGGCGGGACGCGTCGCGGGCGGGGCTTCAGCCGAAGGAGGTGAAGTCCTTCGCGGTTCAATTCCTCGACGGCTACTTCTCGGTCCCCCGCATTCTGGAGGAGGAGCAGTGAGCGAGGTAACCGCGCTGAACCTCGATGAGCTGCGCAGCCGCCTCCAGTCGGGGGCGCTCACGTCCACGGCGGTCGTCACCGCCTTCCACGAGGCCTATCTCGCCGATGCGAAGGGGCCGCAGCCGCTGAACGGCTACGTCGAGTGGTTTAAGGACGCCATTGCCCTCGCGGAGGCGGCGGATTCCGCTCGGCGGCGCGGAGAAGCCGTGCACGGGCTGCTCGGGCTTCCGATCGCGGTCAAAGACAACATCCTCGTGAAGGGCCGGGCGCTCACCTGCGCCTCGGAGATCCTAAAGGGGTTCACGGCACCCTACTCGGCGACCGTCATCGAGCGCCTCGTCAATGCCGGGATGATCCCGGTCGGCCGCACAAACATGGACGAGTTTGCGATGGGGTCGAGCTGCGAGTACTCCTGCTACGGACCTGCCCACAACCCGGTCGACCGCAGCCGCACGGCCGGCGGAAGCTCGGGCGGCTCGGCAGCGGTCGTCGCGGGGAACCAAGCGCCCGTAGCCCTCGGTTCGGAGACTGGCGGGTCGGTTCGTCTTCCCGCCTCCTTCTGCGGAGTCTACGGCCTGAAGCCGAGCTATGGAAGCCTCTCGCGCTACGGGCTTGTGGCCTTCGGCTCTTCGCTCGACCAGATCGGCATAGTCGGGAGGTGCCCGCGGGACCTCGCCCTTATCCTCTCCGTCGCTGCGGGCAAGGACCCGAACGACGAAACAAGCGCCGATACCGACTTCAGCCGCCTCGGCGGCGCGCTCGTACGCCGTGATCTCAAGGGTCTGCGGATTGCAATCCCCGAGGAATTCCTCGCGGAGGGGCTCGACTCCGAGGTGCGGAGGCTGCTCGATTCGTTCGTCGCATGGGCGCGCACGGAAGGCGCCCTGGTCGAGACGATCTCCCTCCCGATCCTCGAAGCCAGCGTCGCGATCTACTATATCATCGCTCCGGCGGAGGCCTCCTCGAACCTCGCGCGCTATGACGGAGTGCGCTACGGATTCCGCGAGAAGGAGATCGCCAACCTCTTCGAGCTGTACGAGCGCACCCGATCCCGCGGATTCGGCAAGGAGGTCAAGCGGCGGATCCTTCTGGGCAACTACGTCCTCTCCTCCGGCTACTACGACGCCTACTACAAGAAGGCGCAAGGAGTGCGCACCCTCCTCATCAAGGAGGTGGGTGAGGTGCTCTCGCGCTACGACCTTATCCTTTCGCCGACCGCCCCGACCCCAGCCTTTGCGCTCGGCTCAAAAGTCGACGATCCGCTGGCAATGTATCTCTCGGACATCTATACCACCTTTGCCAATCTTGCCCTCCTGCCCTCGCTCTCGCTTCCTGCCGGCAGGACTCAGGGCGGCCTTCCGGTGGGGGTCCAGATCACCGGTGGGCGCTTTGCAGAGGAGCTGCTCCTCTCGTGCGCCGAGAGGTGGCACGAGGAAGGAGGGGTGCGATGAGCGACAGGTCGAGCATGGGGCGCCCGAGCGCGATGAATGCCTCCCAGTCCGCCGCCGGCCCGCGGACCGAGAACGGAGTGACCTACGAGGTGATCATCGGCTGCGAGGTGCACGTCCAGCTCCTCACGAAGAGTAAGGCCTTCTGCGCATGCGAGAACCGCTTCGGCGGGATTCCGAACACCCGGGTTTGCCCCGTGTGCCTTGGGCTGCCCGGCGCGCTCCCCGTGGTGAATCTCGCGCTCGTCGAGGGGGCGATCCTCGCCGGGCTCGCCCTGGGCTCTCGGATTGCGGAGGTGACGAAGTTCGACCGCAAGAACTACGTTTATCCCGACCTTCCCAAGGGATACCAGATCTCCCAGTTCGATATGCCCGTGTGCGCCGGAGGACACCTCGACGTGGCGAGCGAAGGCGAGGTGAGGCGGGTCGGCATCACCCGCGTCCACATGGAGGAGGATGCCGGGAAGAACCTCCACCTCGCGGATGGCTCCAACATGAGCTACGTCGACTTCAACCGCTGCGGCACGCCCCTCCTCGAGATCGTGTCGGAGCCCGACATGCGATCGCCCGAAGAGGCCGTCGCCTTCGTCGAGTCGATCCGCGAGATCATGCGCTATCTGGAGATCTCCGACTGCAACATGGAGGAGGGCTCGCTGCGCTGCGACGCCAACATCAACCTTTGGATCCACGAAGGCGCAGCCAAGTACGCGACCCCTATCGTCGAGATCAAGAACATGAACTCCTTCCGGGCGATTCGCTCGGCGCTCTCCTTCGAGGTAGGCCGCCAGATAGAAGAGTGGAAGGATCGCCGACTCACCCTCGAGGCGGTTGGAAAGAGCACTCGCGGCTACAACGACGAGACCGGCGAGACCGTTCCTCAGCGCACGAAGGAGGCCGCCTCCGATTACCGCTATTTCCCCGAGCCCGATCTGAAGCCGATCTCCATCAGCCCTTCCTTCGTCGACGCCCTTCGAGCGCGGGTAGGGGAGCTCCCCGAGGCGAAGCGCGAGCGCCTGAAGTCCCAGTACGGCCTCTCCGATTTCGACGCCGAGACCCTCGTGGCTTCGAAGCCCTTAAGCGCCTTCTTCGAGGAGGCGTCGGCCGGCTATCGCGAGCCTAAGAGAATAGCGAACTGGATCCTGACCGAGGTGAGGAGCGTCCTCAACGAGCGGAACGTCGAGATCGGGCAGCTCCCATCGAAGCCCGCGCACATCCGCGAGCTTCTCGAGTCTGTCGACGACGGGACCATAAGCGGGAAGATCGCAAAGGAGGTCTTCGCCGAGATGGTGGAGGGCGGGAGGGCGCCGCGCGAGATAATCACCGAGCGGGGGCTGTCCCAGATTGCCGACGAGGGAGATCTTTCGGAGATCGTCGATCGAGTGATCGCCGCGAACGAGAAGTCCGTCGCGGATTACGGTGCCGGCAAGGATCACGCCCTGAAGTATCTCATGGGCCAGGTGATGAAGGAGAGCAAGGGCAAAGCCAACCCGGTCGTTGCGACGCGTCTCCTCAAGGGGCGCCTCTCGAGGTGAGCGACGACTCCCTCCTCCGCCGCCTCCCGCCAATCCGGCGGGCCCGGGACTATCGGCTCTACGGCGAAAACGGCAAGCGCTACCTCGACCTCTGGCAGGCCGGCGGGCGCGCCCTTCTTGGCCACCGCAGCGAGCGGGTCCTGACGGAGTTGAAGAACCACGTCTCAAGGGGACTTCTTGCCGATCTTCCCTCGATCCACGAGCGACGGCTCGTGAAGGCCCTTGGGCTTCTCATGCCCGGCTTTTCCGAATTCCGGATCTACCGAAACGCCGCCAGCCTCCTCGACGCGCTCTCCGCATTCGGCGGGAGCGGCTTCGAGGCCGAAGGGCTGCCCGATCCGGCCACGGCGGAGACCGACGGGCTTCCGCTCGCCCTTTGGCGTCCCTTTCTCTCCGAGGAGGTGGGCGCCCTCCCGGGAGGAGACTCGCCCCCAGGCGGCGCTGCCGCCACCGAGGGTAGGGGAGGCCCGGCCGTTGCGGTTCCGGTTCTGCCCTTTCCGTCGTCCGGCGCGCCGGCGGTTGCGGCCTTTCGCGATCCTCCGGGCGAGCGAGCACGCTCGGGCGAGGTCGTCTCCCCGGCGCTCCTGGCGGCTCTCACCAAGAGCATCTTTCAATTGATAAGGTTTCGAGAGGAATACACCGAGCATCTATGGAGGAGCTTTGACGCGCCCTTCTGGCGCCGAAAGGGGCCCTATCTGGTCGCCCGCGGGAGCCGGGAGGAGTACGCCGCGCTCTTCGGCCGGCTTCTGGAGAAGGGGATCCTCATCTCGCCGCGCTACCCCGGGCCGAGCATCGTACCGGCCATTTTCACCGAAGGGGAGATCAAGCCGCTTCGTACGGCAGAAAAGGGTTAAGCGAAGATGCCGACCGCCGATCTCGTCATGGTGGTGGTCAAGCTCTCTGTCGGAGCGATCACCACCTTTCTTGCAATCCTGCTTTGGGCGAATACCCGCGACACCGCCTGGATGCTCATTGTCATCGGCGTTGTAGTCGAATACGCACAGATCATGTACAGGACCTTCGAGACCTTCGGGATCCTGCCGGCGGCCCCGTCGTTTTTCGGCATTCCCCTCACGGGGATCGTTGTCGACAATCTTCCCATGGTTCTCTTCGGCTTCGGGTTCATCGTCGTGCTTTCGCGCGGACGACTGCACTGACGGATTGACTAAACTTCGGATATCGATATCGTATAGACGCTTGAGACATTCGGAGGAGGCTAAAGCGTGGTTGCTCTCGTTGTCGGTATTGTCTTCGTGCTCTTCGCAGTCTATTCGGTCCTTCCCATTCCTTCCTGGGGTCTTAACTGGTGGAACGAGGTGCTCCAATTCCTGCGGGGAGGTGTGCCGATCGTCGCACTTCTGGTCGGAATCATCGCAGTCTTCATCGGAATCGCCGACATCAAGGACCGGATCGAGGCAAAAAAGGAAGAGGCTGAGGAAGCTCAGTCCAAGGCCGCCGAAGGGGAGGGCGGAAGCGCGAAGGCCTAGCCCGGGAGCGTGAATGCTCGCGCGACCAAGAGGTCGCCGCGATCCTATCGGGCGATCGCGGCGGACCGCGCATGTAAACGCGGCCGTAAAGCGCGCGAGTACGCGCGACCTCAAAGCGCGCGAGTACGCGCGACACTTGACACGTTTTCGGGAATATGGGAACATGACACCTCACCAGCGCAAGATTCGAAGAATCGGCAGGTCGCAGGCAGTCAGTCAGGCCGGCGCTTAAGGCAGTATGCAATGAAGACGATGTTCGTGAACCCGAAGGAAATCGATCGCAAGTGGTATCTCATCGATGCCGAGGACAAAATACTGGGCCGGGTAGCGGTCAAGGCCGCCACGATCCTTCGGGGCAAGCACAAGCCCTACTACACTCCTCATCAAGAGGTCGGCGAATACGTGATTATCGTCAACGCCGGTAAGGTAAGGGTCACGGGGCACAAGGAAGAGAAGAAGGTCTATTACCGCCATTCGGGTTACCCGGGTGGAATGTCAGCCGAGCGCTACGACAAGGTCATCGCGCGCAAGCCAACCTTCCCCCTCGAGCAGGCCATCAAGGGAATGCTCCCGCACGGCCCGCTCGGCCGGAAGCTGTTCACAAATGTGAAGGTTTACGCTGGTCCGGATCATCCCCACGTGGCCCAGAGGCCGGAAAAGATCGAGCTCTAACAGAGAGGACGAAGAAACGTGGTCAAGAACTTGGCAATTGGTGTAGGACGGCGAAAGACCTCGGTCGCACGGGTTTTCCTGCGGGAAGGAACGGGGACCATCACCATCAACGGTCGACCCCTGACTGAGTATTTCACGGTTGAAAGTCACCTTCATGCCGTGCGGCAACCCCTTCAGGTCACCGACAGCCTCGCCCGTTACGGTATCCTTATCACGGTGAAGGGGGGCGGTCCCACCGGGCAGGCCGGGGCTTGCCGCCATGGAATTTCGCGTGCGCTCGTGGCGCACGACGAGACAAACGCCTCTTCACTGAAGGCAAACGGTTTCCTCACGCGCGACCCGCGCATGGTCGAGCGCAAAAAGTATGGCCACCGGAAGGCACGGCGAAGATTCCAGTTCTCGAAGCGGTAGCTTCGTCGTTTCGGTCGAAAGAGGGGGAGCCGCGGGGGTCGTTCGGATCGACCTTGGGGACGGCTCCTCTTTTTTTGTCCCTCGTTCATTCGCCGAGTCCGGAGAGCTGGACGTCGGCACCGAGCTTTCCTCCGACAAGATCGCTCAGCTCCAGTCGCTCGGCGAAACGGAGCTGGCGCGGGAGAAGGCTCTCACCCTGCTTGCCATTCGCGATCATTCAAGGTTTCAACTGGCACTCAAGCTCAAGAATCGCGGTTTCGGAAGCGCGGCGGTTGCGCAGACCCTCGAGGATTTGACCCAGCGAGGCTATGTCGATGACCTTCGTTTCGCGCGGTTGTGGATTGCTTCACGCCTGCGGCGAAATCCCGAAGGTCGACCGCGACTCGCCGCCGGGCTATCCAAGGCTGGGGTGTCGCGAGAGTGCGCTTCCGAGGCTCTGCTCGAATTCAGTGAGGAGGACGAGCGGGAGGCGATGGAGCGAGCGGCGGAGCGCCTGCGCCGGCGGCGCAGCCTCTCGGCCGACAAGCTTGCGGCCTCGCTTGTGAGCAAAGGATTTCCGGTGCGGGCCGTCAGGCGCCTCACCGGCTTGGAGTAGCCGGGAAATCCGCAGGCGCGCACCGAAATCAACCCTGAAAAAAAAGAGGACAACCGGCAAGAAAACTGTTGACATATTGGATATATTTACTATACTAAAACAGGAACGGAATTCGTCAAGGAAAGCCTATGGCAAGGAACGGAAAGAAGGTTCGAATCTTCTCTGCCCTCGAGGTCGCCAACATCTGCGGGGTCGTCAACCAGACTGCCATCAACTGGATCAAGAATGGCCATCTCAAAGCCTTTACCACGCCCGGCGGCCAGTACCGCATCTACGCCGAAGAGCTTCGCAAGTTCCTGAGCTCGCGGGGGATGCGCATCCCGGAGGAGCTCCAGCGGCTCACCCAGGGCTCTTTGAGCCAGCGGGTTCTCATCGTCGACGACAACAAAGAGCTGAACGATATGCTCAAGGAGCTGTTGAGCCAGAAGATCGCGGAATTCGACATCCTTCAGGCATTCGACGGTTTCGAAGCGGGGAGGCTCATAGCGTCCGAGCGTCCCGCCATCATCATTCTCGACATCGCCCTTCCCGGTCTCGACGGTCACAAGCTCTGCAAGACCATCAAGGAGGATCCCGATCTGGACAATCCGATCGTAATTGCCATTAGCGGTCTTGCAGACTCGAAAGAGGGCGAGTTGATTCTTGGCGAAGGGGCCGATCTTTTCTTTCCCAAACCGATAGATTTCGATAAGTTTGTCACCGAGTTAAAGAGCCTGCTGCCGCAGGCATAAGTTATGAGTGAATCAAACGAAAAGGTCATACTTATCGTGGAGGACGAAGACTCCATCCGGCTTACGCTGCGGGATTATCTGCGCAAGCGCGGATACGAGGTGGTGGTCGCCTCGGACGGAGTCGGAGCCATCAAGCAGCTCCTCGACCATCACGTCGATGTGATCGTCACCGATTACCGGATGGACGTTCTCGGCGGAGACTACTGGATCAAGTTTCTTTCGACCTACTGCAAGGACCAAAAGATCCTCATCACGAGCGGATTCCTCCGGCCCGAGTTCTCGATTCCGTTCAAGGTTATCTTCAAACCCTTCGACTACTCTCGGGTTGCAGAAATGATCGAAGAGGTCCTGGCGATTGATGATGGGGGAAAAACGTAGTACCGCCGCCTTCCACGCGGTCGTTCACGGGCGCGTTCAGGGAGTGGGGTTTCGGTACACCGCCTGCGCCAAGGCAGAAGAGCTGCGACTTGGCGGCTGGGTGCGGAATCTTGACGACGGATCGGTCGAGGTGCTCGCGGAGGGAACGACCGAGAGACTTGCCCTCTTCGAAGAGTGGCTTCGTCGCGGTCCGACCGGCGCCTATGTAAGAGAGGTGCTTGTCGACCGCATCGAGCCCCGAGGTCGATACCCCCGCTTCACCATCGAGTTCTAATTGGACCGGGCGGCGGTAGCGGCTACCGCCGAATCGAGTAGAAAGCCTTCATCCCTGGGTATCTCGCGCTGTCCTCGAGCAGCTCTTCGATCCGCATGAGCTGGTTGTATTTCGCGAGGCGATCGGAGCGCGAGAGGGAGCCGGTCTTGATCTGCCCGGTCTCGAGGGCGACCACCAGATCGGCGATAAAGTCATCGGAGGTTTCGCCCGAACGGTGCGAGATGACCGCAGTGTAGCCGGCCTTCTTCGCCATTTCCACCGCCTCGTAGGTCTCCGTGAGGGTGCCGATCTGGTTGACCTTGATGAGAATCGAGTTTGCGATTCCCTGCTCAATCCCCTTCTCGAGGATCTTGGTGTTGGTGACGAAGATGTCGTCGCCGACGAGCTGGATCTTCTTTGAGAGCTTGCTGGTAAGAAGCTTCCATCCGTCCCAGTCGTCCTCGCTCATACCGTCCTCCAGCGAGATGATGGGGTACTTTCCGACCCACTCGGCATAGAACGAGACCATCTGCTCGGGGGTCAGCTCACGCTTGTCGGACTTCCTGAAGACATAGCGCTTCTTCGTCGAGTCGTAGAACTCCGACGCGGCGGGATCGAGCGCCAGGAAGATGTCCTTGCCCGCCTTGTATCCTGACTTTTCGATCGCGGTGAGGATAACCTCGCAGGCCTCGTCGTTCGACTTGAGGTTGGGCGCAAATCCGCCCTCGTCGCCCACCGCAGTGCTGTAACCCTTCTCTTTGAGAACGCCCTTCAGCGTATGGACGACCTCCGCCATCATCCGGACCGCTTCGCGCACCGAAGGAGCGCCAACGGGCATGATCATGAACTCCTGGAAGTCCACAGAGTTGTCGGCGTGGGCTCCGCCGTTGATAATGTTGGCCATCGGAACCGGCAAGAGCGAGGAATGGAAGGTTCCGAGGTACTTGAAGAGCGGAATGCTCAGGAAATCGGCCGCGGCGCGCGCGGTCGCCATCGAAACTCCGAGGATTGCGTTCGCGCCGAGCTTGCCCGTGTTGTCGGTTCCAGCGAGCGCGATCATCGTGTGGTCGACGTCGACCTGGTCAAGGGCATCGAGACCGATCACCTCGGGCGCAATAACATTGTTGACGTTGTCGACCGCCTTGGTAACCCCTTTTCCGAGATAACGGCTCTTGTCGCCGTCGCGCAGCTCGATTGCCTCGTGCTCGCCGGTGGAAGCGCCCGATGGCACCGCCGCGCGGCCCATGGAACCGTCCTCGAGGTAAACATCGACCTCAACCGTGGGATTCCCTCGCGAGTCGAGGATCTCCCGCGCCTCAACGTAATCAATGATACTCATCGCGTCGCTCCTGATTTGGATGTGTGGTAGTTAAACACCGCGTATAGAAGGACTATACGCGAGATTGGCCGTCTTTTCCAGAGGGCGGCGCAGTCGGCGAAATGCCGAGGCCTCCTTCCAGCGAGCTTTTCCTTGACCGCGAAAGGCTGCCATCGGTACAATCAGAGAGAAGGGATTCCATGCAGTTCGAGCTTACACCCGAAGTGGTCGACCAGATCATCTTTGCTATGGAGAATCAGGAGAGCGGCTTCTCCTTTGACACGGCCACGAGCGTGGTGACCCAGGATCCAGCGCTCGCCGAGAAGGATCCGGAGCGCTACCTTGCGATACCGGATTGGGGGTCGGCCGACGGCTTCCACCTCATGGAGAAGTTCGTCGCTTCGCTCCGCAATCCAATCGCGCGGGAGAAGCTGCGCTCCGCCCTCGGTAGCGGCAAGGGGGTCTTCCGCAGCTTCAAGAACGCCCTCAAGGAGCAGGGGGAGATCGAGAAGCTGTGGTTCTCGTTCAAGGATCGCGAGCTGAAGCTGCGGGTCGTTGAGTGGTACAACGACCTGTGCGAGACGTGGGGTTGGGAGCGCATCCCGCCTGAGCCCGAAGAGGACGAGACCGGGGAGCTGGTCTTAAGCGATTTCGAGTTCGGTTTGGAAACCGGTGACCGGCTCGCTCTCGTGCGCACCTACGATCGCGAAGCCTTCTTCGAGATCCACTCGGGGCTTCCCCAGGCGATGGTCGAGGAGCGCTACCGGCGGTCTCGAAGCGGGATGGATCCGGCGACCGAGAGCTCGGTCGTCTTGAGCGCGCTAACTCCCGAGGGAGAGCTCGCCGGCTTCGTGTGGTCAGTCGAGGAGAGCTACCGCGGCGTTGCGTCTCCCGAGACGCACCCCTCCGGTCCCCTTCGATTCCTGCGGGCGATTCAGCTCTATGTCCTTTCCGAATACCGCGGACTCGGCATCGCGAAGGCCCTCGTCGCCCATCTTTGCGGAATCGCTGCGGAGCGAGGCGAGTGGAGGCTCTCCATCGATCTTGAGGGCGGAGGCGAGGTCATGCAGAACTACCTCGAAGAGATGGGGTTTGCGGTAGTGTCCCGTACCCTTGCGCTTGACGTGGAGAGATGGGCTGAGGAGCAAGGGGAGGAGTAGGGCTCGCACGCCCTGCGCGCCGCCTTCAACTTCCCGTATTCGTTTCACACCGGGGTCGCTAACCCCAACGCTTTTCCCTTAACGCCGGTCGGTTGCCGCACGATAAGAGGGTATGGAGGATGCGGATGGGAAAACCGACGGTTGTGGTCACCGACGACCGCTTTGGCAGCTACGAGATCGAGCGGGCCGTCTTTGAAGGATATGGAATCGAGCTCATCGTGCTTGATGGGGAGAGCGAGCGGGAGCGCCGCGACGCGCTGCGCGAGGCCGATGCCGTCCTCGTAAATCAGCTCAGGCTCGATGCCGAGGAGATAGCAAGGCTGCGCCGATGCCTGGTGATATCGCGGTACGGCACCGGCTACGACAATGTCGACGTCGAGGCCGCCACGAGGATGGGAATCTGGGTCGCGCGCGTGCCGGACTACTGCCACGAGGAGGTGGCCGATCACGCCCTTGCGCTTCTGCTCGCTTGCGCCCGCAGCCTGCCGTCGATCGACCGAAGGGTGCGCGGGGGCGAGTGGAACATCCATACGGGGCTCAAGACCCGAAGGATCGCAGGGAAGACCCTGGGGATTCTCGGCTACGGCTGGACGGGCCGCGCCCTCCACCGCAAGGTTGCCGGTCTTGGGCTGGGGCGAGTGCTCGTCAACGACCACCATGTTGCCTTCGGCGACCTCGCAGGTAGCGGCGCTCTCGCCGTTTCGTTTGAAGAGCTTCTCCGGGAGTCCGACTTCGTTTCGCTCCATGTCCCCATGCGTGTCGAGAACCGGCGGCTAGTCGACCGCTCTGCGATCAGTCTCATGAAGCCGGGTGCGATCCTCATCAACACCTCGCGCGGACCGTTGATCGACCAGGAGGCGCTCGTGGAAGCGCTTGCCGAGCGGCACCTCGAAGGGGCCGGTCTCGACGTGTTTGAGGGAGAGCCTCCGATCGCAGACACCACCCTCAGATCCCTCGACAACGTCATCCTGACCGACCACTGCGCCTACTACAGCGAGGAGTCGCTCGCGGAGTTGAAGCAGAAAGCGGCGCGCAACGTGCTTGAGGTTCTTCTCGGGCAGGCCCCGGTCTATCCCGTGAATCGCCCGGAGTCGACCCGCCTTGCGGGAGGTCGCCTTCGAGCCGGAGCGGCCCCTGTCATGGCACCTTGAAGACAGAGAGGGTTGTCCCGTCGGCGGACAGCTCCACTCGAGGATTGAGGGGATCCGAGATCCGGATACCGTCGCTCACGAAGTAGTACGCGTGACTGCCGGACGGAATGCGCAGGGTGATTGTGTAGAGCCCTCTTTGGATCTCGGAGAGTCGATCGATGAAGGGATCCCAATTGTTGAAGTCACCGACGAGGTAGACGATCCGATCCTGCGGCGCCTTGAAGAAGAACTGGACCTCTCCACCGCCCCGGTAGACGGGGCTCGCCACCACCGGAACCGCCCTGGCGGGAATGATGACCTGCGACAAGGCGACGCCGGTGCCGTCTTGGACCTGGTTCGAATTGCGGGGATCGGTTGTCCACAAACCGTCGACGATGAGGCGGTACAGGAGATCCGTCCCTCCCTTGGGAACCGGGCGGACGTAGAAGAAGACTCCGAAGCTGTTGCGATAGAGCGGGTGCACGATCGCGAAATTCTCGTCGGAGAAGGCGATCCCCACGAGGCGCACCGGGTTGTCTGACTTGTAGGAGAAGATCAGATCGTTGCCGAAAAGCCGCGGCGCAGAAGCCTCCTTGAGCAGGCCCACCTTGAGATGAAGGTCTAGTGAGTATTGATCCACGCTAAAGGCATGCTGCGCCGCCAGGCAGAGCAGGGCGCCTAGCACAGTTTTCAGGCTTCTCATACTTCTGCTATAGTTGTATCTCGGCCGGCAGCGACCGCCACTTGAGCCCAATCGCGCCAGAGTCGACCAATTGCGCTAATATAGGTACAGGGCGGGCCGAAAATCGACGTAGAGGTCAGGCGGCAGCCAAGAAAGGCCGAGGAAAGCGCGCACGTTCGCGCAACAGGGAGCGCGATGCCGAGTCTGCAGAACCTTGAAAAGTTCAAGAAAGAGCTCAACAGCTTCGGGAATGAGCCGGAAATACTCGCCCGGCGAGGCGAGCGGCTCGAAGACGTTCTGCCCCCTGAGGACGTGGAAAGCGATCTTGCGGCCGACCTCGAATCCCTCCTCTCGCAGGCGGAGCATGCCCCGGAGGCGCCCGCAGAGCTTTCAGGTCCATCACCCATAGCACCGGAAGCCGGCGAGCCTACGCTGGCGGCGGCCGCCACGCCCGAGGCAGCCTTCTCTCCCCCCCGTGCACCCGCACCCCCCCCGCCCACCGCTTCCGCTCCAACCGCCGAAGGGCTGGTCGACGTCTCCCGCCGGCCGACCGGCGGGCCCGGTCTCCTGCGCAGGGCGACCGCGCGAAGCCAGGCAACCACACGGGGTCTATCGGAGGCTTCCCGCCCCCCGGCGGAGGCGGCAGGGGGCGCTGCTCTTTCCCCGACCGAAGGGGGCGTGGCTTCCGCCGCCCCGCCCTCCCCGAAGCCTGCCGAGGAGGAGGGCACTTCCGGAGGCCTTTCCTGGATGACTTCCTACGAAGCGAAGACGAGGCAGAGGAGTCGGAGCTTACCGCAATCCCCGCCGGCCTCGAGGAGGCGCCGGAATCCCCCCCGCGGATTGAGCCGGGGAGCGATGAAGAGCTCTTCTTTACCGTTCCCTCCCCCGAGGAGCTTGCCGGCGAGGAAGAGGCGCCCTCCGAGGCTTTTGGGGAAGAATCGGCCCGTGCGATCGATTTTGCAGGCGAGGCCGCCGCTGCGCCGGAAGGGGGCGAGGCTCCGCGGGAGGCCGAGCCGTCGGAGATAGGCGAAGCGGCGGACACCGATGAAAGGCTGTCCCAAGAGGCCGAAGCCGCTTCTGGATCCTTCGGCGAGCAGCTTCCGGATATCGACAGCTTCGCAGCCGAGCCTGTCGCCGAGCCGGAATCACCCGAAGAGGCGGAGCCCGCCGCGGGAGCCTCGACCGAGCCGGCAGCGCCCGAGGAGCCCGAGGCGCCCGAAGAGGAGCTTTTCGCAGGACTCGGCGACGTTGGCGATCTCGGGGCCTTCGCCGAAAGTCCGCCGTCGGGGGAGCTCGAGGAGGGAGAGGCGGGCTCCGGAATCTCAGCCGAGGTCGAAGGCGCGGAGGAGACCGGCGCGCGGATCTTGGCCGGCGTTTCGCCGGGCGCCGAAGCACCGACCGGCGAGGACTTCGAGATGCCGGAGGCCGATTTCGGCGAGATCGACCTGGGAGGCGTAGAGGAGAGCGCCGGTTTCAGCGGCGAGCTCTCTTCCCTGGGGGACCTCCAATTGGGCGACGAGTTCTCCCTGTCCGAGGTGCCGCCGGAATCCGCGGAGCAAGACGGGCAGAAGGTCGCCGCCTCGGGCGGAGGCACGGCCGCCGGGGCAGCTTCACCGACCGAGCCGCCGCCCGAGGAACCGGAAGCCGACGAGTTCGGGCTCGGCGACATCAACGAGCAGCTGGGCCTCGGCGAGGAGCCATCCGACGAGGAGGCCCTCAATCCCGCCCAGGCCATTGGGGAAGGGGGAGAACGCCCCGGCGCGCGGGGGCCGGCGGCGCCCTTTCAGCTCTCTGACCGCGATTTTCGCGCGCTGCGCGCGACACTGTCTTCCCTTCCCCGTAACCTCCGGCTTGCGGTAGAGGAGCTGATCGGGGAACGACGGCTCGAAGGAGCGCAGTTGCGGGCGCTCGTCGACCTCCTTGTCTCTGGGGCCAGCGCCCGCGAGATCGCCGCTCTTACGGGCCGGATACTCGGCCGGCGCATTGTTGTTCCCACGGCCTACGCGAAGAGAACCGGCATTGAGTTCGAGGCGGAGAAAGGAACCTTTGCCTATCGCTTCCGCCAGAACATCCTCCCTATCCTGCGCACCTTTATCCTCGCCGGCCTCGCGATCGCCCTGGTGATCTTCCTCGGCTACCGATTCATCTACCGGCCGCTTCATGCCCTGACGCTCTACGAGCTCGGCTACCGAGATATTCAGCGAAACGAGTTCATTCGGGCGAACGACTACTTCGACCGGGGAGTTCTCGAGTGGCGTCTGAAGAGCTGGTACTATCGATTTGCCGAAGGGTTCGTCAACAAGAAGCAGTATGCCTTCGCCGCAGCGAAATACGACGCGCTGCTGCGGGCGTACCCCGGCGATCGGAAGGGGATCTTCGACTACGCCCGCATGGAGTCGGCCATCCTCGGCAACTACGCCAAGGCGGAGGAGCTGCTGAACCTCATCCTCAAGGTGCACATGTTCGATCGCGAGGGCCTTCTTGCGGCGGGAGACAACTATCTCGCCTGGGGAAGCGTGGATCCGAGCAAATACGAGCTCGCGCGACGGGACTACGCGATCCTCCTGCAGAAATACGGGGTGAGCAATGAGGTCCTTTTTCGGATGCTCAGGTTCTTCATCAAGACCGACAACTTCCGGGAGGTCGAACGTCTCGAGCAGCGTTTTCAGGCAGACAAGAGCATCCGGGTGGACCCGATCGCCTACGCCGAGCTCGGCGGCTACCTCATCGGCAAGGGAAAGCTTGGCAGCGTGAGGGACATCCTCATGCGGGCGCTCTCGGTCGATCACAGCCTGCCCGAGACTCATTTCAACCTCGCCCGCTATTTCAAGGCGATGGGAGACTCAACCGAGGAGTCGAAGGCGCTCCAAAACACCCTCTACTTCCTCCAGCGCTCTGGGCCGCTCACGCGGAACCGCCTGGCCATCATGATCGAAACCTACGACTTGATCGGGGAGAACCTCTACGGACAGCGACGCTACCTTGACTCGGAGCAGGCTTATGTGAAAGGAATCAGCCTCTACGAGAGTGCCCTCGACCAAGATCAGATTCGACCGGAAGCTAAGTTCGGCAGACTCTATTACGATCTCGGCGATCTCAACTACTACGAAAGCGGCAACTATGCCGATGCGCTTCGCCTCTATCAAAAGGCGGAGGCCAATAGGTACACCTCGCCTGAGCTGAAGTACAAAGAGGGCTACATCTACTATCGGAACGGGGACTATGCTTCGGCGCTCCTCGCATTCTACGTCGCGGCCGGGAACTTCTCGACGAATCCGGCTCTCCTCTATGCAACCGCCAACACCCTCTTCAAGCGAGGCGACTTTTTCGCCGCGGAGGGCTACTACGACAACCTGCTGAACTCACTCGAGCAGCAGCGGTCCGAGATCACCAACTTCCAGCCCAACGAGATCCCCGAAGATCGGGCGCTGCTCAACAATCTCATGAAGGTCTACAACAATCTCGGGGTGACGATGAACCAGATCGGCCGGCGGAGCGCCGACCCCGCCAAGTACTCGCAGGCCCTTGTCGACCTGACGAAATCGAGCGAGTCCTTCGACCAGCTCACGCGAAACCCGACTACCATGGAGCGGGCCGAGGCCATCAACCTCGCCTTCATCAACACAAAATACGTCCTCTTTCCGATTCGGGGCTACGAGCTTCAGATCTACAATGATCTCCCGAAAGACATGACGAAGAAGGAGTTCTAGCGATCAAACGCGCCGACTTCGGCGTCCAGGGCAACCCGGGCTTCGAAGGTCCAGCCTAGACTTCGGTCATCCACCCGTGCCGATCGGGGAGGGCGCCGTACTGAATCCCTTTCAGGTTCTTTTGGAGGGTGCGCCCTACCTCTCCGGGCGCCCCGTCTGCGGAGAACACGGCGGTCTTGCCCTTGTGGGTAAGCGACTCGAGTGAGGTAACCCCGGCGGCGGTTCCCGTGACGAAGGCTTCGCGTGCGTCCGCCATCACCTCATCGATCGCGATTCGCCTCACCTCGGTCTTGATCCCAAGGTCGGCGGCGAGCGTGAGCACGCTGTCGCGCGTTACGCCGGGTAGGATCGTGTCGCCGAGGTCAGGGGTGACGAGGTTGCCGCTTGAGAGCACGAAGAAGATGTTGCAGGACGATCCCTCCTCCACGTACCTCCGGTGGGTGGCGTCGAGGAAGACGGCCTCCATGAAGCCTTCGGTCTCGGCCTTCTTCTTCGCGAGGATGGCCATCACGTAGTTGGCATCGCATTTTATCCACCCGGTTCCGCCGGGAGTAGCGCGGACGGTATCGGCGGTCACCGCCTTCGAGTTTCCCGGCCGGAAGTAGCTCCCGACCGGCGTCGTGACCATGACGACCCAGGGATAGTGGCTGAGGCCGAGCCCGATCGCGGGCTCGGCGTAGGTGAAGGGGCGGATGTAGACGCTGTCGCCGCTCTCGAAGTCGTCCCGCTCCCAGGCCGAATCGTAGCGCGGCGCAAAGCCGAGCTTGAGGTTGTTCGCTACCACGGTACGGACCGCGCTCACAAAGGTCCTTTCCGGGTAGACGGGCATCTTCAAGCCCTCCATCGACTTTGCGAAGCGTCGGGCGTTCTGATCCGGTCGAAAGAGCTTGAGGCTGCCGTCCCGCTGCGGAAATGCCTTGAGGCCCTCGAAGCATCCGAGTCCGTATTGCGTCGTATAGTTGACGATAGGTAGCTCGGGAAAGGAATTGCGCCGCGTGAGCAGGGCATCGAGCTCGGCCTGCGCCATGGCCTCCTCCTCGCGCGGTGTCTTGTGCGGTTTTTCCTGAAAGTCCTCAGCCCACGAGCCGTCCTCTCTATACTTAGCGACATAGACCCACGGGTAGACCGAGAGGGTGAATCCCTGCGGCATTGTTGTCTCCTGTCCAGATACTACGCCCGGCGGCCATCCGGGTCAAGGCGAGGCTCTCCTCGGCGAGCCTATATGCGAGGCTCCGGCTCCTCAGCCGGGGGCAGCCGCCGGGAAAGGATGCGGATGAGCTCCCAACCGAAGGCTCGCGCGATCTCCTTCCCCTTGCCGACGGCGATCGCCTCGTACTCCCGCAGCTCCCGTTCCACGGATGCGAGGCTGCTCTCCTTCAGCGCAGGCACTCCCGAGAGGATCTCGCGGGTCTTGTAGCCTTCCTCCTCGGCGTAGCTTAAGGTGGACCAAAGCTGAGCCGCCTGTTTTGACTGCGCGAGGTAGAGGGGGCCGAGCGGCTTCAGATCATACACGAGCAGCGGATTTGCGGGTTGCTCCGGCCGCTTCGGCTCGTCGGTTTCCGCAAGGAGGGTGGCGTAGTTGTCCCTTATCTTCGCAGTAATGCTTTCGAAGCTCTTACGAAAGTTGTCATAGAAGGCCGCTTGCTTTTCCTTGGGGATGTTCGGCGCGAGCGCCTTCATGTTCGAGAGCTCCTTATGCTGGATGCTCACCTGCATGAGGATGTTCTTCACCGAGGCGTTCTTCTGCAGCTCCGCGTTCTTGGCGACGCGCTCGCGCACATCGGCCAGGATCTCCTTGACGTCGTATCCTACGACCGACTCGTCGATCCTGTTTTCCTGTCGCGGCTTGCGGGGGAAGAGGAGCCCGACCGCAAACTGCCGCTGGAGGAGCGTCACATAGATCATCACGCGGAGGGTGGCGATGTGGGTCACGATCTCGCTAAGATTCCGCGAATCGTACTTGAGACTCTCGACGAACGCGAAGCCCCTCGTGAGACATCTTCGCTTGTATTCGACGACACTCTCTTCGACCGAGAGGCGCAGCTCCCCTACGACCGCCTCGGCCTCGGCGTCAGACAGGGCGAAGAGCTCATCGAGCCGCGCCGGATTGTCGCTGGCTTCCTTGATGTCATACCAATCGCCGGCAATTCGTTTTTCTACCATACGGCGAGCCTTTCCACAGTGATCTTGTCAATAGTACCGCCTTGTGGACCATTCATCAACTCAAGGAGCGCCGACATCAAATTTCGAGATTCTCCAAGCTTAAAAAAAACTTGACACGTTCTTAACAAAACATGCTATACTGCCCCAAGCAAGATAACAGGGGATTTCAAGAACCGTTGGTTCCTCCCCCTGCAGTTCAAGGAGGCTCAGACAATGAAGAAAGCTCTATTTGTGCTTCTGGCATTGTTCCTCGTCGGCGCTTTCGCATTCGCCGATGCACCAAAGGCGGGGTCTTTCCACGCCTGGAACCGGGGTGTCTTCATCCCCTACATCCAGTACGGCAGCAACACTGCGTCCGCTGGATGGGCACCCCCATGGGACAACAACAAGGGGATTGACCAGGAGTGGACTTTCTCCTACGACGGGAACGGCTACGGCTTTACGGCGACCGTCGAGTGGGGCGGCGACAACTTCTTCGGAGCGGGCAGCGCGCCAAGCTCCATTGCGGCGACGGCTTTCCCGGCCTACAGCTGGTTCGACACCTACTACAACTTCGGAAAGTTCGCCCAGATCATGCTCGGCAAACCCCGTATCACCCAGTTCTCCCAGTTCAGCCCGGTCGAGGGTGTGGGCATCTCCGAGTGGAACAACGTGACTCCGGGCGACTTCACGGCAATGCTCCAGCTCTATCCGACGAGCGGCGCGGTGCTTGCCGGCGGTCTCTTCCTTCCGGAGAACGCTCCGGGCGCGACATCGGACGGTGCGTTCGCCAATGCGGTTGCCGGAATTTCCCCGAACTTCGGGAACAACTGGTTCGTGGCCGCGCAGTACGCGGTTCCCAACATGGCGACCGTCAATGCCTTCGTGAAGATGATGGGCGCTCTCGGCGGAACGACTGCGACGACCAAGGTCTTCAACATCAACGCCAATATCAGCGCCGTCCCGAACATTCCTATCGTGTTCTGGTATGCGGCTGACTTCACCAACTCCAACAACCTGGTTAACCACGCGATGATCGGCGGCACCGATACCATGGGACCCCTCATGGTCAAGCTTGAGGGCGCCCTCGCGATGGACACCAAGGTCACCTCCTTCGCCGCCCAGGGCGAGCTGCAGTATGCAGTTGCGGATCCCTACGGCGTCGGCATCCAGCTCGGCTACGACGACGGAAACGGCGTCAACTGGTTCGACTGGGGAACGGGCGACTGGGCCGGTCTCGAGATCTATCCCTACGTCATTGCTAACTACGACAATGGCAGCCGGATTCGCCTCGGCTTCCTCTATGCCACCGGCGCTACCCCCGGCTCTGCGACCTCTGCTGTCATCGCTCCGGGAGCGAACGAGAAGAACGCGACCACCGCGCTTGTGGTGGACTACATCTGGTCCTTCTAGACTGCAGGAATCTTGAACTTCAAAGGGCTCCGCAAGGAGCCCTTTTTTTGTCCGACGGGCAGCGTCGTGGAAGGCGTTGGGCGCGGAATCGAAATCGCCAGTCGCGTTCTCTGAACCGCTGCGCAAGCGCCGGCGAAGTCGTCGGGGTTGTCATTCGCGTTGCCCCGCGATATGCTTCGTTGCACGTCTACGTGATCCTGGAGGTCGCCGATGAATCTGCGAAGAATGGTGCTGTCTGCTCTCGCGGCTGCGATTACCCTTGGCGCGGCCGGGTGCGCGACGACGGGAGGCGCGGCAGTGCCTCTTTCGGATTCGGTCTCTGCCGCGCTCCTTTCGCCGAAGCAGGTGCAGGCCGCCTACGGCTACTCCTTCTCGCAGAATCCCTTTTTCGCCCCGGGGCCGAGCATCATGCCGACCTACTATGACTTTCTCGTCGTGAAGCTCACCATCAGCGCGACCGGGGCAACGAACTTCGACCTTCTTCAGGCGAAGGCCAAGGATCTGGATGGGACCGTCCGGGCCTCCTACGCGAACCGCGAGGAGTTCACCCGCTATGTGGATCAGGTCTCCATGCCCTCTTCATCGTCGGCCACTCTCCGCCACGACAAGGTGGGATGGTACTACCTCCCGGCGGACAAGTTCGAGGTGAAACGCGGGGTCCATTCCTACGTGATCGTCCTCATCGGGAAACATCCCATCGGGAACAACGTGACGATTGATCTCATGTACTCTCTTGCCGGGAACATCCAGAGCTTCCAGATCCCCGTACCCCAGGCGAAAACCGACTAGAGGTTGCGCGACTGGGGCGCCGCCGGCGACTGCGGCACCCGGGGCCAGACGAGATTTCGCGGGCGGCGCCTCTTTGCGACTATCTCGACTGTCCGAGATCCCCCTGTCGCTGCACAAGGTGTATGCCTTTCTCTTTGACACGCATGCGCACGTGCTCCGGCAGGAGCGCGAAGCTCACCACGTCGACATGGAAATCGGATTCCTCGGTGACCTCCATGGCCCGATAGGTATCGCCGCCGAGAAGAGCGAGGTCGATATCGAAGTCGAGATGCGGTGGCTCGCCCTCGGCTAGGGAGCCGAAGAGGATGACGGCCTCGACCGCCGGGTCGTGCGCGAGAATACGTTCGGCAAGCAGCCGGGCCTCTTGGGCCGCCCGTGCGGCGCGCTCTTTGATCGCAGCCCGTTCGGCGTCGTTGGCTGCGCGATGGCCGGCGATGTAAGGGGAGGGATCGAAAATCACGGAAGGCCATCCGCAATGGCAATGATCTTGTGGATGAAGTTCTTGTGAATCGCAGGAAAGTCTCCGAGGACGGCGTTCGCGATTCTTTGGATTGCGGCCGTTTTCTGCGGATCGAGGTCCTCGCCGTAGAGGTTGCGGAAGCGATGGCGAAACCTCATAAGCTCCAATACCTGCCGGTGTTCGGTGTCCGTGCGAAAGAGAGCCGGCCTGATACCAGGAATGTCGAGGCGCATGTTGTCGACCAGAACCTTGTGCCAACGATCCGTTGGAAGGTTGTTTTCGAAGAACTTGGACACTCGAAGGAAGTAATTCTCGAGGATCCCGTAAAGGCTGTGCAAAGTAAATCCAAGCGCACCCCAGTCTATCGGTTCAGTGGCTCCCCCCTCGATGCGACTCCATGCCCGAGCATTCTGTTCCGCAAGGTGCTTCAACTCTTTCAAGTCTCCATCGAGCTCCGCGACAAGCGTAAGGAAGGCCGCCTTGGTTTTCATGGCACTATCTACCGTGAATCATACCATGCGCCCAAACAGGCTTCAATCTAGGGCACGCTATGCGACGCTATACTATGTTCGACGGGAGTACCGGGGCACGACCTTGTCGGACGGGCGGTCCGCGGCGGCCGCTGCTTCCTCCCGACGCCCGAGCCCGGGGCAGGGCCGAAGCCTACGGGTCTGAAGCAGATGCACCCGCCGCACGGTAGTTACTCTCGCAAGGGCTTCCGGAAGCGCATCGAGCCGTAATACCAAAGGAGAGGGGGACAATGAACAGTCTCAATTCCATCCTTATCGAAGGAAATCTTACGAGAGACCCGGTCTTGAACGAGACGCCCAAAGGAACGACCGTGTGCACCTTCGGGGTCGCTTCAAACCGCTTCTACAAGCAGAATGAGGAGATGCAGAAGGAGGTCTCCTTTTTCGAGGTAGAGGTGTGGGCACGGCTTGCGGAGGCATGCGCGGAGAACCTGAAGAAGGGACGCGGGGTCAGGGTGGTCGGGCGACTCAAGCAGGACCGCTGGACCGACGCCGACGGCAAGAACCACGAGAAGGTGCGCATTGTCGCGGAGCACGTCGAGTTCAAGCCGCAGTTCAAGGGAAAGGACGAGGGCGCCCGGACGGACGAAGAGGAGGCCGCCGAAGGAGAGGCGACCGAAGAGGAGCTGACCGAGCAGCTGCTTTGAGGAACGCTGCGGCAACGCCGCAGCCTTGCGCCGGGCTTGGAGACTGCACTATCGCGAGTACGTGCGCCGCCTGTCACGCACAGGCGGCTTTTTTTTTGAAGCATTCGGGTTGACAGGATTCGCAAAAACAGTGTAGATTAGACGCACGGTGTTACTATGAATAGAAACAGCCACGGCGGCGCAGACAGAGAAGAGCTTTGCGGCAGTCAGTCCTTCATGGATTCGGCGGTCGGCGCCACATTCGCATGCTGGTGGTGGCTCCACAGCAGCCGGGGCCGCCTGTGACGATGTAGCACAGCAGGGTCCCGGTCGGGCGAGCATACCGGGGCCTGCAGCTTTGAGAAAAGCCGCGTCGGGTCCACGGGGCCGGGCGCGGCTTTTTTTTGAGGAGGTATGAGGTGGTCGCATCAGTGACGAAGAAGGGCAGAGAGGGCGTCCGACAGGACAGCATCATCAAGATCGTGCCGGGGGATCGCTTTACCCCCTACACGCTTGCTCGAAAGCTCAAGGCGAAGATGATCCTGGAGAGCTCCTCGTTCAAGAAGGGAAAGGAGCGCTATTCACTGCTCATGGCGGTGGAGGCGTTCAAGGTCGTACAGCGGGGCGACGAGATCACCATGGAGTGTGACGAAAGGACCGTGGGGATGAACGAAAAGGGCAAGGATATCCTCGAGGTGCTCATGTACTTCGGCAACCAGCACACCCCCCTCCACCAGGACCTGCCCGTGCCGGCAGGGGGAATCGGCTACCTATCCTACGAGTTCGCCGCCCGCTGCGATACGATCCGCTTTCGTCCCAAAGAGGACCGCTTAGGCTTGCCCGACGGCTGCTTCCTTTTCGGTCACGTCTACCTCGTCTTTGATCACTACACAGACATCATCTACCTCATCGGGCTGAACTACGACGAGCACGAGATCGACCTCGAGGCGGCCGTCCGCGCGACCGAGGAGAAGATGAACGACCTTGACTTCAACTATCTCGCCGCGGACGCGAAAAGCTATCCTGCCGAGTACCGTGAGGACAAGGCGGCCGAAGAGCGCTTCCTCGATGGGGTGCGGAAGGTGAAGGAGGAGATCGTGAAGGGAAATCTCCTGCAAGGGGTGCTTTCCCGCCGACTGTACGTGAAGACCGCGATCCCCGCCCTCGAGGCCTACCGGAATCTCCGGTCGAAAAACCCCTCCCCCTACCTCTTCTACCTCGACTTCGGCGACTATCAGCTCTTCGGCTCGTCGCCGGAGGTTCACGTCAAGGTGAAGGACGGCAAGGCGACGATCCGACCGCTTGCCGGAACGCGCCGGCGAGGAAGCAACGCTGCCGAGGACCAGGCCCTCGAGACCGAGCTGCTCGCCGACGAGAAGGAGCGAGCCGAGCATCTGATGCTCGTAGACCTCGCGCGGAACGATCTAGGCCGCATCTGCGCGCCGGGCAGCGTCCAGGTCACGAAGTACATGGAGATCGAGCGCTACTCCCACGTCATGCACATCGTCTCCGAGGTCGTAGGAGAGCTTTCGCCCGGCTCCTCCGGGATTGACGCCGTCCGCGCGACCCTTCCCGCCGGCACGGTTTCCGGGGCGCCGAAGATTAGCGCCATCGAGATCCTCGACCGGCTCGAGCCGGAGCCGCGGCGCTTTTATGCGGGAATGGTCGGCTATATCGAAGCCGATGGGAGCCTCGATAGCTGCATAACCATCCGCAGCGCGTTGAAGATGGGAGAGACCATGGTCCTGCAGGCCGGGGCCGGGATCGTCTACGACTCGACCCCGGAGCGGGAGTACGAAGAGACCAACGAAAAACTGCGAGCGCTCGCCGAAGTGCTCGGTCTGGAGGTTTGAGCCATGTACCTGCTCATCGACAACTACGACTCCTTCACCTACAATCTCTATCAGTACCTGACCGAGCTGACCAAAAAGGGGGTGATGGTCGCCCGCAACGACCGGATCACCATTCCCGAGATCCGCTCGCTCTCCCCCGAGGGGATCGTCATCTCGCCGGGACCGGGAAGGCCGGAGGAGGCGGGTATCACCGTCGAGGTGATTCGGCAGTTCGCAGGCAAGATTCCGATCCTCGGAGTTTGCCTGGGTCACCAGGCGATCGGCTACGCCTTCGGCGGGAAGATCATCCAGGCAGGTCGGATTGTTCACGGGAAGACCGAGAACATCGTTCTCGACGGGAGGGGGCTCTTCCGCACCCTGCCAGCCTCGGGCGTATTCACCCGCTACCACTCGCTGGTGATCGACCCTGCGAGCGTCCCTCCCGAGCTGGAGGTGACCGCGCGGAGCGTCGACGGGGAGATCATGGGGGTTCGCCACCGGACGCACATTATCGAAGGGGTTCAGTTTCACCCGGAGTCGATGGCCTCCGAGTTCGGCAAGAAGATCCTTCAGAACTTCTTGAGCTACCAGCGCGAGCCCTACCCGGTGAAGGAGAAGCTCACGAAGGTGATTCGGGGCGAAGACCTGTCGCAGGGCGAGGCCGAAGGATTCATGTCCGAGCTGACCGAAGGGAACCTCGGGACCTCCCAGATTGCGGCCTACCTCGTCGCGCTCAACGCCAAGGGGATCACTCCCGAGGAGATCGCCGGCTGCGCCGCGGTTCTCCAGCGCAAACGTACTCCCCTGAAGGTGAGCAGCCCGGTCCTTGATACCTGCGGCACCGGCGGCGACGAGATAGGCACTTTCAACATTTCCTCCTTCGGCGCCCTGATTGCTGCCGCCTGCGGCGCCGCGGTGGCAAAACACGGAAACCGAGCCGTGAGCTCGCTGTGCGGGAGCGCGGACTTCTACAAGGAGCTCGGGGTGCCCATCGATCTGCCGCCCGCCGAATCGGAGAGGCTCATCGAGCGAACGGGCTTCGCCTTTCTCTTTGCACCGATCTACCACGGCGCGATGCGCTTCGCAGGGCCGGTGCGAAGGGAGCTGGGGATCAAGACCATCATGAACCTGCTCGGCCCGCTCGTGAATCCGGCTGCCGCGCAGTACCAGCTTATCGGTGTCTTCGCCGATGAGTACTGCTTGCCGGTGGCGAAGGCGGCTCATCTTCTCGGCATCAAGCGGGCGATGGTTGTGCACGGCGAAGACGGGCTCGACGAGATCTCGGTGACCTCCCCCAGTCGCGTGGTGTCGATCGACGAGGCGGGCCGGGTTACCGACGAGCGCTTCGACCCGGCCTCGCTCGGGATTCGCCGCTTCGCGCTTTCGGAGCTGAAGGGGGGAAGCGCTCCCGACAATGCCGCCACAGCCCGCGCCCTGCTTGAGGGGCAGGGGCCCGAGGCGATCCGCGAGGCGGTGCTGGTGAATGCCGGGGCTGCGCTCGCGGTCTTTGGAGCCGCGGCGGGGATTGCAGAGGGCTACAAGCTTGCCCGCGAGGCCCTGGCGGGAGGAAGAGTCGCGCGCAAGCTCGACGAGATCCGGGAGGCGTCGACTGTTCATGAACATCATGGATGAGATCATCGAGGCACGCCGCGCGCGCATCCGGAGGGAGGGTCACGAGCTCGGCCACGCGGTGCCCCGGCTGCGGGAAGTGCCGATCGTCCCCTTTGGGCGTTCACGCCCTGTAGCGGCCCCGGTGGGCGGCATCGGTACGGCGGCGCCGAATGCGGACGCCGCAGCCGCCGGACGGCCCGCCGGTGAGGGCTTTCTCATCTGCGAGATAAAGCGGCGCTCCCCCTCGAAGGGTGTGATCGAAGAGGGTCTCGACGCAGTCGCGCAGGCCGGGCTCTACGCGGCCGCGGGAGTCACGACCGTCTCGGTGCTCACCGAGGAGGAGCGCTTCGGCGGCTCGCTTCGGGACCTCATCGACATAAAGCGCGCCTACCCGGGGCTATCCGTGCTCCGCAAGGACTTCCTCATCGACCCGGAGGACGTCGACACCTCCCATCGCGCCGGGGCGGACGCGATTCTCCTCCTGGCGGCGGCCCTCCCTGCGGAGCAACTCGCCGCCCTGTACCGGAGAGCGGCCGAGCTCGGCATGAGCTGTCTCGTCGAGATACATTCGAGGGGGGAGGTCGAACGAATCGCGTCCCTCCGGCCGACCTACACCGGCATCAATGCGCGCGATCTTGCGAGCTTTGCCGTCGATCCGATCGTGCCGATCGCGACCAAACCGTTCATCACCTGGCCAACGCGGCTCATTTTCGAGTCGGGGATCTCAAGCAGGGAGCATGCTGCCTTCGCGAGGGCAAGCGGCTTTGACGGGATCCTCGTCGGGGAGTCGGTCGTTCGCGATCCCGGTCTCATCCCGGGGCTCTTTGAGGGGCTTTCGGCCCCGCGGGCGGGCTTTTGGGAGCGGCTCTATGCCCGACGGGCGGAGCCCCTTCCTCTGGACGCGCGGTCGGCCGGATCCGCGCGCTCGGCGCGGCGGCCGCTGGTCAAGGTGTGCGGGCTCTGCAGGGCCGAGGACGCCCGCCTTGCCGACGAGCTCGGCGCGGATATTCTCGGCTTCATTTTCGCACCGTCGAAACGGCAGGCCGATGCGGATCTGGTGCGAACGATGAAGGGGACCAAGGCGCTCAAGGTGGGAGTCGTGGTTCTCGAGCGCGGCGCGACCGCGCTTCCCGCGCCCGTGCGAGCCCTCCTCGCGGAGGGGCATCTCGACGCCGTTCAGCTCCACGGCGACGAGGCGCCCGAAGAGTGCTTTTCCATCGCCTTCCCCTACTACAAGGCCCTGCAGCTTCGCGACGAGAGGGACGTCGAGCGAGTCGGCGCCTATCGCTGTCCGCGGGTCCTCATCGACGCCTTCAGCCCCGCGGCCCGGGGCGGCACGGGCACCGAGGTCGAAGCGAGCCTTGCGCGAGCCGTGGCGCGGCGCCTCCCGCTGTGGCTTGCGGGGGGGATCGGGCCGGACAACGTGCGGTCCGTTGTGACCGAGCTGCGCCCGGAGCTGATCGATGCCTCGAGCCGCCTGGAGGCGGAGGTCGGGCGGAAGGACCCGTCGAAGCTCGCGGCTTTTTTTCGAGAGATCGCGGCGGCATGTGAGGAGTGAGCGGATGAAGATCTACAACGATTTCTTCGGCGAGTTCGGGGGAAGATATGTCGCCGAGGTTCTCCGGGCGCCCTTGGCGGAGCTCGAGGCGGCCTTTCTCGACGCGATGGGCGACGGCGCTTTTCTCGCCGAGCTGGCAAGCATCCGGCGGGACTACATCGGCCGGCCGACACCCCTCCTGCACGCCCGGAACGCGAGCAGGGAGGTCGGCGGAGCGCAGATCTACATTAAGCTCGAAGGGCTCGCGAACACCGGCGCTCACAAGATAAACAACGCGGCAGGCCAGGGGCTTCTCGCGAAGCGCATGGGAAAGCGGCGGATCATCGCCGAGACCGGAGCGGGACAGCACGGTGTAGCGACCGCGGCCATCTGCGCAAAGCTCGGGCTTGCCTGTACGGTCTACATGGGCTCGGTCGACATTCGCAGGCAGCACCCAAATGTGTTTTGGATGGAGCTCTTCGGGGCCGAGGTCGTTCCGGTGACGAGCGGATCGCGCACCCTGAAGGATGCCGTCAACGAGGCCATGCGGGACTGGGCGGGGAGCTTCCCCGACACCCACTATCTCCTCGGCTCGGCGCTCGGTCCCTCGCCCTTTCCCGACATGGTGCGCGAGTTTCAGTCGGTGGTCGGCCAGGAGACCTCGAGCCAGGCCGAGGAGAGAGGATTGGACGTCGCGGCCCTTGTCGCCTGCGTCGGGGGAGGGTCGAACGCGATCGGCTTCTTCAGCCCCTTTCTCGAGAAGCCGAATCCAAGGCTGATCGGCGTCGAGGCGGGCGGGCGAGGCCGCGGCGCCGGGAACAACGCCGCACGGATGGGCGGGGACGGCTCGATAGGGATCGTCCAAGGGTACAAAAGCCTCTTTCTCCTCGACGACGATGGGCAGCTCCTGCCAACGCATTCGGTCTCCGCGGGGCTCGACTACCCAGGGATCGGCCCGCAGCTTGCGGATCTCGGCCGGAAGGGAAGGATCGAGTTCACCTCGGTCACCGATGAGGAGGCGCTTGAGGCCGTGCGCTACTTCGCCCGCCACGAAGGGGTGATCTTTGCGCTCGAGTCGGCCCACGCAGGCGCCCATGCCCTGCGTCTCGCGCGGGAGCTTCCCCGCGACAAGGCCATCATCGTGAATATGTCGGGACGCGGCGACAAAGATCTCTTCATCGCGGCCCGCGCGCTGGATCCCGAGCCCTGGCTGCGCTTCCTCAGGGAGGAGACCCGTGGCGAGGGCGGCGCCCCTGGAGCCGAGGGCCCGTCTGCGGCGGCCTCAGGCACGCTCACCGCAGCCGTCGCGGGCCCAGCCGCTGCTGCCCCCCAGACGGGAGGTGCAGCGCAGCCGGCAGCCCTATCCTCACCTGTAGGGGCCGAAAGGAGGCATAGATGAGCAACCGCGTCCGACTCATGACCCACCTGGTCTCCCACTTTCCCAACCGCGCGCTCTCCCTTCAGGCAGCACGAGCCATGATCGAGGGCGGAGCCTCCTATCTCGAGATCCAGTTCCCCTTCAGCGACCCCTCCGCCGACGGCAAACTCATCCAGACAGCCTGCACCGGGGCGCTCGCCGCCGGCTTCACGGTCGAGGGTGGATTCGGCCTGGTGCGAGAGCTTCGAGGCGAAACGGAGCTCCCGATCTTCGTGATGAGCTATGCGAACCTCGTATTCCGCCCGGGAGTCCGCGCTTTTTGCGAGCGGGCAAAGGAGGCCGGGGCAACCGGCGTCATCGTCCCCGACTTGATGCCGGGCTACGACGAGGGGCTCTTCCGACTCGGGGCCGACGCAGGGCTCGAGGTGGTTCCTGTGGTCGCCCCGACCATCAGCGACGCCCGTCTCTCCGAAGTGGCTGCGCTTTCTCCGCGTTTTCTGTACGCGGCCCTTCGCGTCGGGATTACGGGGAGCTACACCGAGATAGGCGAGGACAACCGGCGCTTTCTGAAGCGGCTCGCGCCGATCGGCGCAAAGGTTCTTGCCGGGTTCGGGATCGCGTCGCGAGAGCAGGTCGAGGCCCTCGCCGGCGAGGTACACGCCCTCGTCGTCGGCTCAGCCCTGGTTCGCATCATCAGCGAGAGCGAGCCGCAGGTGCTCTCCGAGCGCATCCGAGACCGGGTAGCAGCCCTGAGCGAGGTCTCCTAGGCGCAACTCTTTACGGCCAACACTTCCGGCGCTACACTGCTAGCGCGAAAGGAGTGGAAGAGTGAATCGCCGTCCCCTGAGCGAAGAAGAGGTGGAGCGGGCGGTCGAGAAGATCCGCCGCATGTACGACGACTACATCGTTACCTTTCTGAAGTCCTTCTCGCTCAAAGAGGCCTTCGAGGACCGCTACCTCCTTGCGCGCAAGCAGCGAATCGATCTTACGCGATTCGTCTCCGACGAGCTTGCGATGATCAAGGATCTCATAAAGGATGAAGGGGCGCTCAGCACAGAAAGAGACGAGCGAAGAGGCAGACGCAAAGAACGCCGGCGCTCCGTCAGCGAGTACGCCGACAGGATCATCGAGCAGAACAGGGAACAAATCGAGAAATACCCCGATCTCCCCTTCGACGAAAAGGCATCCTACGAAATCCGCAAGCTGTTGGGCGCGCTCGACTTGTTCGAAAGGGAGTATTGGCCGGACCTCGATCGGGTCCTGCGCAAGTTCTATCCCTCCTACTACGCGAGCCCGCGGCTGACCCTTGAACCGCGAATCTACAACCTAACCAGCGGCGCTGGGCGGCTGCCGCCGGGAGTCAGCCGCTATAAGGCGCTCCTCATGCGCCTACCGCGCACGAAGACCGAGCTAGAATGGGAGGAACGAAGGCTGATGCTCGAAGGGGCTTTTCTCCTGCATCACGTCGTCGAGACGATCGAACGGCTCCGGAAGGAGACCGACGGCAGCAGGGATCTCGCGACACTGGAAAAAACCCAGGAATTTGTGCATAGTACTCTCACCGATTTCCGTTTGATGGAATTCAAACCGTCGAATCAAGGAGTCTGACTCATGTCGGCAGAGGTAACCCTTTCATCGGAAAACTTCCAGGCGGAGGTCCTCGACTCTCCGATCCCGGTGCTTGTGGATTTCTGGGCGGAGTGGTGCATGCCCTGCAAGATGATCGCGCCTGCCGTGGAAGAGCTCGGTAAGAGCTATAGCGGGAAACTCAAGGTTGGAAAGGTCAACGTGGACGACGAGGGAGATCTCGCCGCCCAGTACGGGATCTTGAGCATCCCGACCCTGCTTGTTTTCAAGAATGGAGAGATGGTTCGCCAGCAAGTCGGCGCCGTCCCGCGGTCTGCCATCGAGGCAATGGTCAAGGAGTATCTGTAACCTGCCTACTGCGGGAGGTAGCAGTCGTCGAGATTTGCCCCACCGAAGGTCGAGCCCTTCGTCGGGACGATGTGCCAGTCGGCGGAAGCGTCGGTATCGACCGATTGGCTGCTGCGGCATATCGAGCGGGTCGCGGTAGAGTTGGCCGGATTCACCGCGTCCTCGGGGGCGACCTTTTCGCCGGCGTACTTCCATCCGCCCTCCTCAACGATCTGAGTTGCCTGAAGGAGGACCTCCCGGGAGCCGAAGCCATCGTAGGTATCGTCGGACGCGGAGGTCCGGTTGCTGTAGATGACGGCGTCGAGGAGCCTGCCGCCCGGGCTCGCGTAAACCGCAAGCGCTCCGTTGTTGCCACTCAGCCCGTCTCCGGCCGGCACCCACAGATCATACGCCGCGGGGGAGGCGTCGTATCCCATCGAAGCGCTCTTGTCAGCCGTTTCATTTATCTCGCCCGGAATCCCTTGGGGCTTCCAATGGACGAGAAGATAGTCGCCCGCCTCCACGCTTATTGCGGGGAAGATGAAGCGCTCCTGCCAGTGGTCCCGCGAGCCCTCGCAGATGCAGAGCCCGGCTGTGTTTCCCCTTCCCATCACATAGAGCTCGACCATGTCGGGATGAGTGTCGGCACCCTGGGTGATGAACTCATTGATGACGAGACGCGGCACGTCGGGGTTGAAGCCGTAGAGATGGCAGAGCAGGGTAATGCTGTTCTTCCTGAGGTCTTCGGCGGCTGCCTCGATCGTGTATTCCTGTCCGACCTTCTGATCGGTCGCCACTACAACGACGATCGCAGTCCCCTCGGCGAAGACTTCTGCGACCTGGAGCTCCGGGGCGATGGTGATCGTCCCTTTGATCGGGCGGACCGGTTCATCGAACCTGAGCACCAGCGTGCGCCGGTCGGTGCACTCTGCGCCGAGAAAGACCGGAGGAGCCTGGTCTCCCTCGGTGAGGATTCGATAGTCTGGAATGGGGCCGCAGCCGGCCGCCAGAGCGACAAAAAGGGCGGGGACCACACCCTTGAAGGGTAGACTAACCACAGCGCACCTCCGGAAGACGTACCGAGTCTTTACTTGGTGAAATAATCCGATACTTCAGATATGATAGCTGCCGGAGGACTCGAGGCGAAATATGGCAGAGAATACCCTCTTTACGAAGTACGGAATCGTCGTTGACTCCGGCAAGGTGCTCTTCCGGGAAAATGATGAAGGCGATCAGATGTACATCATCCAGGAGGGAAACGTCCGCATAAGCAAGATGATCGGCGGCAAAGAGCACATCCTTGCCGTGCTTGCCAAGGGAGATTTCTTCGGCGAGATGGCCATCGTCAGCAGGGTTCGGCGCTCGGCAACCGCCACCGCGGTTGGCACGGTTCATCTCCTCGCATTCAACCGCGAAGGGTTTCTCGGAATGATCGAAAAGAACGCCCGGATTGCGCTCAACATTATCGACAAGCTCTGTCGACGGCTCCAGGCGGCTGACCTTCAGATTCATCATCTCGTGCGCAAGAGCAGCAAAGGGCTGATGGCGATGAACCTCTATTTCACCTTCGCCGAGACCGGCTTCGAAAAGGCCGTACTTGACAGCGTCAAGACGATGCGAGAGATGTCGCTAAGCCTTGAGCTTCCCTACGAGACCGTCACCGCATTTTTCGACGAGCTCAAGGACATCAGCATCATCGCGATTTCCGAGAACAAGCTCTTTCTGAAGGATCGGGGAAAGCTCGCGGAGATAGGTGAGGTAATCGGAAGCTCCTAACACGGTCGGCGGGGAAGTTGATGACGGCAAGCCTGCGCGATAGATTCACTAACGCGTATACTACAGCGAGGATGGGAAAATGTGTGGAATAGTCGGCTACACCGGCGTCAAACCCGCTGCGCCGATACTGCTTGAAGGGCTTCGTCGTCTCGAATATCGCGGCTACGACTCTGCGGGCGTTTGTATCGGTCACGATGGGAAGCTCTCGATTGTGAAGCGGACCGGGAAGATCAAGGACCTCCGCGCAATCGTCCCCGAGGACCTCGCAGGCGTGTGGGGTATCGGCCACACCCGATGGGCGACTCACGGCGGAGTGACTGACCTGAACGCCCACCCCCACGCCGACTGCACGGGCAAGATCACCATTGCCCACAACGGGATCATCGAGAACTACGCCAGCCTCAAGGAAAAGCTCCTGAGTGAAGATCATCTCTTCGTGTCCGAAACCGATTCGGAGGTGATCGCGCACCTTATCGAATCGGTCTATGACGGAGACCTCGAGCGCGCAGTGAAGGGAGCCCTGGCGCTCCTCAAAGGAACCTACGGCATCGTTGTCATGCATGCCGACGAGCCAGGCAAGGTCGTGGGGGCCCGTAACGGCTCTCCGCTCGTTCTCGGGATCGGCGAGGGGGAGATGTTCCTCGCCTCGGACGTGACCGCGATGATGACTCACACCAAGCAGGTGGTCTACATCGAGGACGGCGAGGTCGTCACGGTGGAACCCTCGGGTTTCCGGACCTCGGACCTGAAGGACAACAGCATTGCCAAGAAGGTCGAGCACATCGGGTGGGCGGTCGAAGAGATCGAGAAGCAGGGTTTTGCCACCTACATGGAGAAGGAGATCTTCGAGCAGCCGGAGGCCATCCTGCGAGCGATGCGCGGACGGCTCGACCTCGAGCAGGCGACCGGGCATCTCGGGGGCCTGAACCTGAGCAACCGGGAGCTTCTGAACATCGAGCGTGTGAAGATTGTGGCTGCGGGGACCTCCTACCACGCAGGAATGGTCGGCGCTTACCTTCTGGAATCGGTGGCAAGGATCCCTGCGACGTCCGAGCTTGCGAGCGAGGTACGCTATCGCAATCCCATCGTGGAGCGAGGCACCCTTCATTTCGTCGTCTCGCAATCCGGGGAAACGGCCGACACCCTCTACGCAATGCGCGAGCTCAAGCGCAAAGGTGCGGTCGTGCTGGGCCTCTGCAATGTCGTTGGATCGACCATCCCACGGGAGAGTGACGGGGGAGTCTACATCCACTCCGGACCGGAGATCGCAGTGGCTTCGACCAAGGCCTTTACCTCGCAGATGACCGTCTTTTGCATCTTCACGCTGCTCATGGCCCGAATGCGCAACATGTCCTACGAGCAGGGTGCCCAGATCGTGAGCGACCTTGAGGGGGTGCCTGGTTACGTCGCAGAGATCCTCAAAGGCAAGGAGCACATCCGGGCCCTTGCGGCCAAGTACAGCTGGGCAAAGGATGTCCTGTTCCTCGGGCGGGGGATCAATTATCCGGTCGCCCTCGAGGGGGCGCTCAAGCTGAAGGAAATCTCGTACATTCATGCCGAGGGCTACAGCGCTGCCGAGATCAAGCACGGTCCCATCGCCCTCATCAACGAGCGTACACCGAGCGTGTTTCTGGTCCCCGACGACCGGCTGCGAGACAAGGTCATCTCCAATATGAAAGAGGTGAAGGCCCGTGCCGGAAAGGTAATCGCCGTTTGCACGCAGGGCGACGACGAGGTAGCCTCGATCGCGGACGACACCATCCAAGTCCCGCGGGTGCACGAGATAGTCTCGCCCTTCGTCATGGTTGTGCCGCTTCAGCTCTTTGCCTACTATTGTGCGCTCGAGCTCGGGCGCGACGTCGACCAGCCCCGAAACCTCGCGAAGAGCGTGACCGTCGAGTGACAACGATGCGGGGCGCGCTCGCGGCCTTCGCCGGTGCCCTCCTCTGCATTGCCGCAGGTGCGCACGCGGAGACGCCCGCCGCGGGAAGCGTGGCCGTCCTCGAGCAGGCGCCCGAGTCCCGAGCAGGGATAGGCGGCCTGGGTCCGAACGTCCTCCCCTGTCTCGTAGCGACCTACAGCTTCGCGGACGTGACCGTGCAGGTCATCTACACGGATGTGGCAATCCCTCCCTTCGGCTCCTGGCCGGTCGCGCCCTGCGCTGTTGCACGGGTGAGGTCGGTCCCGGTGAGCTCCGCCGGTGCCGGGTCAGGGAGCCTCCCGCTGACCCTCTCCTACGGCGATCCGCGAGGATGGCACCTCTTTTTTGGCTTTCCAAACGGCTTCCAGGGCGCTTGCCTCTTCGTCAGTCGCTTTGTCCCCCGTTTTCAGTACTTTCTTGGCGTCACCGACGGCGACCCCCTCTCCTCATTTCCGGCTGTCCTTCAGCCGTAGCGGCGGCCTTCTTCTTACTCTTTTCGCCGATCCATCGGCACCGGCGCCGCCGACGGTCGTATTTTGTTGCGCGGTTGGCAAACCCGTGATAGAATCCGCGTTAGTAACACATGTTAGTTACGCAAATCTAGGTAAAGGAGTAGGAAATGAAGCGAATCACGATCAGTCTCGTAATGATCCTGGCCGCGTCGGTCCTCGCCTTCGCCGGCGGCTCGAAGGAGAAGGCAAGCCAGCCGGCCGCGATGAGCGGCGGAAAGATCGGGGGCTCGACGACGGTTCTTGGGCCATGGGGCGGGTCAGAGCTGGACATTTTCAACAACATGATTAAGCCCTTCGAAGACAAGACCGGCATCAACGTCCAGTACGAGGGGACTCGGGACGCCGACGCTATCCTGACGACACGGGTCGCCGCCGGAAATCCGCCGGACATCGCCGACTTCTCGAATCCCGGGAAGATGCGCGAGTTCGCCAACGAGGGAAAGCTCGTTGATCTGAGCAGCGTACTCGACATGAGCCAGATGAAGCAGCAGTACGCGCAGGGCTGGCTCGATCTCGGGACGGTAGACGGAAAGCTCGTCGGCGTCTTTGTCAAGGCGGCGCTGAAGGGGCTCGTCTGGTACGACCCGAAAAACCTCCAGGCGGCCGGACTTTCCATCCCCACGACATGGGATCAGCTCATGAGTGAGTCGCAGCAACTCGCGGCCAAGGGGATAACCCCGTGGGCGGTCGGCCTCGAGAGCGGCTCGGCGAGCGGCTGGCCAGGCACCGACTGGCTCGAGATCATCTTTCTGAAGAAGTACGGTCCGAAGCTCTACGAGGAGTGGTACCAGGGCAAGCTTCCCTGGACCTCGCCGCAGGTGAAGGACGTCTTCGAGATTTGGGGAAAGATCGTGGCCGATTCCAAGATGGCGTACGGCGGCAGCCAGTACATCCTCTCGACGAACTTCGGAACTGCCTTCACCCCGCTCTTCGAGAACCCGCCGAAGGCCTACTTCTTTCTGCAGGCGACCTTCATCCAGAGCTTCATCCAGAAGCAATTTCCGGATCTGAAGTCGGGTGAGGACTTCAATTTCTTCGGCTTCCCGAGCATTAATCCGGAGTACGCGAAATCGGTCGAAACGGCGGGCGATCTGGCAGGGATGTTCAACCAGACTCCGCAATCCGCGGCTTTCGTGAAGTATCTTGCCACGCCCGAGGCACAGGCCTACTGGGTAAAAGCCAACGACGGCATCTCTCCGAACCGCGACGTGCCGATCTCAGACTATCCCGATGCCTTGAGCCAGGGAGCGGCCAAAGTTCTTACTTCCGCAGAGATCGCGGTATTCGATGCATCGGACCAAATGCCCGGCAAGATGAACGACGCCTTCTTCTCTGCCATTCTGAACTTCGTTTCGAACCCGAGCCAGCTGGACAGCATCCTCACGCATCTCGATCAGATTCGCCAGCAGGCGTATTCGAACTAGGGAGCTTGAGAGAATCTGCCGCATGCGGCAGCGAAAATGAGAATTGCTTCCGCCGCACGCTCGTCGTGCGGCGGAGCCCTTCCAGGTTCGGAAAGCCTCGTAAGAAGGAGGAAGCATGACAGGGATGACGATCGCCTGGGGTCTTGTCGCCGTTGCCGGAGTTCCGCTGGTGCTCTGGGCCTATCTTTACCTCGTCGAGAACGCGCTGAAAAAGGTAAACCCGCGCAAGCGCGCGAGAATTCGCCCATGGGTTTGGCTCCTGCCGGCCTTTCTCCTCCTTGCGGCTTTTCTCATCTATCCGGCCGTCAACACCATCGTGTTGGGCTTCATGAACGCCAACTCAACGAAGTTCGTGGGGCTTGCGAACTTTGCCTCCATTTTCACAGACCCCAACATGCTGATCGTGCTGCGCAACAATCTGCTGTGGCTCGTGGTCTTTACGCTCGTGACGGTCACGCTCGGGCTCATCATCGCCGTCCTGAGCGATCGAGTGAAGTATGAATCGGTAAGCAAGGCTGTGATCTTCCTTCCGATGGCGATCTCCTTCGTGGCTGCGGGCGTCATCTGGAAGTTCATGTATCAATTCCAGCCCGCGGGCACCGCGCAGGTCGGAACGGTCAACGCATTCCTGACAGGCATTGACCCGCGCTTCCCCCCTCAGGCGTGGCTGTTCAACACATCGGAGAACAACTGGGCGCTCATTGTCGTCGGCATCTGGATGTGGACCGGTTTCGCCATGGTCATCCTCTCCGCAGGTCTCAAAGGGATACCGGATACTCTGCTTGAAGCGGCGAGAATGGATGGAGCGAACGAGCTCCAGATCTTCTTTCAAGTGACCATGCCCCTTCTGCGGCCTACCCTGACGGTCGTCGCTACCACCCTCATCATCAACGTTCTCAAGATCTTCGATATTGTCTATGTCATGACGAATGGAAACCTCGGCACCGAGGTAATCGCCAACCGGATGTATAAGGAGATGTTCAATTACCAGAACTTCGGACGCGCAAGCGCGATCGCCGTGATCCTTCTGGTCGCGATCATCCCGGTGATGGTGCTGAACATCAAGCGCTTCGGCCAGAAGGGGAGCTCCATATGACCACCACAATTGTAAGGGGCGGCGGATTCGGCCGGTCACTCGCCAGGTTCGGCGCACGCGGCCCACTGCATGTAGTTCTCATCGCAGTGAGCCTCCTGTGGCTCGTGCCGTCGGTAGGGCTCTTGATTTCTTCTTTGCGGCCCGCGAATCTCATCACGACCACCGGATGGTGGACGGCCTTCAAGACGCCCTTTCAGTTCACGCTCGAGAACTACGGCCACGTCCTCAGCCAAGCGCACATGGCGCATAGCTTTGCGAACAGCCTCCTCATCGCCATTCCCGCGACGGTGATGCCGATTCTCATCGCTGCCTTTGCGGGCTACGCGTTCGCCTGGATGAGCTTCCCCGGACGCAACGTCCTCTTTCTGATTGTGGTTGGCCTGCTCGTGATTCCGCTGCAGATGACCTTGATCCCCATCTTGCGTCTCTTCAATGTGCTTCATTTGACCGGCACTTTTCCCGGCATCTGGATCGCGCATACGGCCTACGGGCTGCCCTTCGCGGTGTACCTGCTGCGGAATTTCATGGGCGAGCTGCCCGGCGAGATGATGGAGTCGGCCGAGCTGGACGGCGCAACCCACGCGCAGATCTTTTTCCGGCTCGTGCTTCCGACCTCGGTTCCCGCTATAGCTTCGCTCGCCATCTTCCAATTCATGTGGGTGTGGAACGACCTTCTCATCGCCCTGATCTATCTCGGCGGGACCCCGAACGTTGCGCCGATGACGGTGACCATCAGCAGCCTCGTGAACTCCTACGGAGGCGGCTGGCAATACCTGACCTCCGCCGCCTTTATCTCGATGCTTCTCCCGCTGGTTGTCTTCTTCACGCTGCAGAAGTACTTCGTGCGGGGAATTCTCGCCGGATCGGTCAAGGAATAGAATGGCGGGCAAGAGCGCGTCCTCGGCGGATGTTGCGCGCAAGGCTGGTGTCTCGCGCACAACGGTATCCTTTGTGATAAACAACGCCCCGGGGAAGAACATTCCCGAGGAAACCCGCCAGCGCGTGCTCAAGGCGGCGCATGAGCTGCGCTACACGCCGAACGAGAGCGCCCGAAGCGTGGCGATGATCAAGCACCACTCGATCGGCTTCTTCATACCCCACGCCGGCTATCTCTCCTCCGACGCCTACATCGTTCGGGTCATCGAAGGCATGGCCCCGGTCCTGAACAAGCAGCGCTTTCAGCTGGTGCTCCAGCCTCTCTCCATGCAGGAAATGGACTATCGGCAGATAGCACAGGCCGACAGCGTCGACGGGGTCATCCTCATGAACACCCACGACGACGACAAGGGGCTCGCGCAAATCATCGAGGCTGATTTTCCCCTGGTGGTAATTGGGACAATCTCGAATCCCGATGTGATACAAATCGATATCGATAACCGCTCGGCCGCCGCGGTGGCGGTGAACTACCTCATCGATCTCGGCCATCGGGACATCGGCATGGTCGTCCATGCTCCTCTTTCTTACTACGCGGCGCGGGACCGCTACGAGGGCTATCGGGCTGCCATGCAGGGTGCCGGTCTGGAGGTACGCAGGGAATGGGTGCGGGAGGCGAATCTCACCGCGGAGAGCGGCTACCAGGCCGCCCGGGAGATTATCGCGGGACCGCGGCGGCCGACCGCCCTGTTTGTCGGCAACGATGTCGTAGCTTACGGCGTAGTTCAGGCGATCAAGGACGCGCTCCTTTCCATTCCAAATGACATATCGGTCGTCGGGTTCGACGACGACTCGATCTCCCGCTACCTGAATCCCCCCCTGACGACCATGACGAATCCCGCGGCGGGCTTTGGCGCGGAAGCCGCGCGGCTGCTCATCGGGGCCTTGAAGGGCCGCCCCCGTCCGGCTCGGCCTACGATCTTGCCGACCGCTCTGGCGGTACGCGGGAGCTGCCGCTCGCTTTAGGGCGGAGAACGAAGAGGCAGGCAATGAGTGGGAGCAAATCGGCCTACCCGTCGGACGTGTGGACGATCCGCGAAACCTCCTTCGACCAGGCGATGGTCGCTCGCAATGAGACGATCTTCGCGCTGGGGAACGGACATCTGGGGCTGCGCGGGAACTTCGAAGAGGGGTACTGCAACGCGGTCGACGGGACCTACGTGAACGGCTTCTACGAAGAGACGCCGATTGTCTACGGCGAGATCGCCTTCGGCTACGCCAAGAACCGCCAAGTGATGCTGAATGTCGCCAACGGCAAAATCATCCGCCTGTCCGTCGCCGGGGAGCCGCTCGATCTTTCCACCGGCACGCTGCTCGCGTACGAGCGGCGGCTCGATCTGCGCGCAGGGCTGCTCCACCGCACGCTGCACTGGCGCTCGCCCTCGGGAGTAGAGGTCGAGGTAGCGATCCGGCGCCTCGTATCCATTGCTCGGCGCCATGTAGCGGCCATCGACTATCGCCTGCGAGTCCGCCGAGCCCCGAAGGCGGTCCTGCTTCGAATAGAATCGGAAGTGGATGGCGATACCCACAACCAATCCGGCGCCGACGATCCGCGCATCGGGACGCATTTTCGGGAGCCGGCGCTTACGGTGACGAGGAGGGAGGCCGGCGACGGCTCTGAGGCGATGTCGGGGATCGTCGTACAGGAGACCACCAACACCCGCTTCGCTCTCGCCTGCGCGTTCGACCATGCCGTCGTCGGGTCTCTTCCGGCCTGGGTGCGGACCGAGGCGAAGGGCGAGGCCGCCCGGATATGCCTTGTCGGCGAGCTTCCCGAAACGGTGGAGCAGCAGACGGCAATCGAGCTTCACTTTACGAAGTTCCTCGCTTACTGCACCTCTCTCGATTTGCCGAAAGAGGAGTTCGAGGAGCGGGCGCGGGAGGCGGCGGCCGAAGCGAAGGCGGCCGGTTTCGAAGCCCTCGCCGCAGAGCAACAGGACGATCTTGCCCGCTTCTGGGCCACCGCAGATGTCTCGATCGACGGCGACGATGCACTTCAGCAGAGCATTCGGTACAACCTTTTCAGCCTCTTTCAGTCGGCCGGGCGAGACGGACGCACGAGCATTGCCGCAAAGGGGCTCACCGGCGAGGGCTATGAGGGGCACTACTTCTGGGATACCGAAATCTACGTGCTCCCCGTGTTCATCTACCTCGAGCCCTCTATCGCGCGGGCTCTCGTACAGTATCGCTTGAGCATCCTCGACAAGGCGCGCGAGCGCGCAGTCGAGATGAGCCAGCGTGGCGCCCTCTTCCCATGGCGCACGATCGGTGGAGAGGAGACATCGCCCTATTATCCGGCGGGAACCGCCCAATACCACATTGACGCGGATATAGTTTTCGCATTTCAGAGGTACCTGGCCGCCACGGAGGACCGCGAACTCCTCCTTTCGCGGGGAGCAGAAATGGTTTTCGAGACCGCCCGACTCTGGGCGGACCTCGGCGACTACAGCGAGACAAAGGGGGGTGACTTCTGTATCAACGAAGTTACGGGTCCTGACGAGTACAGCGCCCTCGTCAACAACAATCTCTACACGAACCTGATGGCGCAGGCAAACCTGGAGTACGCAGTCGAGCTCGCCGAGCGGCTACGAAGCGAGTCGGCCGCCGAATACCGCCGCATCGCCGCCTCGATCGCTCTCGACGACGCCGAGGTCGAGGAGTGGCGCAGGGCGGCAGTGCGGATGCACGTCCCCTTCGATCGAGAGCGCGGGATCCACAGACAGGACGATCTCTTTCTCGACAGGACGGTCTGGGATTTCGCCAATACCCCTGCGGAGAGCTATCCCCTGCTCTTGCACTTCCATCCCCTGGTGATCTATCGCTACCAAGTGCTCAAGCAGCCCGACGTGGTCCTCGCGCAGGTGCTTCGCGGCGATCGCTTTTCGATGGCGGAAAAGCGGCGCAACTTTGACTACTACGACGCGATAACGACCGGCGATTCCTCGCTCTCGCCCTGCATCCAGAGCGTGGCGGCCGCCGAGCTCGGGTACATCGAGAAGGCCTACGCTTACTTCATGCGCACGGCTCGCATGGATCTCGATGACGTGAACGGTAACGTCCATAACGGGATCCACACGGCGTCAATGGCCGGAACATGGATCTCTCTCATCTACGGCTTCGCGGGGATGCGGGACTATCGGGGCCGACTCTCGTTTAACCCGAGCCTTCCGGAACAGTGGTCCCGGTTGACGCTCAAGCTGCGCTTCCAGGGCAGGCTGCTCGAGATCACGCTCACTCGCCGGGAGGCAATATACACAGTCGCGGAGGGCGATCCTCTCGAGATAACCCATAGGAGGCGACCGCTGGTGCTTCCGGCACGACGGCCGATGCGGTTGAGCCTGATGCCTGCTCTCGAGTGCGTGATCTTCGATCTCGACGGTGTGCTCACCGACACCGCCGAGTACCACTTCCGAGCCTGGAAGCGCCTTGCGGACGAGCTTGGGCTCCCCTTCGACCGCAAGGTAAATGAGCGCCTGAAGGGGGTGAGCCGTCTCGAAAGCCTCGACATCATCCTCAAGCACGGCGGCAGAATGCTGCCCGAAGGCGAGCGGCGCGAGGTCGCCGAGCGCAAGAACGGCTACTACAAGGAGCTCATTGGAGGCATCACGCCTCGCGATCTGCTTCCCGGAATCTCCGAGCTCCTCCATGAGCTGCGGAGCTCGGGAATCAAGATTGCCGTAGCCTCGGTGAGCCACAATGTCTGGGAGGTCGTTCGGCGCTTGGAAATCGAGCCCCTACTCGACCACATCGTCGACCCGGCCACGGTAGTGAAGGGAAAACCCGATCCGGAGATCTTCTTCCGGGCGGCGGAGACGCTCGGCCTTCCCTTCGACAACTGTGTGGGTGTCGAGGATGCTGCAGCCGGGATTGAGGCTATCGGCTCGGCGGGGATGCTTGCGGTAGGAATTGGCAGCTCCCTGACTGCCGCGGACCTCGTGCTGCCCGATACGCGCAGGCTAACCCTCGCGACTGTCCGCCGGGAGTTTGCGCGGTGGGTCGAGGCGCGAGTCGAAGGCGGCCCGGTAGCATAGGATTGTTGCAGGACCGCCGAGGGTGCTTTGGCGGCGCGCCTTTTAGACGGCGATTCCCTTGGTCAAATAGCTGAGCGCCTCTTCCATCATGTTGTCGAGATCGCCTTCCTTGAGCTCGACCAGCGTGTTCCCGCGTAGAAGGAGACGCTGCTGGAGTCCGCGAATCGCGTTCATGAGGGTCACCGCCGCGAGGTGCGGATTGATATCCGGCCGAATGGAGCCGTCGGCGATCCCTTGGGCGATCGAATCGGTAAGAGGCTCGGCCTGTCCTTTGTGGAGCGCTCGCTCAAGGCGCTCGCGGAAATCGGCCGGCACCCGCGTCCCGGAAAAGAAGGCGTCAAACTCCGCCATGTACTTCACGTGCCGGCTGAAGCGGGAGGCGAGCCAGGTTCTGCGGAGAATTCCGATCGCCCGATCGAGCCCCGTTTGACCGGTGGTCGAGCTGTCTTCCGCGCCTCGGGGACTCATCTCGACCGCGAGCCGCTCGAGGATCGCCAGCGCAAGGTCCTGCTTGTCCTGGAAGTATCGGTAGAGGCTGGTCCTGCTTATCGAAACCGCAGCCGCGACATCCTTCATCTGGGTGTCGAAGAGGCCCCGCTCGGTGAAGAGCTCCTGCGCAACCGACAAGATTCGCTCGCGAGTCTCCGGCGTCTGATAGATCATCCGCCTGCTCGGTTCCGGACGGACTTCGCTTGACATGTGTTCTATTACTCACTGAGTATGCTAGAGCCTTTTCGGCGCCCTGTCAAGATCGACCTTCGGCCCGATCCGCCGCAAGCGCTTTGCGGTAGAGGCGTTGCAGGATTCGCAGGCAGACAAAGAGCAGGGGGAGAACGAGCACGATGAACCACGACCCGGCGAAAAGCAGCCAGTCGTAGCTGCCGTGGATGAGCACGGCAAAGAGAAGGCCCCGTCCGAAGAGCCGCCGCTCGCCGAACTTCGAGCGCCCGATGTAGTAGCCCATGATACCGGCCGCCACGGCGTGCAGAGGCACGGCGGTGACCCCCCGCATGAGCAACACCTCGGGCGCTCCGAAGCTGTAGAGGAGGTTCTCGAAGAAGGCGAAGCCGAGCCCCGCCGTGATCGTGTACACGATCCCGTCCGCCACCTCATCGAACTCAGGGCGGCGGTAGATGAAGGTCCGCACGACAAGGAGCTTCGTCCCCTCTTCGACAAGCCCGGCGATGAGAAAGGCGCGGACGATATCCTTGAGCGGGCCTGAAATCTGGGAATCGACGCCGCTGAAGAGCTGCTCGACGAGAGCGGCCGGAATGACGGCGAGGAAGCCCGCGAGAAAGACCTTCCAGATGAGCAGCGGGGGCTCCCGACGCTGACGATCCTTCCGGTTGAAGTACACCACGAGAGCGACCGACGGGATTGCAGCGAGGAGAAGATTCATCACGAGGTACAGCATCGGACGTTCCCCACTGACCGCCTGCGCGACAGGGCGGCCACAGTATCAGCCTCACCGTACCCGAAAAGGTTCAGTTTGGGAACCAAACGAGCGGCAACGGCCGGATCGACCCGAGAATACCTCATATTTCCCTCATCGTGCATTCTTTTTTCTCCACAAAGGTTGATTTTTAAGCGAATCGGTCATATACTTTATGTGTACGTGAATTCGTGCTGTTGTACACGGCCGACGGCGTACGACGGCAGCCCGAGGGGTCGTGATGCTTAATTCAAAGAGAGATATTGAGGGAGGTTCGGTCAAGACGGAGAGTCGGTCAGGCTCCGTCGCCTTGGACTGGACGATCGCTCAGATTGCCCTCCCTGTCCGTGACGTCGAACGGGCAATTTACTTCTACCGTGATATGCTCGGCATGAAGTATCTCTTTTCGGCGCCATCGGGGATGGCCTTCTTCGACTGCAACGGGGTGCGCCTCATGCTCAGCGGACCCGAGCGGCCGGAGTTTACCCATTCTTCATCGATAATCTACTTTACGGTAGAGGACATCGAGGCAAGCTACGAGTCGCTGCGTGAGCGCGGCGTTCACTTCTTCGACAAGCCGCACATCATCGAGGAGACCGACAGCTACGTGGTGTGGATGGCCTTCTTCAGCGACTACGACCGCAACGTCCTGGGGCTCACGAGCGAGGTTGCGAAGGGATAGGCCGCGCGGAAGTCACTCCTCGCTACCATCCGCAGGCGGTAGATTGTCTTCAGCCCCATCTCCCATGCGGCGAATCAAACCCCGGTAAGTTGTTTCCCGGCATTCCCCTTGCCGGTGTCGAGCGTGATCTCCGTGCGGAGGCCCGAGTCGTGCACGACGCCGACAGGGACCTGCGCGGCCGCGCAGTTGGCCGGCGTCCGCGGCAACGGAAGCGGGAAGGGTGTCTCGCTGCCGCGACGAGAGCCGGAGCATCTTCTTCTCACGCGGGGGAAAATCACATATAGTATTGCCCATCGCATTCCGACGGCAGGGAGAGCTATGACACCTGAGCAGTATGCCTTTCCTCTCGAAAGTTACTTGGACAGGGCGACGTTTGGGCGCGTGAAGGCTTTTGCCGCCGGCCACGCGACTCCCCATCTGATCATGGATCTTGACCTAGTGGAGAGGAGGTACCGGGAGCTCGTCACCCTGCTGCCGATGGCCAAGGTCTACTACGCGGTCAAGGCCAATCCTATGGATGAGATAATCTCTCTCCTCCACGATCTCGGTTCCCGTTTTGACGTTGCCTCTTGCCCTGAGCTGGATCAGCTCCTACGCCTTGGGGTCTCTCCCGAGCGCGTGAGCTACGGGAACACCATCAAGAAGGCCCGGGACGTGAAGTACTTCTATGACCGGGGGGTCCGCCTCTTCGTGAGCGATTCGCAGGAGGACTTGAAGAACATCGCAACGTTCGCTCCCGGCTCCCGGGTCTATTTTCGCATAATCACCGAGGGAACCGGTTCGGACTGGCCCCTCTCGCGGAAGTTCGGGGCGCACGCTGAGGTCATCTTTCTGCTCATCAAGCAGGCCAAGGAGCTCGGGCTCGAGCCGTACGGGCTCTCTTTCCACGTCGGATCGCAGCAGCGCGACATCGGGCAATGGGACGATGCCCTCGCGCGGTGCACTTACCTCTTTGAGGCGGCGGAGTTCGCCGGGATCAACCTCAAGATGATCAACCTTGGGGGAGGATTCCCCGCTCACTACCTTGAGGCTACCCAGCCGATGGAGACCTACGCCAACGAGATAAAGCGATTCCTATCCGACAACTTCAGCGACGAGATTCCCGAGATCTATATCGAGCCGGGGCGATCCCTGACCGCCGATGCGGGCATTCTTGTCGCCGAGGTAGTCCTCGTGACGATGAAGGCGCGGAACAGTCTCTATCGGTGGGTCTTCCTCGATGTGGGGATGTTCAGCGGGCTCATCGAGACGATGGGAGAGGCCATCAAGTATCCGATCTATTTCGACAAGGAGGGGCCGGCCGAGGAGATCATCCTTGCTGGTCCAACCTGCGACAGCATGGATATTCTCTACGAAGACTACAAATACAAGATGCCGTCGACCGTCGTCGCGGGCGATCGAATCTATTTCTTCGCCGCTGGGGCCTACACGCAAAGCTACAGCTCGGTCTACTTCAACGGCTTCCCGCCCCTTGCCACCTATGTTCTTCCGCGCATAGGGGTCTGACGGGAAAAGAGAGGCGCGGCTGCCGCTGTATGGCGGTGGGCCGATCGCTGCGACTTGTAACCTTTCGTCCCTTGAAGTTCTCTCATTGTGTTATGCAGGCACGTAAGTCGAGCAGCGCCCCAGGAATGATCCGCGCGAAAGGTCCATCGCGCTGCTTTTTGGGTATACAGTTAGGCTACTTATCGTTTGCTTGCTCAGGAGCTTTCCATGAGCGATAAGAACAGCTCATCCCTCGCTGCGGAGATCCGCATCTTGACGGGGGTAATCTCGAAGCGGATCAGCAGGGCATTCGAGCAACGTCTCGCCTCTCGGTATTCAGGGGTTTCAGGCCTCCAGTACGGGATCCTCCGCCTTGTCCGGCTCGGCGATCGCACGATCAGCGAGATAAGCGGGAAATTGATGCTCGCCCCCGCGACCCTGGTTCCCGCGGTGGACAAGCTTGAGAAGGAGGGCTTTCTCGTCAGGGGAAAGGATCCGCAGGATCGAAGGAGGAATCCCCTTCGCCTCACCGAAATGGGCCTCAAGCTCCTTTCGGAGGTTTCCTTTGTGAGCCCTGACGATCCTCTCTGTCATGCCATTCAGGCTATCGGAGAAGAGAGCGCTCAGACCCTGGATGATCTCCTGCAGAAGCTTCTGGACGCGATGAGCCCCGGTGATAACCCCATCTCGGAGGTCCTGTCGGGGCTCTCCGCCGAGCGCTCCCACTACGGAGGCGATTCCTCGGAGCGATAGCGCGCCGAATCGCCCCTCCTGCCCTCTGCGTGCACACCTATGCCCGGTCTGAGTCGGGGGGAGGCTGATCGGAACGGCGCGGAGGGGCGGGCGGATTCCTCTGCAGGTACTCGTGATCGCCGCGAACATCATCGATGAAATCCCTGATCTTCCATTCGAGGTTGGTCGGGGTGCTCATCGCAAAGGCGATCTCCTGCGGGTCTTTGGCCACCGATTTGACGGCCTTGAGGATTTTCGCGATCTCCTCCCGGTCGAACCCGTGGAGGAGGATAACCTTCCCCTCTTTCATCTTATGGCGAAGAATACCTCGGCAGTGCCTTTGGTTCAAGTCGACCCCTTTCCTTGCCGATTCGCGCGGTCGTGGGTATCTTTTTTTGACGGGCATGCTCGAAGCGGTCAACTGACGGGCTGGCGCTCGGAAACAATCGACATTTCGCAGAGAATAGGGTTTCAAGGAGCAAGAAGGTGAGGTACGACAGGCTTACGCTAAAGGCCCAAGAGGCAATTCAGGAGGCGGACTCCATCCAGGGGAAGCATAACCACCCGGCTATGGATGTTGACCATTTTCTCCTGGCGCTGCTGCAGCAGGAAGACGGGGTGGTTCCGCCGCTTCTCGACCGCCTGGGCGTTGACCGTCGTACTCTGGAGGGCGATGTCGAGCGGCTTCTAGAGCAGAAGCCCAAGGTCTACGGAGACGTTTCGCAAAACCACATGACGCCGGAGCTTGCAAAGGTACTCCAGCGTGCGGAAAGCGAGGCCGAGGGGCTCAAGGACGAGTACACCAGCACCGAGCACATCCTCCTCGCGATGGTCGGGGAAAGCGGCGCAGCGGCCGATCTCCTCAAGCGCAACGGCGTGACGCGCGACCGGGTGCTCGCCGCGCTTAAGGCGATCCGCGGCAACCAGAGGGTTACCGACCAGAATCCGGAGAACCGTTACCAGGTTCTCGAGAAGTACACCCGCGACCTCACTGCGCTCGCACGGCGCGGAAAGCTCGATCCCGTTATTGGTCGCGATGAGGAGATCAGGCGCGTCATGCAGGTGCTCTCCCGGCGCACGAAAAACAACCCGGTGCTTATCGGGGAGCCGGGAGTGGGGAAGACGGCGATTGCCGAGGGCCTCGCCGGAAGGATAGTCTCTGGGGATGTGCCGGAGTCCCTCAAGAACAAGCGGCTCCTCGCGCTGGACCTCGGGGCTCTCATTGCGGGAGCGAAGTTCCGCGGGGAGTTTGAGGAGCGCCTGAAGGCGGTCATAAACGAGGTCACGAAGTCCGATGGCCAGTTCATCCTCTTCATCGATGAGCTGCACACCCTCGTCGGCGCCGGAGCCGCGGAAGGCTCCACCGACGCCTCGAACCTCCTGAAGCCCGCGCTCGCTCGCGGCGATCTGCGCGCGATAGGCGCGACCACCCTCGACGAGTATCGCAAGTACATCGAGAAGGATGCTGCGCTCGAGCGCCGCTTCCAACCGGTTTACACGAAGGAACCCTCGGTCGAGGACACGATAGCCATCTTGCGGGGAATCAAGGAGCGCTACGAGGTGCACCACGGGGTGCGCATCAAGGACGAAGCGCTCATCGCCGCGGCTACCCTTTCGGACCGCTACATCACCGCGCGCTTCTTGCCGGACAAGGCCATCGACCTTGTCGACGAAGCCGCAAGCCGCCTGAAGATGGAGATCGAGAGCCAGCCGGTCGAGCTGGACACGATTGAGAGGCGGATCCTTCAGCTCAATATCGAAAAACAGGCCCTTGCCCGCGAGGAGGACTCAGGCTCGAAGGAGCGGTTAAGGAACATCGAGAAGGAGCTCGGAGACCTTCAGACTCGGCGTGATGCGATGCGTCTCCAGTGGCAGAACGAAAAGAAGATCATCGATGAAATACGCCAGCTCAAGGCGGAGCTCGAGGAGCTGAAGGTCGAAGAGTCACGCTACGAGCGCGAGGGCAACCTGGCAAAAGCCGCCGAGGTCAAGCATGGCAGGATGCCCACGACCAGGGCGAAGATCGAGGAGCGCTCGAAGCAGCTCGCCGAGATACAAGGCAATTCGCAGCTCCTGCGGGAGGAGGTTTCCGAGGAGGACATCGCCAAGGTTGTCTCCACGTGGACCGGAATCCCCGTCTCGAAGATGCTCTCCTCCGAGATGCAGAAGCTGCTTACGCTCGAGAAGATCCTCGAGCAGCGGGTGGTGGGCCAGGAGGCCGCCATCACAGCGGTAGCCGATGCTATCCGTCGGAACAAGACCGGCCTCGCCGACGCCAATAGGCCCCTCGGGACCTTCATCTTTCTCGGTCCCACCGGCGTGGGCAAGACGGAGCTGGCAAAGACCCTCGCCGATTTCCTCTTTAGCGACGAGCGCTCGCTCACGCGAATCGACATGAGCGAGTACATGGAAAAGCACACCGTTTCACGGCTCATCGGCGCCCCGCCCGGTTACGTCGGCTACGACGAGGGCGGCCAGCTCACCGAGGCGGTGAGGCGCCGCCCATATTCGGTCATCCTCTTCGATGAGATCGAGAAAGCGCATCCCGACGTCTTCAACGTCTTGCTCCAGCTCCTCGACGAGGGGCGCCTTACCGACGGCCAGGGAAGAATGGTCGATTTCAAGAACACCATCATCATTATGACGAGCAATCTTGGCAGCGACATGATTCTGAAGACCGAGAAGGCCGAGGATCTCAAGGATCAGATCGACGGGCTCCTCAAGGTGACCTTCAAGCCTGAGTTCCTAAATCGGGTGGACGAGATCATCATCTTCAATCGTCTGGACAAGGGGCAGATCCTTTCCATCGTCGATATCCAGCTCAAAGTGCTCGAGGCGCGACTCGGCGAGCAGAAGATCGGCATTCATTTCGATGCAAAGGCGAAGGCCCTCCTTGCGGAGCGAGGATTCGATCCGGCCTTCGGCGCACGACCCCTGAAGCGCACGATCCAGAGCCTCGTGCAGAACCCGCTTGCCAAGCTCATCCTCAAGGGAGATGTCGCCGAGGGCGATCAGATCTCGGTCACGGCGTCCAAGGATGGGCTCTCGTTTGCGAAGGCAAAGGCGAAGGCTGCATAGCTTCGATCGACTCTTCGCCTTTCCGGCCGGTTGACAAAGGAAAGGCGGCAAAGGATTATCTCGCTATGACTTTTAAGGTAATCGAGGACATGGTCCTGCGATCGCATCTCGATGGCATCGGGCGCGACGGTATCGACAGCTACCTCCTCTCGCGAGGACGCTTTCGGCTTGCCGTTCTTCACGGGACCTGGATGGTCAATCAGATGAGGGTGAATCACGACCTCGGTATTCTCGAAAGCCTTATCCTCGGGCACGCCTACATTGCGGCCGGGCTCATGGCGACCGGTCTTTCGGGGAACGATCGGGTGAGCCTTCAGGTAGCCTGCGACGGTCCGGTCGGCGGCCTGCATGTGGAGTGCTCGGCTCTAGGAGAGGTCCGGGGCTATCTCAACAACTCCCGCATTGCTATCGAAGAGCCGCTTGAGAGCTTCGACACGGCGCGCTTCTTCGGATCGGGCCGGCTTACGGTAACGCGGCTCACTGCGGGGGCGGACGGCCCCTTCAACGGCCACATTGAGCTTCATCACGGCAACCTTGCGCAGGATCTCACCCGTTACTACGCCCTCTCCGAGCAGATTCCGACGGCAATGGCGCTTTCGGTCAAGTTCGATCGGGAAGGTCTTGTGAGCGGCGCCGGCGGCCTGCTCATCCAATCGCTTCCAGTCTCTCGTCACTATCTCGTGCTCGACGATGAGGTGAGCGTGCTGGCCGACAGCGAGGATGACGGCCTCGAGCCGCAGGAGTTCGAGCGCGCGGTCGAGCGGCTCGAGAATATTGTGCACCGCCTTCCCTCGCTCGGGGCGCTCTTTGCCGAGGGTGCCACCCAAAGCAAGATCGTGCGCAGCCACTTTAGCGAGCTCGACCCGGTCTACGTGGGAACGCGCGCGGTGGAGTTCTCGTGCGGCTGCACTCGCGACCGTTTCCAGCGTTTTCTCGCCGCCCTGCCGGCCTCCGAGCTCGACGACATCAAGGAAAACGGTCCCTTTCCCCTTCGGCTCACCTGCTTCAACTGCAACAGCGAGTACGCCTTCACGCGCGACGAGATCGGCGCGCTCGGATGATACCGGCAAGGGAGCGGTAGCGTGGGAAAGCTCTGGGACAAGGGCTACGATCTCGACGCGCTCGTCGAGGAGTTCACCGTCGGGCGGGACTACGAGCTGGATAGCAAGCTCGTGCCGGCAGACTGTGCCGGCAGCCTCGCTCACGCGACGATGCTCGCGAAGATCGGTATTCTCGCCTCCGGCGAGCTCGCAAGCCTGCGACGTGAGCTCGCGGCGATCGTCGAGGATCACGCGGCGGGGCGCTTTCCCATCACCCAGAAGGACGAGGACTGCCACACTGCAATCGAAAACCGTCTCACTGCCGTCTTGGGCGAGGTAGGAAAGAAGATCCACGCCGGACGATCTCGCAACGACCAGGTCCTGACCGCCCTCCGCTTGTTTGCGAAGGGTTTCATCTTCGAGGGCGGCCGGCGCCTTGCGAGCCTCGTCGAGTCGCTGCGAGCCTTCGCCGCCGCGCACGCCGATCTGCCGATGCCGGGTCGCACCCACCTTCAGATTGCGATGCCCTCATCCGTGGGGCTGTGGGGCGGCGCCTATGCGGAGGAGCTCCTCGACGATCTTCGCTGTCTGTGGAACGCCTATGCCCTTTGCGACCAGTCTCCTCTCGGTTCTGCAGCAAGCTACGGAGTGCCGCTCCCGCTCGATCGCGAGCTCGAAGCGGACCTCCTCGGCTTCTCACGGGTCCAGAACAACGTCCTCTACGCCAACAATTCCCGGGGCAAATTCGAGTCGATCATTCTCGATGCGGTCGATCAGATCGGCCTCACCTTAAGCAAGCTCGCCCAGGATCTCATTCTCTTCTCGTTGCCGGAGCTCGGCTACTTCACCCTGCCGGACAAGCTGTGCTCGGGATCGAGCATCATGCCTCAAAAGAAGAACCCGGACGTCCTCGAGCTGCTGCGCGCCAGGTCGGCGACCCTTTCGGCTTGCTCCGTCCAGGTCAAATCGATAATCCGTTCGCTGCCCTCGGGCTACAATCGCGATTTCCAAGAGACAAAGGAGCCCTTTCTCCGCGGGTGCGCGATCGCGCTTCTCTGCATCCGGGTCACCGAAGTGACCGTGGCCAACCTCACCGTCAACGCCGATCGGCTCGCCAAAGGGTTCACCCCTGAGATCTACGCGACCGATGCCGCCCTTGAGCTGGTCGCCAAGGGATGGAGCTTCCGCGAAGCCTATCGCGAGGTCGGAACCCACCTGGACCGGCTTGCCGCGCGCGATGGGAAGGGCGTGATCCGGAGCCGCTCCTCGAGCGGGACGACAGGGAACCTCGGGCTCGATCGCATAAAGCGAGAAGCGATTCTTCTTGCGGAGACGATCGACGCGGAGAGGCACCGGGTTGCGGAGAAGATCGATTCGCTCGTGGGTGTGCCCGTCACCCTCTACGTCCCCTGATACGCAGGCCGTCTGTGACGCTCAATCCGGCTGGCTGAGGCAGTAGCGGCCGACTCCCCGGCAGGTTATACTTCGCCCCATGAAGAAGCCCTACATCCTGGCTCTCGACCAGGGGACGACCAGCTCGCGCGCAATCCTCTTCGATCACGACGCGCGAGTCGTCGGTGCCGCACAGCGTGAGTTTACCCAGTTCTACCCGCAGCCGGGCTGGGTCGAGCACGACCCGCAGGAGATCTGGAATACCCAGTCCGAGGTGATTGTCGACGTCCTCGGCCGCACGGGGGCTAGCTTCGACGACATCGAGGCCATAGGGATAACCAACCAGCGCGAGACGACGATCGTATGGGATCGAAAGACCGGCAAGCCGGTGTACCGGGCCATAGTGTGGCAGTGCCGCAGGACGGCGCCGCTGTGCGAAGAGCTTGCGGCGCGGGGTCTGGCCGAGACCATCCGCGAGAAGACAGGCCTCGTGCTCGACGCCTACTTCTCCGGGACGAAGATACGCTGGATCCTCGACAACGTCCCGAATGCCCGGGAAAGGGCGGAGGCCGGCGAGCTGGCCTTCGGGACGGTCGACAGCTGGCTGCTTTGGCAGCTCACGGGCGGCCGGGTCCACGCCACGGACGTCTCGAACGCCTCGCGGACGATGATCTTCGACATCAATCGCCTGGAGTGGGATTCGGAGATTTTGGCCGAGCTAAGGATACCGCGCTCGATGCTTCCGGAGGTGCGCCCGTCGAGCTTTGTCTACGGGACGACCGCGCCCGAGCTCTATGACGGAAGGGAGATACCGGTCGCCGGCGTGGCAGGAGACCAGCAGGCGGCGCTTTTCGGCCAGGCCTGTTTCCAGCCGGGCGCGGCGAAGAACACCTACGGTACCGGCTGCTTTCTCATGATGAACACCGGAAGGCGGCGGATCGCATCCCGGCACGGCCTTCTCACTACCCTTGCCTGGCAGGTGGACGGCGAGCCCGAGTACGCCCTTGAGGGGAGCATCTTCGTCGCGGGAGCGGCCGTCCAATGGCTGCGCGACGAAATGGGCCTGGTGCGGGATGCAAGGGAGACCGAGTACTTCGCGCAGGCCATCGAAAGCTCCGGCGGGGTCTATTTTGTTCCGGCATTTGTGGGACTTGGGGCGCCTTATTGGGACATGTACGCCCGAGGAACCATTGTGGGCCTAACCCGCGGGACCGGGAAGAATCACATCATTCGAAGTGCCCTCGAATCGATTGCCTACCAAACCAAGGACGTGCTCGACGTGATCGCAGAGGATTCCGGTGTGGCGCTTGCTGCCCTTCGCGTCGACGGCGGCGCAAGCGCCAACAACTTCCTCATGCAGTTTCAAGCCGACATTCTCGGGGTTCCGGTGATTCGGCCGGCGGTCGTCGAAACGACTGCGCTCGGCGCCGCCTATCTGGCCGGCCTTGCGACCGGCTTTTGGAGGGATCGCAGCGAGATCGGCGCTCGATGGGCCGCCGAGCGCACCTTTGCTCCCTCAATGGCTGAGGAGACTCGGAAGAGCCTCTACGCGGGATGGCGGCGCGCGGTGGAGCGGGCGCGGGGATAGAGGCCTCGACGATTCGTTGACGCCGGGAGCGGCGCGAGGCAAGTCGCGGCGGAGTCGAATGCGGGTGGAGACGCGCGCTACTTCGCCTGGGTGGCCGGAGCGGGCTTCTGAGCAGTCTCAGCCTTCGCGACCGGCTTCGGCTGCCGAGCCGCAAGCTCCTGATCGATGATGATGATGAGCTTATTGGAGAGCACCAGCGGCCAGCGCGGCAGAGAATCGCTATCCTTCTGCTTGTACTTGTCGACGATCTGCGTAAAGAGATCGCGTGACTTCGTGAAGTCCTGCATCTTGTAGTAGAGGAAGGCTATTTCGTAGTCTGCCTCCACGTCGCGGCCCGCGTCTTTGGGGTAGCGCGTGAGGAAGGTATCGTAGTAGGCCATCGCCCCCCGGTAGTTCCCTCGATCCGAGTTCTGATAGGCAAGCTGAAAATACTCACTCTCCGAAAGGGTGGTGGGGATGTCCTTCGGGACTGACTGACAGGAAACCAACACGAAACCCACCGCGAGGAGCAACGGAAGCGTCTTCTTCATGTGGGGAGAGAAATCCCTATGGCGAGGCTTTTGAGTAGACCTCGTCCTTGATGGGAAGAGTCTTCTTGAGCTCGCGGATGAAGTCCTTGGCGTCGCCCATGGGCTCGTAGGTGTCGCAGAAGTCGAGACTACGCCGTGCGACGGTGAAGTACTTATAGATCTTCTCCTCGCCGAGCTTCTTCCGCCATTTGCCGGCCGCGCATCGCACACGAAGATAGTACTGGTCTGCGCTTCCGCGCTGATCGCGTACGAGCTTGCAGTGGATGCAGTTCGCGCAGAAGATCTTTTCAATCGATCCACTTTTCCCCCGCTGTGGAATGCCATGGCTTATGGCCATAGAATCCTCCCTTTTGCCCAAGTTCCCATGCTAACATGATCGACAGATCACCGTCAAGGGTTGAGGCTCTTCACCCTCTGCGCTTGGAAGCGCGTTGCACCTGTTCATGGCTCTTCCCACCAAGTATACTCCATCCCAATGGTCGCCACCATCGTGAATAGCCTCGCCGTTGTCGTCGGTTCACTCGTCGGCCTGTTCGCCAGCCGCTGGATTACCGAAAAGGTAAAGGGGGTCGTGTTCACATCCATCGGGCTCGTGACGATTGTGATCGGCATCCAGATGGCCCTGCAATCCAAGCAGATCCTCTATGTCGCTTTCTCACTCGTCATCGGTGGGCTGCTTGGGGAATGGTGGGACGTGGAGGGGGCCATCCTTCGATTAGGGGAATCGCTGAAGAGACTTGTTCGCACACAGGGGGAGGGCAAGGAGTTCGGCGAGGGATTCTTGAGCGCGTCGGTTCTGTTCTGCGTCGGGGCGATGGCGCTCGTCGGCTCCTTTCAGGCGGGAGCCGAAGGCAACTACACCCTCATCTTCACCAAGTCGCTCATGGACGGCTTCATGGCGATCATGCTCGCCGCGGCCCTCGGGATCGGGGTGATCTTCTCCGCTTTGAGCATCCTCGTCTATCAAGGAGTGCTTACGCTCCTCTCGTCCTGGATCGCCCCGTTCGTGAGCGCCCTCATCCTCGCCGAGATCTCAGGGATCGGTGGAATCCTGGTCGTGATGATCGGCTTTAACCTTCTTGGGCTCAAGAGCATCAAGACGGCGAACTTCCTTCCCGGTCTGGTCATCGTGGTGGCTCTTGCCGCGATCGATCCAGCGATCGGCCGTCTCCTTGCCTCCTTAAGGCAATAGCGCCGGTGCGCCCAGCGAACGCCGGATGACCCGTTCCCCATTTCCGCAAAATAAGGTATCCTGGCGATAAATCCACAGGCATCCCACAAGGAGTTTTCTTATGGCGGTAAAGGTCGGAATAAACGGGTTTGGGCGAATTGGACGCCTCGCCTTCATGGCTCTCGTAGACAAAGGCCTTCTGGGCAAGGAGATCGATGTTGTTGCAGTCGTGGATGTCGTCACCGATGCGAAGTATTTTGCTTATCAGCTGAAGTACGATTCCGTCCACGGTCACTTCAAGGGGACCCTCGGAACCGAGAAGTCGCCCGGGGCTGAAGCCGACGACATCCTCGTCGTGAACGGCCACAAGATCAAGTGTATCATGGCAACCAAGGAGCCTTCGCAGCTGCCCTGGAAAGAGCTCGGGGTCGAGTTCGTTGTCGAGTCGACCGGTCTCTTCACGGAGGCGGAGAAGGCGCGCGGTCACATCGCTGCGGGCGCGAAGAAGGTTCTCATCTCCGCCCCTGCCAAAGGCGACGTGAAGACCCTTCTCATCGGCGTAAACGACGGCGAGTACGATCCCACCAAGCACGATCTCGTATCCAATGCTTCCTGCACAACCAACTGCCTCGCGCCGCTGGTGCACGTCCTGCTGAAAGAGGGGATCGGAATCGAGACCGGGCTGATGACGACCATTCACTCCTATACTGCCACGCAGAAGACCGTCGACGGTCCATCGAAGAAGGACTGGCGCGGCGGGCGTGCGGCCGCCAGCAACATCATCCCCTCGACCACCGGCGCGGCCAAAGCCGTCGGCGAGGTAATCCCGGCGGTGAAGGGCAAGCTCACCGGGATGTCCTTCCGGGTGCCCACCCCCGATGTCTCGGTCGTGGATCTGACCTTCCGGGCGACACGCGACACCTCCATCGAGGAGATCGACTCGCTCCTGAAGAAGGCATCGCAGACCTATCTCAAGGGCGTCCTCGCAGTGGCCGACGAGGAGGTGGTATCGACCGATTTCATCCATGACGAGCACTCCTCCATCTATGACTCCCTTGCCACACTCCAGAACAACCTGAAGGGCGAGAAGCGCTTCTTCAAGATCGTGTCCTGGTACGACAATGAGTGGGGCTTTTCAAACCGGCTGGTCGAGCTTATCCAGCGGATGGCCAAGACGAAGTAGCCACCCTCCAGCGCAGAGGCGGGACGCTCTTCGCGCCCACCGCCGACGCCGATGGGAAGGGGCCCCGGCTTTAGAGCCGGGGCTTTTTTGTCGGTCGATCGAGGGCGCGGTGCCTATCCTGGGGCCTACCGTGACTCCCAATAATGCGAGCTACCTGCGGTACGGGTCTGGATGTTGGGGGCGGGGTTCACGATCATGACAAGGGAGCTCGCCCCCGAATTGTACCAAACGATCGCGCAAGGCCGTGCGCGAAAATCCAGCTCTTCAGGATATGCGGGTCCTCCATCGTGACCTTTGCCTGATCGGCGAGGCTCACGAACGTCCGCCCGGCTGCGTCATTCTTCCCATTCCCCGTGATTTCGGCGACTATAACGAACGTTATATCAGTTCTCGAGCGCATTCTCGGGAAGCACAAGAGATCGACAGACCCGGCACAGCGACGAGCGCGAGGTAGGTTGCGGCGAACGGGCGACGGAAAAGGTGGATAGGGGAAGCGCGATCTTAGCCGAGAGAGCCGCCCGCCGATCGCATGGCGCCAGGGCCCCGTTGAGCACCCAGTGTTTTCGAACCGGCGTCGTTCGCGAGCGACGGCGCGTGGGCCTCGAAGAGGGTCTCCTCCGGTTGGTGGCTGATGTCGAGAGGACAGGGCGGCACCTGCCAGATCTCCCGGGCATATTCGGCGATCGTTCGGTCCGTCGAGAAACGTCCGGCCGCCGCGACGTTGAGTATGGCGCGGCGCGACCACTCTTCCTCGGTGCGGTACAGATCGTCCACCTTCTCCTGGATGGCACAGTAGGAGGCAAGGTCGGCGAGGTGCATGTAGCGGTCGCCCTCGTCCAGGAGCGCCGCTCGGATCGGGTCAAAGAGCCCAGGCTCGGAGAAATTGAAGTGGCCTGAGAAAAGAAGGTCGACCGCTTCCTTGATCTCCGGATCTCCCTCGTAGAAATCGCGCGGGCGGTAGCGCGGGCGCAAAGCCTCGACCTCCTCGGCGGTGAGGCCGAAGATGAAGGCATTCTCTCGACCCACCTCATCGACTATTTCGATATTGGCCCCGTCGAGGGTTCCGATCGTGATTGCCCCATTGCACATGAACTTCATGTTGCCCGTCCCCGAAGCCTCGGTTCCCGCAGTGGAGATCTGCTCCGAGAGATCGGAGGCGGGAAAGATCATCTCGGCTAGCGACACCCGATAGTTGGGCAGAAAGAGGACCCGCATGACCTTGTTCGTCGCGTCGTTGTTGTTGACGACATAGGCCACGTTGTTGATGAGCTTCACGATGAGCTTTGCCATCAGGTATCCCGGCGCGGCCTTGCCCGCGAAGATGAAGGTGCGCGGAAGGAAGTCGGAAGGGTTCCCCTTGCGGACACGATTGTAGCGGACGACGACGTGCAGGGCGGCGAGAAGCTGGCGCTTGTACTCGTGGATGCGCTTGACCTGCACGTCGAAGAGGGTGTCGGGCTGAACGATCATGCCGCATTCCCTTCGAATCACGCGCGCGAGCGACTCCTTCGCCGCGCGCTTCACGTTACGAAATCTTGCCCTGAACTCCCTGTCCTCCGCAAAGGGGGCGAGCCGGGAAATCTGCGCAAAGTCGGTGATCCATCCGTCACCTATCGCCTCACAAATGAGCGTCGCAAGGCCGGGGTTAGCCGCGAGCAGCCAGCGGCGTTGCGTGATGCCGTTGGTCTTGTTGTTGAAGCGCTCGGGGAAAAGGCGGGCGAAGTCGGGCACGAGCCGGCTCTGCAGCAGCTGCGTATGCAGCGCCGCGACGCCGTTGGTCGAGTGCGTGCCGACTATCGAAAGGTACGCCATCCGAACCTGCTTGGCGGGCCCCTCTTCGATGATGCTCATGTCGCGCTGCCTGGTGTCGTCGCCGGGGAAAAAGATCGAGACCCTTTGAAGGAAGTAGTAGTTGATGAGATAAATGATCTGCAGATGCCGCGGAAGGAGGCTCTCGAGCATGGAGACCGGCCATTTTTCGAGGGCTTCGGGCATCAGGGTGTGGTTTGTGTAGCCCATCGAGCGCACCGTGAGGTCCCATGCGAGATCCCAATCGAGTCCTTCACGGTCGACGAAGAGACGCATCAGCTCGGGAACGGCAAGGGAAGGATGGGTGTCGTTGAGCTGGATGGCCGCCAGATCGGGGAACTCCTCCCAGCGTGCACCTGAGGCCTTGAAACGGCGGACGATATCGTAGAGCGAGCAGGCGACGAAAAGGTACTGTTGGCGCAGGCGGAGCTCCTTGCCAAGGTAGAGCTTGTCATTCGGATAGAGGACCTTGGTGATGGTTTCCGCGCTCACCTTGGTGCGCACCGCTTCGACGTAGTCGCCTTTGTCGAAGTCCTTGAAGTCGAACTCCTCCGCCGCTCGCGCGCTCCACAATCGAAGGGTGTTGACCGTCGCCCCGTTATAACCGACGACGGGGGTATCGTAGGCGATCCCAAGCACCGGCTGGGTCTCGACCCACATCGAGCGGGAGCGGCCGCCGTTGGGGCTCGAAAGAACCCGCCCGCCGAAATGGACCGGTACCCTCACATCGTGGCGCTCCACCTCCCATGGGTTCCCGCCCCGCAACCAGTAATCAGGCTGCTCAACCTGGTATCCGTTCTCGATGACCTGGCGGAAGATTCCATAGTCGTAGCGCAACCCATAGCCCCAGGCAGGAATCTGGAGGGTAGCGAGCGAGTCGAGGAAACAGGCGGCGAGCCGTCCGAGACCGCCGTTTCCGAGTCCCGCATCCGCCTCCTCCTCGCGGAGGTCCTCCCATTTGTAGCCAAGCGAGAGCATGGCATCGCGCACAGCCTCTTCCAAGCCGAGGTTGATGACGTTGTTCGTCATCGAGCGCCCTATGAGAAACTCAAGTGAAAGATAGTAGACCCGCTTCACCCGACGCTCGTGATGAGTCCGCTGCGTGTGCATCCACTGATTGACCAGGCGATCGCGAACGGCATAGGCAAGCGACATGTACTTGTCGTGAGGGGTGGCGGTATAGCTGTCGACGCCTTGAGTGTACTTCAGATGCGCCGCGAAGCCCCAGGCGATCGATTCGGCATCATAACCCTCCCTCGTGGCGAGCCGGCGAACGGCCTTCTTCGAGGTGTCGGCGATCGGGGGCTCGCTCATAAAGCGATCGACTCTTCGTGCTCGTCGATGATACCGATGCAGATGCTCTTTCGTTTGACGACGGCAAGGGCGTCGATCTCACGAAGGGCCGAAAGGAGGTTTCCCTCGATGGCGGTGTGGGTGGTGATAACGACCGGCACCCCTTCGGCGGCATTTGCCCCAGGCTCTTTCTGAAGAACCGATGAGATGCTGATCGAGTGGTTGCCGAGAATGGTTGCGAGCCGGGCAAAAACGCCGGGGCTATCCTGCACCATGACTCTGAGATAGTACCTGCTCGAGATCTGCTCGCTCGGAAGCTGAGCCGCGACGGGGGAACGGTCGGGCCAGATCGGCAGGGATCGGAAGAGCAGGGGTGAGGTGCCCTGTGCAATCGACAGGACGTCCGAAAGGATCGCCGATGCTGTCGGAGAGCCGCCGGCGCCCCTTCCGTAGTACATGGTGTGGCCTACCGCGTGGCCGTAGATGCTCACGGCATTGAACGGACCTGAAACCCATGCGAGGGGATGCTCGCGTGAGATGAACGACGGTCGTACCCTCAGGGAGAGCCCTCCGTCGAAGCGCTGCGCGATCGCAAGAAGCTTGACGATGTAACCGAGCTCCTGGCCGAACTTCACGTCGATGAGCTCGAGGGTATCGATCCCTTCGACCGGAATCCTTTCGAGCTCGACCCGCTGTCCGAATCCGAGCGATGCAAGAATCGTAAGCTTATGAGCAGAGTCGAGCCCCGAGACGTCGAGCCGCGGATCGGCCTCGGCGAGCCCTGTCTTCTGCGCTCCGGCGAGGGCCTGCGCGTAGCTCAACCCCTTCTGGATCATCTCGGTGAGAATGTAGTTGCAGGTGCCGTTCACGATTCCGTAGATCGCGTCGATGCGATTTGCGATCAGTCCGTCATAGAGCGCGCGGATAACCGGAATCCCGCCCGCGCAGCTTGCCTCGAAGGCTATCGAGACTCCGTTCTCCCGGGCAGTCCTCATCAGCTCCGGCCCGTGGTGCGCGAGGAGCGCCTTGTTGGCGGTGACCACGTGCTTTCCGGCCTTGAGTGCCCGCTCGATGATCTCGCGGGCCACCGTCGTTCCGCCGATCAGCTCGATGACCACGTCGACCTCGTGATCCGCGAGCACCTTGTCGTAGTCCGTCTCAAAGAGAGCCGGTTCCAGCTTGAGGCTGCGCGCCCGAGCGAAATCGCGGTCGACGATGTACTTGAGCGAGAGCGTGACACCTGTCTTTTCCGCGATGAGGCTGCGATCGCGCGAAAGGAGAAGCGCCGTCGCTCCGCCGACGGTCCCGCATCCGACAACGGCGATCCGGCAGGCTCCGGTTTTGTTCATGGTCCTGCCATCCTACGCACGGCAGGAATGGCGTGTCAATCAGGAGGTCAGGAAACCGGCGCAACCACCGCGGGCTCTTCGCGCTTCTCCATCTCACGGTACATCTCGCAGATGCTCTCGATGAGCTCGCGCCGTATCCGATCCTTTTCTTGCCTGAAAGGAACAAGGGGGTTGAAACGGATCGGATCTCCGAGGTGGAGCGCCATCCGTCCTCGATTGACCGCTACCGGAAAGAAGGAGACTATCCTTGCGGTTCTCTCGAAAAAAGCCCGGGCGATATTGACGAAGCCGGTGTCGAACTCGTTGACGATCTCGTTGAAGATACGGTTTGGTATCTCGGGGAAGATGAGGAGCCGCTTGCCCTGCTCGAGAAAGCGCACGCTCATCGCGATAGTCTCGGTGATCCTGCGGCTCTTCTTGTAGACGGGGATCGCGTGGAGATCGGCCATGATGGCTACGCAGACGCGCCCGATGACGCGCGAAAGGAGAATGCTCAAGGGCGGCCGCAGGTGGACCTCCGGCTTCACGAAATCGTTCTCGATGTATTTGGGGCAAAGGGCGAGGTCCGTGATCTCATGCGTCACCCAGGGGTAGATCGGTTGCGGCAGCGAGGCTATCGCCGTAACCGGCCCATAGGAGCCTTCGTGATTAGCGACGAAGATCGCAGTCGTTCCCTCGGCCAACCGCGGGGAGACTATGCGTCTCCGCATGAAGAAGACCTTTATGGCATTGAAAAGATGAGCATACAGGCGCTCATGTACCGCCCGCTTCATGCTGCCGCACCCCTTCCCATGGTGTACACCGGGCAAACGTCCCTGTCAAATGGAGGGACATAAAAAAACCGGCCCGAGACGGGGCCGGTTTTGTCTTCAGAGAGACCTTCCAGGGCTACGCCGGGATTGCCTGCTCGGTCTCCACATCAAAGAACTTGACCCGATCCATCATGGGATTGAAGACCGCCTCGTCGCCGACCTTGAAATGCACGGTCGGGGCAACACGGGAGATCATCTGGTGCTTCTTGGTGCTCACATAGACATGGATCTCGGCGCCAAGCGGCTCGATGATCTCGACGTGAGTATGGATTCCCTTTCCGCCCTTCTCGTTATAGATGAAGTCCTCCGGGCGGATTCCCACCACAATCTCCCTGCCGACGTAGCTCTTCAGCGCCGCAGCCTGCTGCGGGAGCAGCTCGATCTGCGAGTCGCCCTCATCGGCGATGATCCGGCCGCCCTCGTCGCGAAGCTTAGCGGTGAGGAAGTTCATCGAAGGCGAACCCAGGAATCCAGCCACGAAGCGGTTGGCCGGGTTGTTGTACAGATCGAGCGGAGAGCCGATCTGCTGGATGATGCCGCTTTTCATCACGACGATCTTGTCGGCCATGGTCATCGCCTCGACCTGATCGTGGGTGACGTAGATCATGGTCGCCTGAAGGCGGGTGTGAAGAGCGGAAATCTCGGCCCTCATCTGAACGCGCAGCTTGGCGTCGAGATTGGAGAGGGGCTCGTCAAAAAGGAAGACCTTCGGCTTGCGGACGATCGCTCGACCAAGAGCGACACGCTGCCGCTGGCCGCCGGAGAGGGCCTTGGGCTTGCGATCGAGGAGCTCCTCGATCTCCAGGATCTGAGCAGCTTCCTTTACCCGTCCCTGGATCTCGGCTTTGGGATACTTGCGGATCTTCAGACCGAAAGCCATGTTGTCGTAGACCGTCATGTGAGGATAGAGCGCATAGTTCTGAAACACCATGGCGATGTCTCGATCCTTTGGGGGAATGTCATTGACGAGGTTGCCGTCGATGTACAGCTCCCCTTCCGTGATGTCCTCGAGGCCGGCGACCATCCGGAGCGTCGTTGTCTTTCCGCAGCCCGACGGGCCTACAAGAACGACAAACTCTCGGTCGCTGACAGTGATGTTCGCGTTGTCGACTGCACGAACGCCCCCTTCGTACACCTTACCTACGTTTCTCAGTTCAACCGTTGCCATTGCAATCCTCCGAAAGACTATCTTATCGTACCAGGAATCCTAATACATTCCCCGTTTGCTGTCAATGAAATAGTCTGGATGCCGGAGGCGCAGGCGGCTGCCGCTACATGAGAGGACGCTGAAGACGCCATGCCTTGAGCCGTTCCTGGAGGTGCTGATCCGTTGTCGGCGAGAGGATCTCGTGATCCAGCCACGGCACCAGCACCTCGCTCTTGATACCTTGCCAGTCCGAGGGCAGCGGCTTCGGAAACGCGAGGGAGTCTGGCGCGGGGATTCGTGTGATGAGCGAGGGATAATACCGGGGGAGATCGTGCTCGTTCACCTGCGGAAGGGCGGAGAGGCCGTTTGCGATCCCAAAAACCTTGAGGTGCTCGTCGCTGGAGGCTTCGAGGAGCCGCCGCTGCGTTTCCGGGCGGTAGAACCACTCGAGGAAGGCGAAGGCCGCGGCGCGATTGCGGGCCCAGCGAGGGACTCCCGCAAAGAGAAGATTGTCCAGCACGGGAATCCGGCCGTTTTGCGCCACCCATTGCAGACGCATGGCCTTGCGCTTGTCGGCAGGGAGGTCGTAGAAGCTCGAGAGGGACATGTAATGGTAGGCGATCCTGCCGGACGAGAGCAGCTTGTCCACAGGGTCATACAGGTACTTCTCCGCAAATTCGAGGTCGTTCTTAGCACCGCCGTCGACGTTTGCGATCCAATCGCGGAGGTAGCTCACCGATTCGGACAGCTTCTGATCATCCCAGGCGAGATCGCCGTGCGAGTCTTCGTGGAAGTCGGCGCCCATCATTTGTGCCGCGAGATACAGGAAATTGCCGCTCCACCGGGGGGAGAAGGCAAGGACCTGAAAGGCATCCTTGCTGTCTTTGTCGAAAACAAGCGCGCGTTGCTTGACTTGATCGAGGGTCACCGTCGCGCCGCCCGTTGGAGTGGGCGAAGCCGAATCCCTCGAGAGAAGGGCAGGAAGGTCAAAGGAGACGGGCAGCAAGAGCTGGCGTCCCTCGTATCGCCCCGTGCGCAGGAGGTCGCGATAGAAAAGGGAGGGGTTCACCTCTCCTCGGTTGACAATCTGGTCGAGCGAAACGAAGCGCCCGATGATCGGTACACTGTCTTCGTGGAGGCCGACGACCAGGTCCGGGACCTTTGTCGCATTGGAGAGGCTTAGGACTGGATCTGCCTTGTAGACGACCTCCAGTTTGTACCGGTTCTGGCTCGCATTGAACAGCTCAGCGTACGTCGTGAATTCAGGCCGGTTTGTCCATAGTACACCGACGCTCCCGCTCAACAGCGAGCATCCCGCAGCAAGCGGCAGAATCGATACGACCACAAGGGAACGAAGAAGAACAGCGAGGGAGGCGCGTCTCATCGGAAAGCACTGTACGGGCGTCGTATAGGGTTGTCAATCCCACCCCATTCGGTAGATAATCCGGTTTGATTCGTGGGAGGTCCATGTATGCAGGTCAAGGACGCAGATCTGATTCGCATCGTTGAGCGACTAGGCGAGCATTACCGCGTCAACATCAATAATCGGGTCATGCGGCCCGTCTTGATGAAGATGGACCTTCCAAACTCGACGTGGGAGCTGATTGACCGCCTCGTGGCTCCGCCCGAGCAGCAGCGGGGGCAGGGATGGGATTTCGACGATCTCTACGAAAAGATCCTCGCCATGGCTGCGTTCGTAAGCCACGCGCAGCACGGGGTCGCCCCGAGCATACGGGCCCTGTTGAGCGCCCACCAGGGGCCTCGGACCGCCAGCTCGACGGACCGTGTCCTCAGGGACATGGCTATCAACAACTTTGGCTCGAATCTTGGCGTCCTGTCGGATATCCTGAACGAGCTCTACCTGAAGACTGTCGAGCTCGATAAGCAGTACAACGGCGAAAAACAGGCCATCTATATGCGGAAGCCCGAGCTGAAGACCATCGGCCAGCTTCTCATTTGACGGGTGGACCGGTCACCTGGAGCACCGGAGACCGACGAGGACCGGGGTCCTGCTATCGAGCGAGCTGGTCTGCGGCCTTGAAGATCGCGTCGTACAGGGGCACGAGCTCGTCGAGCTCCATGCTTGAATAGGCGACCCGGAGGTACCGGTCCTCGAGCGAGACCGTGCCGATCCCCTTCTCCAAAAGGAGATGGCGTCGCAGGGCGTCGGCGCTGCCCCCTTCGAATCGAAAGCTCATGAAGTAGCCCGAGTTGAAGGGGAGCGTCGTAAGGCCGCGGCCCGAGGTCCGCTTGGAGACGATTTCCCTCACAGCGAGGTAGCGCGCCTTAAGGGACTCGAAATAGCGCTTTTTCTCCGCTTCGTAGCCGGGGCTCGCGAGAGCCGTCAGAAGGAGCGACTGCGCAGGGCGCGAGGAGTTCGAGATCGATGAGCGGATTGCGCCCATCAGCTTCTTGTTGAGCGCCTCATAGTGGGCTTCGGTGAGACCCTTCCCGCCGAAGGTGACAAAACCGAGGCGAAATCCCCACACAAAGTCTTCCTTTGTCGCGCCGTCGATCTTGACTGCAAGCACGTTTTCGTGCAGGCGTGCGAGACGGGCAAAGAGCGACTGCCGGTAGACATCCGGCTCGTAGAAAAGACCGAAATAGGCGTCGTCGACAAGAACCAGGATCTTGAGGCCCTCCGCGGCAAGCTCCCCCACAAGCGAAGCGAGCGCGTCTGCCTCTGCGTTAGTCGGGGAGTAGCCTGTCGGATTGTTCGGGAAGTTGACGACGAGCACCACCTTGCCCTTCCGCGCGTGCGAGCGAAGCGTCTCGCGGAATCCTTGAAGGTTGAGACCCCATCGCGGGGCCCCTCCTCCGGAAGCCTTCGCCTCCTCGGCGAAGAATGGGAAGCTGATGAGGGGGGCTTCTCGGCGATCCTCGAAAACGAGACTGTAGTTCTCCCAGAACATATCGGGAATCACGACCGGATCGCCGGGGTCTACGAAGAGGTCCGCCGCCTGGGAGATGCCGTTGGTTAGGCCGGGCACCACGACCGGCTCCGAGATCGAGACGCCGGCAAGGTCAGGGTTCTTGCGGTATATCTGCTCCTTCCATCGCTTGCGAAGCTCCGGGTCGCCGGCGGTCGGGGCGTAGGCGACGCTCTGGAAGGGGGTGAGGCCGGGCATCGCGGCGCGTACCGGCGACAGCTCGATCGGCTCGTGATTGGCGAAGGCCATCCCGACGGTCGCATTGTAGGTCTTCGCGTATTTCTTTGCCTCAGCATCCTGGGCGGGGATGCCCATGGGATAGTAGAATCGCTTTCCGAAATCCGATAGGAGATCCGCCACGACCGTGCCGCGGAGGGTATCGTTGAGCTCCATTGCCAACCTGTTCATGCCGACGAGGATAGCTTTGGGGAGGAGCGATGTCAAGGAAACATTGACAGCTCGTTTCATTTCTCCTACGATAATTCCATGCAGGCTGACGACATCCGTTCCGAGGAGAAACCCTCCCAGAAGCAGGCGCCGTCCAATGAACCTGCACTCGGGCTTCTGCAGCGTCTTTTCTCTCTTCTCGGCGGCGATGAGGACCCCCTCAGGGCGCGCCGACGCCTGCTGCGCGACATTGCGAAACAGCTGAAGGGTTCGCACCGCAAGCTCTACAGGCCGAAGAGCGGAGAGGCGCTTCCCGCCATGGCCAATTTCTTCTACGAGATCTATTCGGTTGTCGGCCCCGTCCAGGCGATCCTCGACCGCGCGGAGAGCTCTTCGGTCCTGAAGAACATCATCATCGAAAACACTCTCGATGCGACGCAGCTCGAGCTCCAGCGCTACCTCGGCGAGGAGGCTATCGGCGCCCGGACCGCGACGATGGGTGCAAAGGAGCTCGCGACAGACCTCAAGCAGAAGCTTGTCTCCTACGTCGCGCTCTTCGACTCCGACAGGGTGAAACGAATCAACTCGGTATATGAGCTCCTTTCGGTATTCCTTGAGCTTCTTCGGTTCGACTATCATTTCCTTCTGAAGAAGTTCGACCAGGAGCTGCCGGAGCGCGACTTCAAGTACCTCCCGCACTTTGTGCAGACCAATGGCGAATACCTCACGGAGGAGCTCAAGGATTTCCTGTCGGTCATCCACCTCGTCGATCCGAACGCGGACTGGGATTCCCTCTTCAATGGCTTGAAGGAGTATCGCCAGGTAGAAATCGTGCCGCGGTCCGACTGGAAGAGGGCCCTACGGTTGATCGCGGAGATCCGCAAATCCCGGGAGCTTGAGCTCGTTGTGAAGTTTGCCGAGCACGACCCCTACTTCAAGGTCAAGGTGGTCAATCTCGGCGAAAACATCGTCGAGGATCATCTCGCGAAAATCAAAGCGACGGCGGAAGCCACGCTGCAGAAGATCTCGCAGAGGAATCGGGATAAGAAGATAGAGATGCTGACAAAGACGGTGTTCGGCGCTCCGCCGGGAGAGCGAACGAAGAACTACACGGAAAAGGAGAGTGGCCTCTTCACTTCGAGGATGCTCACCGGCTACCTCTACGCCCCGCACCTAAACTTCCTCAAGGTCTTCCTTCTTGACTACTTCAAGAAGGACATCCGGGAGATCGCGGACCTCCTGCTCGTGCGTGGGCACTGGTCGACACCGCTCATGTCGCAGCAGCTCTCAGAATCCTTTCACATTTTGCTGGAGATATCCGACGAGCTACTTGCCTTCGACGGGTCCTTGAGCGAGACGGAGGACATGGGGATCCGTGTCCACGCTCTTCTTCGTAAGGCCGATCGCGACAAGGCTGCGCTAAAAATCCTGCGCGAGGTGCTGAAGGAGGTCAATGCCACGGCTCTGGCTCTGATCCAGAAGTCGGCTAAGAATCTCGTCTCCCTGGGTATGAGTCTCAAGATCGTTCTGGATGACCACGGCAAGAGCGCCCATGAGCTCATCCTCAACTGGAAGGAAATCGAGACGGCGTCGGACGGCAAGATCAAGGCAAAGGTCATCGAAGCCTACAAGAAGATCTACTACTTCATTCAACTCTTGCAGGCCCTCTCGAAGGACGAAACATAGACGGAGCCCCGAGGGCGCTCCTCGGGGCTCTACGAAGGGCTCGATCTATAGGAACGGTCAGAGCTTGAGCGGCTTCCGTGGCGCGGAAGACACGATGCGCGCCCGTTGGCGGCCGCACGATGAACGGAGCTACATGTTCAGCTTTACGCCGAGGCCGTAGACGGAAACCCATCCGGTGTAGGTGTAATCGAGGATAAGCGAGGCGTTCTCGGAAAAGTGCCACGCAATCCCGTCGGCCGAAGCGAATCCGAAGAAGGGACCGGCCAATCCAGCCCACGTGTAGTAGGTTCCCGTCGTCCCGTAGAAGCCTACCCCGACCCCGGCATACCATTCGAACTTCAGACCTTTGCCGAAGTCCGTGCCCCAGTGAAGGGTTACCATGGGGGCAGCTCCCCAGTCGATCCAGCTCGCTCCCGCGAAGCTTCCGAAACCGATCGTGGCACGTCCCATGACGCCCCACTCAAGGGGGATTCCAGAGAGGTCTATGTTGCCGAGAATGATCTCCGGACCGCCGGTCGCGTCGAATCCCAGGTAGTAGAATCCGCCTGCCAAGTAGAGGTTCAATTGCCCCGTCTTGTTGAATGACGCCATCCAGGGATAGACGCTGCTCTTCTGCTCGTAGGCAAAGGCGCCGACGGCCGAATAGAGCGCGAAGACAAGCGCGATGATTGAAATGACGATCTTCTTCATGTGCATCCTCCTTTGCGATTCGAATGCTTGCCACATCAGGGCCAGGGTGGACAATATTAGCATTGCTCCTGCGGGCGGTCAATCTTTCCCGCACCGCAGAATCATGCACCCGAGCTTCGACCGATCAGGTTGAGGAACTCCAGGCGTGTTGCCGGCTGACGGTGGAAGCTGCCGAGGACCGAGGAGGTCGTCATGACGGAGTTTTGTTTCTCGACTCCGCGCATCATCATGCAGAGATGTCTGCACTCCATGACAACCCCGACGCCTTCTGCGTCCACCGAGTCCATGATTGCGCGTGCGATCTGGGCGGTCAGACGCTCCTGGATCTGAAGCCGGCGCGCGAAACAATCGACGATGCGCGCGAGCTTGCTCACGCCAAGGACGCGCTCCTGCGCTATATAACCGATGTGGCAGCGGCCGTAAAAAGGAAGCATGTGGTGCTCGCACAGGCTGTAGACCTCAATGTCGCGCGCGATAATCATATTGTTTGCTTCGGAGGAAAAGACGGCGCCGCCTATCACCTCCTTGGCGTTCGTGCGATAGCCGCTCGTGAGAAAGGCGTATGCGCGCGCGACCCGAAGCGGGGTTCGCACCAGGCCCTCTCGGTCCGGATCTTCGCCGATCTCAACGAGAAGCTCTCGTACCAGCTCTGCAACTCTTTGCTCATTCATACCGTGCTCTCCTTGCAACCTCCAGCGTGAGGCGGCTGTTCACAACGAGCTCGCCCGGCTCGATCTTCACGAGCTGGGCAAGCGGCTTGTCGAATCCGGGGACGACCAGGTCCGGTGCAATCTGGAGAAGGGCCGCCGCTAGGAACGGGCGGGTGAGGAGGTCGGGGTTGGGAACGACGAGCCCCGGCTCCCGGATTACCCGCTCTCCATAGAGGACCAAATCAAGATCGATGGTCCTCGGGGCGTAGCGGTCCTCCGTTCGTGTGCGGCCGAGCGAGTCTTCTATCGAGCGGAAGAGACCCTTCAGCTCACGCGGCCCGAGATCGGTCTCGATCCGGAAAACTCCGTTCGCATAACGCTCCTGGTTGGGTCTTCCGATCGGGGCAGTTGTGAAGATCTGCGAGACGGCGGTAACCTGAACCCTCTCCTTGAGAAGCTCGAGGGAGCGAATCACGTTTGTTTCCGGTTCGATGTTGGACCCGACGCCCACATAGACGGTCTCCATCGCCTTTCTCCCGGAAACGGCCCCTATTCCGCGCGCCGGCGCCGCAGAAGCTCGACCCCGACGCTCCGCGCGAAGCGGAGCGCGCCGGGCTTCTCAACTCTGACCCATGCGGCCTCGACAAGCGGAACGCGCAGGCAGATCTCGGCTATCTTCGCAGCAAGCTTTTCCACGAGAAGATAGGAGGAGGACTCGACCATGGCGACGACCTCATTCTTGATCGTCTTGTAGTTGACCGTGTCCTCTATCGAGTCGCTTTGCGCGGAGCGCGAAAGATCGGCATAGAGTGTGAGGTTGATGACGACATCCTGCTTGTGGGTTCGCTCCTCGGGGTTGATCCCTACAATGCAGCGGAGCAGCAGGTCGCTTATGACGAGGCGATCGAGACGGGCGAGACGCTCAAGCGACGCCGCATCGAGAGGGGCGATCGGAAGCGCGGCAGGGTCGCCCGAAGAGCTTTCATGTTCCATAGAAATTCCCCTTCATGTGCCTGCCGCCGTCTACGAAGATGACCTGCCCGGTGACGAACTCGCTGGAGACGAGGAAGCGGACCGCGGCGCAAATCTGCTCGATCGTGCCGACCGACTGCAGCGGATTGGAGCCCTTGAGGCTTTCCAGGTAGCTCTCATCCTTTCCCGGCGGCGGCAGGATCAACCCCGGTGCCACTGCGTTCACCCGAACCTCGGGTGCGAGCTCCCACGCGGCTATCCGAGTAAGGGAAAAGAGCATTCGCTTGCTCAGGTGGTAGGCAAGGTGACTGCGGTCGTAGTCGAGGATTCGGGTATCGAGGAAATTGACCACGCAGGCCGTCGGAGCACCGCCTTGTGTCCCGTGCTCCCTGCGGTGAGCGGCAAGGCGCCGGCAGAGCTCGAGGGGGGCGAGGGCATTGACGTCGATGTTTCGATGGATCTCCTCGGGGGTCACGTCGGCAAGGGTGGTCTCCTCGAAGATCGAAGCCGAGTTCACGATGACGTCGATAGCTCCGAAGGCTTTGAGCGCCTCTTCGAAGAGGGCCCCCCCCTCGTCCGCCCCGGCGAGATCCGCGGCGACCACGGCCGACCGCACTCCGAAACCTCGTGCCTCTGCGGCAACTCTCTCCGCCTCGCCTGCGGAGCGGTTGTAATGAACGACAAGGTCGGCCCCCTCCCTCGCCAAGTCCAGCGCAACCGCCCGGCCGAGCCGCTTCGCCGCCCCCGTCACGAGGGCAACCCTTCCCGACAGAGATTGCATGGAGACACTCTAATATACCTGAGGCCGAAGATCAAATCGTGTACTTGATGCGCCGATTCTCTTCGGTGAGCAACCCCTTGGAAAACAGGCGGTCGATAGTCTGCCGCAGCTCTTCCGGCTCGATCTTTCCCTTGAACGCCGATTCGAGGTGCTTGCTCAGACGGCCGCGGCTGCGCGGGCGCTTGTTCGGGGCGATCTTCTGAAGATTGAGGATGAGGACCGATTCGAGATCGTCCATCGCGACGGCCCTCCCTTGCGATATCGCCGCTCCGGGCGGCGCCGACGGGGAAACGTCACGGTGAGCCTGGCGGGAGGTGGCCGACCGCGGGCCGACGCTCTGCCGGGCTCCTCCAACCGAGCGTGCGGCGGCGGAGCCCGGCCTCTGGACCGCGCCGGCCTTCTTTCGACCGGCCGGATAGAGGTCGCCGAGGGTTCTGATCCGCCGGCAATGGATCCCCTTTCCCCTTGCAAACTCGAGGAGGTGATCGTAGCCGGTATCCTTCGAGAGGATCACATACTCACAGTCGCGCTCACCTTTGGCCGAGAGGTGCCCCAGCTCGAAGGCGATATGGAAGTCGAGGTTGTTCTTGCCTTCACCTGCGATCTTGTGCCAGCTGAACGCCTCGCCGAAGCGCTGGGCCGCCGAGGCAAGCTCGAACGGGACACGGTTCTGCGATTTGCCGACATAGAGGCGGACTTCGGTCGACGCCGGGTCGATGGCCTGGAGAGGAATCTCCTGGATGTTCTCAAAATCGATGAGCAGAATGGTTTTCATACTCTCTCCTTCCGGGCGAAGGACCTTGAGTGAGGAGCGCCTGTCAGTATAGCCTGACGTTGCCGCGAATGGATAGCGGCCGCTTTCCGGTGAGACGGCACGCGGTAGCTCGCGAGTCGAAACGCCTGGGGTGGCTCCGCCGTCTAAGTGACGGCGGAGCGGCGGAAAGAGAGTCGGAGGCTGTCGAGCGAGATGCACGGTGGGTGTTTTGATGTGGGGAAGCGAAAGACCGGAGCCCTCGTTCCGGCGCGCACGGCCGCAGGAGCTTGCGGGCCTCACCTGGCCGCGCCTTCCGCGAGAAGTGCGCGCCCTCGCGTGCGGGTGCTCGCCTTGCTGGCGACCGCCCTGCTCATTTCGGCCTGTGCCCTCATCCCCGGCCTGGGACCCGGTCAGGCCTACCTTACCATTATGAACCCGAACAACCCCCAGAAAGGGACCTTCAACTACACCACCATCATTCTTGACGGCGTGGTCCTTCCTATCACCATCACCGCGGGAGCCTCGCAGCAGCTGGCCGTCACCTACAACCAGAGCCACATCCTCTCCTACACCTTCGTCGCGACGGCGAGTGGGCAAACCACTACGACCTCGGTGGGACCTCTTGCGATCTACGTTCCGCAAGGAGGGTACGTCTACCAGGGGGTACTCTACCCCTGAGGGACGGCCCGCCCAACGTGTTTGCGGTGTCGGGCGCGCCGGGAAAGGAAGCGGACGGTCGTCACGAGCGGGCGGCAAGGCGCGCGCAGCGGCGCAGGCGATAGGGCGTCGGGCGCGCCGGGAAAGGAAGCGGACGGTCGTTACGAGTGGGCGGCAAGGCGCGCGAGGGATGCGCGGTTGCGAGCTCGCTTGATCAGCTCCGGCACCATTATCGCGATGATGAGGATGAAGCCGGTCGCGATGTTCATGACCTGGCCGGGGATGTTCACGAGACCCATCCCGAACTGCAGGAAGCCCAGCAGGAATACCGACAGAATCACTCCCCAGATGGTGCCCCTTCCCCCGGTGATGGCAACCCCGCCGAGAACAACCGTGGTAATGACATCGAGCTCCCAACCGGTCGCGATATTGGGCCGCGTGCTCGCGACCCGCGAGGTGAGCAGAATCGAGGCGATGCCGGCCGCAAGGCCGTTGAGGGTGAAGGCGATGAGGCGCAGGCGGTCGACCCTCACCCCCGAGAAGCGGGCGGTCGTCGGGTTGTTCCCGATTGCGAACACCTTTCGACCGAACGTGGTTTTGTGGAGCAGGAAACCGGTCACCGCGGCAAGCAGCGCAAAGAGGACAAGCTCGAAGGGGACGTGAGTGCCGGGAATATAGCCCTGTCCGAAGAAGGCAAAGGGCTTTGGATAGGCGGTATAGGCGTGGTCGCCGAGGATGACGGACGCGACCCCGCGGTAAAGCGAGAGGGTGCCGATGGTGACCGCGATCGAGGGAATGGCGAACCGGGTGATGAGAAAGCCGTTGAACCACCCCAGGACCGAGCCGGCGACGAGACCGATCACGACAAGCACCTCGGTGGGCGCTCCGGCGGTGGCCGCCATGCCCATGAAGACCGAGGTGAGGGCGAGGTTCGACGCGACCGAGATATCGATGTCTCCGCAGATGATGACGAGCATCATCGGGAGGGCCATGATCGCCTTCTCCATGAAGTTGAAGGTGGAGTCGAGCAGGTTGGGGGCGTTGAGGAAGTAGGGCGAGAGGAGCGAGTTTCCGAAGAAGACGACGAGCAGGAGATAGACGAGGAGGATCTCCCACTGCGTGGCGAGGTTCCGAAGCCGCGCCCCGCGGAGGGGATTTCCGATCTCCCGCTGCGATCCGGAGGGTGATGAAACCTCGTGGTCGGTAGTTTTCGATTCCTGATCGGCCATCAGAGCACCCTCCTCTTGAGCAAGCTCGCCTGAGCGCGCCGGTCGAGCACGGTATTCACCACGATCGCCAGGAGGATCACGAAACCCTGAATAGCCACCTGCCAGAAGGGGGAGATGCGAATAACGGTCAGGGCGTTCTTCACGATGCCGAGGAAGATCGAGCCGAGGATCACCCCGACGATGGACCCCGATCCGCCCATGATGCTGACCCCGCCGACGACGCAGGCCGCGATGGTCTGGAGCTCGAGCCCGGTTGCCGAATCGTTCGCCGCCGAGGCGTAAAAGGCGACCCAGAGGTAGCCCGCGAGCCCGCTCAAGATGCCCGAAAGGGCGAAGACCGTGAAGTTGATCCTCTTGACGTTGATCCCGACATACTGCGCCGCCAGCGGGCTCCCTCCTGCGCCGTAGATCTCTCGCCCAGTGCGCGTCAGGTAGAGAAAGGCGGCGAAGAGCAGGGAGATGAGGATTGCGATCGAGATCATGTTCGAGATACCGAGAAGGTAGCCCTGCGGGAAATTCCGAAAAGGGGCGCTCATCTGGTCGGCGCTCACCCAGGTGCCGCCGGAGAGCACGATCACGAAGCCGCGGTAGATGCTTAGGGTCCCGAGGGTCGTGATGATAGGCGGGATGTTGAAGATGGAAACCAGCGTACCGTTGAAGGAGCCGAGGGCGAAGCCGATCGCCATCGAGATCAGCACGATGACGAAAAGGGGAATGCCGGGGTCCGCCTTGTTGAGGAGCGCGACGCTCATCCCCGTGAAGCCTATCGTCGAGGCGACCGAAAGGTCGATCCCCCCGGTGAGAATGACAAGGAGCTGTCCGACGCTCACGATGAGGAGGATCGAGCTATCCTTCAGGATGTACTCGAAGTTGCCGGGGGTGAGGAAGTCGTGCGCGCGGAAGGTCACCGCCGCCACAACGACCAGGATGATGACGAGGAGGCTCGTCTCGCGCCGCTTCAGCAGGCCCATCATACCGAGCTCCTTTCGTCGCCCGCGCTCGTCGTTGCGGCTAAGATTACCTTCTCGGGGGTGGCCTCGCTTCGGCTCATCTTGGCGGTAATCCTTCCCTCGTGCATGACAACGACGTTGTCCGACATTCCGAGAATCTCCGGGAGCTCCGAAGAGACGAGGATGACGGCGATCGCCTCTGCGGCGAGATCGGAGATAAACTTGTGCACCGTCGCCTTGGTCGCGACGTCGATGCCCTTAGTCGGCTCATCGAGAACAAGCACCCGCGGCTCGGTTGCAAGCCACTTCGCGAGCACGACCTTCTGCTGGTTTCCCCCCGAGAGGCTGTTCACGGCGGCCTCCCACCCTGCGCTCTTCACTTGGAGAAGGGTGCCGTAGCGCTGCGCGACCGAAGTCTCGGCCTCCCGCCGCAGCACACCGCGCGCCGCAAGCGATCCGATGATGGGGAGTGTCGTATTCTCGCGGATGTTCATGGCGAGGATCGCCCCCTGGAGCTGGCGGTCCTCCGGGACCAGTGCGATTCCGTGGCGCATCGCATCGGATGGATTGCGTATCTCGACCCGCTTCCCGTCGATGGAGATCTCCCCTCCGTCGGCGGCATCGATGCCGAAGATCACGCGCATCACCTCCGAGCGTCCCGCACCGACGAGTCCGAAGAATCCGAGGATCTCTCCCTTTCGAAGCTCGAAGGAGACATCCTTGAAGATCCCGTTTCTCGTGAGGCCCTGCACCTTAAGGGCGACCTCGCCAAGCGGGATCTCGCTCTTGGGGTACATCTGGTCGAGGCTCCGGCCCACCATCATACGCACGATCGAATCGACGGTCGCCTCGGCGACCCTTCCCTCGCCCACCCACTTTCCGTCGCGAAGAACCGTATAGGAGTCGGCAATCTCGAAGATCTCGTCGAATTTATGGGAGATAAAGATGATCGCCTTGCCGCTCTGGGCAAGCTGCCGAATGATCGTGTAGAGATGCTCCACCTCGCGCAGGGTGAGGGCGGAGGTCGGCTCGTCCATGATGACTATCTTCGTGTTGATGGAGAGGGCCTTCACGATCTCCACCATCTGTCGCTCCGCGAAGCTCAAGGTCTTTACCTTGGCTCTCGGGTTAATCTTGATTTGGAGGCTCTCCAGCAGCTCGCTGGTCCGTTCCTGCATCGACCTCCAGCCGACCATTCCCCGAGCTTTCAAATGGTGACCCATGAAGATGTTTTCGGTCACCGACAGCTCGGGGAACATGGTGGCCTCTTGATGGATGGCCGAGATGCCGGCTGCCTGCGACTCGTGCGGCGAGCGGAAGGAGATTGGACTCCCTTCGAGGGTGATCTCCCCCTCGGTCGGGGGGAAAACCCCCGAGAGGATCTTTACTAGCGTCGACTTACCGGCGCCGTTTTCTCCAATGAGGGCGTGGACCTCGCCGGGGCGTACGTCCAAGTTGACCCTATCGAGCGCCTTGATGCCCGGGAAGTCCTTGCTCACACCCTTGAGCGTCAGTATCGAGTCCACCGGAACCTCTGTGTCGCGGGCTCCTGGAGAGCGCACTGCACATCGCGGGGCGCTTTCTCGCGGAGCCGCCATAGTGGTGGGCGGCGCCATGCGGCGCCGCCCTTGAACGGTTATTATTGTAGCCTATTTCCAGGCAATCAATAGATGGCCGCGAACTTGTCGATGTTGCTCTTGTCGAAGACGAAGGGCTTCCCCATGACGACAACATTGTCGGACCCGACCGAAAGCGATCCCATCTTGCCGACGTCGAAGGACTGCCCTTGGGAAACCGAGCTGACGTTGTTCTTGACGAGCAGGTAGGAAAGGTAGGTTGCCGAGTATCCAAGATCGATCGGATTCCACAGCTCCATCTCCTGGCAGGTGCCGTCGAGGATGTACTGCTTCATCTGGGAGGGGAGGCCGAGACCGGTGAGCTGGATCTTGCCCGCAAGGCCTGCATCCTCAAGCGCCTTCGCGGTCGCTGCAATGCCGACCGTGGTCGGGGAGATGATCCCCTTGAGGTTCGGGTAGGACTTGAAGAGCCCCATCGCCTCGCGGTAGCTCTTGTCCGACAGATCGTCGCCGTAGACCACCGAGACAAGCTTCATATTGGCGTACTTCGGATCCTGCAGCTCCTGCTTCATGTACTTGATCCAAGTGTTCTGGTTGGTGGCCTGAGCGGTGGCGCTCAAGATAGCGATCTCGCCCTGATAGTTCAGGAGCTTACCGAGGATCTGTACCTCGGAGCGGCCGATGAGCTCATCGCTCGACGCGGCGAGGTGAAGGATCCGCCCGTCGGCTGCAATACCGGAGTCGAAGGAGATTACTTTGATGCCTGCGGCCATCGCCTTCTTGGTGATCGGCACGAGGGCGTCGGTGTCGTTCGCCGAGATCTCGATCGCGTTGACATGTTGGGCGATCAGCGAATCGATGAGGGAGATCTGGCCCTCGGCGGTCGGGGTGCTGGGTCCCTGGTAGATGAGATCGACGTTCCCGATCTCCTTCGCGGCCTGTTCGCCCCCTTGATGGACGGCGTCGAAGAACGAGTTTCCGAGGCTCTTCACGACCATCGCGATCCGGATCTTCCCTCCGGCGGCGGCGGATGACTCCTTCTGCCCGGTCGCGAAGGCGAAGGACGCGGCGAACAGCCCGGCGGCGAGCAGCATGAGCAATCCTGTCAGCTTCTTCATAACAAACTCCTTTGAGTGAACTCTTTGGAAATCTAAGGAAAATGGTAGGGCAATTCGCGTCGGAGCAAAAGGGATCGGCTCTACGATTAAGGTGACGAATTCTACAATCGGCGGCTTTCGAGCGGTGGTATAATCTGCGATGAAGGCACTTCGCGGGAGCCGAGTCTCTTCGATCCGGGCGGGCTCCAGCGACGTGCAGGACAGAGGAGCCGACCGGTGGAAGGCCGGCGCGAGGAGGGGGCATGACGACGATTCGTGATGTGCTCAGGGATAAGGGCGATCAGGTCTGGACGGTGACTGCCGAGACGAATGTAAGAGCGGCGCTCGCGCTCATGGCAGAGCGGAACCTTGGGTCCGTTCTCGTTATCGGAGAGCCCAACCAGATTCTCGGAATCTTTTCCGAGCGCGACTTCGCGCGGAAGATGGCATGCGAGCGGCGCCTGCCGGAGGAGATTCTAGTCCGCGAGGTCATGACGACCAAGGTTTACAGCGTGAGCCTCGACGACACCATCGAGAGCTGCATGGCGATCATGACCAAGCGGCGCTTCCGCCATCTTCCGGTCATGGAGGGGGACCGCCTTGTGGGACTCGTGTCGATCGGAGATGTGGTGAAGGCGGCTCTCTCCGACAAGGAGTTGCTCATCGAGCAGCTCGAAGGATACATCGCGCACGGCTGACCGCCGCATTTGAGCGCGACTATACGAACACGTCGATGTAGACCACGGTTTCGGAGATCGGCTCGAAACCGTGCACGTCGAGGGCCTCGAAGTAGAGCCCGTCGCCCTGGTGCAAGGTGTACTCAACGTCACCCACGTGGAACTTGAGAGAGCCTTCGACGACGTAGATGAACTCCTCGCCCTCGTGGGTGACCTCGTGATGCTGCACTTCGCCGCGCTTGGCGGTGAAAAGGAAGGGCTGCATCTTCTTGGATCGGTGCTCTGAGGCGAACGGGAATACCGCGTACCCCTTTTCCGTTCGCACGGTGTTGCGAATCGCCTCTTCGTGCCGGTTGACGACCGTCCGCACGTTGTCGGCGGCCTCCAGCAGTGCGGTGACCTTCGTCCCCATCGCGCCGGCTATCTTCACGAGCGTCGCGATCGGCGGAAAGACTCTGCCAGTCTCGATTTTTGAAAGGAGGCTTTTCGAGAAGCCGCTCGCGTCTGCGATCTCCTGAAGGGTCCGGTGCTGTTGGCGCCGGAGCTTCCGGATTTGGCGACCGATCTTACTGTCTTCCATCAAGTCAAGTTCCACAGGGTTGCGCTTCATTCAACGGTCTGATCCAGGCTATCTTCCGGTCAGAATCCTTGTCAAGGTGAGCACCTCTGCGCTCGCGGGCAGGGCTGCCCGGCTGCCCGGAAAAGAAACGGACTAAACTTGACAAATCAACTTTGTTGAATCAGAATCAAACTAGTGTAAGCGAGGTCGACTATGCCAAAAAGTGATGTCGTGAAAATCAAGGTGGATGCCGGGAGTCAAACCGGCCCGCTGAAGCACGACTGGCGCTACGTCGGATACGATGAGTGCAACTATACTCATGCGCCGGAGGGCGAGCAGCTCATCGCCAAATTCGGCGCGCTCGAAGATGCGCCCTACTTCATGAGGACCCATCACCTGTTTTGTACCGGCAACTGCCATGGGACCTACAAATGGGGCTCCACCAATGTCTACACCGAAGATCCAACCGGAAAGCCGATCTATGACTGGACGGTAATCGACGCCATCCTCGATGTCTATCTGCGAAACTCGGCCAAGCCCTTCTTCGAGATCGGGTTCATGCCCATGGATCTTGCAGATCCTCGCTTTGCGCCGAACGGCTACGGGTTCAAGGATTACCGCGCCTACCGGGACATCGGCTGGGCCTGCCCTCCGAAAGAATACGAGAAATGGTATGAGCTCATCCGCAACGTAGCGCTCCATTGCCTCGAGCGGTATGGAAGGGATGAGGTTCTCACATGGTATTGGGAGCTTTGGAACGAGCCCGACATCTTTTATTGGAAGGGGACCGTCGAGGAGTACTGCAAGCTCTACGACTACACCGAGGCGGCCGTCCACGCCGTGCTGCCTGAGGCCCGGCTCTCGGGACCGGCGACCTGCGGCCCGACTCCCGGAAATCACGGCTACGAGTTCCTTTCGACCTTTCTCGATCACTGCTTGCGGGGCCAGAACTACGTGAGCGGCGCGCGCGGGACCCGGCTAGATTTCATAACCTTTCACGTCAAGGGCGGGGGCTTCCCGTTCCAGGTCCATGCCCCCAAGGCCACTCCGTCGGTGCACACGCAGATAAGCCAGGTCAAACTGGGACTCGAGACGATTCGCGAGCATGGCTACGGCGGCCTCGAAGTGGTGCTCTCCGAAGCGGATCCCGACGGGTGGGCCGCGGGCGGTAGGTTTGACAACGCGAACTTAAACTTCCGCAACACCGAGTACTACGCCTCCTACGTCGCATCGAGCTACCAACGAATACGCGACCTGGGAGCCGTCATGGGAATGGATGTCCGCCCGCTTGCGTGGGCATTCATGTTCGTTGGCGAGCGCTGCTTCGAGGGAACGCGCAGCTTCAGCACCCAGGGAATCGACAAGGCGGTTTTCAATCTATTCAAGATGTTCGCCCGCCTCGGCGATACCCAATGCCAATTTGAGAGCTCGCACCGTGTGGAGGTTCGAAGCAATCCCGGCGCATTCGGGGAGCAGCAACCGTTCGAGGTGTCGGGCCTCGCCACGGTCGGTGGACCCTGCGGCCTTTCGGTGCTGATCTACGCCCACCATGACGATTGGGACGCGGACGAAACGCATCCGGTCGAGATCGAGCTGCGGGGCCTGGCCGCGGGAAAAAAGCACCGCACTCGCCATTACCGAATCGATTCGGAGCACAGCAACGCCTACGCGGAATGGGTTCGGCAGCGACGACCCGCATATCCCACCGCCGAGCAATGGCAGGCGATCAAAGCGCGTTCGGGGCTCGATCAGATCGAGACTCTCGAAACAACCTCTACGGCAGAAGGCGTGATTCGCCTCTCGTTCATGATGCCGTCGCATGCGGTCAGCCTGCTCGAAATTGGGTAGGAGGAAGAGTATGTCCAAGGACCTTACCGGGAAAAAGCTTGGGATCATCCATGCCGCGGTGTTCACGGCATCGGTGGTTCAGAAATACGTCGAAGAGATCATGCCCGAGGTAACCGTGGCCCACGCCGGCGATGATTCGGTGCAGAACACCAATCTCGCGGCTCCCGTGGGAACCATACCGAAAGCGAATTACCGCAAGTTCGTAACCTTTGCAGGCTTTCTGGAGGACTACGGCGTGGATCTCATCCTGCTCGCCTGCTCCACCTTTAGCCGCGCGGTCGAGTATGCCGCCCCGATGATGAACATACCGTTGCTTCAGATCGACCGCCCGATGATGGATCTCGCGGTTCGCGACGGTCGCCGGGTCGGGCTCGTGGCCACCCTGCCGTCCACGGTTCCCTCGTCCGAGAGGCTGCTCCGACTGGCGGCCGAAGAGGCCGGCAGGAGCGTGGAGGTAAAGACGGTATTGAGCGCAGAGGCCTTCAAGCAGCTCCGGGCGGGCCATCCGGAAAAGCACAACGAGATCCTGCTCGCGGAGATTGACAAGCTGTCGAAGGAAGTGGATGCGATAGTCTTGGCGCAGGTCTCGATGACCGCGCTTGAGCCCATGCTCGGCAGGACCCGAGTGCCGGTCTACAACAGCGGGCGGACCGGCGTCACGAGAGCTCGCCAGATACTCGAGGGCGCGGTGTAGGCCGCGGTCGGAGGGCGAAATGAACCTTATTCACGAAGGTGACATCGAAGAGATCGACGTTCCCGGCCGGAGGCTCCGCTGGCTGTTTCATCCAGAAAGCGGTATCGCGAAACACTGTTCGATGAACGTCGTCACCGTCGCGCCCGGTCAGACGGTTCGGCCCGCTCACGAGCATCCCAACGGCGAAGAGATCATCTACGTCGTGAGCGGAAACGGCCAGGTGCTCGTAGAGGGGGAGGTGGGCACGCTGCACGAGGGCTCCGCCGTCCTCTTCTCGCGGGGCTCGGTTCACATGGTCCGCAACAGCGGACCGCAGCCGCTCAAGCTCGCATGCTTCTTCGCGCCCCCGGCGGACTTCAACAGCTATCGATATCACGAGGAGATCTCCTTTCCCGACGAATCCTGAAGAAGGCGGCACCCATGCAATTCAGTAAGAGGTCACTGCAGGCGGTAAGCATGCCCTACGCCCTCGGAACCGCGGAGCTTTACGGAAGGACCTGCGTCTTCGGCGCGCCCGAGGATCGAGGCCCCCTCTTTCTCGTACCTTCACCGTTCGATCACTCGGTCCCGATCGCTCCCGGCCCCGGAGGCTGCATGGCGATCACGGGGCGACCGGACAGGGAGGGAGAGCTTTACTGCATCATGGGCTGCTTCCTCGGCTACAAGTTTCAAGGGGGCGGAATCTACTCGGTTGTGCGCGAAGAGGATGCACATGAATCCTGGGTCATGAATCGGGTGATCGATCTCCCCTTTGCTCACCGAATCGATTTCGTCACAAAGGGAGGTGTGCTCTACCTTGTGGCTGCCTCGATAGCCGAAGACAAGGCCGAGCCCGCGGATTGGTCAAAACCGGGCCATGTCTACGCGGCGGCCGTCCCGCGCTCTCCGGACGACAGTTGGAGCCTTACCCCGATACTGAGAGGGCTCCATAAGAACCATGGATTTCGCGTGGGCAGCTACCTCGGGCGGCCCGCCGTTCTTGTATCCGGGGTTGAGGGGCTCTTTGCCATATGGCTCGACGATGCGAGCGGCGGGTGGCCGGTCGATCGGTTGGTGGAAAGGGAGATAAGTGAGTTCTCCCTCATTGACCTCGACGGCGATGGGCTTGACGAGCTCATTACGATCGAGCCGTTTCATGGCAGCCGCCTCGCGGTGTACCGGCGAGAGGACGGCCGATGGATCGACGCCGCATGGGAGGAGGAGCTCGCATACGGCCACTGTCTGTGGACCGGCACCATCCAGGGAGGAGCAAGCATCCTCGTGAGCAACCGCTCCGGCAGTCGCAACCTGAGCTTGTATCGGTTTCGCGAGAGCACAGGCGGACCGAAGGGGAGGCTGCAGCCCGAGCGAATCGTGGTTGATGAGGGAGTGGGAGCCGCGAACATGGTGGTCGTCGGCGATCGGGGGACCGAGACGATAGTTGCTGCAAACCAGGCAACAAGCGAGATTGCCGCCTACGTCGTGTCGTAGGCCAAGCTCCCCGCACGGAGGCGACGGGTTGATGCCGCGGAGTGCCGAGGGGCGCCCCAGCCTTGCCCTCGGGCGCCAAAAAACTTGACAATTCAAGTAAGGTGATAAATAATCAACCGAGTTGAATACACCGGACACGATTTGTGTACTGGAAGGAGAAAAAAGTGAAGAGAGCCATAGTGGTTGTGCTCGTTTTCGCCTCCTGCGTGGTATCGGCCTTTGCCGGCGGCACACAGGAGAAGAAGAGCGCGCAGGCGGCGCCGACACCAAGTGCGGTGTCCTACAACACGACCAGCTCATGCCAGGCGGGAGCGACGAAGCTGACCTTTTGGGGCTGGGTGCCCGGGTTTTCGCGGATGGTAGTGCTGTTCAACCGGACGCATCCGAATGTCTGCGTCGACATGGAGAACGTCGGCGCGGGAACGGGTGAATACGATAAGCTCATAACGGCCTTCAAGGCCGGCTCCGGCGCTCCGGACGTGGCCGAGGTCGAATACTCCGAGCTTCCCACGTTTGAGATCACCAAGAGTCTCCTGGACCTCTCGAGCTACGGCGCGGGGAAGTATGAATCCGACCACGTTCCAGGAATGTGGTCGCAGGTGACGCGGGGAGACTCGATCTACGGGATGCCGTTCGATGCCGGCCCCGTTGCCCTGCTCTACAATGCGAAGCTCTTCAGCCACTATGGGCTTGCCGTGCCGGAAACATGGGATCAGTTTGCGGCCGACGCGGCAAAGCTCCACCAGGAGAATCCGAAGGCTCGCATCACGAACTTCTGGCCGGTTGACGCGCAGTTTCTGTTCAGCATGATGTCCCAGACCGGAGCTCGACCCTTTGGATGGAATGGCGGCGACGGGGTTACCATCAACGTAACCTGCCCGAAGTGCATGGAGTTCGCAAGCTACTGGCAGAAGCTTATCGACGCCGACGAGGTCACGATGGTGCCCGATGTTCAGGCGCAGGAGTACGGCCTGCTCGATTCAGGTCTCGTGGCTTCGGTGCCGCGCGCGGCGTGGGGACCGAAGTACTTCGCGCCCGCTGCTTCAAAATCGGTGGGCGACTGGCGCGTCACGACGCTTCCGCAATGGTCTGCCGGAGAGCACGTCACGCCGAGCTGGGGCGGTTCGGCCTATGTCGTCACCAAGCAGACCAAGTATCCTGAGCAGGCTACCGAGTTTGTGGGCTGGCTCTCCTCGACGCTTGCCTCCTGGAGGATCGCTATCACGCCGCCTACCCAGGACTTTCCGTCGATGCCTGCCGCGCAGAACCTTGCCAGTTTCAGAGACCGGACTATTCCCCTTACGGGGTCGCAGAAGATCGAGCAACCCTTCATCGAATCGGCTCCCGACATGAAAACGATCGAGTGGCTGCCGTTCATGACCTACGTCTCAAGCAAGGCGAGCGACATCTTCGGCAAGGTCGCGGAGCACAAGGGCACGATGGCCTCGGCCCTCACGGAGCTGCAGAAGGACCTTGTCAGTTACGCGGAAGATCAGGGATTCAAGGTAACGCAGTAATGACCGGGCGTACGTTGGAAGCGTCGCCGGTGTTGCACAGGGGAAGGCGAGGGCCGTTGTTCGGCACCTCCGCCCAGGTGTGGCAGCGAGCGACGCCGTACGCCTTCCTTGCGCCCTTCGTGGTACTCTACCTGCTGGTGCTGGTCGGGCCGCTCGTCTATGCGCTCTACACCAGCCTCTTCACGACGCGACTCGCGGGCGGAACGGTTTTCGCCGGACTCGCCAACTATCGCCGAGTGTTTGGCTCCGCTGACTTCTGGTCGGGGCTTGGGCGAATGGCAATCTTTGGCGCGATCCAGGTTCCGCTCATGCTTGGCCTGGCGCTGTTGTTCGCGCTGCTCTTTGACCTGGGAGTCATTGCATTCGGCAAGCTCTATCGACTTGTCTATTTCCTTCCGTTCGCCGTACCCGGCGTAGTGGCCGCAATCCTCTGGGGTTTCATGCTCGAGCCGCAATTTGGAGCACTGACGCGGCTCGTTCAAGATGTTGGACTGGGCAGCCCGAACTTCATGGATTCGTCGGCCATCCTTCCCGTCATCGGCGTGATTGTCACCTGGCTGGCGACCGGCTTCAATACCGTGATCATCTTCACGGCCCTGCAGAGCGTCCCCATGGAGCTGACGGAGGCCGCCATCCTTGACGGGGCATCTCTGCGGCTTGTGATGCTTCGAGTCAAGGTCCCGTTGGTGAGCAAGGCGCTGGGGCTGACCGGCTTTCTGGCGGTCATTGGGACACTCCAGCTATTCAGCGAGCCCTATATCCTTTCAAGCTACACCCCTGCGATCAATAGTCATTTCACTCCGAACATGTACATCTACAGCACCGCGTTCGCGGGCGAGGAGTACAACTACGCCGCAGCGGCATCCTTCGTGCTCGCGCTGGTGACGATCCTGGGAGTCCTCATTGTGTTCCTGCTGCGGCCGGGCCGGGAACGCCGGCCGGGCGAGGGATGAGTCCCATGCACCGGCGCAGCCCCTCCGGGAGAGTGGGTGGCATTTCGATCCATGAGCTTCTCGGGGTCAGGTGGCCGACGCGGGCGGCCGCGATGCTGCTTGCGACCGCCTTCCTGATCATCGCCCTCTTGCCGCTGTACTGGCTGCTGGTCTCGTCCACGAAGGACGAGCGCATGCTGTACACCTCATTCGGGTTCTGGTTCCATGGTCCGTTCTCGTTCGTGGACAACCTGCGGTCCCTGTTCGACTACCGATCGGGGATCTTTGGCAGATGGCTCCTCAACACGATCCTTTATACCGGAGTCGGCGGCGGCGGAGCGACGGTCATCGCGTCCATGGCCGGCTACGCATTCTCGCGCTTCGAATTCCGAGGCAGCCGGTCCTTTTTTGTATCCATCCTCGCCTCGCTGTTCGTGCCGATGACCGCGCTCACGATACCCATCTACATCCTGTACAGCAAGATCGGCCTGGTGAACAGCGCGTTCGGCATGATCATCCCGAGTCTCGTGACTCCGGTCGGAGTCTACCTCATGCGAGTCTACACTGACGGATCGGTTCCGCGGGAGATCCTCGATGCCGCTCGGGTCGACGGCGCAGGCGAGCTGCGGACCTTCACTCGCATAGCAGCGCCGTTGATGGTTCCGGGAGCCGTCACCGTGCTGCTGCTGAGCGTGGTAGCGACCTGGAACAACTACTTCCTTCCCTACATCATCTTCAGCCGGGAAGAGCTCTATCCGCTCACCGTAGGGCTGTCGCTGTGGGCAAGTCAGGCCACCGCGGGGGGATCCGCCGACCAGCTGTACCCGCTGGTTGTGACGGGGGGCGTGCTCGGTCTAGCGCCTATCATGATTGTGTTCATTGCGCTGCAGCGATATTGGCGCGTCGGGTTGCTCACCGGCGCCCTGACCTCGTAGGGTGCGTGATGTCTTCGAGCGAAGTCTTCGGCAGCGGGAGGAGAGGCTGCACAGGGGGTCAACGATGAGGCCACCGGTCGACGTCGAGCGCAGTCCGTTCGCCCGGCTGCACCCGCTTCCGTTTTCCGCGGCAACTCTTCAGGGAGGTCTCCTGGCAAAACGGAGGGAGGTAAACCGCGGGCGCTCGCTTCAACACGGCCACGCGCAGCTCGTCGAGACTGGGGTCTTTCGCAACTTCGTAAAGGCGAAGACGGGCGCCGGAGGGATCTACGAGGGCAAGCGCTACGCGGACTCCGATCTCTACAAGTGGCTCGAGGCTGCATCGTACGAGCTTGGAAACTGCCGCATCGACGGGAGCTCCTTGGACCCGGCGCTCGAGCGGCAGGTGGCTGAGGCGGTGGAGCTCATCCGCGAGACGCAAGAATCGAACGGGTATCTCTATACCTACTACCAGGTGCTTCGCCCGGCCGATGAACGGTGGCACCATCTCGACGAAGATCACGAGCTGTACTGCGCCGGGCATCTCTTTCAAGCCGCAGTCGCACACCATCGCTGCACGGGAGAGAGTCTCCTCTTCGACGTCGCCCGCAAGCTTGCGGATCTGATGTGCCTCACACTCGGACCGGACAAGAACGAGGGCCTTCCTGGTCATCCGGGGATCGAGATGGCGCTCATCGAAATGTATCGAGCCTCCGGCACGCAGCGCTATCTGGATCTCGCAGGCCATCTCATCGAGAGTCGCGGGAAGGGAAGGATAGGTGGGCGAGCCTACAACCAGGATCACGCCCCGGTTCGGCTCGCCCGCGCGATTGAGGGCCACGCGGTCATGCAGCTCTACCTGCTCTGCGGGGCGACCGATCTTTACCTTGAGACTGGCGACCAGGAGCTCCTCGACGCTCTCGAGGCGCTCTGGGACGATCTCGTTCGGCGCAAGATGAGCATCAGCGGGGGGGTGGGCTCGCGCCACGAAATGGAGTCGTTCGGAGAGCCCTACGAGCTTCCCAATGACCGGTGCTACAACGAGACCTGCGCGCAGCTCGCCGCGGTGATGTGGTCATGGCGGATGCTTCTCGCGACCGGCAGGGCCCGCTACGCCGACCACCTGGAGTGGACCCTCTACAACGGGGTGCTTCCGGGCGTTTCGCTCGAAGGGACCTCCTTCTTCTATCCCAATCCGCTCTTGAGCCGCGGGAAGGTCGAGCGAAGCGCCTGGTTTGAGTGTGCCTGCTGCCCGCCGAACCTGATGCGCACCCTCGCCTCGCTTCACACCTACCTCGCGACGACGAGCGACCACGAGCTCCAGATCCATCTCTACGAGGCAGGGCGCTTGTCGGCCGGCTTTGCCGACGGCTCCCAGCTCGACCTCTCGATCGCAACGGGCTATCCATGGACGGGGGAGATCCGCCTGGTGGTAGACGGCGTGAGGGCGGGGAGCTCCGGATCCCGCGACCTCGGCGTGAATCTGCGAATCCCGGCGTGGTGCCGGCGGGCAACCCTCGAGGTGAACGGGAAGGCAATTGCCGGCCAGCATGACGGCGGCACGTACTGTTTGATCCGTCGCGGCTGGTGCTCCGGAGACATCGTGTGTCTGAAGCTGGAAATGGAGCCGGTCCGCTACGCAGCGCATCCTGCTGTCGAATCCACCAGGTCCGCCGTGGCGCTCACGAGAGGGCCGCTTCTCTACTGTTTCGAAGATGACGATCAGTCCGCCGGAGTCGCCGTGCTCGCGGCCGCGCTCCCGATTGGCTCGCCGATCAAGGCGCAATGGCAGGAGCATCTGCTCGGGGGCGTCGTTGTGCTCGAGACTGTCGGAATCGACCGCCGGCAAGAGCATGCCCAAGAGGCGCTCTATCGCCGGATCGGCGAGGCCGATCCTCCCGACGCCAGCAAGCCGGGCCTCGGCGGCGAGGGGATCGGGCGCATCAGGCTTCGGGCAATTCCCTACCTCGGCTGGGCAAACCGGACGCATAGGGGAATGCGCGTGTGGATGCCGATCGCACCGTGATGGGATTGCCACTAGTCGGAGGCGCTGGTCGGAATTGTCCCGAATTTGTTAGAATCTTCGCGCTTGTGAGCGGCCATACTTGGGGGTGATAATCGTATTGGAGAGGGCCTAGCTGCTCTCTTGCGTGAACCTGGGCGGCCTCCGGTCGAGGGAGGCAGATTCTCGCGTTTCCAACAGGAGGAAAGGTTATGAGCAAAAGGTATCTCTGGATCGTCGCAGCGTTGTTTGTTCTCGGAGGAGGGTTTCTTTTTGCGGGGGGGTCGCAGGAATCCTCGGCAGGAAAGGCGACGACCTTCACGGTCTTTTTCCACTTCACCCCGCAAGAGGCGCGCGGTGTGGTATTCCGGGATTTCGTCAGCGCGTACAATAAGGAGCACGCAGGCAAGGTGGATGTCCGCCTGAGCTACTTCGCCGACTGGATCCCCATGCAACAGAAGATCCGCACTATGGTCGCCGCCGGCGAGCCGCCAGATGTGTTCTACTTCAACTTCAACCCGAATGATCTCTCGCTCTTCAAGTCCGGACAGCTTCTGGATTTCTCGCCCTACATGGACGCAAAATGGCGTGAACGGTTCTATCCGAGCGACCTCGAAAGCCTGACCTACGATGGGAAGCTTCTTGCCATTCCGGGGGAGCAGGGACCGGTGGTTTTCTACTACAACAAGGCCCTGCTCGCGAAGGTGGGAGTAACGAGCTTGCCGGTTACCTGGGACGACTTCTTTGCGCTTGCCGACAAGCTAAAGGCGGCAGGAATCGGCGCCGCATCGCTTTTTACCGCCGATGACGCCTGGCACGCGACCAACTTCCTCAGCTATTTCGCCGCAGAGGCTGGCGGGCCCAGGGTCTTTGCTTCAGGAGCCTCGTTGGACTCCCCGCCGATCGTAAAGGCAGCGTCGATGCTTCAGCGGCTCTTCCACTACGCCGCTGCGGACGCCATTGGTGCGAAATGGGCGGTGAGCGTCCAGGACTTCGTCCAGGGGCGGACGGCCGTCCTCGTCGACGGTCCGTGGGTGATCGGCGTCCTCGATGGCCAGATGAAGGATCCAGGCGAGGTCGTGGCGGGTCCGGCGCCGGTGCTCGCCCAGGGCGACCCCTCCGTTCTGGTCACGGATGCCGTGACGCCTTGGGCCGCGAGCGCGCACTTGAGCGATCCTCAGAAGCAGGCAGTGGTTGCTTTCATGAAGACCTTCACTTCTGAGCCGGTCATGAAACAGTTCGCCGTGAAGGGAAAGGACATCTTTGCAGTGAAGCTTAGTCTGGATCCGGCGGAGACCGCGGAGGCGGGCGCAAAGCTTGCTGCGAACATCCATCTCGCATCGACGGCGGACCAGAAGATCGTCCAAATCACGAGGGTGCTCAAGCCTTCGGCCATGAACCAGGTGCCCAGCTTGATCGAAAGGCTCGCCTTGGGGCAGATCACTCCCGAAGATTTTGCGAGCTCGCTGCAGCGGTACAATCAGCAGTAGGATTTGTGGGAACGGCCGCCGCCACTCGCGGCGGCCATCCCCTTACCATGGTTACCAGAATTAAGCTCTCCACCGCGCTGCTCTACCTGGCGCCGGCTGTGCTTGTCGTGGTTGCGTTTTACCTCTATCCGATCATCTTCACCGTTCCCGTGAGCTTCATGAGGTGGGATGGGGTAACGCGAATGACCTTCACCGGCCTTGCCAATATCCGGATCATGTTCGCCGGCTCGGAGTTCATGATCGCGCTACGCAACACCTTTCTTTGGATCGCAGCCGCAACCTTTGTGCACACCCCTCTCGGGCTGGTGATAGCCCTTCTCCTCCACCGCAAACCGCGCGGTTGGGCGCTCCTTCGCACGCTATTCTTCCTGCCCAATGTCTTGTCGGCAGCCTCCATCGCGCTCCTGTGGTACTTTCTCCTGAATCCCACCATCGGTCCCATCGACGCCTTCCTTCGCCTCATCGGAGCGCACGGGGCGGCTCTTGCCTGGCTGTCCCTCCCGGGTACGGCGTTGGTGGGCGACCAGACGCCGTTCGTGCTCTACATCGGCTTCACCATGCTTATATTCCTTGCCCAGATGACGGTTATCCCCCGGGAGGATTACGAGGCAAGCGAGATCGACGGAGCGAGCCCCCTGCAGCAGGATCTCTATGTGACGCTCCCGCTGATCCGGCGGGCAGCCGTGATCAACATTCTCTTTAACGCGGCCTTCTGCCTGAAGATGATCGAGTATCCTCTTATCATGACCTCGGGCGGGCCAGGCAACGCGACAATGACCCTCTCGCTGTACATGTACAACGCGATGACGCGTGCCCGGGAGTTCGGCCTCACGATGGCCACCGGCTTGATAACCATCGTGTGCGGAGCACTCCTGATGGGTCTGGTGTTCGGCCTCCAGCGTCTTGCCGAAAGGAGATGGGAATGATTGGCCGCGTGCTCAAATGGATAGCCCTCGCAGTCTTTCTCGTGGTGGTGCTCGTTCCCCTCCTGTGGCTGCTCCTCTCCTCGTTTAAATCGAACAGCGAGTTCTTCACGAATCCCCTCGGGATGCCGGAGCGATGGACCTTCATCAACTACGTTACCGTGCTGACACAGGCGCCAATGCTCCTGTACCTCTTCAACTCCCTTTTGGTGGCGGTGCTGTCGACCCTTGCCGGGGCTCTCATCGCGATGCTCGCCTCGTTCGTCTTCCTGCTCGAGTTTCCCTTCAAACGGATTTTATATCTCTTTATGGTGTTCGGCCTTTTCGTTCCCACGAGCGCGTTCATGATCCCCTACTTCCTCCTGGTCAGCAAGCTGGGGCTCTACAATACCGATCTTGGGATCGCCCTGGTCTACATCGGGATCGCGACTCCGACCGGTTTCCTCATCGTCAATACCTACATGCGCGACGCGGTGAAGACCGAGCTGATCGAAGCAAGCTGCCTCGACGGGGCTTCGCTCCACCAATCCTTCCTCCGCATCGTGGCCCCCATTTCGATGCGAGGTGTGGCGACGGCCTGTGTCTTTCTCGTGATCATGAGCTGGAACGAGCTGCTCTATGCGCTTCTGCTCTCGCAGGGGGACCGGAGTCGTACCGTGCAGGTGGCCATCAGCTTTCTCGTGGCAACCTACGCCGCCAATTTCCCCAACGCCTTCGCCGCGATGATCCTCGCGATGCTCCCGATCGTAGTCATCTACATCTTTGTCAACAAGCAGATAGTTTCGGGTCTGGGAATGGCGGTGGGAATGAAGTGATGGGCGGCACGGCGTTTCCCTGGCTCGAATCGGCGAAGTGCCGTATCATGCTCGACATGATGCTGACCGAGCGGCATGCCGCGACCTTTGCGGAGCTGGACGAGGCCGAGATAGCCGCGACAATCATGGGCGCGGGAGCCGAGGTTGTCACTATCTGGTTCAAGGACGAGAACGGCTATGCATCCTATCCGACGAAGATTGGCACCATGCATCCTCGGCTCGCGGGAAGGGATTTCGCTGGGCGGCTTCTGACGGCGCTGAAAGCGCTGGGAGCAAGGGTCGTTGCCTACTACTGCGTCGGGCTCGACCGACACTATGCCATCCAGCACCCTGAACACCAGGTCGTCTTCAGCGATGGCCGTTCCGGCTTCGTGCCGATTCCCGGCATAAGCTGCGGGTATCGGGAGCATGCTCTGCGCCAGATCGAGGAGATCGTCCGTAACTATCAGGTCGACGGTCTTTGGCTCGATTGCATCTGGTTTCCCCAGAAGGATTTCTTCCCGAATCCTGAAAGCCGCCAGGTCGCGAAGAGCGAGGCTATCTCTTGTTTTTGTGCTTCGTGCGAGGATGGCTACAGGCGCCGATATGGAGAGGCGATGCCACGGGAGTCGACCGCAGGAGAGAGTCAGTGGGGTCGATGGCTGGAGTTCAAGCATGCAGCCCTCGATTCCTTCCTGCGCCAGGCACGAGCGCGCGCTCGCACTCTCAACGACGAGGTCGCCGTCGCGCACAACCTCACCTCTTGCAATCAACACGACGGCCACGGCGGATTGCCGTTTGAGGTTGCCATCCTGAGCCACGGCGAGCTTTGGGACTGGACTCCAAAGTCGATCGATCAGCTCACCGCCGAGGCAATGATCGTCGCAGCAAACGGGGGCGCGGTCCTCGTCGACGATCACCTTACGCCGGCCGGAAAAACACAGTCGGTGCTCTACGATCGGATTGGAGCGGTATTCGCTAGGCTGAAGCAGGTCCAAGAATACCTCGAGCCTAGCGATACCCTCAAGCACGTGGCGGTGGTGTATTCCGAACGGAGCCGCGATCTGATCGGGAAAGGCGATGCCACGAGGTACCAGTCGAGCTTCGACGGAGCCTGCCGCGCCTTGATCGAGGAGAAGGTGCCCTTCGATGTTCTTCCCGACGAGCTCTTGACCGTTGAGCGAATCTCCGGCTATCGGGCGATCGTCTTGCCGAACGTCGCATGCTTGAGCGACGAGAGCTGCGCGCCCCATCTCTTCGTCGACTTCGAGTCCTGCGAGGACGAGCTGACCCGAGGCATCATAGCCCGCCTGCCCGTCAACATGAAGAAACCGGGATGTCACGTCGAGGGTCTCGGACGAGGGATTGGGTCGCTGCGAGTTCCGATGGTGTGGGCGTGCAATCACTTCTACCGCTATTACGAGAATCCCCCCGGCGAGCGGGAAGGGGGCGCCGCGTTGTGGGTCGCCTTGGCTGGCAAGGGGAGGGCGGTCTACTTCCCGTGTGACGTGATGGCGAGCTACGGAGAGTTCACCATACCCGAAGCGAGGGGTCTCTTGGCGAACGCCTTGCGCCACGCCGGCGGAGAGCCCGAGATTTCGGTGACCGGTCCGGACTCGGTGGAAGCTGTTTACCTCGAGCAGCCGGAACGAGGGAGAATAGCCGTTCACTTGATCACTTTCCCTTCCGTTCCCGGTCGGACAGCGCTCGTCGGGGGACGTCTCGAGAGCGTGCAGGTCGTCGGACGCATCCCTCGCGCTCACGATCTGCAGTTGCGCTTGAGCGGCAGCCTCTTGACGCGGGCTCGAAGCGTCCGGTCCGTGACGACGGGGGATCTCCCCTGGCATCCTGGGCAAGACAGGGTATCTCTCCCACCGGTCGAGGTCCATGATGTCATCATCGTGGCTACTTCCTGAGAGACGCGGGGATGCGCCTCGCGGGCAGTGCAGGAGCGCCAAGAATGAGGCTCGAAAAGCGCGGACATGCCATACTCGTTGACGGGATGCCGGCCGAAAGCCGGCTGGTCTTTCCTTCGGGGGAGTCCCGCAGCGCCGACTATGCGACCCTGGATGCGCGCGGATCAGGGCTCTACAGCGGCACCATCCGGGGACGAATCGGAGGGCTCGAATACCGGGTCGAAGACCGCTGGTCGTTGGGACCGGAGGAGGTGCGGCTTACCCGCGAGATTCGAGCAGGCGATTCCGGCGGGCGATCGGTCGATGGAATAGGGGTCAGGCTTGCGCTTCCCATTGGTCCCGGTCGCTGGCGCTTCTTCGTACCGGCCGCCTGCTATGATTACTGTCCGGTCGAGGGTCCCGAGGGGTCGGCGCTCGTCAGCGAGGAGCGCATGGCCTACCCCCTTGTCATGGCCTACAAGGAGGAGACCCGGAGGGCGATCCTCCTTGCTAGGGAAACCCTCGCGCGGTCGAGCCGACCGGTCGACCGAAAGCCGGGTGAGCGTCGCGTTCTTCACTCCACCGAGATTGGAGCGCTTGGCTATCGCCGCGCCTCTGCGGCTGCTCCCGCGCGCCTCATCGCCGCTCTTCCCTACTGCGAGGAGCCGAGCAGCCGCATGCTTGACCGGTCGCTGTCGCCCATCACCGCTTTTCTGCCGCCGAGTGAGACGGCGATTTCAGTCACCTACCGGATCGCGCTTTTCGAAGCGGCCGGTTTCGATGCCGCCTGCCTCGAGGGATTCGTGCGGGCCCATGCGCTGAGCCGCCCAGAGCCGGTCGAACCGCCGGTCGGTCTGCAGGAGTGCATCCGTGCTCGCCTTGATTGCCTGTCCGGCCTTGCCCACAACTGGAGGGGGCATACGGGGCTAAGCCTCAACTTCGATCCGCGCCTGGGTGTCGGCTCGCCGCCGAGCGGCTACGGAACCTCGTTCAACAAGCTTGAAGAGAGCATCTACCCGGATATTCTCGAATACGGGTTCACCGGCCGCCCCCTCAACAATGCCTTCATGCTCGCCGCGCTCAGCGCGCCTTGGGGAAGGCCAGGCTGGGCTGCACCTGCGCGGCGCTTGGTGGAGAGCTACCTCCGCTCCTGCGTCGCAAAGAGCGGCTTTCTCTATACCCTCTACGACGTGCGGCGCGGACGCGCCATCAGCCCTTTCGGTGACCCGGTCGGCTCGCTGCTGCACTACGGGGCGAAAGGGGCCGAAGAAGGGAATTATATCCGCAACATGGCGGAGGCTGCGGCGGATCTCTGTCTCTTTTCTTCCGTCGCGCTCGACGCCTCCTGTCTCGAGGCCGCTCGCCGCTTCGGCGACTTCCTCCTTCGGACTCAGAATCGCGACGGCTCCTGGTATCGCGCCTACACCCCCGACGGTCGCGCAATCATGAAACCGGAGGAGTGGTTCGGCGCTAGTGACCGGGCGAACAAGTCCTCGACCTCGACCGCGATTCCCTTCCTCCTTGAGCTCGCTCGCGCCAGCGGCGCGAATGAGTACCGCAGCGCGGCCATCCGAGCGGGTGAATGGCTGCTCTCGGAGGTAGTAGAGCGCATCGACTATCGCGGGGGGACCCTCGACAACCCAAACGTGGTGGACAAGGAGGGGATGGCCTACGCCATGAGCGCCCTCCTCCGGCTTCACGACGCGACCCGCGCTCCAGAGTTCCTCGAAGGGGCCCTGCGGGCAGGCGGGCTTTCGCTTACCTGGAACCACCTGTGGGATGTTCCCCTCGAGGAGGGCACCCGGCTCGCCGAGAACGGCTTCAAGTCGCGCGGTTGGGGTGGGATCAGCATCCTCTGGGGAGCGGGAGTCGTCGACATCTACTCGCTGTGGTTCCTCGCGGACTGGATACGCCTCGGCGAGCTCTCGAGGATGGCGATCTATAGCGAGGTTTCCGCGCTCGTCCTGCACGGGACACAGCAGATGCTCTCGCTGCCCGGTAGGCCGGCCGGGCTGGTCGGAAGCGGGATGCAGGAGGAGGGCTTCGCCTGCAGCCATCAGGGGGTCGACGAGGGAATGATCGCGAAGGGGAGCACCTGGGGCTCACTTGGCTGGGTCTTTGCCGCCGGCACCTACGGGGTCTGGCAGGCGCTGTCCGAGGAAGAGCGCCGCCCCTCAAACCTCCGTTAGGCGGCGCGGCAGGTGTCGAGCCTGCAGTGCTCTAGCGGGCTCTCGCTTCCGGCATTCCGTCTTCCGTCTCTTTCCCCTGGTCGCGCAGGTCTGAAGGGTAGACGCCAAAAAAGCCTTTGAAAAGGCGGGAGAAGTGACGGGTGCTCTGGTAACCGACCCGGCGGGCGACCTCCTGGATCTGGACGTTTCCCTCGCTCAGCAGCTCTCGCGCGCGCTCCATCCGCCGCGCAGTGAGATAGCGGAGGAAGGTTGTTCCGACGCGCTGGTGAAAGAGGTTGCTCAAGTAGTTCGGGGTGATGTGGAGCATGCGCGCGAGCTCCGCGATCTTTAGGTTCTCGGCATAGCGCAGGTCGAGGTAGGCCTTCAGCTGATCGATCAGATCCCCGCCCGTTCCTCCGCCGTGCGGCCGGGGGATGCGGCGCCTGGCCTCGGACCCAAGCGCCGAAAGCCACTCCATCGTCGCCCCGGCCGCGGGCGGCTCCACCGGCAGGATCGAACAGAGGAAGCGTGTCGCCGCCTTCAGGACCTGCTGGCCTCTGGGAAGCTCCGGCGAGGTCAGAAGGCGTTTGGCGGCTTCGATCTCGGAAAGGAGCAGGAGATTCTGCCGCGCGCGCGAGGCGTCGGCAATCCGCCAGAGAGAGTCCGCGAGCGCCCGAAGCCTCGCGTCCGAGCCGGCCTCCTCGAGCTCCCGTTTCGAGAGGATGCCCCCAACTCCCGCTACGGCGCGCAAGGCTGCGAGCTCCGCGAGGCGCCAAACCTCCGAGGCGAGCCGGGTGTACGAATCGCATTCCCCGGTTTCCAGAAGGGTCGTCGCCGCATCGGCGCCCGAAAAGCGGTCTGCCACTTGTGCCGCGCGATTTCTGAAGCGCTTGAAAACCGCGGCTCCCTCCGGGTGGCGGGATCTTCCCCAGGCAAGGACGACGCAGAGTCTTCCGCCCCCGATGGGAACAAGGCCGGCGAAGCCCTCCGCTGTCACGCTTTCCCTCATCGCCTCCCGGAGGGCATCGCACAACTCGAGCATCAGCGCCTCGCGTTCCGGGTCGGATCGGATTGTGTCGATCACCACGACGGTTCCGACAGCCTTCACCGCCTCTCCCTTGTCGAGGGAATCGGGGTGTATGGTTCGGTTGAGGAGAGCCGTCATCCGGCTTTCGAACTCCTCGTTTTGAGCAAGACGCCCTCGCACCGCATCGCGGCTGCCTTGCTGCAGGACTTCTTTGAGCTCTTCGGGGCTCACCGGCTTCAGAAGGTAATCCACTGCGCCAAGCTTCACCGCGCGCTGGGCGTACTCGAACTCCGAGTAGCTGGTGAGGATTATCCATCGGGTCGCCGGTGAAAATGCGGAAGCGGCCTCGATCGCAGCGAGACCGTCGAGCTTGGGCATCTTGATGTCCACGAAGGCAACGTCGGGCAGGTGCTTGCGCACCAGGGTGATGAGGTCCTTGCCGTTCGTAGCCTCTCCTACTACCGTCACGGCAATTCCGGTCTCGCCGAACATGCTCTTGAGGCTATAGCGCACGAGGCTTTCGTCGTCGGCGATGACGATCTTCACCCGGACAGCTCCTCTCCCGAGATTTCTAAGTCCACCCGAGTGCCATCGCCGGGGCTGCTGTGGATCTGGAAGGATGCACGCTTGAAGGCGAGGGAGAGCCGCTCCTTCACGTTTCCCAGCCCGATGTGGGTGCGTCTCACGATCGGTCCTGGCACGAAACCGACGCCGTCGTCGACAATGGAGATGCACAGGACGGGTTCGGCTTCCGAATGGTTGAGTCGGGCGGTAACGGTAAGATGACCCCGCCGGTCGAGCGGCTCAATTCCGTGGATCACCGCGTTCTCTACCAATGGCTGCAGGAGCAGCTTCGGAATGCGGCAGCGGCCGGCCGCCTCGTCGCAGTCAAGATCAAAGGAAAGGCGCTCCTGGAAGCGAAGCCTCTGGAGGTTGCAGTACTTCAAGAGAAACTGGAACTCCTCCGCGACGGTCGTCCACTCCTGATGCTCCGTCGTGTAGCGGAGCATGTCCTTCAAGGCGAGAATCGAGCTCTCGAGAGCCTTCGTATTGCCCATGCGGTTGAGGCCGATCAATCCGGCGAGGACGTTGTAGAGAAAGTGCGGTTGGACCTGCGACTGGAGGGCCTGATATTCCGCTTCCCTCTTCTCGATGAGCTCAACGTACTTGTTGAAGTTGTCGATGGTGAGGGCCGCGAACTCGGCAAAGGTTGTGAGGTTCGTCAGGTCAAGATCGGTGAAATGGCGATCGGTGCGGGTCGAGACTATCGAGAGCACGCCGATCACCCGTCCCGTTTGGACGAAGGGAACGGCGATGAGGGAGCTCACGAAAAGCGGACCCTCGAAGCGGTTTCCCTCCAGGCGGGCGTCGGTCGAAGAGTCATGGATAAAGACCGACTCGCCGCTTGCGAGCGGGGGGCCGAAGATGGGATGATCGAGGGGAAGAAGGCGGCCGCCGAGGGGTGTGGTGTCCTCCTCCCGGGGCTCCGCGGCGGAGCGGCTTTCTCCCGATGAGCCGTCAATCGGGCTCGGGAAGCGGCCGGTGACGGCGCGGGGCACAAGAACCTGTCGCATCTCGTCGGCAAGGAGGATGGCGGCACCGCTCGCCCCCGTATCCTTCACAATCGACTGAACGACCAAATTGAGGATGTTGTCGATGCTCACGAGCCCGGCGACCGAGCTGCCGATGTCGCGTGTCAGATCGAGGATAGTGTTGACGTTTCGCTTGAGGTCGCCCACGAAGAGGTTCAGATTGTGCGAGAGCTTCTCGAACTCGTCGTGGGAGGTTATCACGAGCCGTGTCGAGAAGTCTCCCATGGAGACGCGCCGGATGGCGGCCTCCACGCTCCCGATGCTTTCGGTAATCCGACGGGCGAAGATAAGTGCTATGAAAAAGGTCGAAAGGCCTATCACGATAGTAAGGACGATGAATGTGAGTATCATCTGTCGCTGGATGATTCGGCTTTCGGTCTCGAGGGATCGCAGGAAGTAGTTCAGAAAGCTCTCGAAGTTGTTGGTCAGATAGTAGGAGGTTGCGCGCACCTCGTCGAAGAAGCTGATCTCCGGATCCTCGGGATTCTCCTGGATCGACTCATAGAGGTTCTTGTTTCCGATCACTCCGGCCTGAACCAGCTTCGTCAGGGTGATGTTCAGGCCGTCGATCCTCCGAAACGCCTTCTCGCTCACCGCGAGGGCGGCCTGGTACTCGTTGCGCATATCCTGATTGCGCAGCAGGCGCTTGACGGAAGGAAGCGCCATGAAAGTCCGAAAGTCCGTCTTGAAAGAGACGGCGGAGCTGATCCACTCGCGCGGAGTCGTATAGGGGCGCGGGGCATAGGTCAGGTCCTTCAAGAGATCGTACATCTGAGGAGAGAACATCCCGAAGAGAAGATCGAGGAGGAGGGCTCGAACGTTCTTGGATTCGGAAACAAGCTCCACTCCGCGATTGGTTGTATCCTTTAGGCTCTCCACCTGGTTGATGGTCCACACCGCAAGAGTCGCGATGAGGAGGACGCTTACAAAGAAGGCACCGGTGATGAGTGATAGCTTGGCACGTATCTTCATGGGCGGCGAACGATCCGAGCCCTATTGTACCAGCAGAAGCCGGACTCCGCCACCGCGCAAATTCCCGTCGGTTTCGCCTCCCCTTGCGGGTCTTGTGACCTCGCTCGGCGCGACGTTCGCGACGGCCGCCGTCTCGACGAGCGCCTCGTGCCGCTCCGCGCTATCCTGCGCCGATGCAGGCGACCGCCGCGAGCGCGAAGACAAGCCCCGCAACGCGCGCGGCAGTGAGCCGCTCGCCGGAGACTACCCGAGCGAGGAGGACCGTCGGCGCCGGGTAGAGCGACGATATGACGGTTACGACGGTGAGGAGCCCCTGGCGGACCGCGAGAAGAAAGGCGATGTTCGCTCCCATGTCGAGAACCCCGGCTAGGAGGACCGAGCCGCGCGCGCCCCTGCCGATGGATACGGAGCGACCGCGCAGGGCGCTCACAAGGGCGATGGTCACGACCGTCGAGGCGCGGGCGGCTACGAGGGGCCAGATCCCCGACTCACGGGCGGTCCGCGAGATCGCGATGTAGAAGAGGCCGAAACCGGCACCCGCGCCAAGGCCGAGCATGACCGCGCGCCTCACCGGATCGCCCGACCCCCTGGTTCCTCTCGCTGCAGGACTCCGGGTGAGAAGCACAATCGCCGGTATCGCCGCCGCGATCCCAATCCAGGCGAGGAGGCCTGGACGCTCCCCGGTGACGACGCCGAAGAGGGCCGGGAGGAAAGCGCCCGTCACCGCGGCAACAGGCGAAGCGACCGCGACCGGCGTGGTGGCGAGGGCGGTGTAGAGAAGGGCGATGCCGGCGGCTCCCGCGAGACCCGCCGCCGCTCCCCAGAGGAGGTCGGCCGGCCCAGGCGGCGAGCTCGCGAGGAGGAAGGAGCCGATGATGGCCGTGAGAAGCCCGATCGTCTGGGAGAAGAGGAGGACCGCGAAGACGGATGCCCGGCGCGTAGCGATTCCGCCAGAGAAATCCGCGGCCCCGTACATGAGAGCGGCTCCCACTGCAAGAAGAATTGGCACCATTCCTCCGATTGTCTCGCCCGCTCCTTGCCACCCTGTCGCCGGCCACCCTGTCGGCGCGTCGGGCGCTGCCGAGCGCGCGACTTCGGGTCTTCCAACACCCTGTCAGTCGCTCGCCGATTCCCGATAGAGTCTGTTCGCTTTTTCGTTCAGCGCCGCGAGGGAGAGGTCGACCGACGCTCCGTCGAGGATGCTGTCAAAGGCGGCGGTCATGGCGTCCCGCACGAGGTCGTAGCCGGTGAAGGGAGGCTCCGAAGCGAGGTCGGACTCCTCGAGCAGCTTGAAGGCCTCGCCGAGCTGCGGATTCTTGTGAAAGTAGTCGGCGAGGCGGTCGGCGGCCGAGATGCGCACCGGAAAATAGTTGGAGCTCCGGGTCCAGGCCGCCTGTTGTTTCGGCTCGGCCATCCATCGCACGAAGAGCCAGGAGGCAAGCTCGGCCGCCGGGGTCGAGATCGTCACGCTCACGGAGGCGCCGTAGATGTCGAGCGTCGGTCTGGCGGTCGAGTGTGGAATCGCGGCGACGCCCCAGCGGAAGGGGCTCCCGCTCCCCTCGATCGCCTGGGCGTAGAAGGGGATGCCTGAGCTCGAGCCCATCGTGAAGAGCGTCTTCCGGTTCGCGAAGTCGGTCTCGTCACCGTAATGCTCGGCGATCTTTCCGGCGAAGCCCCGCTCGTAGAGGCGTTGCATAAAACGCATCGAGGCACGCATCTGCGGCGAATCGAGGTCGTAGCCCGTCCCGCCAGTCCCCGTGATCCTTCCCCCGCGGCTCGCCACCTGGGCGAACATGTTGGACGCGTCGGTGTTTATTTCGTAGCCGAGCCTTCCGGAGGAGGTCGCCCGCTCGCACATCAGGGCGAAGTCGTCCCAGCTCTCGGGGGGGCCGGAAAAGCCGAGCCGGGCGAGCCAATCCTTGTTGTAGTAGACAACCTCGACCGAGCGGTTGAGCGGAAAGCCGAGGCGCTTGCCGCCGAATTGGGCGTTCACATCCTGACGGAGGAAGGCGGGGAAAAAGTCATCGAGCTGCTTCGCGATTCCCCATCTTGCGGAGTTGACATAGGGCGTGAGGTCGACAAGCACGCCGCTCTCCTCGTAGGTTGCCGCCTGATTCTGATAGGCGGTGACGATGTTCGGGGTTGCTTTTCCCGCGATAGCCGGGATCATCTTGTCGTAGATGTCGTCATAGCGGCCGGCGTACTCTCCCTTCACCGTGATGTGCCACCGGTTTTCGGCATTGAACTCCGCAATGAGCGCCTGCATGCCCTTCTGCGTCGTGCCCGTGTAGGGGTACCAGAAGGTGATGGTCTCGCTCGAGGGATCGACGGCGTCGAGCGGCTGGGGCGCGGCCCCCGATGCGCCTGGCTGCTGCCGCGCGCAGCCGGCCAGGAGCGCAGGCACGGTCAGGATGAGAAGGGCAAGGTGGAAGAGCGCTTCGCGAGCCGTCTTCATCGAGATTGGTCGCTCCTTCAGGGAGGCCTCTGGCCGCAGAGCTTACGATTTTATCCCCGTGCGCGCAATCGCTTCGGTAATCTGTCTCTGGGCGGCGACAAAGAGGAGCACCGTCGGCAGGAGCGCGATGATAGCACCCGCCATTCGCAGCTGGGTGTAGGGACCGGCCTCGGAGATGAACTTGGCGAGCCCTACGGCAATCGGCCTCCAGCGGTCCGTTTGGGTCACGACGAGCGGCCATTGCAGGGCGTTCCAGGAATCGCTGAAGACGAGGAAGCCGGCCGTAAAAAGCGGCGCGCCCGAGAGGGGAATCACGATCCGCAGGAGAATGCGAAGATGGCTTGCCCCCTCCATCCGCGCCGACTCGATGAGCGATGCCGGGATCTGCTTGAAGAACTGCCGCAGGAGGAAGATGAAGAAGGCGCTTCCCATGAAGGGGACGGTGAGCGCGGGCAGTCGATTGAGCCAGCCGAGGCGCGCGACGACCAGAAAGTTGGGGATGAGGAGGACGGTGTCCGGGATCATAAGCGTTGCGACGAGAACCGAGAAGATGAGGCTGCTTCCGGCGAAGCGAAGGCGGGCGAAGGCGTAGGCCGCAAGCGACGAGGTGGCCAGCGCACCGGCCACCGTGGTCATCGAGATGATCACGCTGTTCAGGAGGTAATGGCCCATGTTCTCGTCGCGGAGGGCCTGCACGAAGTTGTGCCACTGCGGGACCCTCGGCCAGAACTGCGGCGAGAAGGGATCGGCGCTCACCCGCGTGATGGTCTCGCCGAGGGTCTTCAGCGAGTTCGCCGCCATGTACAAGAAGGGAACGCAGGCGATGAAAGCGGCTGCCGAGAGCAGGAGGTAGAAGAGAGTGCGGCCAGCGATGCGTCGCGAGGCAGCTGCGCGGATCGCCAGAGCCGGCGGCGCGCGCTTCACCGTGCGGATACGGCGGCTCCTTGCCACTCCCGAGCGCCCTGTTCCCATCGAGCTCATTCTCCGTAGAAAATCCGGCGCTCCATCAGCCGCCGCTGCAGGAGCGTGAGGCCGAGCACGATGAGAAAGAGAAGCACGGCGACGGCGGACGCATACCCAAAGCGCGCTTGGTGGAAAAAGGTGAAGAAGAGGTAGACGCTCATCGGATCGACGGTCCCCTGCGCGGCTGCCGTGCGCAGGATGTAGACGTGGTTGAAGGCCTTGAAGGTTCCAATCACCCCGATGAGCGTGAGGAAGTAGGTCGAGGGCGAGACAAGCGGGAGGATGATCTTTCGAAGGATCGTGAGCCGACCGGCCCCGTCCACCTCCGCCGCGTCGTAGATCTGTTTGGGGATCTGGGAGAGGCCGTTCAAGAAAATGAGGGCGTAGTAGCCGACGAAGACCCACCAGTTGAAAAGTCCGACTGCGACAAGGGCAAGGCTTGGGCCTACGGCCCACGAGCGGAGATAGGCGAGGATCGAAGCGACGAGCCCGCCGCCGGATGGACCGACGGCAAGCGTCCCCGCGCTCATGCGGGCGTCGAAGCCGAAGAGAAGCTGAAAAAGCCCGCGCGGCTCGTAAAGCCACTGGAGCGGCCGGAGGTCGAAGAGGGCGGCGACCTGGTTTGCCAGCGCCTCCGGGCGGAGCGAGAAGATGCGCTCGAAGACCGCGGCCGCAGCTACGGTAGGCACGATGTAGGGGATGAGAAAAAGGACTCGGTAGGTCTGCCTGCCGCGGAACTTCCGATTGAGAAGGACGGCGAGGGCGAGGCCAAGGGCCAGCTGGGCGGGGACCGTTCCGAGCGAATACCACACCGTCACCCGCAGGGAGGTGAGCAGGTCCGGATCGCCGGTTTTCATCACCCCGGCCAGAGCGACTAACGCGAGGACAATCCCCCCTGCGATCGCTCCCGCCCCGACCGTCAGCCTCGCAGCTCGCGCTGCCGGGCGCGGTGAGCGCGGAGGCGGCGTGTCCGACTCTTCCGGTCGCCCAAACGAAGCTCGGGCGAGCTGCCGGTCGGTGCGCAGGAGTCGCAAGGCGAAGTAAATGAGGAGGAGCGCGACGGCGAGAAGGGCAAGGTTCCCCCAGGTGCCGAAGGCGACGTGGTAGTTGGAAAGGCCGACGAAGGCGCCCCTGCGGATGCGCCAGCGGAAGAGGCTGATGTACCCCGTGAAGAAGATCGGAAAGATCGAGAAGAGCACGATGAGCACGACCGCCGGAGCGATGAAGGCGTAGCCCTCGAGGTTCTCTCTGATGCGGCGGGAAAGGGGTCGGCTTCTCACGTGCTATCTGTAGCCGAGCGCGGGACGACGGTCAAGGCCGAATGACGCCGCGGCAGTCGACCTTGACCGTCGCCTTCGCCGCATCTCATGGCTGCCTCCTGATCCGGTAGCAGTGGTGGATGCGCCGGTTACGCGCGAAGTCGGGCGGGATGGTGGCGGCTGAGATGTCCTCGACTGTCAGCCCGGAAAGTCCCGCGAGGTCCATCGAAAAACGCCGGAAGTTCGTCGAGAAGAACAGGAGCCCTTCCGGCTCGAGCCGATCCGCGGCGAGGTGGATAAGCTTCACGTGGTCGCGTTGAACGTCGAAGGTGGGGCGCTTGTCCTTGGAGTTTGAGTAGGTGGGAGGGTCCATGAAGATCAGCCCGTAGCGGCGCCGATCCGTGCGAAGCCACTCGGTGCAGTCGGCTCGCTGGAGGGTGTGCTCTTGGCCCGCGATGCCGTTTAAGGTGAGGTTCTCGCGCGCCCAGCGCAGATAGGTGTTCGAGCTGTCGACGGAGGTGGTGGAGAGCGCCCCGCCGGCTGCTGCGCACACGGTCGCGGTGCAGGTGTAGGCGTAGAGGTTGAGGAAGTGCCTTCCCTTCGCCGCATCTCGGATCATGCCTCGCGTGATGCGGTGGTCGAGGAAGAGGCCGGTATCCAGGTAGTCGGTGAAGTTCACAAGATATCGGAGATTTCCCTCGTGGACCTCATAGAACTCCCCCTTTGTGTCCATGCGGGTGTACTGCTCCGTGCGCTTCCGCCGCCGCCTTCTTTTCAGAAAGATGCTCGCGGAATCGATGTCCATCGCCTCCGGGAGAGCGGCCATGACGGCCGAAAGACGTCGTTCGGTCTTCTCCGGATCGATGTAGGCCGGCGCGACGTACTCCTGCACGTGAAGCCAGCGCTCCTCAAAGAAATCTACCGCGACCGCGTATTCGGGAAGGTCGGCGTCGTAGAGACGGTAGCAGCTCACCCCCTCCCGCCGCGCCCACTTCGAGAGCAGGCGCCGGTTCTTGACGATCCGGTTGACAAACATCTCGATGTTGGCGTCCTCGACCTGCGGCGACTCGGAAGGCGGAAGCATCGCCTCGCTCGGCTGGGGCCTCGACTCCGGACCAGGCGCGCCGCGCGCCTCCACGGCTTCCCCGGCCCTGGCCGGCCCTCCGGCAGCACCTACCCCCGTGCTCCGATACGCTCCAGCTGCGCTCCCTCCTCGCGGCCCTCCGGCGGGACCTACCACCGCGCTTCGATACGCTCCCGCCTGGCCCGCGCCCCTGCCGTGCACGGCGCCCTCGTCCTCAAGGGGAGGCGGCTCCCGTTTGACAAAGCGATTGTTCGGGGTCAGCTCGAAGACCGCCAGGGTAGCCCGGATGGGGCCGTTGTAGAGGGTGTTGATCTTGCTTGCCCGCAGGCCAACGCTCCGGGCCAGCTCTTCGTGTCCGGTGAGGATCGCGGCGCGAAAACCCGCAAAGCGCTCGTGGAGGATCTGCCCCAGCTCCTGGTAAAGGCCGTGGAGCGCCGCGACCTCTCCCAGCCGCTCGCCGTAGGGGGGATTGGCGGCGACGAGGCCCGACGGAAGCGGCTCGGCCGCGCCGGGTTCGGCGCCTGCCCCGCGACCGGTGTCGGCGGAGGACGCCTTCGAGCCCGAGGGAAGCGTCAGGCTGGCGGGGGGCTCGGCGTCGGCTAACCCGCGGCGCTCGATCCGTATTCGTCCCGCGAGCCCGGCAGTCTCGACGTTCTTGCGTGCGGCAGCAACCGCCGCATTGTCTCGATCGAACCCGAGAATCGGCGGCAGCCCCGACGAGCCCGCTGCGGCCCGTTCCTTCGCCTCGCGCACCAGCGATTTCCAGATGGCTCCGTCATGCCCGCGCCAGCGCAGGAATCCCCAGTAGGGTCGCCGCATTCCAGGCGCGATGTCGCCTGCGATCATCGCTCCCTCGATGAGCAGCGTTCCCGATCCGCACATAGGATCGATGAGCGGCCCCCCCGCGCGGGCGATCTCCGGCCAGCGCGCCCGCAGGAGCATCGCTGCGGCGACATTCTCCTTGAGGGGAGCCTCCACCCCGCGAGCCCGGTAGGCCCGTCTATGAAGGCTCTCACCGGTGAGGTCGACTGCGATAGTCGCCTGTTCGGCATGGAGGTGGAGGTTGATCTGGAGGTCGGGGCGGTCTTGGCGGACGTCGGGTCTCCTTTCGTAGCGTGAGCTAAAGAAGTCGGCGATCCCGTCCTTGGCGACGAGCGCCGCATAGCGCGCGTTTGCAAGGGAGACGGGAAGTCTCGCCGGCGGTCCGGAGAGCGTGCAATCTACTGCGATGGTCTCTTCCGCTGAGAGATGCTCCTCCCACGCAATACCGCGCACGCGCTCGATCAGCTCTTGGGGGCTCGTGACGGCAAAGCTAGCAAGCGGAAGGAGGACTCGGTTTGCGACCCGCGACCAAAGGCAAACGCGGTAGGCGGTTTCGAGCGTCGCCGAAAAAGCAACGACGCCGGGGTTCTGCCGAATGCCAGCGGCACCGAGGACGCCGAGCTCCACCGCGAGAAGATCCTCGACCGCCTTGGGGCAGGTCGCGAAAAGGGACAAGACGCTCATCGACTAGAGTATAGCCCGAAGCTTGCGCGGGATGATAGCGTCGTTTCAGAGCAAGAGAACGGCAACGCTCCTGTGGCGGCGGGTCAGACTTGCTTTGTGAGCACTCTGCTAAGGGAGGCGCGGAGAGAGCGAGCTTCTTGCTTCGCCCTCCCTGCGCCTGGAGGAGAGGGGAGGGTCCCGTGGGACCCTTGGTCTCCGTCGGCTCTTTTTCCCCTCTCGACAGGTTCATTTCGTTACGATATCAGATCGAGATCAGATCGAGCCTGCACCGGACGGATGCTGGTCCGCCATCGACCCCACCTCGAACGAGAACGTGGGCATCGCCTTGTCGGCGGTCCGAATGGTCACGAGCGCATCGTTCCTGCCCGCGCTCGTCGGAGCATAGCCGAGATTGAAGGTCGTGCTCTTTCCGGGGGCAAGGATTCCGCTCGGCTGCTCTTGAACTCGATACGCTGCTGCGGCCGGGCCGCTGAGCGTGACGGGATTGGGTCCGGCGAAGGACAGTGGCCTCTTGCCGGTGTTGGTGATCACGATTGGCACGGGAGCCAACCGCACGCCTACTTGCGTTGCGGGATAGGCGTAGGTAATTCCGGGCTTCACCTGGGTCGACCACATCGAGACCTTCATCGAGGAACCCCAGCCCGCTGCGAACACGCTGCCTGTCGCGGCAAGCAGAAGTGAACCTGCCGCCGCAATAAAGACCAGGAACCGTTTTTTCATTTGAAACTCCTTCGAAGCGTCCTGCCGGACAAACTGTCCGTCGGCGCTTCGCTCTGATACTCAAGCTTAAGCTCACCCTATTAGAGCGCGAGGAGCAGCAAATGGTTCCGCTCTCATTGAATCTTTAGAAATGGGTGCGGCGCCTCTTCTTCTACGATTCTGCCCGCGGCGTCCGGTCGGCCGCTGGCTGAAGGACCCGCGCCTTCCGCAGTCGCCGCCGCTCTCGCAGGCGGGCGCCGAAATAGTTGGATGCGATCAGCACGATGATGATGATCCCCCACATGGCCTGGATGAAGTAGGGGTCCATCCGCAGGAGTCCGACCCCCGTAGAGACCAGCTGCAGGATGACGACGGCGAGCACCATCCCGGCGAGGCGGCCCGCGCCCCCAAAGGGATCGACGCCCCCGAGGAAGCAGGCGAGGACCGAGACGAGGAGATAGGACTGGGCATAGTCGGGGTTCACGGAGTTGAGCTGTCCCATCATGACAAAGGCGGTGAGAGCGGAAAAGAGAGCCGAGAGAATGTATTCGCGGAGGAGCACCGAGCGCACCTTGATGTTGGAGAACTTCGCCGCGACGGGATTTGAGCCGATGAGGTAGAGGCTGACGCCGAAAACGGTCCGGTTCAGGAGGAGGGCGAGCAGAAGACAGACGACGATGAGAATGAGCAGCGCGGTGGGAACCCTCCCCACGGTTCCGTTGCCGATCGCAAGGAGAAAGGGGGGAAATCCGGAGAGAGTGTATCCCTTGGTGATTACCACGTTGACCCCGTTCAAAAGGGTCATTGCCCCTAAGGTGGCGAGGATGGCGGGAACCTCGATGTAGGCGATGAGCCAACCCATCGCCGCCCCGATGAGCAGGGCCGCCGCCAGTCCCCCGCCCATGGCAAGGAGGACCACGCCCATCCCAGCCTGCGCCGTCGCTGCTCCGGCCATGGCCTTCAGGAGGAGCGCAACGACGATCCCGGTGAAGTTGGCGGTGGCAACGATCGCAAGGTTGATTCCACCGCTCAGCATGGTGACCATCATCCCGATCGAGAGAAAGGCGATGATGGGGAGCTGGTATGCCATCGAGATGAGGTTGCCGAGGGTGAGGAACCTCGTGGGGTTCAGAAGGGACATAAGAACGACGATCGCGATGAGCATGACGGTGAGCGAACGGTTGGTGCCTGCGCGATTGATGAATCTCACGACGCCCCCCTACGCCTCGACCCTAACGTTCACGCGCGAGCGGCTCTGGCGCAGCTGCTGATAGGCGCTTATCGTGATGGCTGCCGTGATGACCACCCCGATCGTCACGTTGTACCAGTAGGAGGAGATCGATAGGAGGGTGAGGCCGTTGTTCAGGATTGCAAACAGGAGGACTCCTAGGAAGGTTCCGGTGATGGTCCCTTTCCCTCCGAACACGCTCGCCCCCCCGATCACCACCGCCGCGATGACCTCCAGCTCTTTGCCCACGATGATGTTGGGGACCACCGACTGCACGATCGATACGTGCACGACTGCCGCCACCCCGGAAAGGAATCCGACGAAACCGAATACGAATACCCGCGTCCAGAGGGTGCGAATGCCGACCCGCTCCGCTGCGGTCTCATTTCCCCCCATGGCGTAGATGCTGCGGCCCAGGAAGGTCCTGCGGAGGATCAACCATCCGAGCGCAAGTGCAGCGGCCCAGATGAGGGGATGGAGCGTGAGCCCGTAGGTTGCGCCGATCTTACTCGTGGAGGGAAAGAGGAGCACCGCGGAGAACTCCCTGAACATGGCAGGCACGCCGTTAATCAGCTTTCCTCCGGTTATCACGTAGAGCATTCCAAAGAAGATGTTGAAGGTGGCGATGGTTACGATGATGGTCGGGACTCGGAAGTAGTGGACGATGAACCCGTTGGCAAGCCCCATTGTCGCGCCCATGACCGCGGCCGCAAGGATCGCCAGGAAGATGTTTCCCCCCCATGCGAGGGTCATCACCACCACGGCATACTCGACGACTTGAGCTATCGCGGTGAAGGATACATCCGGCGTACCGCCGAGAATGAGCACGAAGAGGGTGCCCACCGCCATGATGCCGATCATCGAATAGCCCGCCAAGAATTCGGTGATGTTTTCGAAGGTGAGAAAGGAGGGGTTGGCGATCGTGATGATGACGCACAGAAGGAGGATGAGGATCGCAAGGTAGGTCTCGTTTTGTCTCAAGAGCCGCTTCCACATCTTCGTTCCCCTCCTATTTCCCGGCTTCCACGAGCCGCTGAACCTCCTCCGCCCGTGCGCCGCTCGTCGGAAGCTCGAGGCGGATCCGCCCGGAGCGCATGAGGAGGACGCGGTTGCAGTTGTTCACTACCTCGGTTATCTCGTCGGAGATGAGAAGCACCCCCATCCCCCGGGCGGCCAGCTCCCGGATGGCGGCGTGAATCGAGCTTTTTGCCATGACGTCGATTCCTACCGTCGGCCCATCCAGGATGAGGATCTTCGGCTCGGCCGCGAGCCACTTGGCGATGACGACGCGCTGCTGGTTGCCGCCTGAAAGGGTCTGAACCGCCACCCCGGGATCCGCCACTCGGATGTCGAGAGCCTTGATCCACTGCTCTGCCGTCGCCGTCCGCCTCTTTGGATCGATGAGGCCAACCGCGGTGAGGAGGCGATTGAGCACTGCGGCAATCACGTTGTCCCCGACGGACTGCTTCATGATAAGACCCTGCACGAGACGATTCTCGGGGACGTAGGAGATCCCGGCATTCACCGCGTCTTGGACCGAGTCAATGCGCACCGATCTGCCCTCGATCAGGATCTCTCCGCTCTCCGCAGGGCTGATGCCGAAAAGGGCGAGGGCCAATTCGGTCCGTCCCGAGCCGATGAGCCCGGTGATGCCCACTATCTCGCCGGCCCCAAGCCGGAAGGAGACGTCCTGGAAGTTGTTCTTCTTGCTCAAGGAGCGAACCTCGAGCAGGGTGCGCTTCTCCACCCCGGAATAGGAGAAGCGCGTCTCGGTGATAGCCCTACCGGTCATCAAGGCGACGAGCTTCTCGTTGGTGAGCTCTGAGCGCGGCAGGGACGCGACGCTCTCGCCGTCCCGCAACACCGTGATGCGCTCCGCCACTTCGAAAATCTCATTGAGCTTGTGGCTGACGAAGAGGATGGCGATCCCGGTAGCCTGAAGATCGCGGACCACCGCAAGCAGGCTGTCGATATCTCGTTTCGTCAGGGAGGCGGTCGGCTCGTCGAGGATGAGAAGCTTCAGGTCTCTCGTAAGCGCCCTGCAGATCGCGACAAGCTGTTGCAGGCCAATCGGGAGCTCTCCGACCGGCGCAGTCAAGTCGATCTCCACCCTGATTCGGCCCATAGCCGCGTGGGCAATGCGGCGGACCGATTTCCAGTCGATGAGCGACCGCCGCTCCTCTTTGAGCTCGCTTATCGCGATGTTCTCGGCGACGCTAAGGTTTGGGAAGAGGGAAAGATCCTGGTAGATGACATGAATTCCGCGCGCGAGGGATGCTGCGGCCTCCATGTGGTCCATCCTCCTGCCCTCGATGAGGAGGTCGCCGCTGTCGGGCCGAAGGACTCCGGAAATGATCTTAATGAGGGTCGACTTCCCGGATCCATTTTCTCCCACGAGACAGTGGATTTCGCCTTGCTTGATGGAGAAATCGACCCCCTTCAGGGCATTCACCCCCACGAAGCTCTTTCGAATGTCGCGCAGCTGCAGAAAATCCGTCATCGCCTTGCAATCCTTCGAGTAGGATGCCCGGCGGGCGTGCGCCCGCCGGGCACCGCAGACATGATGGGCGAGAAGCCAAGGGCCCCTAGAATCCGCTGAATTGGTCGACGTTGTCCTTCGTTACGATGAGAGGGCGGTCGTAGACCAGGGTGTTCCCGCCCACGGTATAGGGCTTGCCAAGCGTCGGGATGTCGAGATCAGGACCGATCATCCCCTTCTTTCCGTCCAGCATGAGCTTTGAAAGATAGACCATGGCGTAGCCGGCTTCACCGGGGTCCCACAGAACGCTCGCATACATGGATCCGTCCTTCAGGTACTCGGCCGCTTGGCTCGGGGCGGTCGTGGCGATGACGACGATCTTGCCGATCAGCCCCTTTTGGCGCAGGGCTTGGGAGGCACCCGGTCCCCCCTGGCTCCCGAAGGTGAGGAAGGCCTTGATGTTGGGATGCGCCGTGATGATCGCGAGGGCGGCCTGGCGAGCGGCGTTCTGATCCTCGGAAACCGGGTAGCGGTCGGCGACCTGCTTGAGGCCGGGATACTTCTCCTGTGCGAGGGCTACCGCCGCGTCGGCCCAGATGTTGTGCGCCGGCACCGTGAGGGAGCCGACGAAGATGACGTACTCGCCGGAGGTTGCACCCATCCCTTTGACCATGAGCTCCATCGCCTTGCGGCCGAATGCCTTGTTGTCGATCATCTCGATGTCGTAGTCGGCGTTCTTCTGATTGGGTGACTCATGGGTAACCGTCGCGATCCCTTGCGCCTGGGCGCGCGCCAGAACCGGCTCGATCGACTGCGCGTCATTCGGAACGACGAGGATCGCGTTGTTGCCGGCGTTGATGGCATCCTCGATAAGCCTGACCTGCTGCGCGGGATCGGCCGCGGCCGGGGCCTGTTGGCTCACCTTCACTCCGAAGTCCGTTCCGGCCTTCTTGACTCCTACGTAGAAACGGTCGAACCACGTCGCGACGAGCTTGGGAACCGACTCCATGGTGTACTGCTTCGAAGGCTGGGCAGAAGGCTGTGTCGTGGCAGCCCCCTCTTTTTGACCGCCCGCATATAGCACGGCGGCGCCCACAACGGACAGGAACAAGACCATGAGAACGGCCACGAATCTGTTCCTCATCACGATACCTCCTCTCGAAATGTGTCTTACGTCCACTACCTCAAACGGGTAGGCGAACTCGCAGAGATGGGGACGGTTACGCTGGGAAACGACGCTCCGGCGGTCGGATCTTGCCGTTGTTGCCGATCTCGATGACGTACCCAAAGAGCTTCTCGGTGTCCAGGTAGTAGAACTCGTCCTTGTCGATCTTGCCGCTCTGGATGACCGCGATCCCCTGCGCGGCGAAGCGCGCGAGCGCTCCCTCGCAATCGCGGTAATAGAGCTTGATGTGATGGACACCCTCCCCTTTTCGCTCGAGATGCTCGTCGTAGATGCTGCGGCCCGTGAGCGGCTGCATCAGCTCAAGCTGCACGCCGTCGATCCAGGTGACCGCCAGAAGGTAGGTGTGATCCGAAGGCTTCCCGCGGACCGTCGAATCCCGGACCGCCGGCGGCGCGAAGGTGTAGACCTCCCAGGGGCCGATGTGGAAAGTCTCCCAGTACCGTTTCATGGTCTCGTCGATGTTTCGCACGACATGGGCAACTTGAATGATGTCTCCGTCCCTCATGCATTCCCTCCTTGCCTCGAACAGGCGGCATGCTTTCCGACCGCGCCGCCCGGGTGCAGAAAATCGCCCTCGTGGGGGAAAGCGGAGACAATCTTCAGCTCGCTCTGCCGTGCAAGGAGCTATTCGGCGGCGGAGGTCAGTGCCATGGTCATCGCGCCGCAAACCCTGGCCCGGCGAGCGAGCTCATTGAGCTCCTCGCTTCCCCCACCTTTTGAAATGATTTTGAAATGATAATGATGACATCGGTCAGGGCTACTGCGCCGAGGGTGCCGTGAGGCGCTTCGGCAGCCCTTATCGCTCAAGTATGGAGCGCCCTTGCTGCAGCCGTCAACAATAAAACAGAGAAGCATCGTATGAATGGCAGCGAAAGGCTAAGGTTTGTCAGAGGTATGCACTGAGATCTTCGGCTGGCGGGAGACGGCCTTCTGCCCTGCGCCGGCCGCTCGCGCCCGCTCTGCCAGCAGCAGGTAGGCGCTTTCCGAGTCATCGATGTTCGCGAGAAGCTCCTCGGTGGCGCAGTCGATCCGCTCGACGCGGGTGTCGAAGCGGTGCTCGATTCCCCGCTGTTTAAGCACCTCTTCCGCGAGTCGGCTCAATATCCCGGCATGGACCGTTCGGATGCCCATGCGCGCGAAAAGGAGGGCCGCCGCCTTTCCCACGATGCGATCGCGTGCCACGAGCCTCTCCGGCGCATAGTCGGAGCCTTTCAGAAACTCCTCGAGGTCGAAAAGGGGATGGAGCCAGCGCCCGTCGCTCGCGAAGACGATCCGCTCGCCGAGAAAGACCTGCAGGGTGGGGGGATGTTCGTTGCTTGCGATCATGTACGATCATGATACAGCCGCGGTGCGCGCGCATCAACGGCGGCCGTCGGGCAGGCGCCGCGGCTCCTGCGCTTCGCTTTCGGCGCGGGGCGCTCAGGGCGATGCGATTCGCGAAAGCGCGGAGAAGAAGAGCCGCTTGAAGCGCGCCTGGTCCAGGCGGGTGCACACGAGCGTGTCGCCATCCTCACCGCGTACGCCCTGAGTCTGGCCCGAGTCAGACTCTACCCGCACGGTCATAGGCTCGGTCTCGAACATCGCAGGATCGATCAGGTAGGAAAGTGCGATGGGATCGTGAGGAACAAACGCGGCCTCGCCGGTTGCGTTCTTCCAGAGTCGGCTCCACAATCTCACTCCCTCGATGAGGTACTCGGCGAGGTCACCCCCGCCGGAGAGCGAGGCTTCGACCTCGGCCTGGGTGATCCGTACGGTCATGGTGATGTCGAGGCACACGAGCACCTTGCGGATCGGGGCAGCGAAGACGAGCGCCGCGGCGTCGGGATCGATCCAGATGTTGAACTCGGCGAGGGAGGTCACATTCCCCGGGCGGTTTAGCGCGCCGCCCATGATAACCACCGAGTCGATCCTTTCCACAAGGTCCGGTCGCCCCTGAACCAGCCGCGCGAGGTTGGTGAGCGGTCCCAGGCAGACAAAAGTGAGCTTCTCCCGCGACGACTCGAGCAGCTCAGCCTGAGCCGCGAATGCCTGCGGGAGATGCACCGGGACAGGAGGCGTATCGCGTGCGCGCGCCGACCAGCTATCCGCCGTTTGCCCCTGCATCCGCTCCGCGAGCAGCTGGCGACCCGAGACAAAGGGCTTGATGAGCGGCCGCTGGGCTCCAAGGGCGATCGGGACGCTTCGGCCTGCCATAGCGATCGTCTCCCCGATGCTGGCAGCCCCTTCGAGAGCGGGGGTGTTTCCGGCGACGACGCTGATGAGCCGCACGTCGAGCTCGGGCTGCGCGAGGGCGAGGATTACCGCGAGATTGTCGTCAACGTCCGCCCACGGGACCCCCAGTCCTGGATCGGTGTCGATAATCAAGGGTATCCTTGTGCTCGTCATGGCAGCCCCCGTTTCATCGGCAAGATGCTACCCTATTTGCGGCTCGAGCGCCACGGATGCGGCGCTTTTCGCAGCCAATTGCGGAAATGGGTTGAAGTGAACGCAAGATCATCTATATACTGGATGTCAGAGTGCGATGGAATGCCGCAGGGTCCGAGTAGCGCCGTGAAGTCGTTTGTCATCGATACGAACGTCTTCATTCACAAGTCCGATGCCATCCTTTCGTTCCGAGACAACGAGGTCATCGTTCCGCTCTGGGTGCTCGAAGAGCTCGACAAGCTGAAGACCTTCAGCGACGAGAAAGGGCGAAACGCCCGCCAGGCCATTCGCCTTATCGAGTCGATCGGCAAGCGAGGCAACCTGAGCCGCGGGGTGCGGATGGAGAACGGCTCGATCCTGCGAGTCGTTCTTACCCATGAAAAGGACGTTCCGGCGGATCTTCGCCAAGACAGCGCCGACAACAAGATTCTCCTCACCGCGCTCACCCTGAAGAAGGAGGGGAGGCAAGTCTTCTTCGTCTCGAAAGACATCAATGCGCGGGTCAAGGCGACCGCGCTCGGGATCACGGCAGTCGATTATGAAAAGCAGAAGGTCAACTTCAGCTCGCTCTATTCCGGCTACCGAATCGAAAACGCTTCCCCGGAGACGCTTGCACAGCTGCGCCGCGAGGGTCGCATCCCCTGGACCCACGAGATGCGGGACAACGAGTTCCTAATCCTCACCGAGAAGGGCGCGGGCGGGACCGTCATCGCCCGCTACAACGGTCCGGTGGGAACGGCAGCGCTGGTCGACGGCCAGAGCGAGGGGCCGGTCGCGGGGGTCGTTCCGCTCAACGACAACCAGCGCATTGCCTTGAGCCTTCTTCTCGACGAGTCGATTCGGCTCGTAACGCTCGTCGGCAAGGCGGGCACCGGCAAGACCCTCCTGGCCATAGCCGGGGGGCTGAAGAAGGTACTGGAGGACAAGGCCTACGCGCGGGTCCTTGTCGCCCGGCCCGTGATTCCCATGGGAAAGGACATCGGCTATCTCCCGGGCGCCAAGCTCGAAAAGCTGTCGCCCTGGATGCAGCCTCTCTTCGACAACCTCGACTACATCATGAGCGTCTACCGCAATCCGACGGTCAAGAGCGCCGACTGGCTTCTCACCAACAAGCTTATCGAGATTGAGGCGCTCACCTACATCCGTGGGCGCTCGCTGCCGAACCAATTCATCATCATCGATGAAGCGCAGAACCTCTCGCCCCACGAGATCAAGACCATCGTCTCGCGGGCCGGGGAGGGAACGAAGATGGTGCTCACCGGCGACCCCTATCAGATCGACAGCCCCTATCTCGATTCCAACTCGAACGGTCTCACCTATCTCGTTGAGGCCTTCAAGGGGAAGCGGCTTTTCGGTCATGTGACCCTCGAGAAGTCCGAGCGCAGTGAGCTTGCCGAGCTGGCCGCTGAGCTCCTGTAGCGGAGGTGGCTGAAGCGTGAGCCAGGAAAGCTTCCGAAAGGCGCTATTCGCGGTCATCGAGCAGATAACAAAGATGGAGCTGCGCGTGAGCAGCCAGCAGCTGATTCTCGCCTATTTCAACGGATCGAACCAGGCGACCTCGCTCGATCGGGCGCGGGAAACCGTCGAGCGCTACACCCAGGAGCCGCTGCCGAGCCCGGCGGAGCTCGCCGGCCGGGAGCGCCAGGGTGCCCTTACGAAGCTGGACAAGCTGGTATTGGCGATGGACCGGGAGGCCGAGCGGTGGGACAAGACCTGAGCTCGCGGCCATCCCCTTCGTCTTGGTACCTTTTGGGCAATAATGACCCATATTGGGTCAGGTGGGACAAAAAGGAACTTGCGTGTTGGAGAAGCTGGATTTATAATCACTGCAAAGCGATGGAAGATACCATGTATTGTTCTTTCTGCGGAAGGGTGGTGCTGAATGAGTTTCAGTTTTGCCCCTTTTGTGGAGTCCAGTGTAAAGACCTCCCGGGTACAGCCGAAGACGATGAATGCACGTGCGAAGAGTCGCATGCTTCAGGTTCGGGGGACGCGATCCATCGCCTCGAAGCTTTGGTAGCCACGCTCGCCGATATGGAGAGTGAGCTCGATACTTTCCTCGCCACCAGAAAACCCTGAGCGGTCAATCTTTTTGTGAACCTATTTCGGCCGACTGCCGAAAATCTCTACGATATGAAGCGGCTCCTTCTGCCCCTGTTGCTCGTCTGCGCCCCGCTCTTGTACGGCGAAGTCAACTTCTCGGGGCTGAATCTGTCGCCCGGCGATCAGCTCCTGTTTCAGGCGGAGGCCGACGCTCCCGGTTTCGGTCACTACGATACCCTCTTTGCCGCAGACCTCAATACAAGGACCATGCGGCAGCTTACGTTTTTTCCCGAGCAAGCGATGCTCCTCGCGGGCAAAAACGAGCTGCAAATTCAGAACCGCTTCGGCGTTTTTCGAACCGATTCTCAGCTGCAGAACATGGCACCCGTAGCCGGGTTCACTTCGTTTGTGAAGGGGCAGGAAATTCAAACCGGCAAGATCAACGTGGCCGAGGCCTCCCCCGATGGCCGCTACCTCCTCTATCTGAAGCCGGTGACCTTCGGCCGAGCGGACCTCCTGCTCTACAAGGTCGCTGACCAGAGCACGGTGACGGTCTCCACCAACGTCGAGATGTCGCTCGACGGTCCGGAAGCGGTTTGGTCGCCGGATTCGGGGTACTTCGTCTATCAGAAAGACGACGAGCTGTACTACTTCTCGATCGATCAGCTCCTGGGCAACCGCCTTTTCCCGGAAGATCTCCGCGCCGTCGGACGTGGTACCATTGAGAATGTTCGCTGGAACCCTGACGGCAGCCTCTTCTACGTGTCCGGCACCCTTGTCTACCGCATCCAGAGCTCGGAGTTCTTCAATCGGTCGCTTTTCTCCGATCTTCTCTCGATAGGGCGCATCGTCGGGAAGGTTCCCTTTTCTTTCGATCCGAACTTCGACCGCTTTTGGATATCGCCGGACGGCCAGTCGATCCTCCTCGACAAGGGAGGGCGCAGCATCTTTCTCTATCTCCTGCGAGGTGATGACTATACCTCGACCGGGGATCCCCTGAATCTCCCGTACCTGCTTCTCCCCCGAAACACGGAGGTCGAGAAGGTGCTGTGGAGCGGCGACGGTATCATCACCCTTCTTGCGGGAACCGTCCTTGGAGAGGGAAGTCAGACCGGAGTCTACAGGCTGAATCTCTATGGGGGTCGCGCGCCTCGCACTTTCGAGCGCACGGCAGACGCCGGGATCCTTGGCATGGTCTTGAGCCCGGACGGGACGCAGGTTGCGGTGCTCAAGAGTGATCGAGTCATCATCCGTGACTACGGCACCTGGCGGGATCTCTCCTCGCTCCCGCTTGCCGATCCGCTTCATGTGCTCTGGGCTTCAAGCGACAAGATCATCGTCGCCGGGGGCTGGTTCACCGACGAGGTTGACCTCACCACGAAGAGCATCCGCGTCCTAACGCTCTCGCAGCCGGGGGACTTCGGCTACGCGAGCGCAGGCGGAGCGGTGGTGGCCCGGGTGGAAGGCCAGGCCTTCACCCTGCCGGTGCCGGCAGCAAGCGGAACACAGGGCCAGCCTGCAGGCGGTCAGGCGGCGGGGGGAGCCGGAGGGGCACCTTCCGAGGCTGCCGGATCGGCGGGCGTCCAGTGGCAGCCCGCCGCCTCCTACACCCCCGCGCCGACCTCGGTCGCGTCGGACCACTATCGCGTCTACCTCGACGAGAGCCCCGTGGGGAGTTATCTCGACATGGTCATGGTCCGCACCATCCAGGGAGTCGGCACCTGGCCCCTCTTTCAGTACCCCCAGACCCGCTTCACACCGCTTGCGACCGTGGGGCAACCCGTGGACCTCTCCAACTTCAATCATGGCTCGCGCATTCGCAGCCGCGAGGTCTCACTCGTCTTCAACGCTGTGGACACGGTCGACGGGCTCACCACGATCCTCAAGACGCTCCGTGCGTACAACCTCAAATGCACCTTCTTCATCAACGGCGAGTTCATGCACCGCAATCCCGATGCCGTAAGGGAGATCGCGAACTCGGGACAGGAGGTCGGCTCGCTTTTCTACGTGAACTTCAACATGACGGACGCGCGCTATCGGGTCGATTCCGGCTTCGTGCAGGAGGGGCTCGGACGGAACGAGGATGAATACTACGCCCTCACCGGCAAGGAGCTTTCCCTGCTGTGGCACACTCCCGACTATCTTACGACCAGCGCGATAAATGCGGCGGCACGAGCCGTCGGCTACATGTACATAGGGCGAGACGTCGACCCTCTGGATTGGGTGACTGAGGAGGACGGATTACGCGGAGCGAATCTCTACCTGAGCGCGGTGGATATCGTGGACAGGATAATGAAGGAGAAAAAGCCGGGCTCGATCATCCCCATCCGGATAGGACGGCCGGACGGCTATCGGGCCGACTATCTGTTCGAAAAACTCGATCTCCTCATCAATGCCCTGCTGTCGCGCGGGTATTCCATCGTGCCGGTTTCGACCCTCGTCGAAAACGCTCAATAGTGCGCTCCCGGCCGAGGAATTGCTGTCAATATTACGGGGTAGCCCGTCGATAATAACTACGATATCCAGCCGGGAGGGAGTGTCATCTTGGGCAAGATAAATCCGCTCAACGCCTACAAGGAGACCAAAATCAGGACCGCGAGCCAGGGCCAGCTGATTATCATGATCTACGACGAGACCATTCGACAGATCGATCTCGCCGTCGAGGCTCTGGGAAGCGACAACCGAAAGCTCGATGCGGTCCACAACTCGATCGTGAAGGCTCAAGACCTCATCACCGAGCTCACCGTTTCGCTGGACTTCGATCGAGGGGGGGAGATCGCGCGCGGGCTCTTCAGCCTCTACATGTTCTTCCGCCAGCACCTCACCGAAGCCAACATCAAGAAGAGTCCCGAGATGCTGGGGAACGTGCGCTCGATGCTCGCCGAGCTCCGCGAGGCTTGGGTGCAGATCAACAAGACCGGGATCGAGGTGGAAGCCGCCCGAAGCGGAGTCAATATCGCCGGGTGAGTTGCCGGTTGGCGGCCGGATTTCCCCGTGTGCGGGAGGGTGGAGTGTCCAACGAGAAAGGCAGCGACGTCAAGACCGTCGAAGAGCGGATTGCCCTCCTCAAGCGTCTGAAGGGTCATCTCGTCACCCAGAGAACGAAGTTCGAGCAGTACCTCACTATTCTCGACGGGCAGGAGGAGTCGATCCAATCGGGGGATATGGAGCGCCTTCAGGCGCACATCGAGCTCGAGAAGGGGATAATCGAGGAGATCTACGCCTTCCAAAAGGTCATCGACCCCCTCACCGACCTCTACCGGATGGCCTATCCGGAGGCCGAGCCCGAAATCCCGCTTCTTGCGGCCTCCCTCGATCGCGCAAAGACGGAAGCTCTCGCCCGCAACGAGCGCAATCGCAACCTCCTCAAGAAGAACCTCGACATGCTCCGCCAAGAAATCGCCTCCCTTCGTATTCCGAAGCGGCCGAAGTCTCCCTATGGTGACGTGGGAGTTCCATCCATGATAGACATTACTACATGAATGAGCTGTATCTACTGGATGGATACGCCCTCGTCTACCGGTCCTATTTTGCTTTCATTCGAAACCCTCTGAAGAATCAGCAAGGGCGCAACGTTTCGGCCATGTTCGGATTCTTCCGCACGCTGTTGAGCCTCTTCGATCAGTACAAGCCTCGCTATTTTGCGGTTGCGATGGATTCGCGAGCACCCACCTTCCGCCATGAGCAGTACCCCGATTACAAGGCGACGCGCGAAAAAACCCCGGACGAGCTGCACGAGCAGGTCCCGACCATCGAGGAGATCCTCGCGGCCCTCGGGGTGCCCGTAATCCGCTCCGAAGGCTTCGAGGCCGACGACGTCATGGCGACCCTCGCCGAGCGCTGCAGGAGCGAAGGTCGCTCCTGCTACATCATCTCGGGCGACAAGGATCTCCTCCAGCTCGTCGCGGGTCCCGTCAAGGTTCTGCGTCCCGAGAAGGGAGGCTACGAGGAGCTCGGGCCGGCGGAGGTCGTCCGCGACTGGGGCGTGCGCCCCGACCAGATCCTCGACTATCTCGCCCTCATCGGGGATGCATCGGACAACGTCCCCGGCGTGCGCGGGATCGGCCCGAAGAGCGCCGCAAAGCTCCTGCAGGACTTCGATACCCTCGATGGAGTCTACAAGAATCTGGAGAAGGCACCCAAGAGCCAGGCAGAGAAGCTCGCCGAGGATCGCGAGAACGCCTATTTGAGCCGGAAGCTCATCACCCTGCGCACCGATGTCCCTCTTCCGTCCACCGCGGCGGCGCCGGAAGCCCTACTCGTCCGATCGCTCGACCTCGCCGCAGCGGCGCCGCTTTTCCAGCGGGAAGGCCTACGGGGACTCGCGACACAGGCGGCCGCCGTGGCGCACGGGGGGGCGGGAGGCGCCGCCGAAGCGACCGAAGCGGCGGCAGGGGCGGAGACGGCAGCCGCGCGAAAAGGCCGCGGCGGCCGGGGTGCTCGGAGGGCGGCCGGCCCCACCGGCGTCGCTCCCACCGAAGCATCCTCCGGAGAGGAAGCGGGCGCCGAAGAGCCCGCTACGGGGGGCGCTGCAGGCGGTGCCGCAGGGGGCGCGAAGATCGCGGGCGGAGCCAAGGCTGCCGAGGAGTTGCGCCGAAGCCAGGCCTTTGCCGAGCCAAAGCGCGGGCGCTACACGACGGTCACCGACGTCCTTGAGCTCGACCTCTGGATCACGCGTGCGCGCGCAGCCAAGCGCTTCGCCTTCGACTCCGAGACGGACAACCTCGACGCGACGCTCGCGCGGCCGGTCGGCTTCTCGCTCGCGGTGAAGGCAGGCGAGGCCTGCTACATCCCGCTGAAGGCCGCCGGGGCGACCTGCCTTGCCGAGGGTGTGGTTCGAGAGCGGCTTCGCTCGCTCTTCTCGGACCCGTCGGTCGAGATCATCGGGCAGAACATCAAGTACGATCTCAAGGTCCTCTCGAGGTGGGGGGCCGCCTTCCGTCCCTGGTTCGATACCATGATCGCGGCCTGGCTCATCGACAGCTCGCGCGCTACCTACAACATGGATGATCTCGCCGAATGGTATCTCGACTACAAGACGATTCATTTCGGCTATGTCGTTCCGAAGGGCGAGACCTTCGACGCGGTGCCTGCCGATGCGGCCACCCAGTACGCAGCCGAGGACGCCGACATAACCTTCAGGCTCTACGAGAAGTTCGAGCCGCTTCTCCGGGAGCACGACCTCGCGCGCCTTTTCTTCGAGGTGGAGATGCCGCTCATCCCGGTCCTCGCGGAGATGGAGCTCACCGGGATTCGCCTCCTGCCGCAGGTGCTGAAGCGCTTCGCGACAAAGCTGGGAAAGGAGCTCGGCGAGCTCGAGGGAGGGATCTACGCAGCAAGCGGACGCGAGTTCAATCTCAACTCCACGCGACAGCTTCAGGAGGTCCTCTTCCACGACCTGCACCTCAAGCCGACGAAAAAGACGCAGACCGGCTACTCGACTGATACCGCCGTTCTCGAAGAGCTCGCCCAGGAGGAGGGTCCCGCCGGAGAGGTGCCCCGGCTGCTGCTCCGCTACCGCCTCCTCTCGAAGCTCAAGAGCACCTACGTCGACACCCTGCCGACCCTCATCAACCCCGAGACCGGGCGCATCCACACCAGCTTCGTTCAGACCGGAACTGCGACCGGGCGGATCGCAAGCCGCGACCCGAATCTGCAGAACATTCCGATTCGCGAGGAAGAGGGAAGGCAAATCCGCTCGGCCTTCGTCCCCGAAGCGGGGAAGGTCTTCGTGAGCGCGGACTACGCTCAGATCGAGCTGGTCGTGCTGGCCCACCTTTCCGGGGATCCCGCCCTGCGCACGGCTTTCAAGGCGGGGAGCGACGTACATGCGCAAACCGGCTCGCTTATCTTCGGCGTTCCCGAGGGCGAGGTGAGCCCGGACCAGCGGCGGATTGCGAAGACCATCAACTTCGGAGTGATGTACGGAATGTCGGCCTTCCGCCTCGCGCGCGAGCTCTCGATTCCGCGCAATGTCGCGAGCCAGTTCATCGAAGCCTACTTTCAGAAGTACAGCGGGATAAGGAAGTTCATCGACGAAACGACCGAGAAGACCAAGGAAAGCGGCTACGTCAAAACCCTTCTCGGCCGGCGGCGTCCTGTGCCGGGAATCACGAGCCGCAACCGAACCGAGCAGATGGCGGCGCAGCGCATCGCGGTCAACACCCCCATCCAGGGCAGCGCGGCCGACATCGTGAAGCTCGCGATGCTGGCGGTCGCCGCGCGCATCAAGAAGGAGCGGCTGAAGTCGAAGATGATCCTCCAAGTTCACGATGAGCTTATCTTCGAAGCTCCGGAGATCGAGGTGACCCAGCTCATGGCCCTGCTCAAGGAGGAGATGGAGTCGGCTGTCAAGCTCGATGTGCCCCTTCGCGTGAGCGTCGAGACCGGCGGCAGCTGGGGAGACCTCCACTGACGAATCGGGTCCGGATGTCAGGATGGTAATCGGGATCACGGGAAAGTATTGTGCCGGAAAGAATCGGGTCGCCGAGATCCTGGCCCGCCGCGGATTCACGGTCGTTGACGTCGACCGGCTCGGCCATGACGCCCTTGTCTTTGAGCGGGATGCGGTGGTCGCGCGCTTCGGCGCGGGGGTGCTCACACCCGAGGGCCGGATCGACCGACGAAGGCTCGGAGCGCTTGTCTTTGCCGACGTCAAAGAGCGCGCAGCGCTTGAGGCGATCGTCCATCCGGTCATGGTCGCCGCAGTCGAGCGCCTTGTGGGACGCCGGATGGACAAGAGGCGCGGCACCGGCGAATCCGACCGAGCGAACGGCCGCTTTGCAGTCAATGCTGCCCTGCTTTTCCCGATGGGGCTCCATCGCCTGTGCGACCTCGTCCTCTACGTGAGCGCATCCCTCCCGGTGCGAATCTGGAGGGCGCTTCGCAGGGATCGCCTCTCGCTGCTTCAGGTCGCGCGGAGAATCTGGTCGCAGCGTCAACTCTCCCCTCAATCCTTCCCGGAAAGTGTCGATATTGAAGTGGTGAGGAACTCGGGGGCGGCGCACGGGCTCGAGGCGCGGCTCACGGCTATCCTCACCCGCTTCGAGGTCGATCAATGAGTGAGAAAGGGACGACAGAACAGCAGAAGGTCCTGTGGATCATCTTTTCGGTGGCGCTCTTCGTTCTCGTCGTAGTGGGCGTCGGCGTCATCTGGTTTCTTCCGGGAGGCCAGCGGACGCCCCAGGCAGTCGCCGCACAGAATCCCACGAACGCCAAGGTAACCTTCGATCCGTACGAATGGGCGAAGACTCAAAACAACGCCTATCCCGGCCTAGGCGAAGGGCCGCAGCCTAAGGATGAGACGGGCGGCAACTTCACGATAATCTACGGGCAGAACCCTCAATCCGCGACGGGAGGGAACCTCCCGGCCGCGCCGGCGCCCCAGGCCGGGCCGCCGGCCACCTCCGGACCTGCCGCTACGGCCGTGACGCCGCCGGCTCAGCCCGTCCCGGCACCTGCCGCGAAGGTCGTCACCAAGGTCTCAGCCCCGGCGCTGCGCCCGGCAGTCGCTCGCCCTGCGCCCGCCCCGGCGGTCCACGCGGTGCGGGTTACCGAGCACTGGATCCAGGCGGGCTCCTACGAAAGCAGCTTTCGGGCCGAAGAGGTGAAGAAGCTTCTGGATGGCAAGGGGCTTACGAGTCTCGTCACGACCCACCAGGTGGGCAACACCACCTTCTTTCGGGTTCGTGTCGGTCCCTATAGGAGCGAGCAGGAGGCCGAGAAGTTCCTTGGGGTCGTGAAGGACATCAAGGGCTTCCAGGCCAGCTACATTTCGCTCGTCTACACCACAAGAACCGTTCAGTAGCCGACAGGACCTATTGCTCCTCTTCCGAGGGCGTGCCCTCGGCTGCCGGCGGCATTCCGCCCCCGCCGGTCGGATCGAAGAAGGCGCGTCCCTTCGCGAAGGGTAAGCGCGCGTTCATCGCGTCGATCTGCTCCTGCTCCATCTCGTTGATCTCACCGATATAGGCATCCATCACCTTCTGCATGCGTCGATCGAGGAAGCGATGAAGGCTGTAGTTGTGCACCGCCTCGAATCCGCGGCGGATCTTGAGGGGCGAGCCAGCCCCGGGATCGAAGGTGCGGATGCCGTTCTCGATCGCCCACTCGATGGGCCGATAGTAGCAGGTGTTGAAGTAGAGATTCTCCGTGATGCTGGATGAACCCCAGTAGCGGCCGATCAGCTGATCGCCCTTTGCGAGGAGGAAGGACATACCGATGGGACGATCGGGGTGCCGGTCGCGGTAGGCGGTGACGAAGAGCAGGCGGTGGCGAAAGCGGTCCGCGAGGCCCAGGAAGAACTCCTTCGTGAGAAAACGCGCTGCCCACGGGCCGAACTGAGCATTGGTCCGGTCGTAAAACTGGTACATAATGGGGAGGTAGGATTTCGGGATTTCCTCGCCGCGGATGGGCTTCAGGATGACTCCCTGCTGCTCCATCGAAGCGCGCTCGCGCTTGATGTTGCGTCGCTGATTCTTGTTGAAGACACCGAGGTAGTCGTCAAAGGTCGCAAAGCCCCTGTTGTGCCATTCGTAGCTCTGGTGCGTCCAGGAGGTGTAGCCGCGGCGAACGAGCTCGTCGCGCCACTCCGGATCGACGAAGTTGAAGCTGCATCCCGAAAGGCGGTTTCGCTCGCAAAAACGGTCGATCTCGGCGAGCATGAGCTCGTGGAGGGCGTCCTCGTCTTCATTCGGTGCGATCAAGAAGCGGTAACCGACCGAAGGGGTGGCGGGGCTCATCCCGACAAGCTTGGGGTAGTAGCGCAGGCCCAGCTGGCGGGCAACATCGGCCCAGGCGTAATCGTAGACAAACTCGCCCGCGCTGTGTCCCTTCACGTAGAGCGGCGCCGCAGCCACGAGGGTAGTGCCCGACCATACCGTCAGATGGGCAGGTGTCCAGCCGGTTGCCGGGCACATGCTCTCCGATACTTCCATCTGGCGCAGCCACTCCCATTCGAGGATTGGGGTGGGAAGCGGCTCCGCGAGTGCATTCCAGGCTCTCTCATCGATCTCGCCGATCTCATCGAACCAGGTCACCGTGTAGTTGCGTGTGGTATGCGATCCCATGTTTTTCACTTGCTGAGAATTTCGACTCTGTCTGCCCAAGGAGTCAAGCCTTTCCGACAGGATGATAACTCGCGCCATTAGCGTTATACTTGGGAAGGCGCGGCTTGCCACGAGCCTCGGTTTTCCAGAGGCTTCTCTATTTTCCGCCGCGCGCAAGGATGGAACATGACGTCACCGGCTGCCCGTTTGCTTGCAGTGCCTCTCTTGCTCTTGTTTGCTTTTCTGGCTGCGCCCGCGCCTGTAATCGCCCAAGGGGCGGGAGCCCAGACAGCCGGCGGTCTAAGCTCTGGGAGTCAGACTTCCCCGCGCCAGCCGGCCGCGGGAAGCGAGAATCCCGCGGGCCAAGCCGCAAGCGACTCCCTCTTCAAAGGAACCCTGTCGGCCGCCCCGGCGCCGGCAGCGCCTCAGCCTGCTCGCGCCGAGCAGGCCCGCGGAATCACGGCGACCATCGCCCGCTGGGCGACGGGCGTGATCGGGGCGGTCGGCTATCTCGGGGTCTTCCTCGCGATGGCCGCCGAGAGCATGGTCTTCCCTGTCCCGGCGGAGGGGGTCATGCCCTTTGCGGGCTTTCTCGTTGCCGACGGCCGCTTCTCGCTCCTCGTCGTCATCCTCGTGGCCACCTTCGGCAGTCTCTGCGGCTCGCTCGTCTCTTGGTTTGTTGGCCAGCGCGGGGGGCGCCCTTTTGTGCTGCGTTTCGGGAAATGGGTGCTGCTCGATCGGCGCGACCTCGAAATGACCGAGCGCTTCTTTAACCGGCGCGGGGAGATCACCATCCTCATCAGCCGCTTCATCCCCGTGGTGCGCCACCTCATCTCGCTTCCCGCAGGGCTCGCCGAGATGAATCTCCTCCGATTCTCGATCTTCACCGTTATCGGCGCGGGAATCTACAACAGCTTTCTCGCCGTCGCAGGCGTCTACCTGAAAGAGCACTGGGATCGCATCATGCGCTACAGTCACGAAATCGACATAGTCGTCGTGGTGATCATTACGGCGCTTGTCGCCTGGTACATTGCTCGCCATGTCCTTCGGCTTATGAAGGATCGAAGAACGGAGTCTGAAGGGCGGGCGTAAGGGCGAAGGCGCCTTGTTGACCCCAGGTGTCGCACGGCGCGTTCCCCGCACCGCCTACGCTGCAGGAGCTCTTGCGCGAGGGGCTGAACGGAGCAGATAGATGGACCGGTGGAACCCGGATTCTTACCTGAAGTACGAGCACGAGCGGACTCTGCCGTCTCGCGATCTCGTCGCACATATCGATCTATCCGACCCACACCGAATCGTTGACGTCGGCTGTGGTCCGGGCAACAGCACCAAGATTTTGCGTGACAGGTGGCCAAACGCCGAGATAGCCGGCCTCGACAGCTCCGAAGAGATGGTCGAAAAGGCGCGAGCCACCTTCCCAACCTGCGAATGGATTCTGGCCGATGTCGAGAGCTGGCATCCTTCGGGCAAGTTCGATGTCGTTTTTTCCAATGCGGCCCTGCAATGGATGGCCGACCAGCAGCACATCATTCCCGGGCTGTTCGGATGTCTGAATGACGGCGGTGTGCTCGCAGTGCAGGTGCCGCTCAACACGGACTCTCCGCTTCACAAGGCGGTGATTGCCGTATCCCAGCGAACCGAGTGGTGCGAACGGCTGCTCGGTTGCGATTCACGGCTCACGTACCATGACCAATCGTTCTACTATGACCTGCTCTCTGATCTGACTACGCGGATGGATCTGTGGATAACGACCTATCTCCATGTCATGGACAGCCGTCAGGACCTCATCGACTGGTACTCGAGTACGGGACTGAAGCCGTACTTGTCGAGGATAGGCACCGAGGAAGGAAGAAAGCAATTCGCGGATCAAGTTCTCGAAGTATGCTCCGGGCAATACCCCAACCAACGAGATGGGAAGGTGATATTCCCGTTTAGGCGGCTGTTCTTCGTCGCCTGGAAGGCATAGGAGTAGAAGCCGGATCCGGCGAAAGCCGCTCCGCCCACCGGCGACCTCTCGGCACAAGGGAGGTCGACCTATCTCGAAGATCATCCGGGGGTTCGATGGCCCCTAACCAGAAGGAGGTGGGCTCTCATGATCAAGTACGTGATGGTGAGCATTGGAAGCGGGGTGCTCTTTGGCTTGATGGACGGTCTTGCGAATGCGAATCCCCTCGCACGAAGGCTGTATGCGCTCTTCGAGCCCGTCGCGCGCAAATCGATAAGCATCCCGGCGGGCCTCGTGATCGACCTCATCTACGGGTTTGCCATGGCGGGGCTGTTTCTCCTCCTCTACCGGAGCCTGCCGGGCGAAGCCGTCATAAAGGGATTGTTCTTCGGATTGGTCGTCTGGTTTTTCCGTGTGCTGATGCAGGCAGCGTCGCAGTGGATGATGTTCACCATCCCCGCCGCGACTCTGCTCTATTCCCTCGCGTGCGGGCTGGCCGAAATGCTCATTCTCGGGTTGATCTACGGCCTGACCCTGAAGCCTGCAGGCCGCCCCGCGTAACCGGACTCGGGTTCCCATCGGCCGGCGCTATCGGAGCCGTCAGTCCATTTCTCCGTTAGGGTGTAGGTGCCCCATTGGAGGAAACCCCAAACGTTCCGGTTCGAAAGGCTCGACTTCTCATTTTCCGAAGGCGGATCGGTCTGTTGACCGACAGACAAAGTTGCGCTTCAGCAGGAGAGCTCTCACAAGCTCTTTTAAGCTGGCATCTCCCTCTCTTGCTCAAGCATGGGCTCAAGAGAGGTTGCGCCATCAGTGGCCAACCGACCGCGATCCGTCGCAGTCACCGCTCCACGAGCGGCGCTACGGCGCAAGGCGTCGCGGCTTGTCGAGAGGGCCGCTCCGTCTCGACCCGCACCTGCTCTCGCCGGTCGCCCCTACCGCTCGACCCGCGCCCCGCCGCCGCCGACGAGCTTCTCCACCTCTTTGAGGGAGGCCATGGAGGTGTCGCCGGGGGTCGTCATAGCGAGCGCGCCGTGGGCCGCCCCGTACTCGACCGCCTCCTGGGCGCTCTTGCCGGCGAGAAAGCCGTAGATGAGGCCGGAGGCGAAGCTGTCGCCGCCGCCGACCCGGTCGAAGATCTCGAGGCGCTCGCGCTTCGCCGACTCGTAGAACTTCCCGTCGTAGTAGAGGATCGCCGCCCAGTCGTTGACGGACGCCGAATGCACCTCGCGGAGCGTGGTGGCGACCGCCTTGAAGTTGGGGAACTCCTTGACGGCCCGCTCGATCATCCGCTTGAAGTTGCCCGCATCGAGGTTGGTGACGTTCTTCGAGACCCCCTCGACCTCGAAGCCGAGGGCGGCGGTGAAGTCCTCCTCGTTTCCGATCATCACGTCGACGTAGCGGGCGATCTCGCGGTTCACCTCTTGGGCCCGCTGCTTGCCGCCGACCGCTTTCCACAGCGATGCGCGGTAGTTGAGGTCATAGCTGATGATCGTTCCATTCTCGTGCGCGGCCTTCATCGCCTCCGTTATCACCCCGGGGGTTGTGGCGGAGAGGGCTGCGAAGATCCCGCCGCAGTGAAACCAGCGAACCCCCTCGTCGTGGAAGATCTTTTTCCAGTCGATGTCGCCCACTTTGAGCTGGGAGGCGGCGGTGTGGCCCCGATCCGACACCCCGAGCGCTCCCCGCACCCCAAAGCCGCGCTCGGTGAAGTTGAGACCGACCCGGCAGTCGCGCCCTATGCCGTCGAAGGGGAACCACTTCACGTAGGATGTGTCGACTCCGCCCTGGAGGATGAGGTCCTCAAGCAGGTAACCGACGTCGTTGTCGGCGATCCCCGTGACGACCGCGGTCTTCAGACCGAAGCAGCGGCGCAACCCGCGCGCGACGTTGTACTCCCCCCCGCCTTCCCACGCGGTGAAGGAGCGTGCAGTCTTGATGCGAGTGTCGCCCGGATCGAGCCGGATCATGATTTCCCCGAGTGACATCTCATCCCATCGGGATTGAGCAACAGGGCGTATAGCAAGCACTGCCATCTTTAAGCTTCCTCCTCAAAGGCTATCGTTTTCTCACCTCGCGAATGATCTGGATGGTCTCCTGGACCTTCCGGGTGAGCGCGGCGAAGTCCCTCGCCTTCAGGATCTCGGCCGTTATGAGCTTAGACCCGATACCGGCCGCGACGATTCCGGCCTCGAACCACTCGCTTAAGGACTCCCGCCTCGGCTCAACCCCGCCGGTCGGCATGATGGAAGTCCAAGGACAGGGACCGCGGATCGACCGTACGAAGGAGGGGCCTCCGACCTCCGCTCCAGGAAAGATCTTGCAGATCTCGACGCCGAGCCGCTCTGCGCGGTGGATCTCGGTCGCGCTGCCGCAACCGGGCATGTAGGGGATCTTCCGCGAGTTGCAGAGGAATGCCGTCTCCCCGTCGGTCACCGGTCCCACCACGAAGTTGGCTCCGTACTGGATGTAGAGGGCGGCCGTGGCCGCATCGACGACGGAACCGACGCCCATCATGAGCTCAGGATACTCTTTCTTGCAGAAATCCTCCAGCGCCTTGAAGACCTCGATTGCCGCGTCGCCGCGGTTCGTGAGCTCGAGGCAGCGGGCGCCCCCTTTGGCGCACGCAGCGAGAACCTCTTTGGCGATCTCGACGTCCGGCGTGTAGAAGACCGGAACGAGGCCGATATCTTCAATCGTGGCAAGGACGTTCAGCCTCCTAAATCGGGCCATGGCGCACCTCCTTACGATTCGAGACGGAATAGGAGCCGCAGAGCCTCTTGCGAGCTATTCCTGGTAGGCGCCCTGCGAGTAGGTCAGCTCATAGCTGTGGCTGTACAGCTCAAAGACGTTCCCGAACGGATCCTCGACGTAGACCATGCGGTAGGGGCGCTCCCCCGGATAGTACTCTCGGATCGGCATGCGCTGCCGACCTCCGTGGGCGACGATCTTCTTGACGGTTTCTTCGATGTCGGGATCCTGGATCGCGAAGTGGAAGATCCCGCTCCGCTTGTACTCGAGGTTGTTCTTCGGGATGACGGTGTCGGGAAACTCAAAGATCTCTACCCCGATCTTGTCGGAGGTCGCGAGGTGGGCGATTCGGAACCGCCTGAACCCCTCCCCGAAGACATCCTTGCACATGATTCCGATTGCGCTGTCGTCTTCGATGACCTCGGTCGGTTTCATGATCACATACCAACCGAAGACGCCCGTGTAGAAATCAACCGCCTTGTCGAGATCGGGGACGGTGATTCCCACGTGTGAGAACGCTCGAGCCTGTTCCATGCTCTCCTCCTTGGGCTGACTCTGTCCCTCGGGCGCCGGAGTCTCGATGCGAGGCTCAAGCGATTCTCAGCGCCCCGATTTCTTCGAATTCCTGTAGCCGAGCCTTTCCGAAATGTCGGATGCAGCCTGCACGACGAGGTCGCGATATCGCGGGATTTCCTTGTCGGTCAGGCGAACCGAAGGCATGGAAATACTCAAGGCGGCGACGACCTCGCCGCTGTTGTCACAGACAGGAGCCGCCACGCATCGAACACCGATCTCGTGCTCCTCGTTATCGACGGCGTACCCACTCGCGCGAATTCTTTCGAGCTCCTGGTCGAGATCGCTGCGATTCACGATGGTATGGTCCGTGAAGCGAGCCATTTTTTCGCGCTTGAGAATTGCCGTGACGCGCTCAGGAGGAAGGTGTGCGAGGAGGGTCTTACCGACACCCGTGCAGTAGGTGGGGGCGCTCTGTCCGACGCGCGACATCATCGATACCCGAAGGGTCTGGGTCGATTCAGTCTTACCGAGGTAAACGAGCTTGCTGTCGTCAAGCACTGCGAGGTGAACGGTTTCCCCGGTTGCCTGTCCGACGCGCTTCATGATGGGCTCCGCTTCTTTCCACAACTCGGTGCGGTCGAGGACCGAGGTTCCGAGCTCGAAAAGCCGCAAGGTGAGGCTGTAGCGCTCAGTCTCGGGATCCTGCCTGACGTAGCCAAGCTCCTTCAGTGAGGAGAGAAAGCGATAGGTGGTGCTCTTGTGCATCCCGGTCGCGTCGGCGAGCTCCGTGACGCCAAGGCTTCCATCCCCCGAAAGGCATTCGAGCAGATTCATGGTTTTGACAACCGCCTTGGCGAGCTCCTGTCCCTCTTTCATGCGCGTTTCCTTGGTAGGTGCATGATACCATACAGGGCGCCATCTGTCCACAGTATATCAAAACGCCGTTTTATTATATTCAATGGTCGAGCTCAGCCCGAGGAGGTTTTCACGAGGGTGTCGCTTCTACAGCGATTGTTGACATCGACGCAGCGCAGATGTACAGTAAAATAAAACAGTGTTTCATTGCGGTGGGTACGGATTGACTGCCCGGATAAGGACATGGGGAGGGGCGCAGCCATGAAGAAGGAATCGGTCGATGTGGTGTTGGAAGCGCGAAACATCCTCGGGGAGGGAGCGCTGTGGTCGGTCGATGAGCGGCAGCTCTATTGGACCGACATCGAGGCTCGGCGGCTCTACCGTCTGGATCCGGAAACCTCCCGGCTCGCCACGTGGCCGATGCCTGAGCGAGTGTGTTCCTTTGCCTTCAGGGAGAGGGGGGGCCTCCTTGTGGCGTTCGAGTCTGGGCTTTCTTTCTTCGACCTTTCATCGCGGAGCGAAACGCGGATAGCGGACATCGAGACGGAGCTCGCCACCACTCGCCTGAATGACGGACGCTGCGACCGGCAGGGACGATTTGTTGTCGGCGGTTTCGATGCCTCGGGCAAGGGCGGCTCCGGTGCCTACCGTCTTGATGTGGATCTTTCGCTGCACGAGCTCTTTCGGGACTTAAGCAGCGCGAACAGCACCTGCTTCAGCCTGGACGGCAGGACGATGTACTTTGCCGACACCCCCGAGCGAGCTATCTGGGCCTTTGACTACGATATCGAGACCGGGACGCCCCGTAATCGGCGTGTCTTGTGTGACTTTGGGGACCAACCCGGGGCCCCGGATGGGTCAGCCATCGACGCGGAGGGATGCCTCTGGAATGCTCAGTGGAGCGGCTCGCGCGTCGTCAGATTCACTCCCGAGGGCCGGATCGACAAGATCATCCAACTGCCCTGCTCGAATCCGACCTCGGTCGCGTTTGGAGGGCTCAACCTCGATACCCTCTTCATCACCTCCGCGCGATTCCTTTTGACGGAGGACAAGATCCGGAACGAGCCGCTGGCAGGCGCCCTTTTTGCCGCACGGCCCGGGGTCCAGGGGATGCCGGAGACAACCTTTCGAGCGTGATTCTCCCGTTGAAGTGAAACGAAACATCGTTTTAAAATATTGACAGCTCGCGGGGCCGGCTCTATAATGGCGGTGTACCACAACAGCGCGGCGCCTTACCACGGCGGGGCGGTCTCGATCGAAGGGAGGTGGCCATGATCACTCCGGCAATCCGGGAATTCCGGCAGAAGCTCGCTTCGAGAGTGGCGATCGGGCCCTTCTCCAAGACCTCGGATCCGGCCTTTGTCGAGGTCATGGGGCACTCGGGATTTGACTTTGTCGTTCTTGATCTGGAGCACGGTCCGACCTCCGTTCAGTCGCTTCAAAACCTTATTCGAGCCGCCCAGGTCGCGGGAGTCCTCCCAATTGTCCGGGTTAAAGAGAAGACACTCACACTCATCGGAGAGGTGCTCGATGTCGGAGCGGGGGGGATCCAGGTCCCTAAGATTACCAGCCGAAGGGACGTCGAGGAGGTGATCGAGGCTGCCAGGTTCGCTCCCCGCGGGATGCGCGGCGTGTGCCGCTTCGTACGGGCCGCCGACTACTCGTCGGCCGACCGCTTCACCTACTTTTCCGAGTCAAACGAGACGGTCATCGTGGTACAGCTCGAAGGGGTGGAAGCCTTGCGCAACATCGACGAAATCCTTTCGGGCGAGGGAATCGACGTCGTGTTTGTCGGTCCCTACGATCTCTCGCAATCTCTCGGGGTCGCCGGACAGGTTCGAAGCCCAAAGGTTCTTGAGATGATGCGAACGATTGTAGAGCGCTGTGTCGCGCGAGGGGTCGTCGTCGGAACCTTTGTCGACACTGTCGAGGATGCCAAGCGCTGGCAGGCAGCAGGGGTGCGATTCCTGTGCTATTCCGTGGACGTCGGCCTCTTCACTGACAAGTGCCGCGAGGTGGTTGCAAGCCTTTCGTAGGTGCCTATCGTCGAAAGAAGATTCGCCATGTCATGGCGAGGGATTTAGAGGTAAGGAGGTGCTGAAATGAGGCAAATCGTAAGAGTCGGTTTGGCGGGCTTCGTTCTCCTGGCGCTTGCCCTAGGGGTCTACGCCAGCGGAACCACCGAGGGAGCCCAGGGGAAGTTCACCTACGCGCAGAAGGTGACCTATCCGAACGCGGTTCCGATCAAGGCGCAGTCAGGTTTCGACAGCCTTAAGTACACGCAGGGAAAGACCCCGGTGGTGGCCTACATGCCTCCGGCGACGGAGTTCAACTACTACATCGCTATCGGCGAGGGCATCAAGGCCATTGCCAAAGAAATGGGAGTAAGCACGTTCATGCTCGCCCCCCAGAGCGGCGCCGATATCAACGGCCAGATGGGGATGATACAGGATGTGATCACCCGCGGTGTCGACGCGATAATCCTCTCCACGCACGATGAGCACGCGGCCGCGCCGTTGGTGAAGCAGGCGATCGATCAGGGAATCGAGGTGATCATCGTCAATTCGGACATCCTCGACTTCCCGACCCCGATCCACGGCGTCGTAGGCTACGGCCAGCGGAACGGCACCCACAAGGAGGGAGACTACGCCATAAAGCTGATGGGCGACAAGCAGGTCAACGTCGGCATCATCGAGGGCCAGCCGGGATATCATTCGACCGAGCGATGCGGGGGCTTCCTCGACGCGATCTCGGGCCGAAGCAACTTCAAGGTAGTTTCGAGTCTGCCGGGAGACTGGAACGTCGAGGGCGGAAATCGGGCCGGCATGGATATGCTTCAGGCTCATCCCGAGATCGGGCTGATCTTCGCCGCGAACGATTACGAGATCATGGGGGCCGAAAAGGCGGCGAGCTCGCTCGGCCGCAAGGACCTCGTCTTGCTCGGCAACGACGGAGACACCGCAGCACTGGAGGAGATCCACGCAGGAAATGTGACGGCGACCGTGAATACGACGCCGTTCGTGATGGGACAAATCGCGCTTCAGGTGGCCATTGACGGGCTCCATGGAAAGTTCAAGGGAGGCTGGGTCGAGACTCCGACGGTCATCGCGGACAAGGCGAACGCGATCGATTTTCTCAAGCATCCCGAGAACCTCTTTCCGAAGCCCTCGAAGTCCTACTGAACGAGAGGTCCGATTTGTCCACGTCCAACGGAAAGCCCCTGTGGGAGCTGAAGGGACTGTGCAAGCAGTTCCCGGGGGTCAAGGCAATCGACGGAGTCGACCTCCGGATATATCCCGGGGAAGTTCACGGTCTGGTCGGCGAGAACGGCAGCGGCAAGTCAACGCTTGTGAAATGCCTCTCGGGAGTCTACCTGCCCACTAGCGGCCGGATCTTCCACAAAGGGCGGGCCGTCACGCTGCACGATCCGACGGCGGCCCGCTCGCTAGGAGTCGCCACTATCTTCCAGGAGCTCTCTCTCATTCCAAACATGTCGGTGGGTGAGAATATCTTCACCGGTCGGCTCCCTAAGTTGCTTCGTTTTTGGGTGGACTGGAACAGCATCGAGCGGATGGGCGCCGAGCTTCTCGAGAAGCTCGGCATCCAGCTCGATCCGAACATCCTAGTCGGCGAGCTGTCGGTCGCCGAGCAGCAGATGGTCGAGATAGCAAAGGCGCTCTCCCTGAATGCGAGCCTGCTCATCATGGACGAGCCGACCGCGGCGCTCGGCCTCGAGGAGGTCAATCGGCTCCACCAGCTTGTGCGAAATCTCGCAGCTCGCGGGTGCGCGGTCATTTACATCTCGCATCGCCTCGACGAGGTGGTCGACCTCGTCGATCGGGTGACCGTGATGAAGGACGGCAAGATTGTCGGAAGTGATCACATCGGCAATCTAAGCCTTGACGCGATTGTAAGCATGATGATCGGGGGAGACTTCCGCTCGCACTACCCCAAGGAGCGGAATCTGCGCGAGGAGCTGCTTCTCTCGGTCGAGGGCTTGCGCACCGCCTACGGTGTGCGCGGGGCTACCTTCCAACTCCATCGCGGGGAGGTATTCGGGCTCGCGGGTCTCATCGGCACCGGCCGCACCTCGATCGCGCGGGCGCTCTTCGGAATCGACCGCGTAACGAGCGGAAGCATTCGCCTGCATGTAGCCGAAGGCGAGCGTGCCGTTGTCGGCTCACCGCGGAAGGCGATCGGTCGGGGAATCGCCCTTCTCACCGAGGATCGCAAGGGGACCGGGCTCTTCATGAATTTCAACGGGATTCACAACATCTCGATTGCGAAGCTCGACCAGATCTCGCGTCTGGGGGTCATGGGTCTGAAACGGGAAGAGAGGCTGGGCCGCGAGCACTTCGAGCGCCTGCGGATCAGCTCAGCGGCCGATCGGCGCTCAGTCCAATTTCTGTCGGGCGGAAATCAGCAGAAGGTCATCATCGCGCGCTGGGTATTCTCGAAGGCGGAGATCTTCATCCTCGACGAGCCAACTCAAGGAATAGATGTCGCCGCAAAGGTGGAGGTCTACGGGCTTATCAACAACCTCACTCGGGAAGGAAAGGGTGTAGTGCTCATCAGCTCGGACTTCGAGGAGCTGCTTGCGATAAGCGACACGATCGGCATCGTAAAGGACGGAACGATTATCGAGACTCGCGACGCGAGGGAGATCGACAAGAAGTATCTCGTGGAAAAGGTCTTCCTCCATCAGATCAGGCAGCGATCCTTCGCGAAGGAGTAGTCCCATGGCAAGACGAACTACGAGCTCCTCGGTGGTCGGTCCGCTCATCGCGGTCATCATCGTCACGCTGCTCGTGGGGCTTACGACTGACCGTTTCTTTCTGCTGAACAACCTGCGAAACCTTGCCCTGCAGGTGAGCGTCGTCGCCCTTATTGCGATCGGCTCGACGCTTGTCATCATGGCCGGAGGGATCGATCTTTCTCCGGGCTCGGCAATAACCCTCTTGACGATGATTCTCGCTTCGCTCATTAAGTTCCAGGGATTTCCCGAGGCGGCCGCCATTATCGCGACGGTGATCTTCGGCGGCATCCTGGGGCTCTGGAACGGCGTCCTCACGGCATATCTGCGCATCCCTGCGTTCATAACGACCGTCGCCTCGCTCAGCATATTCAGGGGCCTCGCCTTCATGTTCAACAAGGGCTCGCCGATATTCTCGGTATCCGACTCCCTTACGAAAATCTTCTACGACACCGTTTGGGGCGTTCCGTATGTCCTCTTCTACGTGATCATCTTCTTCGCGGTCGCCGCTCTTATGCTGAAATACACCGAGCTTGGCCGGAGGATCTTCGCGGTTGGGGGGAATCCCGCTGCGGCTCGCTATTCCGGAATCAACGTGAAGCAGGTAACCATGCTGGTCTTCGTACTTGCCGGCATAATGGCCGGATTCGGGTCGGTGCTGATGGCTGCTCGCCTCAACTCCGGCTCTCCGAACTACGGCGTGGGGATGGAGCTCACTGCCATTGCTGCGGCGGTGATCGGCGGCGCGAGCCTGCAAGGCGGGAAGGGGAACGTCATCTCGACCCTGTTCGGCGCCCTTACCATCACCATTGTGCAGAACGGCCTCAATCTCCATGCCGTCGAAACCTCGGTGCAAAACGTCGTTATCGGGCTGATCATCATGCTCGCGGTCTTCATCGATATGTGGCGAGCCGAGATGTGGGCCATCATCTCTCGACTCCTGGGGCGATTTGTTCGCACTCGGGTCGCCGAGAGCAGGAGGTAGCTCGATTCGGGAGGTTTGCGCGAGATGGCGAGATTCAGGGTTTGCATCAGCGATTTCGACTATCCCGACAACGAGGTCGAGAAGTCGATCCTAGAGCCCATTGGCGCCGAGGTCATCGGATTGCAGTGCCGGACCGGAGCCGGTCTGGCCGATCTGGCGGCCGACGCCGACATCATCCTGCAGCAGTACGCGAAGATCCCGCGGAGCACGATCGAGCGCCTGGCCCGGTGCAAGGGGATCTGCCGCTACGGCACGGGGGTCGACATCGTCGACGTCGAGGCGGCCTACGAGCATGGAATGGTCGTCACCAACGTCCCCGACTATGCCCTCGACGAGGTTGCCGATCACAGTATTGCGCTCGCGCTGATGCTCCTGCGGCGAATCCCGTGGTACGACCGAGCGACACGCGAGGGCCGGTGGCACTGGAGCGAATCGAAAGGGCCGATCCAGAGGCTTCGCGACTCGATCTGGGGGCTCATCGGCTTCGGTCGAATCGCACAGAACATCGCGCGCAAGGTCAGGGCCTTCAACTTCCGGATAGTCTCCTACGACCCCTACGTCTCGCAGGGCTACATGGCCACGATGGGGGTAGAGAAGGTCGATCTCGAGACCTTGCTTGGGGGATCGGATGTGGTCGACGTCATGTGCCCGCACACCCCCGAGACGGAGCACATGATCGATGAGGCCGCCTTCCGGAAGATGAAGCCCACGGCCGTGCTCATCAACTGCGCGCGGGGCAAGATCGTCGACAACCGGGCGCTCTACCGGGCGCTCACTCAAGGGGTTATCGCATCGGCCGGTCTCGACGATACCGAGGAGGAGCCCGCAAAGCTAGAGCGGTGGAGCCCGGAGCAGAATCCGCTCTTCGGATTGGAGAACTGCATCATCACCCCCCACGTCGCCTATGTCTCGGCCGGCTCGCTCACGGAATGCCGCCGGGTTGCCTCCGAGAACGCGAGGGCCATCCTGCTTGGGGAGGTCCCGCCCGATCTGGTGAAACCGAGGAGGTAGGAATGCGCAAGATTATCGCCGATCACGCGGCCGTCGACGAGGAAATGCTCGCCAAATACGTTTCGCTTCGGGAGGTCATGAGCGTTTCCTGCGTGGTGAGCGATGCCCAGGAACGGAACAACGTGATGCATAGCTCGCTCAAGATGCGAAGCGGGCTTAAGCCCTTCATCGGCCCAGCCCTTACCGTGAAGCTCTCCGCCGGGGACATCGTGGACTGTCTCGTCATCTTCGACGTCGCAAAGGCAGGGGACGTCGTCGTCATTGATGCCTTCGGAGAAACCGAGACCTCCATCTGGGGCGGGCTCATGTCCGGATTGGCGCGAGCCGCAGGGGTGAGGGGAGTCGTCATCGACGGCTCCGCCCGCGACATCGATGAGGCGCGCCTGCTCGACTTTCCGATCGTCTCCAAATCGGTCTCTCCCCGCGCATCTCACAGCGCCTACTCCAACCGTTTCGAGCCGATAGAGATCAATTCTGCGATCGTGTGCGGCGGGGTTCTCGTGCGGCCGGGCGATATGATCGTCGCCGACGAGATCGGAGTGACTGTGGTCCCTTCCGCAGAGCTTGCTGCGGTTTACGAGAGAGCTCGCGAGCAGGCCGACAAAGAGGCGCGGACTCGCGCGGATATCCTCATGGGGCTGTCGGTGAAGGAGCTCCTTGCCAAGTACGGGAGAATATAACGGCCGCGTGACCTATTGCCGCCTTTCTTTGTGCTGCTCGTTCACCACGTCAAAGACCACGGCAAGGATAAGCATGAGGCCGGTGACAAGGTTCTGCCAGTAGACGTCGACACCGAGGAGATTGAGCGAGTTGGCCAGCACTCCCATGAAAAGTGCGCCGAGGAAGGCTCCGAGAACCGACCCTTCGCCGCCGGAGAGGCTTGCCCCGCCGATGATGGTCGCCGTGAGAACGCGCAGCTCAAGCCCGTTGCCGACCGTGACGGAGGCGGCACCGAATCGGGCGGTGAGCATCAGCCCGGATATGCCTGAGAGCACGTCGACAAGGCAATAATTGAATATCTTGACTGCATCGACCTTGATGCCGCTGAGGCGCGCCGCCTGCTCCTTGCCTCCGACATAGTAGTTCTGTCTGAGGAAGCGGGTGTTGCGCAAGAGCAGATCGCCCGCGATAACGAAGAAGAGCATCACGAGAATCGGGTACTGAATCCCGAAAAGCCTTCCCTGGCCGAGAACGGTGAAGGAGGCGGGGAGATTCAGCACCGCCCGCCCCTGAGCTATCACGAGCAGCAGCCCGCGCACGGTTATCATCATGCCGAGGGTGATGATGAACGCGTTGATTTTCAGCTTGGAAATGAGCAGCCCGTTTACCAGCCCGACGGCGAGCGCAGCGAGAAGGCCGAGGAAAATGGATATCACGACCGGCACACCGGCCGAAAGGGCCAGACCGGAGACCACCCCGGTAAACGCCAGCGTCGAACCGACCGAAAGGTCGAGGCCGCCGGCGACGAGAAGCATCGACATGCCGACCGCGATCGTCCCCTCCACCGACAGACCGAGGAGAATCGCTTCGATGTTGTTCTTCGTGAGGAAGACAGGCGAGGCGATCGTCATCCCGATTCCGGAGACCAGAAGCACGACGATGAGAATCGACTCGCGGAACTCGAAGATCGATCGGACGGCCCCGCGAGGCCGCGAGCGCAGGCGTGTGTGCTCAGTTTTCATGACCTTAGCCCTGTTGCGTAGGAGAGAATGAGCTCTTCGGAGAAATCCTTGCGGTCGATCTCGCCCGCAATCCGGCCGCGGTGCATAACCAGGATCCTATCGCACATTCCCAGAAGCTCTGGCAGATCGGAGGATATGAGGATGACGCCGATTCCGCGAAGGGCGCCCTCGCGGATCTTGAGGTAGATCTCCTCCCGCGAGCCGACGTCGACACCTCGCGTCGGCTCGTCGAAGATGATGACCTTGGGATCAATGCTCAACCACATCGCTATGAGGCACTTCTGCTGGTTTCCTCCGGAGAGCTTTCCTACCTTCTTGGCAAGCGAGGAGGTGGCGATCGAGTATTCGCGTATCCGATCGAGGGCGAAGGCGTCGATGCGCCTGTTCTTCAGGAGCCCGAGCCCCGAGGTAAAGCGGGGGAGGGAGGGTGCGACGAGGTTGTCCCTGATCTTCATGTTGAGGAACAGGCCGAGCTCCTTACGGTCCTCGGTGAGATAGGCGATTCCCGCCTTGATGGCGTCGGTGGGGCTCGTGACGCTCAGGGCGGATCCCTGGAGAAAGAGGCGGCCGGAATCCCGAGGGTCGGCTCCGAAGATCGCACGGCCAAGCTCGGTTCTTCCCGAACCAACCAGGCCAGCGAGCCCCACGATCTCACCGCCGCTGACCGAGAGCGACACCCCGGCGAAGAGCCCCTTGCGAGTGAAGTCCTCGACACGAAAGTACTCCTCATGGTGATCGTCCCTTCGGGTCGAGCCGAAGACGTTCGGAATCTCGCGGCCAACCATCATCGCCACGAGCTGCGCCTCGGTGGACTCCCCGGTTGCCACCGAGCCGACTTTGCGCCCGTCGCGCATGACAACGACGCGGCTGCTTATCTTGAACACTTCCGAGAGCTTGTGGGTGATGTACAGGAAGGACATTCCGCTGGCCTGGAGCGCACGGATATTGTCGAAGAGATAGGCGGTTTCGGCCTCGGTGAGCGCGGAGGTCGGCTCATCGAGGATGAGCAGCTTCGGATGGGTGGAGATCGCCTTAAGAATCTCGAGGATCTGTTGCTGGCCCTTGCCGAGCCGCTTCACGAGCCCTTTCGGGTCGAGGCGTACCTCGAACCTTTCGAGGAAGTCTGCGGTTTGATCATAGAGCTCACGCCAGCGGATCGTGTTCAGGAATCCCGTGGGCTGCCGGTTGGCGAAGATGTTCTCGGCGACCGACAGGCTTCCGACGAGGGAGAGCTCCTGAAAGACCATGCTGATCCCGGCGCGCATCGCATCGAGCGGTGAATCGAAAGCAACCTGGTTGCCTTCGATCGCAATCCTCCCGCGATCCGGCCGAAACACCCCGCCGATGACTTGGCTCAAGGTTGTTTTTCCCGCGCCGTTTTCTCCGACTAAAGCGACGATCTCGCCCTGCCCGACGCTCAGGCTCACGCCGTTTACCGCGAGGACTCCCGGGAAGCTTTTCGTTATCTCTTCGACGTCCAGCAATCTGTTCATCTGCCATCACGCGGCGTGAAGCGGGGCGGGGATGCTTCCTCATCGCCCGCCCGGAAAGAACGCCGACCTGCGCTGCACCGCTCCGCGCGCGCAACTCCTGCGGTGAGAGCCCGTCAAGGCTTGTAGAGCGCGTTTGCCTTAAGGAAATAGTCGAGATTGGACTTGTCCACCCAGTTCACCGCAGTGTAGATCGTGTTCGGTTCGACGGTTGCTCCGGCCTTCCGGTTGTCGGAGGTAAGCGGCGGCTGGTTGTGATTCCTGTTGTACAGCACGAGGAGCGCCCAGTAGGGCATGGCGGGATCGTCTTGGGCGACCGTTCCGGTTATGATGCCGTCCTGAATCTTCTGCAGCACGTCGGAGTTCCGGTCCATCGAGACGATCTTCACCTGGCCGGCCTTTCCCGCTTCGCTGACGGCGGTCGCTGCGGCGATTCCCCCGGTGGAGTCGGTGCAGGCAAAGGCCGAGAGATCCGGAAACCGCTGCATGATCGCTTTGGCGGTGTTGATGGCCGTGACCGTGTCTGCCTTCGTGTCGCCCACCTGCACAACTTGGACCCCCGGATAGCCCTTGAAAGCAGCCCGATATCCATTCTCGCGATCGTCGAACATCTGGACGCTTGGTATGCTCAGGATCGCGATCTTCCCTTTTCCGTCAAGCGCCTCTGCGAGCTTTTTTCCCCCGAGATATCCGAGGTCATACTGATTCGATCCGACAAAGGCGACTCTCTTTGAATCAGGCACGTCGCCGAGCACCGTCACCACGGGGATTCCAGCATCGCTTGCCTTGTCGATCTCCGGCTTTAAGACGGGCTCGACCCCGAATACGACGATACCCTTCGGCTGTTTCGCGATGGCCTGATCAAAGGCTGCGACCATGGCGTTCATGTCGTACTCGGCGGGGCCTACGTAGGTGGTCTTCACCCCCAGCTGCTCGCCTGCCCATTTCCAGCCGTACTTGTGCGCGTTGAAGAACTCGAGGTTTCCCATCGACGACACGTAAATGTACTCCTCGCTCGAGACCGCTTTCGCGCCGGCCGGCTGGGCGGCGGTTTCCTTCTGCGGACCCTGGCCGCCGGGTGCGCAGGCAAGGGCGGTGACGAGCAGCCCCGCTGCAACGAGAGCGACGACGGCTCCGAGGACCAACTTGACCGAGAATTTCTTCATGATCTGGACCCTCCTTTTCGTTTGGCGTGGTGCTTGAATCGAATGCAGACAAGCTCAAGAATAATGAAACAACGTTTTATTCTATTTTACATGTCCGTTCCCTGTTTGTCAACCTGCAGCTCGGATACCTGCAGGCGGGAATTGCCGAGCCCGCGATTCGTCGCTACACTTCGGGGCGGCTCGGTGGATGTCCGTCGGGCGCGCGAGTCCGACTCGCGCGAAGGGGGGGAGTGTGTCCTGTTTCGTCTGCATGCGCTGCGGCGTCCAGTATGCGGAGAGCGACCGGCCACCCGCGCGTTGCGCCATCTGCGAGGACGAGCGGCAGTATCTCGGCCCGGAAGGGCAGCGGTGGACGACCCTCGATGCAATAGGGAGAGACCACCACAACCTTTTTCGTGTTGTCGAGCCCGGCATTACCGGCATCGGGACCGAGCCGGGATTCGCGATCGGCCAGCGGGCCATGCTCATCCAAACCCCTGAAGGCAATCTTCTGTGGGACTGCATCACCCTTGTCGACGAGGAAACCGCGTCGACCGTCGAGCGGATGGGGGGGCTCGCGGCCATCGCGATCTCGCATCCTCACTACTACTCGGCTATGGTCGAGTGGAGCAGGCGATTTGGGGGAGCCCCGATCTACCTTCATGAGGACGATCGCGAGTGGGTTATGCGAACGGATCCGGCAATCGTGTTCTGGAAGGGGGAGGAGCTGTCCTTGATGGAGGGCGCCACCCTCATCCGCTGCGGGGGCCACTTCCCCGGCGCATCGGTGCTCCACTGGACGCTCGGCGCCGACGGGCGCGGCTCCCTGCACTCAGGCGATACGATAGGCGTGGCTGCAGACCGGCGTTGGGTGAGCTTCATGTACAGCTACCCAAACCTCATTCCCCTTCCCACGTACGCGGTGCGGCGTATAGTGAATGCGCTTCGACCCTACACCTTCGATCGCATCTACGGCGCCTTTTGGGACCAAGTGCTCGACAGCGGTGCGAGGCTCGCACTCATCCAGTCGGCACGGCGCTACGTTGACAAGGTAGAGGGGTAGGAGCATCCTTTTTGTGCGGCAGCTTCTGCCGTCACTTACAGCGACAGAGTCATGCTTGATTCGGGAAGGAGGAGAGGGATGGGAAAGGTCGGCGTCCTTATCAAGAGAGCGGCACTGGTCGTTGGGGCAGGTGTCTTGGTGGTGGTGGTGGCGCCCTTCGCTATCGCCCAGGAGGGAGGGGCGAGCTATCAGGCCGCAAATCCGCTCGAGGCGCAGGTGGAGGCGGTCGGTCGTCTTGCGGGGCCTTCGGTTGTAAACGTCACCAGCACAATCGTTGGTCAGAACTTTTTCAGCCAGCCCGTGCCGTCGCAGGCCGTTGGGTCAGGTTTCGTTTACGACACCCGAGGTCACATCGTGACGAACTACCACGTGGTCGAGAAGGCGCAGTCCGTCGCGGTGTCGCTGAAGAGCGGGACGAGCTATCCGGCGAAGGTCATCGGGTCGGACGCCTCCACCGACCTCGCGGTCCTCGAGGTGGCCGGGGTAGAGTTGCCGCCCCCGCTCGCCCTCGGAAGCTCGAGCAGGGTCCAGGTGGGGCAGTTTGTCGTCGCGCTCGGCAATCCCTTTGGTCTTACCCACACGCTGACCTTCGGCGTGATAAGCGCCCTCGGTCGGGTGATTCAAAGCCCGGACGGCCGGTTCATCGGAGAGGCCCTGCAGACCGACACCCCCATCAACCCCGGCAACTCGGGGGGGCCGCTCCTTACCCTCGGGGGCGAGGTGGTGGGCGTGAACTCCCAAATCATCAGTCCGAGCGGTTCGAGCGCAGGTGTGGGTTTCGCTATCCCCTTGAACCTCGTGAAGCGCATCGTCCCACAGATCATCGCAAAGTGAAAGGCCGATCATCCCTGGCTCGGGGTCTCGGTTCTGGGCTTAAGCTCGGAGCTGAGGACTGTTCTTACGAAGGCAGGGGTGAACGTGCCGGTTTCGAAGGGGCTGCTGGTGCTTTCGGTCGAGCCGGGCAGCCCTGCCGCGCGCGCAGGGATTCACGGCGGCTCGCAGGAAATACGAATCGGCAACGCACAGCTCCCCATTAAGGGTGATGTGATCGTGAGCATCGATGGGCAAGAGGTAAGCGACCTGCAAGAGCTGAGCGTCTACCTGGAGCTGAACACGGTGGTAGGCCAGTCCGTCGAGGTTGTACTCTATCGCGACACCAAACGAATGGCCGTGAATGCAACCCTGGCCGCTCGTCCGCCGCAACTCTAGCAGGTTGTCGAGCCATCGCTCGGGGTCTTCACAGCGGCTGCAGGCGCGGCGCGGGCCGCCCTCCGCGCCTATCGCTTATCGAAAAGCTCCCCAATCTCCTTCCTGTACAGCCTATCGATCACGTGGCGCATAACCTTCAAGGTCGGAGTAAGCTCGCGGCCCACCTCGAACTCGTGAGGAATTATCTTGTACTTGAAGATGCGCTCGAAGCTCCTGAAGCCGTTTTTCGCGCTTATGAGCTCTCCGATCTCGCTGTCCAGAAGCTCATCGATCTCCGGCACGCCCGCGAGACTCTGCGGATCCTCAAAGGGGATCGAGTTCTCCTCGGCAAAGGCGATGAGCGCCTCCATCTTCGGGACGATGAGCGCGGCGAGGTACTTCTGGTCCTGGCCAAGCACCACGGCCTCCGCAATGTAGGGTGACTCCCGAAGCTTCTGCTCCATCGGCTCGGGCTCCACGTTCTCGCCGCCGAGCAGCACGATCGTGTCCTTGGCCCTCCCGACAAGGCGCAGCTCGCCCTGCCATGTGACCATCCCGAGGTCGCCCGTATTGAGCCATCCATCATTGGAGATGATCTGTCTGGTCAGGTCCTCGCGCTTGTAGTAGCCCTTCATTATCTGGCCGCCCTTGGCGAGCACGACCCCCATGCGTCCCGGCGGAAGGTCATGCCCCGCATCGTCGACGATCCGGATATAGGTGTTCGGGAGGGGTGGTCCGACGGTGCTCGGCACCGGGTGCGCCAGCGGCCTCACGTTCAAGACCGGTGAAGTCTCGGTGAGGCCATAGCCCTCGAGGAGAGTGACCCCGACCGCCTGGAAGAAACGGTCCACGGAGCGAGGGAGGGCACCGCCGCCGGAAATTGCCGCGATGAAGCGCCCCCCGAGGCGTTCCTTGATAGACTTGAAGACGAGGACTTCCCCGAGAAGCCGCAAAGGAGCGAGCACAATGAGAGGCAGAATGGCGAGCGCGATGTCGAGCGCACGGGAGCGCTTACGAAACTCGGGCCTCCGCCCCTCGATCATTTGCATCAGGACCGCATGAGCGCCGCCGATCGCGACAAAGAATCGGAAGAGCGCCTGAGCGACGACGCTCTTCGAATTGACGTTGCGGTACACCCCGTCCTTTACCGCCTCCCAGATTCGCGGGACCGAGGTCATCCACATGGGGCGCGCAGCGGCGAAATCGGCAAGCATGATCTGACCCACGGGTTTCGAGTAGGCGAGCGTCACCGCTGCGGCAAGGACCATGTACTGAACGAGGCGTTCGAAGGAGTGCCAGACCGGAAGTACGGTCATGAGCACCTGGCCCGGTTTGAGCGGGACCCGCTCGGGGATGACGCGCAGTTGAGCGAGAAAGTTCTCGTGTGTGATCATCACCCCTTTCGGCTCGCCGGTCGTGCCCGAAGTGAAGATGATGGTGGCGAGCTCCTCGCTCTTGCCGAGCGACAGCTCGCGCTCGAAGAGGTCGGGTTGCCGTGCGAGGAGGTCCGCACCACTCTTCATCACGTCGCCGAAGGTGAGGAGCTCAACCTTCGGAAATGACGGTTTGTGGACAAGGGAGTCGAATTCGGGATCTATGACGATGATAGTCGAAAGCGACGGCATAGACTCGATCCCTTCGTAGATCTTCTCGACCTGCTTTTCGTTTTCGGCGATCGCCACCTTGCACTCGGAAAATCCGAGAATGTAGGCCACCTCGCGCTGCATCGAATCGCAGCCGCGCGGAACATCGCTTGCTCCGAGGCTGAGTATCGCGAGATCGGCGATCAGCCACTCTTTGCGGTTGTCCGAAATGATCCCGACACGATCTCCCCGCTTGACCCCGACGGCGGCGAGGCCCGCCCCGAACCTCTCCATCTCTCGATAGAAGTCGCGGTAGGTTGTCGGTCGAAAAACGCCCGTCGGATCCTTCGAGAGCTGGACGTTCAACTCCGGATGCGCAGCAACGATCTCCTTGAGGAGCTTCGGAACGGTCTCGGCCATGCCTACCCCCTTCTTGTACAACCGAATGCGTGACAGCGGAGATTATAACATGACTCTTTCCCCTGGCCTGCCGGCGTCTATCGGCTCCCCCATCTCTCGAGAAGAGTCTCGATCTGGGCCTCTATCTTCGGATCGGCGACCATGGCCTCGGGATGCTTTGCGTACCACTGGGCAGAACGGCGCATCCCTTCCGCGAATGAGATGCGCGCCCGGTATTCAGGGACGAAGCGCTTGATCTTCGAGTTGTCGAACACGAGGCTGTACATCTTGTCGCCGAAGATTCCCGGCCCGAGCTCCGGAACATGACGGGCAATGAACTCCGACGGCATATGCACGATGGAGGGGGTGGCACCGAATGCTGCGCCCACGGTCTGATGGATCTGATCCCAGCTCAGGGCCTCGTCGGAGGTGATCTGGAAGGTTTCGCCTGCGGTTCGCGGGTCTCCGAGAAGACCGACGAAGGCGACGGCGAAATCGTCGGCGTGGGTCAATGTCCAGAGCGACTGTCCTTCGCCGTGGACCACAATGGGCTTCCCTTCGATCATCCGCTTCGCGACGGTGAAATCGGAGCCGAAGACGGTGGGCAACCAACCGTCGCTGTAGGTGTGGGAGGGCCGCACGATCGTCATCGGGAAATGCTCGTCTTCATAGGCCTGCCACAGCCGGCGCTCGCACGCGATCTTGTTCTGGGAGTAGGGCCAGAACGGATTGTAGGCAGGGGTGGATTCCGTGATCATCCAATGGGATGGTGGTTTATGATAGACCGACGCCGAGCTGATGAAGAGGTACTGCCCGACCCTGCCGCGGAAAAGCTCGATGTCTGCTTCGATGTCCTCTTTCTTGAAAGCTATCCAGTTGACGACGGCGTCAAAGCGCCGATCGCCAAGGAGCTTCCTCATTTCGGCGCGATTCGCGATGTCTCCATGAATCGTGCTGACCGCGTTGCCGAAGGGACTCGGTCGCTTGCCCCGGTTGAAGTGGAATACCTCGATTCCCTTCTCTATCGCGACCCGTGTGCATGAAACGGAGATATTCCCGGTGCCGCCAATAAAGAGTACTTTCATCGATTCGCCCCCTGTGTGATTTCTGCATCAGCCGAAGGGGAGTGTACCAGAGGGCGGGACGGCGGGCAACGGGGACCGGCAGCCGCAAGGGCCCCCCCTATCTCCCGAGTCACTTTCGAATCTGTCTCCGCCGCGAGGGCGGATTCCAGAATCGCTCGAGCTGTTTCGCCGCCGATGCGGCCCAACGCCCACGCTGAGTAGGCCCCGAGCCGGGGATCTTCATGCCCAAGCGTCTTCGCCAAAGCCTCCGTAGCGGAGCGGTCTCCGAGATTTCCCAGCGCGATGATCGCGTTGCCCCGCATCGCTTCGATCCCGGCGCTCGTCACGGCCTCACGCAGTTCGGTGGTCAGGTCAGACACGTCTCGTCCTCCCTGTCCTCTTGATTCTACCGGCCAATCCCCACGTCTCACAAGGGGGAAACGGAGAGGGTCTCTCGTTCCGCTATCGTCGTACCGCCGCCGGCCTGCGGGACAGATCATGTGCGAGCCGTCGTGGCGTGCAAGCCCCCTTCGATGCGGGCGGAGCCTCCGATTGCTTTCTTTGCGGCACTTTTATGTGTATAGTAGCCTCACATGATGAAAAGTGGGGATGGGGACCATCTCAGGTGGGAGGAGGAGTCCCGGGAGAAGGAAAGCAGCTTCGGGATCTTCGACGTGTACCGCGTCACGAGGACATCCCCGGCGGGGCAGCGCGGAAGCTTCGTTTTAGTCGATGCGCCCGACTGGGTCACGGTGATTCCTATGGTCGAGGGCGAGGAGCCCTCTTTCCTGATGGTCCGCCAGTTTCGTCACGGGAGCCGGAGTCTCACCGTCGAATTTCCCGCCGGAGTCATTGAGCCCAACGAGGAGCCCGCCACAGCCGCCGCGCGCGAGCTCGCGGAAGAAACCGGCTTCACGGCGGACCGCATCACGCGCCTCGGAGCGGTAAATCCCAATCCTTCCTTCATGGGCAACACGACCTACACCTTTCTGGCCGAAGGGCTTCATAAGTCGGGAAGACCGACTCCAGATGCCCTCGAGCTGGTCGAGGCGGTGGTACTGCCGGTTGATCGGGTTGTCGCTCAAATGGGTACAGGGCCTTTCAACAACGGGATAATGATGAGCGCGCTTGCCTACTACCTGCGTCGGCGCGCCGCCGGACCTGGAGGCAGCCCGCACGATAGGCGCCGATCGGATGGCGCTTAGCGCCTCCCGGCTTGCAGGACGGCGCTGCCTTCAGCGCACAGAGGCGCCGAGCGGAATCGAACCGCTGCATAAAGGTTTTGCAGACCTCTCCCTTACCTCTTGGGTACGGCGCCGTTTGGTAGCTCTTCGGAAATGAACTCGTCGCTCTCACTATAACCGAATCTCGGAGGGATGTAAAGCGAAGGTCGGCAGGCCCAGCACTTCTCAATTCAATGGGCGGCGGGGGCAGATACGCATTTCGCCCAATCATGGGCCGCCGGTTCGTAACGGTCACCGCTTCCCTAAGGTGCAAAATGCGATCTGCTGGGGCAGTCCGTCGAGCCTTCGGATTGGCCGACGCAGCTCCGTTGGGCCTCGAACTTGTCCGACTCCGAGCGGCAGCGAGTCAGACGCCGCTGCTCTGCCGTGCCGTGCGGGCGCGCTGCCCGCGCCCGACCGCTCGGGACCTATCCTGGGGAGCGACCTCGGCGAGTCGCGAGCCCTTGAGCATGTTGAGGAAGTTGTCGCGGATGGGCTGCCATCGACGATGAACTGCGCAGGGTGCCTCGGAGCTGCAAACGAGGCCCCCGCCGAGAAAGCAGCCGTCATTCTTGCTGAGGCGGTCGAATGGATCGACAATATCAAAGAGGGTGATCTCGGCGAGCGGCTTGGCAAGACGGAAGCCGCCGCCGCTCCCCTTGCGGGACTCGAGCAAGCCGGCATCGGCGAGGGTCTTGAGAAGCTTGCTTAGGTAGTTCGGAGGAGCGCCAACCCTGCGCGCTATATCCGCTGCGCCCTGAGGACGATCGGGCTCCTCCGCGAGAGCCAGAACCGCCCTGATGGCGTGCTGTGCGGTTCGTGAAACAAGGCCGGCCATGTTCGCCTTCAGACCTCCCCTTAATCGGATAATTCCATGAGATTATGACGTTACCGGGAGAGTTTGTCAAGAATGCCGGGCGGGAGGCGGCGCGGCAAAGCGCCGACTCTCGCCCAGAGCCTATTTTTCGATAATGATCGCGGCCGTCGGACAATCGTCCACGGCGCCCTGAACGTCCTTTTCAAGGTTTGCAGGGACATCCGGATTGATGACCTCCGCGGCTGTATCGGCCATCTTGAAGACGTCCGGCACGGTGTCAGCGCACAGACCGCACGCGCTGCAGAGATCTGCGTCAATCTTGACCTTCATGATAGGTGCTCCTTTTCGGGGATTCGAGGCTGGTCGCGTGGCCCGCAGAAAGTATACTCTCCAAGAGCCTAGAACGTAAAGTCCGCGTGTCCTTGCGAAGGTTCGATGCGCTGGGGGAAGCCCCCGCGAGCGTGGTCGGAGGTGCGAGGCGCCTGCTACTCGATGCCGTACTCCTTGATCTTGTTGAACAGGGTGCGGCGGGAGATGCCGAGAGCCTTCGCCGCCTTCGTGCGGTTGCCCTCCCACCGGGCCAGCGCCTCGACGATCGCCTGTCGCTCGGAGCTCTTCAAGGTCGCCGCGCGCGGCGGGCGGACTGTGGGCCGGTCGGGAAGGTCGATCTGGGCCGGACCGATCGAGTCCTCATCAGCGAAAATCATTGCTCTTTCGATGATATTCTCAAGCTCGCGCACGTTGCCGGGATAGTCGTAGGCCACGAGCTTCTCCATCGCCTCGGGGGTTACCTCGCGGACGTGATTGCCCGACCGCGCCGCCAGACGGTCGATGAGATGACCGACGAGGTAGGGAATGTCCTCGCGGCGAACGGCAAGGGGCGGGACCTCGATGCGCACTACGTTGAGCCGGTAGAAAAGATCCTCGCGAAACTCGCCCGCTGCCACGCGCTCCTCTAGATGGCGATTGGTCGCGGCGATGACGCGGGCGTCGACGGGAATTGCCTGCAAGCCGCCCAAGCGCTGGATCTTTCGCTCTTGGAGCACCCGCAGAAGCTTCACCTGGAGATGAAGAGGGAGGTCTCCAATCTCATCGAGAAAGAGCGTGCCCGAGGTGGCGAGCTCGAACATTCCGATCTTTCTGCCTGCCGCGCCGGTGAAGGCTCCCTTCTCGTATCCGAAGAGCTCGCTCTCGAGAAGGGTGTCGGGAATGGCCCCGAGATTGACGGGGGTGAATGGACCTTCCGCCTTGGTCGAGAGGGCATGAATCGCGCGGGCGATCACCTCTTTGCCCGTTCCGCTCTCGCCGGTGATAAGGACCGTCGCCGGCGTCGGCGCGATCCGTTCCACCAACTTGCGGATTTTCACTATTGCAGGGCTCTCCCCGACGATCACAGCCCCGCCCTCCGCGGTGCGGCGTCCGAGCTCGAGCTGATCGTTGCGGCGCCGGTTCTCGACGATCTTCCGAAGGCGCACTATCAGCTCCTCGGGATCGAAGGGCTTTACGATGTAATCCTCCGCGCCGAGCTTCATCGCTTCGACCGCGTCCCTCACCTCGCCGTAGGCCGAGATCATGATGACCGGTATTCGCGGGCCCTGCTCTCGCAGCCAGGCGAGAAGCTCGAGACCTCCCATCGCGGGCATCCGCAGGTCCACGATCGCCGCCTCGAAGCTCTCCTCTTCGAGGTGGCGCTGTGCGGCCAGACCGTTCTCGGCGCAGACGGCCTCGATGCCCTCGAGCTCGAGGTAGCGCGCGACCGACTCGCGGATATTCCTCTCGTCGTCGACGACAAGGACCTTCACAGGGAGCACCTCGGCAGCGTCACGACCGCCTCAGCGCCGCCGACCTTTGCGGGGCGCAAGCGGAGTGTCCCGCCTGCCGCCTCGACAAAGCGCTTGGAGATAGCGAGCCCGACTCCCGTGCCGCGCACCTTCGTGGTGAAGAAGGGGTCGAAGACCCGCGAGGCATCCTCCTCGATAAGTCCCGGGCCTCGGTCTGCGACGACCAGCTCGACCTTGCCCTTGGAAGCCTGAAGCGACACCGAGACCGGCTCCGGAGCGGACTGCGCCGCGGGGCTCATCCCGGACTCCTCCACGCTCTCGATCCCGTTCTTGACGAGATTCTCGAGCACGGAGCGCAGGCGATCGGGATCGAAGCGGACGGCGACGGGCTCCACCGGGCGATCGGGACGGCGGACGGGCCACGGGAAGCGCGCAAGGAGGTCGCTGGTGAACTCGAAGAGATCGATCGGTTCCGGGCTTCCACGCGGGTCGCGGAGATACTCCCCTATCCGTTCGACCAGCCTGCTCAGTCGCTCGGTCTCCTCTTCGATGAGCACGATCTCGCGCGGCGGGGCGGCCGATGAAGCGGCCGCGCCTGCACGCGCGGCACCGGCGGCCGCGATGCCTGCAGCGTCGCCATCGATACCGGCCCCAGCTGAAGCTGTAGCCCCGATGGTCCGCCTGAGGATCGCCGTCTGGAGCTTGATGGCGCTCAAGGGGTTCTTGATCTCGTGCGAGAGCGTGCGGGCGATCTCGCCGAGATGCACCAGATGGCGCTGCGCTTCGAACCGCTCACGATATTGCCGGTTGCGGGCGATGAGCAGACCGATCGTCAGGAGGATGGCGGCGATGGCGAGCGGGACCGCCCCGAGCGCAATATCGAGGAGCGAGCGTTCCCGAAAAAAGGAAGGGAGCGCGAGGTCGAGGTAGAGATAGGCCGGCCGAAAGAGGGCCGCGCGATTGTAGGAACCGCCGCGACGGCCTTCGCCTCGAAACGGGGCTGCCGGCGGCAGCTGGGACTCCCCCATCATCCGGCCCATACCGCGCATCGGCATCTCCCCGAGGGGCGGATGGGGAAGAGTGCCGATTCTCCGGACCAGGGTAATCGATTGCGATGCGGTCTTGAATTGGAAGGCTTCCCCGGCGGGGCTCGACGCCGAATCGACTGCGGAGGGGGCCCCGAGGATCGTGGTAAGCGCAGAGCCGTCGGCGCGGTAGAGGCCGAAGCCCCGAACTTCGGCGGGAAGGTCCGAGGCGAGCTGCCGCCCGAGCGCCTCTCCCTCTTCGGCGGAGGGGCCCCCGTTGAAGGCGGCCCCGAACGGCGGGCGAAACATGTCAGTGAGGACAGCCTCGTTCATTGCGCGCTCGAGAAGCGCAGTGTCGGTCTTATCGGCCTGGTATTCGGCGACGAGGCGGTTCAGCCGCTTTTCGCTGTGGATGAAGAAGATCGCAAGGGCCGAAAAGAGCAGAAAGAGCGCGACGAGGAGGAGTGCGAGTATGATATCCCTGCGTGAGAGGCGTGCTATGGCGCTCATAGGTTCCAATTGTAAACCACCGTTCGAAAAAAAAAAGCGCCCCCGGCTCGCCGCAAGGCAGGCCAAGGAGCGCCTTCGACCTCGATGTTATTGGTCGTCCCAATCACGATAGGGCCCGGAAGAGCCGCGCGGTCCGTAACCCCATCCGGGGCCGTAGCCCATCATCGGCCCGTAGCCGTGCCGGTAGCCCGGACCGTAGCCCATCATCGGCCCATAACCGTGGCCCATCATCGGCCCGTAGCCGCCGCCCCACGCTCGACCTCTCGGTCCGGCTGAGGCCAGAGCGGAGAGGTCATAGGTCTTGCCGTCGATGGTCGCGGATGCGAGCCACAAGGGCGTCGTTCCGTCCTGCAGGGTAAACCGCGCCTGAGGCGGAAGCTGGCCCGCGAGCGGGGAGCCCTTCACGGTGACAGTCTGGCCCTCCTTTACGCCGACGTTGAACGCGAGGAACCGCGGAACAAGCAGCTCGTAGGTGGTCCCGCCGCTCGTCAGAAGCGGATGGAATTCGCCCGCGAGCGAAATCTTTCCCGTGATGGTCTCTTCCTTGCCGAGGTTGAGGCCCCAGGGGCCGTATCCGGGCTGGCTGGCGGACGGAGCCACGGGGCTCGCCTGGGGGGCGCCCTGCCCCTCCCTCTGACCCGCCGCGAAGAGACCGGCTCCTGCAACCGCGAGAAGCAGGCCGGCTATCAGCACGACTGTTCGTTTCATTATTTTCCTCCAAGAAAAGGTGATTGCCTATAGAAGTGCAGGATGCGTGCCAACATGGCATCATCGCCCCTGGATATTGAAGCGATTCGCACGAACGAGGAGACCGAAAGGGCGGTTCTGGGGGCGGATGCGTGATGCGCGAAGCGTGGTCCATCGTCTTCGAGCGCATGCAATGGGAAAATAGTTCCCAGCGCTCCTTTCTGAGAAAAAGCTGCACGGATATGCAGTCTTCGTGCGGACCTCATCATCCTTGCGCGCCATCCACCCGGCCTCTTCAATGACGGGCTCCCGCGGGCTATAATCGAGCGGCTCGACGAGACAAAAAGGAGAGGACACATGAAGGGAGTGGGTATCGGCCTTCTCGGCTATGGCGGCATCGGGAAGGTCCACGCGCTCGGATATCGGGATATTCCTTTCTATTATCCCGAGCAGCTGCCCGAGCTTTCGCTTGCTGCCGTTTGCACGGCGCGGCGGGAGAGCGCGGAGGCAGCCGCGCGTCTCGGAGGCTTCGCGCGGGCCTATACCGATGTGGAAGAGCTTGTCCGCGATCCTGATGTCGCCGTGGTCGATTGCTCCCTGCCGAATAGCGCACACAAGCCTGCCCTCCTCGCCGCGCTGGCCGCCGGCAAGCACGTCTACTGCGAGAAGCCGCTCGCCGTGAATGCAGCCGACGCGCGCGAGATCGCGAAGGCCGCGGGACGCTCAAGCGGCCGCCTCGGGATGACCTTCAACTACCGCTACATTCCCGCAGTGATGCGCGCCAAGCAGCTCATTGACGACGGGGCTCTCGGAGAGATCTACTCCTTTCATTTCGAGTATCTGCACACCGGCTATCAGGATCCGGCGAGGCCCCTATCGTGGCGGATGAGCCGCGAGGCCTCGGGCGGCGGCGCGCTCTTCGATCTCGGTTCCCACGTCATCGACCTCGCTCGCCACCTGCTTGGGGAGTTCGATTCGCTCCTCGCTGTGGCGAAGACCTACATCACGGAGCGCCCGCTCGCCGCGGGAAGCGCCGAAAAGGGGCCGGTCACCGTGGACGACGCAATGTGGCTCCAGGCGCTCCTTGCGGGTGGGGTGCCGGGCACCATCCATGTTTCTCGCTTTGCCACCGGAGCGCTCGACGGTCTCTTTTTCCGCATCGAGGGAAGGAAGGGGGCGCTTAAGTTCGACCTGATGGACGGTAATTGGCTCTACTGGTACGACGCTACCCGCAAGGGCGGGAGCTTTGGCGGAGACCTCGGCTGGACGCGCCTTGAGACTGTCCATCAGTACCCCGGCGCGTCGATACCGCCGGGGAGGACGATCCTCGGCTGGACGCGCACCCACGCCGAGTGCCAGTACCGCTTCCTGAAGGCGGTTGTCGCCGGCGAGGAGCCGAACCCCGGGCTTGCCGACGGGTTTGCGGTTCAGCTTGTGCTCGAGGCGGCCTACGCGTCGGCCCAGGGCGGCGGCTGGGTGAAGGTCGAGCGAGCATGGGTCCGAAGCGAATGAAAAGGCTTGCATTCTCGCATCGATTCAACGATCATTGCAGCAATGAAGAGCGCTAGCGAGCAACCGCGGTCAATAGCCGATGCGAGCCAGCCGAACGCCGGCCGAATCTACGACTATCTCCTTGGGGGGAATCACAACTTCGAGGTCGATCGCGCTGCTGCTCGCGAGCTCCTCGAAATCGCACCGCTCATGCCGGGAAGCTTCAAGCTAATCCGCTGGTTCTTGGGGGAAGCGGTGAGACGTCTCTCTTCGCAAGGCTTCGATCACATCCTCGACTTCGCTTCTGGCCTGCCGACGATCGATCACATCCATGAGATCACCCCAAAGGGCACGAAGATCATCTATTCGGACATCGATCCTGTGACGGTTACCTACGGGGAGGAGATCGTCAAAGAATATCCGGAGGTCCGCTACCTCTTGTGCGACGCCGCTCAACCCGAGATAGTGCTCAAGTCCGAGACGTTGCGCCGCCTTTTCGGCTCCGTGCGTAAGGTGGCGATCGGCTACAACGGGATCATGTGGTTCCTCACCGACGAGCAAGTCGCTCATGCGATGCAGGTGCTCTTCGATTGGGCCGGTGCGGGCTCCAGGCTCTTCCTTACGACCGATGAGACGACGAAGCTCTTCGAGGAGAACGATCCCAAGATGGCGGTCTTCGCCGAGCGCTATAGAAAGATCGGCCAACCGATCTATCCACGCGACAGGGAGCGCCTCGTCAAGCTGATGGCGCCGTGGAGGCTGGCCGAGCCAGGATTCCGCCTCGTGGAGGAGTGGCTCGACGTGGACGTCAGCGTCAACAAGGATCTCGCCCGTGATTGGAAGGGCTTAAGTCTCTACGGGGCAGTCTTCGTAAAGTAGAGGTGTGCCGGAGTGAGCCTCTCGAAAGAGATGACCCGAGAGATCGGCCGACGCCTTGCTCCCCTCTCTGCGGAGCTGTCTTCCCACCTTCTGGAATTTCTCAAGCGACACTTGTTCGCGAATCGCTTCACCCTCCATCCGCGCAAGCTCGATCAGCTTTCCGCCGAGGAGGCAAGGGGCTTTCTTGCCTTTCTCGAAAGCGCGGAGGATGCCCGCGCAGTGGACAGGGGGCGAGCTCTCGCGCGCGAGGGGGTCGGGAATCTCTCGATCGCCGACCTCGGAGCGGAGCTCCGGCTCTTCTGCCGGCAAGCGCTTGCCGCCGTCGAGCCCGGGCTCCTGGCGACCGCCATCGAGTTGGTCGATCGCTACACGGAGGGGCTCTTCCTCGGGTATATCGCTGCCCGCGAGGAGGAGACTCTCACTCAGCAGGAGGAGCTGCGCCAAGCGCTTTCGAGAGCCCTTCAGCGCCAGAGCGAGGAGCTCCGCATCAAGAACCACGCGGTCGATACCTCGATCAACGGGATCATTCTTGCGGACCTAAGCGGCAGGGTGACCTACGTCAATGCCTCCTTTCTGGGACTGTGGGGGTACGAATCGGCGTCCGAGGTCATCGGGGCCCAGATGACCGATTTCTGGAGCGGCGGTGAGGTGCAGAGCGTGCTCGCGAGCCTATCGCGCACCGACGGATGGCACGGCGAGCTCGCGGCGCGCAGGAGGGACGGGTCCACCTTTACGGTGTCGCTTGCGACCTCGATAGTGAAGAACGGTGAGAGCGCCCCCATCGGGATCATGGCCTCCTTCATCGACATTACCGAGAGCAAACGGCTCGAGGCCCAGATCCAACAGATCCAGAAGATCGACGCGCTGGGTCAAATCGCCGGAGGGATCGTCCACGACTTCAACAACCTTCTCATGGCCGTGAGCGGATATCTGCAGCTTCTGCTCATGGACGCGGAGCCGGGAACCCAGCTCCAGCACGATCTCCTTCAGATACGGGCAGCGGTCGATCGAGGTGCGGGCTTCACGAAGCAGCTACGCTACTTCACGCGGCCGGCTACCGGCAAGCGGCAGCCGACGAACGTCAACGAGGTGGTCGCCGAAACCTACGAGCTGCTGAAGCATACCTTTCCGCTTGAGATCTCCTTTGGGCTGGAGCTTGCGGCTACACCCTGGACCGTCGATGCGGACCCGACGCAGATGAGCCAGGTGCTCGTCAACCTCTGCGTGAACGCGCGCGACGCCATCATGGAGCGGAAGGCTCTCATTCGGGAGGAGCCTCCCACGGGAAGGCTCTCCATCGTCACCGAGAATGTCCTTCTCGGCGAGAGCATGGCTCGCCGCTTTGTGAACGGAGTGCCCGGCCGCTATGTGCGCCTGTGTGTGAGCGACACCGGCATCGGGATGCCGGAGGAGCTTGTGAACCGGCTCTTCATACCCTTCGTGACGACCAAGGCCTCGCAGGTTGGAGCCGGGCTGGGGCTTGCCGTGGTCTACGGGATCGTGCAGCGGCACCGCGGCTTCATCGACGTCACGAGCGCCATCGGAAAGGGGACCACCTTCTCGGTTTATCTGCCCGTCGCCGAGACTCCCTCTGAGAGCTTGGCAGGCGAGAGCCGTCACCCGAGCGCCGGCGCCGCAAACCAGGGTACGGTTCTGGTCGTGGACGACGACGAGCAGGTGCGCGACGTCATAGTCCGCGCGCTCGGCCAGTCCGGCTATCTAGTGCTTGCCGCCCCGAACGGAATGGACGCCCTCGCCCTTTTCGAAGAGCGGCGGAGAGAGGTTGATCTCGTGGTGCTGGACATGGTGATGCCGACGATGGGAGGCGCGGAGACGCTCCAGCGGCTGAAGAAGCTGAGCCCGCGGGTGGCGGTCCTCGTCGTGACGGGCTACACGACGGAGGATCTTGCGCGCGAGCTCGCGGCAAGCGGCGCCGACGGGCTCGTCGAGAAGCCTCTCGATCTCGGAATCTTCGTGAACAAGGTGAGGGAGCTCGTCGGCGGCCCCTTCGTGCGGCCCCGGTAGGCCACAGCCGCTTATCCCCGGTCCGCCCGGTGTGTATGGCGGATGCGGCGACGGCGCTTGCGCATCCCTACGCCCGCAAGCAGATTGATCCTCGTGAAGATGTAATCGAGAGAGTCGCGCTTGATCTCCACCCGATAATAGTTGGTGTCCGCGAGCCGGCGCGCCTCGTAGTTGTCGTAGCTCAAGTACTTCTGCGCTCGTCCCCGGTCGAACCAATGGACGAGGGTAATGTCGCCGTCGCCCAGCTCGAGGCAGGTCAACCCGTGCTTCCCCACAACGCAACCCGAGTTGAACATGCAGGGAACCACGAGGTCCGCATTGTAAAGACTGCTCATGGTAGCGGTGTTGTTCTTGCGCTGGCTCAAGCGCTCGAGATCCGAGCGGTATTCGAGGATCGAGGCTTCGATCTGCTCCTTCTCGGCGACGGAGGCGTCGCTGTAGGCGCGGCAGAGCTGCTCGACGCGGAACTTTATCGAGTCGAGCTTCGACATCGACTCAAAAAGCGGCCGGTGGGTGTGGCCAATGATTGCGAGGAGCTTCTGCTTCGAGGCAAAACGGTAGACCCGTCGCTCGGTTCTGAACTGCTTCGTGCTGTCTTGTGAAACCGAGACGTTCTGAATCCGAAGGGGGTTGGCGAGGTAGCGGAGCGTCAGGTAGATCCAGAGGTTCGGCTTCGCGTAGGCCTTCTTTGTCTGGTGGCCGTGAAAGATGAAGATCTCGTCGTCGTGATAACGGAATCGAAGTGCATCTCGGACCAGATGGGCGGTCGCCGGATCCCATGCGAGCAGGAGGTCATGATTGCCCACGAGGCGGTGAAGCGCACCCGCTCGATCGAACTCGTCAAAGAGGCGGTAAACCTCATCCCATTTCCGCTTGATCGATTCGATGGAAAAACGCTGGAGCTCTTCGACGTCTCCGTTCAGGATCAGGCCGTAGCGTCCGGTGAGATAGTATTCGCGAAGAACGGTCGTGAAAAGCGCGGAGTTGTCACGGAAATCGTCGTTTCGACCTCCATTGCCGAGATGGAGATCCGAGAAGATGACCCAGCGATCCTCCGGCGCAAGGCTCACAGGGGGGGTGCGCTCGAACAGCTGGACGAGGGTATCGTAGCTGTACTGGTCGCCGTTCATCATCTCTACTATATCACTTCAACGGTGTTAGTCGCGGGCCTCCGTCCTATTTTTCGGCGCCCACGAGCTCTGCAAAGCGGTCGACCCGCTCGGCGATCATGGCGACCCCCTGCCGCCAGAAGTCCCGCTGCTCGATGTCGAAGCCCACGCTGCGGATGAGCGATACCGCATCCTTCTTCCCGGTCTCGGCCAGCATCGAGCGATAACGTTTCGCGAAGGAGGGCCCTTCGGCGCGATAGAGAGAGTAGAGCCCCAACCCGAAGAGCTGCCCGAAGGCATACGGGAAGTTGTAGAAGGCGAAATCATGGTTGTAGTAATGGCCCTTCACCGCCCACATGTAGGGATGAAGCTCCTTGCCGTCAAGGGACTCCCCATAGGTGTCGCGCTGTGCGCCGAGCATGAGCTCGGAAAGCTCGTCGGGCGAGAGCTCACCGGCGGTGCGGCGATCGAGCAGTCGGCTCTCGAAGAGGTAGCGCGAGAGGATGTCGACTACCACCTGCGTGCAGCCCTGGAGGAAATCCTCGAGGATCGTGATCTGCTGGTCAGGCGAAACCACCTCGAGGGCGCTTTCGTAGATGAGGCTTTCGGAAAAGATCGACGCCGTCTCGGCGAGCGTCATCGGGTACTGGCGGTGAGCTGCCGGCTCGTCCTTCAGAACCTCGTGATGATAGGCATGACCAAGCTCGTGGCCGATGGTCGTGAGGCTCGAAAAGTCGTTGCTGTAGTTGGCGAGCACGCGGCTTGCGCGGCTCAACGGGAAGCTGGTGCAGTAGGCCCCGCCCACCTTTCCCTCGCGCGGCCGGGCGTCGATCCAGCCCGCGTCGAACGCACTGCGGGCGAAGGCGCCCACCTCCGGCGAGAAACGCGTGAGCTGCTCGACTATGAAATCGCGCGAGCGCTCGAAGGGCCATGTCTCGAGGGCCTTGCCCACGGGCGCGAAGAGATCGAAAAAGGCGAGCCTTGGCAGCCGCAGGGCGGTCGCCTTTGCGGCGAGGTACCGGCGGAAGAGGGGGAGCGAGTCCTGCATCACCCCGATGAGCGACTCAAGCGTCTTGGCGGTGATCCTCGACTGCACGACCGATCGCTCGAGGGTGCTCTCCCAGCCGCGCCTGGCGTTGAGAATGACGGAGAATCCCTTTACTCCGTTGAGAGCAAAGGCGAGGGGAACCTCCATCGTCTTCCACGCGGCGATCTCCGCGCGGAAGGCGCGCTCGCGGACCGAACGGTCGCGGTCGAAGGCGAGGGCCCGAAGCTGGGTGACCGTCTTCCGTTCGCCGCTCTTCTCGTCCCACACGACCGTGAGGGTCGAGGAAACCGCTTCATGGAGGCGGGTCCAGGCGTCGCCGCCCGCGCGCGAGAGGTCAGCCGCAAGCGCCTCCTCCGCGGGGTCCATCTGGTGGCGCTGCAGCACTAGCTGTTCTTCGAGAAAGAAGCGATACTCCGCGAGGTCGGGCGTATCCCTCAAGAGCTCCGGTAGGGGCGGCGAAAGCTCCGCCAGGGCGTTGCGGAACCGGACTATCGCATTTTTTAGCGGCAGCCCCTCCTCCTCGAGCTGATTGATCTCTCGCTGCGCGGTAATATCGCGGGTGTCGGTGGAATAACGAGCATAGGCGTAGGAGGAAAGCTCCTCGTAGAGGTCTGCGCTGCGATTGTACTGCCCGATGCAGGCAGTGACCCACTCCGCGGGCCGCGCGGTTCGCGTCCGGACGTCGCCGATCGCCGCGAGAAGCCCTGAAACGGATGCCCGGAGACGGGCCTTCGCGTCGAGGTGCTTTGGGGTGTCGAAGCCGGGGAAGATCGGGTCGAGATTCCAGAGGGGGAGGGGATCGCCTTGGCCGGGCGCGCTCATCCGACCGACTCCGCTCCCCACGGAAAGAGCTCCTCAGTCCGGAAGAAGAGGTCGATCTCCCGTTCCGCGCTCGCGGGTGAGTCGGAAGCGTGGACGATATTCTCCCGCGTGATTATTCCGTAGTCGCCGCGAATGGTTCCCGGTTGGGCATTGTCTGGATCGGTGGCTCCGACGATCGCCCTGAGGACCCGCACGGCTTCTTTTCGCTCCAGGACCATTGCTACCACGGGCTTCGATGTCATGTAGGCGACGAGAGGCTCGTAGAAAGGTTTCCCGCGATGCTCGGCGTAATGGGTCTCTGCGAGGCTGCGTGAGATGTGCATAAGCTTCATCCCGATGACCGCGAAGCCTTTCCGCTCAATTCGGGACAAGACCTCTCCCACAATCCTGCGGTCGAGGACTCCAGGCTTGAGCAAAGCGAGGGTGCGTTCCATGCGTTGAACTCCTTAGCGGGCAGCTTCGAACATCTTCTTGAGCTCGTCCTTAAGACCGGCCAGGGCCTCCTGGTAGCGCTCGTCGAGGGCTGCGTAGTTCTTCTGGAGGGCTGCGGCGAACTCGGGATCCTGGAGCGGGTTGAGGCGGACCTTCGACCCCACCTGTTGGGAGAGCTGCACTTCGCGCTGCCGGAGCCGCGGAGCAAACTGCTGTTCGAGCTGCTCCCGAATTGTCTTGCGATTGTCGAGGTACTGCTGAAAAAACTTTGCAAGCTGCTGGAGCAGCATGCCGGCCTTCTTCTTATCCGCGACGAGCTCCGGAAGGGTGCCCTCGACTACCCTGAGGCGAGGGCCGTAGGTGTCGTCGATGGGCAGGACAAGGTTGGCAAGCAGGGTCTGGAAGACCCCCTCCTTGATCCATCCAAGCTGTTTCCCGGAGAAGCCCTTCAGAGCGTCGCGAAGTCCCTGGGCTTCGCCCGGCAGGGAACCGCTCAGGATGGAGGAGGCGATCTTTTTGCCCTCTTTGATGACCGTGTCAGCCTCGATCTTCTCTTTATCGCCTACAACCCCTTCGGTGCGCTCGAGCGCAAGCTCCAAAGCGGACTTGATACGTGCCATCACACTCCTCCTGCCGTTTCATCAATTTAGCGATGATCTCGCCGCTGTTCAAGGGCTTCGGCCCGGAGAAACCCCTCCTCGGTCAGGAGAAGATCGACCCGTCGGTCGAGGGGACCGATCGGAAGGGAAAGGGCGAGCTGGGAGCCGAAGCAGAGCCCGACCGAGAAGGCGCTCGACGCCCTTTTCCCCTGCGGGGCTGAAGCCTCGAGCGCGCCCCCGTCCGAAAAGGCTCGCTGCGTGCCGATCCCGGCAAGCAGCCGGTCATAAAAGCCCTTGCCTCGGCCGAGTCGATTTCCCTGTCGGTCGAAGGCGAGCCCGGGAACGAGAAGAAGCACGGGTGAAGCCGCTTTTGCAAGCGTCGTGGGCGACACCTCGGGGAGGTCGGCGGCCGGCTCGCGAATGCGGTAGCTGTTGCGCTTCCAAGGTCCCGCGAGGCTCGACACCTTCCGGAAGGACAGCCGGTTCCCCTCGATCCGCGGGAGGGCGAGAAGCTTTCCGGCGGAGAGCACGGCCTCGTTTATGAGACCGGTGTCCACCTCGGTCGAAAGGGACAGATACGAGAAGACGGCGGCGGATTCGCGCCACAGCTCGCTGTCGATGAGCAGCTCGGCGATACGCTCGCTTTTCGCGGCGACGGCCGAGCGCGGGAGGAGGCGAAGCTGCTCGCGGATCACCGTTCGGAGTCAGACCTTGGGATCAACCATAGCAAAAGGCTATCAGATCGGAGTCTGAAACGGGAAGGAGCCGGCAGATATTAGTTTTTTGGTAGTCTATGTGTTAGGCTTTGGTGCATTCTTATGCGGAGGTGCAGGAATGCATAACATGAAACGGGCGTTGGTTGTCACTCTGATTCTGCTGACTTTCGGTGCCATTTCGGCTTTTGCGAATGGACAGCATGAATCGAACGGACTCAGTGGAACGATCACCAGTATCCAGCCGAACAGCGACGGGAAAACCGTGACTGTCGCTCTCTCCACGGCGGACGGCACGGTTACGCTCACGGTTGATAAGTCGCTCGCTACGGCGGCTTCACTGGCGGTCGGGCAGCAGGTCGGGGTCAAGGGTTCCCTCCAAGAGGCCGCTGACGGATCGAAGGAAATGGAGGCGCACAGCCTCGATGTGGACGGTACGACGTATGACAGCAGCCCCGATACGGCCGTGGCCGCGAAGGATAGCGGTGACTCGCACGATGCCGTAGATGCCGGCGGGAGCGCCGAGGCGGAGGCCTCTCACCAAAGTGAGAGCCCGGACTCCGGCGGACACGGCTCCGGCGGCGGTGCAGCCGGCGACGACTAAAGAGGGGTTCCTGGCAGACGATTGACGCGCGGCGCACCTCGGGGTGCGCCGCCCCTCCTGCCGCTGCTTGTCAAAGTGTGGCGACGTGCAGCATAGTGATGTTCTGCGCATCATACAGAAAAGTGGAGAGGTCATGGCAAAATCAAGCAAGAACGACTCACTAGTTTTCCTTCAAGCTGCGGTATCGGCCTTTTTTGTGCTGGTCGGGCTCGTCGCCATCGTCAACTACAATTCGGACCTGAGCCGCTTCGGCCGGTCGGTCGTGCGCACCTTCGGGGGCAGCAACGACCCGGTCAGCCTCATCATCGCCATCCTTGCCGTAGTTGCGGGCCTGATCCTGCTTGGCGGGCTGGTGTTTCGCATCGAGTCCCGGGTGATGTATGCGGCGGGCCTCGGTGCCTTCGTCTTTTGGTCGCTGCGCATCCTCTATGTGTTCTTCCTGAACGACGCCTTTAAGCCCGACCTGCTGATCTGGCTCGCGCAGCTCTCTCCGGACGCCATCGTTCTCGCTGCGCTTTGGCTTATCGCGCGGAAATATTCCTAAAGGTGCGGCTCTTTCGCCCACGGGGGGAGGGGTGATGGGCGGTTCCGACAACCGGGCACACGATAAGAAGGGACACCGCCGCGGGAAAGGGGGCGGTGCACCGCGCGGCGCCGCCCGGCGAGGCACCGCGCCGCAAAAGGCAGCCCCGCGCGAAGCCACTCCCCGGTCCGCTGCTCCTCGCGGCGTGCACTCGTCGCGTCGAGGCGTCACCACGCTTCGGGTCGCCAAACCCTCCCTCCTGCTCGCCTTCCTTCTCGACAAGCTTCCGGATGAGGGACGCAACTCTGTCAAATCCTTCCTCTCCCATCGCCAGGTCTCGGTCGACGGGGAGGTAGTAACGCGCTTCAACCATCTTCTCGCCGCGGGCGAGCGGGTGGTCATCGCCCGCGGTCGCACGACGGAGCGACGTCCCGAGGGAGAGGTTTCCGCCCCCGGATCGTCCTCCCGGGTTGCAGAGCGAGGCCCCGGGGCTCGGGAGTCGCTCACGGGGCTCCGCATTCTCTTCGAGGATGCCCACCTCATCGTCATCGACAAGGAAGCGGGGCTACTCTCCATCGCGACCGGAAAGGAGCGACAACGCACCGCCTACAGCATCCTCTGGGACCACGTGCGCCGGGAAAATCCGACCGGGCGCGTCTTTGTCGTTCACCGCCTGGACCGGGAGAGCTCCGGGGTGATGGTGTACGCGAAGAGCGTGGAAGCGAAGCGGGGGCTTCAGGATGCCTGGCGCGAGGCGGTCGAGCAGCGCAGCTACGCCGTCGTCGTGGAGGGAGTTGTCACCAAGCAGAACGGCACGGTCATCTCGTGGCTGAAAGAGGACCGCGCACTCATCATGCGCTCGAGCCCGACCGATAACGGGGGGCAGCGAGCGGTCTCGCACTACCGCGTGGTGAAGCGCGGGGCGGGCCACACCCTCCTTGAGGTGGAGCTCGAGACCGGACGGAAGAATCAGATTCGGGCTCATATGCAGTCGATCGGTCACAGCGTCGTCGGAGACGCGAAGTACGGCGCAAGCGGCAATCCCCTCGGACGCCTCGCGCTCCATGCGCACCTCCTCTCGTTCCGCCACCCCATTACAGGCAAGCCCATGAGCTTCGAGAGCCCGGTCCCGCCGGGCTTTTCCCGGCTCGTTGCACTGTAGGAAGCGCGCGGAGGAGGCGCGCTCCTTGATCCGGACGCTGGATCCGTGGGCGAAGTCGGACCGCGCTAGAGTGACAGCCTCCGGATAACCCGCCAAAGCCGTGCCTTGGAAAGGCCGGCAAAGAATAGTATCTTTGTCGCCAACATGGCGAGCATCATCATCTTTGGCGGCACCATTCGCACCCTTAGCGACGGCCGGCCGACCGTCGAGGCGGTGGCAATCGCGGGCGACCGCATTGTAGCGGCGGGCACGCTTGCGGAGGTTCGCTCGAGCGTAGGACCCGATGCAGCGAGCATCGACCTTCAGGGCCGAGCGCTCCTTCCCGGCTTCAACGACGACCACCTTCACGTTCTTTCGACTGGCGACTACTTCTCCCGGCCGCACCTCCACGGCCTCTCGACCGAAGAGGTAATCGAGCGGGTGAGCGAGTTTTATCGCGACGCTCGCCCGGGCGAGGTGCTCTACGGACAGGGGTGGGACTACCCGGCCGTGGTCTGCCCCCATCGCAACCTCCTCGACCGCGCCTTTCCGGACAACCCGGTCGTGCTCTACCAGTACTCGGGCCACGGCGCCTGGGCGAGCTCGAGCGCCCTCGCGATGATCGGGGTGCGCCGCTCGACGCGTGACCCGGTCGGGGGAAAGATTGAGCGGGATGAGCGGGGCGAGCCGACCGGCATCCTCCTCGACGCCGCGGCGCGGCCCTTTGGCCGGCGGCGCACCCGGCGGCAGATCGGAGATCGCGGCGTGCGGCGGCGCCTTCTCGAGCGCTCGCTCAAGCTTCTTGCCGAGCACGGAATCACGACGGCCCAGGACAACACCTGGTATCCGGCGGTGGTGGACGAGTACCTGCGCCTCGAGCGCGAGGGAAAGCTGACGGTGCGCGTCTCGTGCTGGGCCGACGGGCGCTCGCCGTGGCGGCGGTGGCTTGTGGATCATCATCGCTTCGATCTCCCGCCCGCCGAGCGCCGTGCAGGCCGGGGCGAGGCCTCCGGCGACGGCCGCGGCTCGAACGCGGGCGCAGGTGATGGAGCGCGCCGCGGTTTGCGGGCCGACGGGCGAGGCGACCGTGGCCTTGTCACCCGCGGGCCGGTCAAGTACTTCCTCGACGGTACCTTCTCGACCCGTACGGCCTGGCTTCTTTCGCCCTATACCGCGGAGCCGGAGAACCTTGGGCTGCCGATGGGAACGATACCGTGGATGCGGGAGCTCGTCCGCCGGTCGGCGGCCGCGCGGCGGCAGACTGCCTTTCATGCGATCGGCGACCGGGCGGTCCGCGAGCTCATTGACTCCGTCGAGGCGGCTGCGGCGCGCTACCCTGCGGTGCGCTCGCTGCGGGTTCGGATCGAGCACGGCCAGCTCATCGATGGCGCCGACATCCCGCGCATTCGCGATCTCGGGATGGTCGTCTCCGCCCAGCCGACCGCCCTCATCCAGCCGGAGAAGGACGAGCGCCTGCTCGGCGCGCGGCGCGCTCGGGCCGCCTATCCCTACCGGTCCCTTCTCGACGCGGGGGTGCACCTCGCCTTCGGCTCCGACGTTCCCGGCGAGTCGACCTTCGACCCCCTGGGAGCGATCCACAACGTCGTGAACCGGGACTCCCCCGAGCGGATCACCGTCCTCGAGGCGCTGCGCTGCTACACCCAGGGCTCCGCTTACGCCGAGTTCGAGGAGGGGGAGAAGGGCACGATCGAGCGTGGCCGGCTCGCAGACCTGGTGGTCCTCTCGGCCGATCCGATCTCGGTTCCGCCTTCGGCCATTCGCGAGATTCACGTCGAGATGACGATAGTCGGAGGCCGCGTGGTGTACGAGCGCCCGCTGGAGCGCAAGGATTCGACTTCGTCGCCGCCTTCGGGTACACTGAAAGCGCATCGGCAATAAATCGCATGATGCTGCCCTGAAACGCCGATACTGTGAGGGGGAAAGCTCATGGACCTGGGACGTTTCGATGCGCTGGATGTCGTGCTCGTGTGCGGGCTCCCCGGCTCGGGAAAGTCGCACTTCTCGGCTACCTACTTCAATAAGAACGGGCGCAAGCGCATCAATCGCAAAGAGCTGCGCCGCCTCCTCTACCAGATGACCTCCTTCGGCAACGAGTGGCGGGAGGACTACTTCAGCGATCATGACGAGATGCTTGTGAAGCACGTCGAGCGGAAGATCTTCGAGCATCTCCTGCAGAACAAGTCGCCTGTTCTCGTCGACAACACGAATGTCACGGTCGACTCACGCGAGTACTATCTGACCGTCGCCCGGCAGATGCACCGGACCATCGGGGTGATCTTCCTGAACATTCCCATGAAGAAATGCCTCGAGCGAAACCGCGCTCGGCAGGACCAGATGTCCGAAGGGATCATCACGAACCTCTACGCCTCGATGGAGCTGCCCGACCGCAGCGAGGGTTTCAAGGAGATCCTCGTCCTCGCCGACTACTAGGCGCGCCCCTCGGCGGCGGTCCCACGATCGCACCGCGCGAGCGGCGCACCGGAAAGGTGGGCCGGGACTCCGGCTGCGCCGCCGAGGGTCGGGTGCTCCGGGGGTTCCGTCCGGGCGCCGCTCTCTGAAGTCGGCGGCGACCGGCGGGCTATCGCGCCCGGACCGCTTCGCGCCCCTTCGCCCCCTCGCGCGGAAGACTGGCGGCTTTCGGCAAGAGCTTCCGCTTGACGAAATCGGTCTTGGAAGCGGGGCCGTATGGCCCTTCGCAGTCAAGGGTGAATCTCCGCTCCCTATCAGACCCCTTTTCGACGCGCATTCTCTAGCGACAGTGATCGACCCGTGGCAGTACCGCAACCACAGCTTCATGGAGTCTCATCCCGCCGCGGGCGAGGGATGAACTCCCCCGCAAAGCGAAGGAACTCCCCGAATGTGCAGGCTATAGTCGAGTACCCCGGGCTCAATGAGTCATTCGAGAAGGGGTAGAAACAGGAATCGAGGGAGCGAACCTCCTTTTCTCTCGCGAAACTCGAGGGGACTTGGGTGCTCGAGCTGCCGATTTGAAGCGAATCCTCAAGCGCCGACCCCTTGTCCCCCGTTTGAAAACAGGGCTTGCAAAACATTACACTTTATGGTGTAATGTTTTTCGTGGACCAACTAAGTGACGTGCTCACAGCCATATCGCATCCGTCCAGGCGGGCAATTATCGGGCGGCTAGCGGCTTCCGGACCGACGCGCTTCACCGACGTGGCAAGACCGCTCGACGTGGCCCTGAATGCCGTTACCAAGCATCTGAAGCTGCTCGAAAGAGCCGGGCTCATCGAGCGCCGGAAACAGGGCCGGGAAGTCCTCATTTCTTTTCGAGCCGAACCGCTCCGCCAGGTAGCGGGATGGGTGCACGAGTACGAGCGGCTCTGGAACCAACGCCTCGACCAGTTCGAGCAGTATTTCAAAGACAAAAGAGTGAAGAAGGAGAAGAAGAAATGAACAAGTCCACGAAGACGATCGAATACAGGTTTGAACGGACCATTCCCGCCCCTGCGGGCGAGGTGTTCGATGGGTGGCTGGACCCGAAGATCCCGGGCAATCCCTGGCATGAGCATGACAAGCTGCTCTTGAATCCGGAAGTAGACGGGTTCTTCTACTGGCTCGTAAGGGGCACTGCACATTACGGGCGGTTTACCGAGGTAGCACGGCCGGGCCGGATCCAGCATACCTGGGTGTCGCCGAACACCTTGGGAGAGGAGTCCACCGTTACGGTGACCTTCGAGAAAAAGGGCGAAGAGACCCTCATGACCCTCGTGCATTCCGGTCTCCCGGACAATGACAGAGGAAGATCACATGAGAAGGGTTGGAACTACTTCCTAGGAAATTTCTCCGGCCAATTTGACGGTGCTCCGCGCACGAAGAAGTAGGTGGGGCTGTTCAAGGTTATCGAAAGACAAGGCGAGCGCGACTGAAGCGCTTGATCAAGGAGCGATCATGGCAAAGGTGGTTTTTGGCAATCATTCGGCGGTTCGAGTGCGGCGGGCCGAACGGGAGAGGATCCGGAAATTCTACCGTGACGTCCTGAGCTGCAAGATCACCAGGGAGCTCGACGACAAGGATGACATTCAATTAGGAGATGACTTCCACATTGCGTTTCTTTACGCAAGCGGCGGGCAGGAGGTCGACAAGGGCGTGACCTACGCCGCGGAAAACCCCTTGAGCGATGAGGAGTTCTTGAAGGCGATCTTCCTGGAGCTGAAGACCGACGACGTCGACACCATGCGGCAGAAAATCACTGCCTTCGGCGTCAAGGTGCTCGATGTGCCGGACCCGCACCTCTACTTCCAGGCCCCAGGAGGCCAGGTGTTCCGGCTCGTCGGAATCAACCAGGACCTGACCAAATACGACCGGAACGTTTGAAACAGTTGGTGGGGTACGTGCGATTCAGACGTTCAGGCCGGGGGGAAGGAGTCGTGCCAAATGGTCAACGATAAAGTGCGGGGAGAATCCCGTTCCTTTCGCGCCTGGACGGCCGGTTTGACGTCGTCGCCGATCGCCTGTTCGACGGCTTGGTTCGCCTCGATCTCGTAGGGACGCAGGCGCGGATCCCGTTGAAGTCAAACTCACGCCCGGGATAGCCCGCGGGCGCATCGTTCGGTCCGGGTCGGCACCCCTTGAGGGCTGAGTGTAAGCTTCTTGGCCTCCGCTATTCCGACTACCTTCCCATCCGAGGCCAAAGCGTAGTCCGCGGGTCCGTTCGCGGTAGGATGCTCGGCGATGGCGCAGCTACCCTTTTGAACCGACGAAGCAAGCGAACCAGAGGAAACAATGCTCCAGCCGGGGGCAGTGTCCCGTCACGTGGTGTAGGAAGAGGCAAGCTTTACTGGTACCGCGTGCCTCGCATTTTCCGTCTCCCCGCCGAGAGAAGGTTTCCGGTCTCAGTCCTGCGATTACGGGCGATTCTACCCGGTTTCCCAACCGTCGTTGTCACAGTCCTATGAGCATCGCAAGCCTCGTCCGAAGGAGGCTGATGATGAATCGGGGCGGAAAGGCTTTGAAAGCGGGAGCGTCGTTTGGAAGAACCGCACCCTCGGGCTTGTACTGGGTCTGGACACGCATCTGAACTGGTGGTATCGGACCGATGAGACGGTCTCGGTAGAGTGAGAACCAGTGCCCCTTCTCGTACTCAAGGTACATTGCCGAGTTACAACACGACGCCACGGCTCTTTTCGTAAACGATTCTCCCTCTATGCGGTGGTCCTGGAGCAGTTCTTTACCCTTCAGGAAGGCGACCTTGTCCTTTCTGTAGAGGACGTAGGGAGTCCCTCCATCTTCCCCGAGAAGACGCGGCGCGCCTGGAAGCGAGTCCAATGGGCGTGATGCCCGTTGACAATCGTCACAGTAGCACGCGCTCGTCAGGATAGGCTTGCCTTTGGCTTCGAGCTCTACCCGGCCACAGGAACAGCGAATTACCATCGGTATCTCCTTTCATAGTCATTCAAGCCAATAGCGGGCTCACGTTTAGTCGTGAGTTTTTGCCGAGGATTCCGGGGTTTTGCGCAGCCGGACCTCGACGGTGTCCCCAGGTTGCTTCTTGAGGACTTTCAGGAGGGATGCTTTGATCGGAAGCATGTGCGAGCCACCACCCCAGGGAAGAAAGGTCGCCTGAAAATCGTGACCATCCATTGTCCCCTCAACCTTGGCCGCTTTGCCCGTACCTAGATAGGTAGCGGAATCGGGCCAAAGCACATAGGTCCATCCACCTTTGACCTCCTCCTTGATGATTGTCGCCGTGAATATTCCATCCATCAGATGTCCTCCTCCAGGATGCGTCCGATTTGTTCAAGCTCTTCTATGACTCCCAGTAACATTTCCGGGTCCAGTCGAGTTTGAACCCGTTGGGACCATTCCTTATTTCGTTGGTAGATTGCAGTCAGCACTGCCCGTCCTGCAGGAGTTATTTCCACCAGCTTTGTTCGCTGATCGCTATGATTGACTTTGAACTCCGCCAGCCCCTCAGCCGCCAGCAGATCGGCAACCCGCTGCACACTTTGGCGAGCAAGCCCCATGTCGCGGGCCATTTGTGCCACCGTTTGGGTCACGAAGCCGACGCGACCAAGAACCTGCCATCGGGCGCTACTTTGACCTAGCTCCCGCGTGATCCGTTCGCCGATTCGCATCAACAGGCCGTTGAGGCGAAAGATGATGAGGGCGAACTGGCTTGGAAGATCAGTGGGGGGCTCCATGTGCGAAGGGTAATATTTTGACAGGATGCTGTCAAGATTTGTTTGAGGTGGGCTTCACCGCTCATCCCATCTAGTGCGGGGAGCCGCTTCGGGACTACCGTCAGGTCGGCCGGCGGCTCCCACCCGTTGAGCTTGGCGGTCTCGATAAGCGTATGGACTGAGGTGGACCCGGCAGCGTTGCCATGCGCATCCCATCAACTTGGCGATGGCGGCTGTCAGTCCCTCGTGAGCATCCGAGATCCCCAGGACTTCCCGGCGCCCGTCCTGGGTGACCCCCACGGCAACGACAACGGCCTTGCCCATCACCCGTTCGTTGTCCCGGACCTTCAGGTAGGTCCATTGGCCCATCAGGGGCCGCTTCAGGAACAGCGCCGCCTGCTCGTCCGGTTCACCGCAGAGCTTTGACACCTGCCTCTTGGAGATCCCCGACATTCCCATGACCTGGACCAGTTCATCGACCTTCCGGGTGCTGACCCCTGGATATAGGCTTCCTGGATCACAGCGACCAGGGCGTGTTCCGAGCATCGCCTTGGTTCCAGGAAGGACGGGAAGCAGCTTCCCTCGCGCAGCTTGGGGATCTTCAGGCTCAGCTCGCCTATCCTTATCTGCAAGCTCCGGTCACGGTAGCCGTTGCGGTGGGTGGCTCGGTCCTCGGTCCGCTCCGCGAGCACTGCGCCGATCTTGGCCTCGGCGAGCTCCCTCAATGCCATACTGTCTTTCGTCATCGCGACCTCGCTTCGGTGTGGTCGGGCGCTCGAGCTTGAGGTCAATCAGTGTCTTTCGCGTCAGCCTTCCGGAGCTCTCGGCATCCTTTTTTGCGCATTTACGGAACGACTGCACCTTTCGAGGCGCACGAGCTCGTAACCCGCCGAACTCGCGAAGCGATCGTACATGGACAACCGGCTCTATTCGACGGCACGGACGACGGCGCGATCAGGCTCCCACTCTTCTCGCAGGAAAGAGCAATTGCCACTGGCACACAGACCTTCTGACATCGATCATGTATGCGCTAAGACATTTCGACAACCTGTGTCTTTCCCGGGGTGATGCAGTGTGCCCCGCCGGGGCGGGAACGTCGCGCGGGAGCCACTGCACGCCGCGTGGCAGGCGGGCAGAGCGCGTAGGAACGACCGAAGGCCGCAGCGGGGCCTACGTGAAGGCGCTGGAGGCGGCGCGGGTGGTGTTCGGGCAGGAGGCGAGCGCGGCGCTCGTGAATCCCGTGCGGGCGATCTGCAAGGCGGCCTCGAGGTGCCGGGACGGCTCGCAGCGATTGCATTGGGCCCGTTGCCGAACCGATTCCCGGCGGGTATCTTTAGGGCATTACAGACATGAGGAGCGAGGAATGAAAGTCGTAGTAATCGGCGCAACGGGGCTCATCGGAAAGGAGATCGTCAAGGCGCTCGGCTCAAGGCACGAGATCATGGCGGTCGGCCACTCGAGCGGGGACCTTCGCGTGGATATCACCTCGCGGCAATCGATCGAGGCCATGTTCAGAAAGGTCGGCGCCTTCGACGCGCTCGTGAGCGCCGCCGGACGGGCCGCCTTCGGCGAGCTTGTGAAGCTGACGGATGAGGATTTCGCACTCGGGCTCAACGACAAGCTCATGGGCCAGGTGAACCTCGTGCGGATCGGGCTCGCCACGGTGAAGGACAACGGCTCGTTCACCCTCACGAGCGGGGTGCTCGCGCGGGAGCCTATGCCCGGGAGCGCGGCCATCAGCCTTGTGAACGCCGGCCTCGAAGGCTTCGTCGGCGCCGCAGCGCTCCAGATGCCGCGCGGAGTCCGCATCAACATCGTGAGTCCTCCCTTCGCCACCGAGACCCTCAAGGCCCTTGGCATGGACCAGTCGATCGGCCTTCCGGTCCGCACCTTCGCGCGAGCCTACCAGGAAGCCGTCGAAGGCAAGCACAACGGCGAGATCCTCGACGTGCGGAGGTGGCAATAGGATCCGGCCGCGACTGGAGCGGCGACGCCGGCGCCTGCATCACCCCGTCGAGAGTCACTATATTGACCATAGTGATCTTGCCCGTATCCACATTCCTCCTCAACGACTTTGTTTTCACCGGATCGGACGCCAACCAACGAAAGTCCAGAGGAACCCCTCCTGGTCGCGCGAGGGGGCGAAGGGGCGCGAAGCGGTCCGGGCGCGCTTGGGCCGGCGGTCGCCGCGGACTACAGACAGCGGCGCCCGGACGGAACCCCCGGAGCACCCGACCGTCGGCGGCGGAAAAGCCGCAGTGTGGCCCCCTTCTGGGGAGCGACCCTTGCGCGGTGCGACCATGGTACCACCGCGCGGGGAGATGAGAAGCAGCGCGCGCACTTGCGCTGGTTAGGCAGCCAGACCGCTCGATGAGCGGCTCCTCGCGCGAAGGCGAACGATCGCAGCTGGAAGAAAGGGGGAAGTGGCGAGACCGACAAAGAGGGCGAGCAGGGCTGCGTGGCGTTGGCGTTTCGGCGCGTCGGAGCACGCTGCTTCTCATCTCCCCGCGCGCGCCGGCTAGGCCGCCGCCGAGGGGCGCGCCTAGATCACCCCGAGCACCTTCGCGTAGGCGGTGATAACCGGATCGAGCCCTTCACGCTTGAGGATCCGGTTCGTGAGGACCTTGCCGAGCTGGACTCCCTCCTGGTCGAAGGAGTTGATGTTCCAGAGGAAGCCCTGGAACATCACCTTGTTCTCATAGTGCGCGAGCAAGGCGCCGAGCGACTCGGGGGTGAGCTGTTTTCCGTAGATAAGGCTCGAGGGGCGGTTCCCTGCGAAGCCCTTGTTAGGATTCGAGTCGCTCTTCCCGAGCCCGAAGGCGACGATCTGCGCCGCGAGGTTCGCCGAGAGCTTCGTGCGGCTCTTCACCCCCTCGGTGACCAAATCGAAAGCATCCTGCGACTCCTGGAACCCCATGAACTGAAGGGGGACCGTGTCGGTCCCCTGGTGGAGAAGCTGGTAGAAGGAGTGCTGGCCGTTGGTGCCCGGCTCGCCGAAAACGATCGGGCCGGTCCGATAGGAAACCGGCTCGCCCGAGCGATTCACGCTCTTGCCGTTCGACTCCATGTCGAGCTGCTGGAGGTGGGCGGGAAAGCGGAGGAGGGCCTGGCTGTAGGGAAGCACCGCAACAGTGGGGTAGCCCAGGATGTTCCGCTCGTAGACGCCGATGAGGGCATCCATGAGGCTCGGATTCTTGTGGATGTCCTCTTCGAGGGCGGTCCGATCGGCCTCGTGCGCCCCTTTCAGGATCGCCTCGAAGAAGCCGCTTCCGTAGGCGAGGGTGAGGAGCACCCCGCCGACCGCGCTTGTCGCAGAGTAACGCCCGCCGATGAAATCGTCGATGTAGAAGGAGTCGAGGTAATCCTTGGACTTCGCGAGGGGGCTCGTCTCGCTCGTGACGGCGATCATATGACGTTCGGGGGCGAGCCCCGGAACTCGAGCGGCGCGCATCTTCTCAAGGACAAACTCGCGGTTGGTGAGGGTTTCCTGGGTGGTTCCGCTCTTGGAGACGAGGATGAAGAGCGAGCGCTCGAAGTCGAGGTCCCGGAGGGTTTCGTTCGCGTCGTCCGGGTCGACGTTGGAAATAAAGCGCGCCCGCATCTTCAAAAGGCCGGGCCGGCTCGCAGCGTAGGTCTGCAGGGCGAGGTAGAGCGCTCGCGGCCCCAGGTCCGAGCCGCCGATGCCGATCTGCACGACGGTCGTGAAGGGCTTTCCCGTCGAGCCGCGGATCGTACCCGCATGAACGGCCTCCGCGAAGCTGCTGAAGCGACCCCGCTGCTCTTCGTAGAAGGCTCTGAGATTCCTCCCCTCCGAGACAACATTGCCTGCGAGCTGGCCCCGCACGAGGTGGTGGAGCACCATCCGCTTCTCGCCGGTGTTCATGATCTCGCCCCCGGCGAGGGCGCGATACTTCGACAAGAGCTGCTGCTCGCGGGCGAGGTCGCTGAGGGCGGCGAGGATCTTGTCGTCGACCTGTCGGGCGGCGTAGTTGAAGGTGAGCCCCGCTGCCATGGGAATGGAATGGGAGGCGATGCGCTCGGGTCCGAGCGCAGCATGAAGATCGACCCGGGCAAGGTCTTTGAGCTTCTTGAAGGCCGCCGTTTGATCGAGATTCTTGTATTCGAGGGTGGTCATTTTTCTACTCCTGTGGGCGCATCATGATCTTTCGCGGGGAAGGGAGGGATGTCAAGGCGGGCGGCAATCGGGGTTCGCCCTAGGGCTTAATCCCGTACCAGTCGAGCGCGTTGGTGCGCAGAAGGCGCAGAAGCTCGCTCTCGGTCGGGCCGGGCAGGGCGTCAAGAATCGAGCTCAGCGTCAGTTGATAGTTCGAAGCGAGGAGGCAAACCGGCCAACCGCTTCCCCACATTAAGCGATCATATCCGAAAACAGCGAGGCAGTGATTCACGTAGGGACGGAGGTCATCAACCTCCCACGTCTGCCAGTCCGCCTGAGTGACAAGCTCCGACAGCTTGCAGCACACGTTCCGTTTCGAGCTCAGGCCTTCGATGTCCTTGGCCCACCCGTCAAACTGAGAAAGGCGTATGGGGGGCTTGCCGGCGTGCTCAAGCACGATGCGCAAGGTCGGACAGGCGTCCGCGATCTCCGGAAGCGCATGAAGCTGATGAGGGCGGCATAGGACATCACACACGAGGCCGGACATCTCGACGGCCTTGAGCCCTCGCATCACATTGGCATGCAAGAACCAGTCCGCCTCGCCATCCTCGGCCTGTTGATGACGGACTCCGCGAATGAGAGGCTCGCTCTGATATTTCTGCAGCGTCTCCTCTATGTCCGGCTCGCTGAGATCGATCGAGGCCACGATCGCACGGATGAAGGGAAAGCGGGAGGCAAGCTCGACGAGAGCCCAGGTCTCGTCTGCGGAAGGATGTGCCTGCACAACGACGGAACATCGAATTCCCAGGTTCGACATCTCCGGAAGAACGAGATCCGGGGTGAAAGGTCGATGGAAGCCTTCCGGGAGAGACTGCATCCAGTAGTATTCGAACCGATCGACATCGACGAAGTGCTGGTGTGAGTCGATGCCTTCCAGCTCTGCAATGGCTTCGATTTCCACCGTGCTATCCCGACAGATTCGTAGAGCGGAGCTCCGCGATTGCCCGCTCGGCATCCTCGGGAGTGAGAATGCTTGCGTGGCGATACTTGCTGTTGTTCTCCACGAAGGAAACGCCGTGCCCTTTGACGGTCTTTGCGATCGCAACCGAGGGTTGGCCCCTGTGCGACCGGGCTTCCGCAAGATAGCCGCGAATTTGGCCAAAGTCGTGACCATCGATCTCCTGCACATTCCAGCCGAAGGCTTTCCACTTTGCCGCAAGCGGCTCCAGATTCATGACGTGGTCGGTGGAGCCGTCGACCTGAGCGTTGTTACGATCGATGAGCACCGCCAGGTTGTCCACCTTGAAGTGCGCGGCGGCAAGCGCGGCTTCCCAGACCTGCCCCTCGTCGCACTCTCCGTCACTCATGAGCGCGTAGACGCGAGTCGAGCGGTTCTTCATTCGGGCTCCGATCGCCCGTCCTACTGCCTGCGACAACCCGATCCCGAGCGACCCGGTCGTGGCATCCACGCCGACGGTCCGACCGTACGGATGGCCCTGTAGCGGCGAGCCGATCTGTCGAAGGCTCAGCATCGTATCCTCGTCGATAAGTCCGGTCTCGCGCAGCGCAGCGTAGAGCACCGGGGCTGCATGCCCTTTGGAGAGGATGAACCTGTCCCGATCTTCCTCCGAAGGATTGCTCGCGTCGAACCTGAGCTCCGAGAAAAAGAGAGCCGCCACCATCTCTGCTGCGGAGAAAGCCGAGGTCACGTGGCCGCTGCCCGCCGCGGTTGTCATGCGGACGATGTGGATTCGAAGGTTTCGCGCCCTGCGAGAGAGCTGACTATCATCCGTCTCGTTCCAAGGGTTCGTTTGAGAGCTACTCATGCGTTCCTCGTTTTTGAATCGCGAAGACGGCATTTTTGCGTTGTATGGCGCGGACGACAGCCGAGACAATGTTGTGCTGCGACAATCCGAACTTCTCCCTCAACTCCTCCACCTCTCCGCTTTCGGCGAAGGTGTCCTCGATGGCCACCTGCTCGAGCGGCGCAGGGGCCTGCAAGGAAAGCACCTCGGCTACCGCCGAGCCGAGTCCGCCGTATCTGTTGTGATCCTCGACCGAGACGATTGCGCCGGTTTCGCGAGATGCGGAGACAATTGCAGGTGCGTCGATTGGCTTGATCGATGTCATGCTGACGACTCGTACATCGATGCCCAGCTTCGAGAGCAGATCGGCCGCCGCCAGCGAGACCGATGCCATACCTCCTTCGGCGATGATAGTCGCACTCCCTCCGGATCGCAACATGACCGATTCCCCTATGTGAAACGGAGCGTCGACGTCGGTGAGCGCCGGCATGCCGTGGCGTTCCAGGCGGACATAGGCCGGGCCCGGGTGGTTGAGCGCCGCCCGAACGACGGGCAGTACCTGATTGGGATCGGTTGGCGCCAGCACGACCATTCCCGGAACGGCCCGCATCAGTGCGATGTCCTCGATTGCCTGGTGGGTCACCCCGTCCGGTCCGACGTTGATGCCTCCGTGAGAGGCGACAATCGTGACGTTCAGCCGGGGATATGCGATCGTCTGGCGCATCGGCTCCCACGCTTTCGCGCCAACGAACATTGCAAACCCCGCGACCAGCGGTCGCCAACCCTCAAGCGCGAGACCTGCAGCCATCGCAACGGTGTTCATCTCCGAGACGCCGGTGCAGAGGAACCGCTGCGGGAAGGCGTCCCTGAACTTCTCCGCCCCGGTCGAGCGGGAGGTGTCGGGTGACAGGACAACGAGATCCGGAAACTCCCGTCCGAGGATGGGGAAGGCCTCGCCAAGGGCGGTCCGTTGATTGCGCTCGTCGACAGCTTGTTTCATGGGTTGTCCTTCCTAGTGCTGCCAGCCGCCGCGACCTCCTTCCCCCTCGCACGCTGGCGGGGTTGGCGCTGTTGAGTCTTTTCAACCGGTGTTTCGGAGGTGAGTGGCGGCATGGTAAGTAGAGTCGCATTTGTCCTGGAGTTTCGCACGTCGAGACGGAAGAGGTCGCCGCGGTAGACGCCCTTCGTGTACCTGCACGGAACATTGTTGTCGTCGTACACGACGCCCTCCAGCTCCATCATCGGGCTTCCCGGCGGCATGTGCAGGAGGTCTGCGTCGGTCACCGATAGCGGAACGGCCCGGAGCGAATCCTGGGAATACTCCATCTTTGTCCCGCTTACCTCCTCGGCTATCTCAAGGAGCGAACCTGAGCTTAGCTCCCTCTCCAGGATTCGAGAATAGGCGCGGGCGGAAAAGTAGGAGGTATGTATGGCGGCCGGTACCCCGTCCACGATTCGCAGACGCCTTACGATGACTACGTCGACGCCGGGGGAGAGCCGCAGGTTCTCGGCTACCTCTTCCGAGGCGGGGATGATGGATTGATCCAGGATCAGCGAAGTGACCGAGAACCCTCTGCTCGCAAGGCTCTTACTGAAGCTCATCATGGTAGAGAAGCCGTAGGGGGTTCCATGTTCCGAGACGAAGGTCCCTTTCCCCGGACTCCGGTAAAGGATGTTCTTGGCCACTAGCTGTTCGATGGCTTGTCGAGCGGTCACGCGGCTGACCTTGTATCGGGCCGCCATCTCGTTTTCCGACAGGATCCGATCCCCGGACTTCAGCTCACCGGACAGTATCTTCTGCTCCAACATCATCTGCAGCTGAACGTACAAGGGTTTGGATGAGCTTTTGTCGATCATGATGGCTCATTATGAGGGCGCCGTACTAGCTTGTCAATACAAGATGAAACAAGATTTTTCTTGACAATACCGAATTTGTGCCACTAGACTGGGGACGTGGAAAGGAACACGAAGCGCCGGCGCGTCAATCTATGTGGCATGAAGGCCGAGCCGACGTGGTTGCGTCGATGAAGTTGGCTCTGCGAGCGGCCCGGGATGTCGAGACAGCTCTTGCCTCGACTATCGCAGTGGCGGGTCGAAGACGAAGTGAAAAAAGTACGTGTCCTGCACGACATGAACGCGATCACCGCACGAAATAGCTCCACCGGAGGTGTCCTTTTCGCCCGTGGCGGCGGCCGGGTGCGGACTTCCGGTCGAGGGCGCCACGTGGGTTGCGAAACACAGGTATGGCAGACGTGAGTGGAACATCCGTGAGCCGGGACGACGCACAAACGCGGCTCAGCATCAGACAACTCACCAAAAGCTACGGCGGCATACATGCCCTCAGGGACATCAATCTCGATATCCTACCCGGTGAGATCCACGCCCTGGTGGGCGAAAACGGCGCAGGCAAGTCAACCCTCGTGAAGATAATCACGGGTCTGGAAATCCCCGATTGCGGTCAGATGATGCTGGACGGGGTCGAGATCCGGTTCCGTGACCCCATGGAAGCGAGGACCAACGGAGTGCTGGCCGTTTACCAGGATCCGAAGCTGTTCCCGAACCTCGATGTGGCTGAGAACATCTTCATGGGAGTCCACCCAAAAACGAGAGCGGGGTTCGTCGACAGGAAGCTGATGTATCGGAGAACACGACAGGTGCTTGAGCGGCTTGGGGCGAAGCTCGATCCGAAGGCTCCGGTCGTCTCGCTCTCGGTCGGACAGATGTTGTTCGTCGAGTTCGCCCGAGCACTCTTCGATGCTCACGAGAAGCTTTTGCTCTTGGACGAACCGACCGCTTCGCTTTCGCCGAATGAAACGAAACAACTGTTCGAGATCGTCGGCAGGCTCAAAGAATCCGGAGTATCGATAGTCTATATCTCGCACAGGCTCGAGGAGCTGTTTGGTTTTGCCGATCGGATCACCATACTGCGCGACGGGGTTCACGTCGTTACGCAGGAGATGTCGGCCATGACTCAGGGCGAGATCGTTCGATGCATGGTCGGCCGCTCCCTTCATGAATTGTACGGAGGCCGCGACAGCGGCGCATCGAGTGGGGGCGATACGCCCGGCAGGGCCGCAAAGAGCGTGCTCCGCGTCGAGGGGCTGAGCGCCCACGGCGAGTTTTCCGACATATCGTTCGCAATTCGGGCGGGAGAAATCCTCGGGATGGCCGGGCTGGTCGGATCAGGGCGAACCGAAATAGCCAAGGCCGTATTCGGAGCGATTCCCATTTCCCGCGGAAAGGTCTGGGTTAACGATAAGGAGGTCAGAGTCGGCGATCCCGCACGCATGATACGGGAAGGGGTCGTGTATGTTCCGGAGGATCGCGAGGTTGAAGGGCTGATAGCAGAGCTTTCAGTGATCGACAACATGCTTCTTCCTGCGGTCGTGAAATACGCGCACGCAGGTTTCGCCAACACACCGAGGGAAAGGGAAGTATACGCGGAGTACACCAGGCGATTCTTGATTAAGTCGTCCGGACCGAGGGTCAAGATATCCTCCCTTTCCGGCGGTAACCGTCAGAAAGTCGTCCTTGCAAAATGGATGAGCATGAGTCCCAGGGTTGTCCTCTGCGATGAGCCGACGCACGGCATCGACATAGGCTCCAAAGCGCAGGTACACGCGGTCATTAGAGAATTGGCCGCACAGGGACTCGGCATTCTCTTGATTTCTTCGGATCTGCCGGAGATCCTCGAGCTGAGCGATCGCATTCTAGTCATAGCGGACGGGCTGCTTGCGGCCGAGTTCTCGCGAGGGGAGGCGACGCAGGAAAGGATAATGATCGCCGCCATCGGGGTCGGCGACGAAGGGAAACCCGTATGAAGAACCTGGTGCTCGATAAGAGCGCGATGAAGTCGGGTGCCGAACCGGTGAGGCAGCATTGGAGCGTCGTCATACTCAGGAACCGGGTTGCGGGAGTTCTCATATTCGAGGCCCTGATCATCCTCGTGTTCTCACTTGTCGCAAAGAGGTTCTTTACCCTTTCTAACTTGAATACGATCTTCCTGAATACCTGCATCATGGCGATCCTCGCGTGCGCGGAAGGGGTTGTGATAATCACCCGCAACTATGACGTCTCGATCGCCTCCGTACTCGCCCTGTGCGCCTATGTTGGATTGGACATCATTCGCAAGGTTCCGGATGCGGGGCCGGTCATGATTCTCGTTCCGGTGGGGATCGGGCTGCTGTGCGGTCTGATCAACGGGCTGATCGTGGGCTACGGGAGAGTCTCTTCGATCTTCGCTACCCTCGGCGGGCTGTCGATCTATCGAGGCCTGGTGAACATCTACGCGAACGGACAGCAGATCGATCCGCGAACGGTCCCGGTTTGGGTCACTCAAACAGTCACGGGCGAAATCGTACCTGGAGTCTCGAATCTAGCGGTCATTGCGGTGGGCGTGGTCGTGCTGGTGTCGGTGTACCTCCGGTATACGAGGATCGGCAGGCAGATCTACGCGGTTGGCTCGAATCCGAGCGCGGCAACCTTCTACGGGTTGAAGGTACCTAGAGTCACTCTGGGCGCATACCTCTTGTGCGGAGCGCTGACCGGCCTGGCCGGGTTTCTCTTTGCTGCCCGCTCCTCGTACGTCGTGCCGTGGGCCGCGCAGGGATTGGAGATCAACGTGATCGGCTACGTGGTCGTTGGAGGGGTGAGCGTGCTCGGGGGATCCGGAAACGTCGTAGGCGCGTCGTTTGGCGCGCTGCTTCTTTCTACCATGGATAACGGTCTGATCTTGGTACAGGCGAGTCAGGTTACCCGGGAGCTTCTCTACGGATTGGCGATCGTCGGCGCGTGTGTGCTGGATGCCATCGTCTTGCGGCGAGTCGGCGGCCTCTTGAAATCGAAGAGACGCGGGAGCGCGGAGTAGCAATGGCAACGCGGCAGTTTTTCCGCACCTACAGCTGGGAAACCTTCCTCTTCGTATTCCTGGTGATCTCGGTGGTGACCGCGAGCACTCTTTCGCCGCTGTACTTGAGCGCATTTCAAATCTTGTATTCGCTTCAGCAGTCGATGGCGATCACCGGTATCATGGCCGTCGGCTTCATCATGATCATCCTCGTCGGCGAGATTGACATATCCCTGCCGGCGCTGGTGGCGGTCGGTACCGTGAGCTTCGCGAGACTCTCCCTAGAAGGGACTCCCTTCTGGGCGGCGTTGGTCATCGTGGTCGGTTTTTCCGTTCTGGCAGGCTTGTTCAATGGAATCCTCGTTGTGACGTTCTCCCTTCCCTCGATGGCGGTGACGCTTGGGATGAGCGCCGTGTATCGCGCGATTGCCCTCTGGATTGGCGGGCCGGGAGGATACGGCTTGAACGCCTTCAAGCCCCCCTATATCTGGGTGGGCAACAACTCCATCGCAGGCGTTCCGATCTCGCTTCTGCTGCTGGGCGTTCTGTTCGTGGCGGCGTATGTCCTGATTCACAGGACCGCGTACGGCCGGCTCCTTTACGCAACGGGAAACAATCGCACGGCGACCCATCTGTCGGGGCATAACGTCAAACGGATAATAGCCAGCACCTATGGGATAGGCGGTCTCACGGCTGGGATCTCGGCGCTTGTTTTCATCGGACAATACCAATCGGCCCGGGCGGACAACCTGTCTTCCATCCTGCTGTTCGTAGTCGCGTGCGTTGCCTTGGGGGGATTCAGGATCGAGGGCGGGAAGGGGAATGTCGTCGGGCTTGTCCTGTCAATTCTTCTTTTGGCAACGATTCAGAACGCGATGGGGTTGAAGAATACCAACGGGGCTGTTCAGATGCTCGTCGTGGGACTTATCCTCACGATCTCGATCTTGGTCCCGACGGTGACGCGAAAGGTGTCCGAGAGAAGGTTTCAGGCGGCGGTCCTTCCGGATAAGAGCGAGTCAGCAAGGTAAAAGAATTTCTAAATGCCTGTGGAGACAGGCGAAGGAGAGAAAGGATGAGAAGGGCAAGATTCCTGATACCGCTTCTGGTGCTTGTCGCAGTGAGCATCGCCCCGCTGTTCGCCGGCGGAAGCAAAGAAGCGAGTGGCGCTGGGAAAGCGCAGCAGGAGACTCTGTACTACGTTCCGAAGTTTACCGCATTCGTCTACTTTCAGCTCGCGCAGCAGGGAGCACAGAAGGCGTGCGACGAGCTGGGCGTGAAGATGGTGACGCTGGGGCCGCCCCAGAATGACGTTCAGCAGTACGTCGAGGATCTGCAGAACCTGCTGCCTCAGAACCCGAAGATAGTGGTGACCACGTCTTCGGATGCAAACGCACCCGTGCCGGTTCTCGAGAAGATGCGGCAGAACGGTGCGGTCGTGATCGCTTTCGACTCGGACGTGGGCACTGCAGGGCGCAATCTGTACATCAACATTGCACCCTACAAGGTACAGGCCGAGGCCATACTTGACAGCGCGCTCTACGACAATCCAAATGGTGGTAACGTCATATGGCTGGCTCCTTCGCCCAACATTACCGACTTCAACGAGGTTCTAAAGGCTATCGATAACCTGATCGCCACGGTGCCGAAGTACAAATCCCTGCACGTCATCGACACGCTGTACATGCACGACGATCCTGATACTGCCTACTCGATGGCGCTCTCGGCAATGGAGGCGCATCCGCACCTCGCCGGGTTCATTTCGGCTTCCGGCATGGCCAACCCGGCAGTCAACAAAGCGATCGATGACACCGGACGGGTGGGCAAGGTGTATTCCACCGGCGCCGCCCTTCCTTCCACGATGACGACGTACCTCGAAAACCAGACCGAGAAAGAGTTCGATCTGTGGTCGCCGTATTGGTACGGCTACATGGCGGCGTATGTGGCGATTCAGGCCTATCGCGGGAAGATTCATATCGCCGACGGGACTGTCATGGACATCCCACACATTGGAAAGCGAAAGATCTACAGCACGCCGGAGGGTCTGATGGCCGACTTGAGCGAGATGGTGTTTTTCCGCAAGGGCCACGAAACCTTCCAGGATGCAATTCCCATGGCGTCTACGCCGTAGAGACCTCCCGCGACTGAAGCAGTCGAGATCTCCGTGGCGGCCGGCGCGTGTGCCTGCGTGCCTGACGATCCATGAATATCTCGAGACCTCGAGGGCGACGTGCCGCATCCGGACTGCCGGTGCGGCACACGCCGTCAAGGGGGCGAAGATCGCCTTTGTTGGTCACGGTGTCCCTCGCGGCGGTCCAAGAAGCGGAATCAATTCGAATGAGTGCGGAGTCTGAAAGGTATGAAGAAACGACTGTCCGTGGCAATCATCGGTTGCGGTTGGGCAGGCTATCGACATGCGCGGGCATTCCTCGCGCGCGGCGCCGACCTGCGGTGGGCAATCGACGTTGACTCGACAAGGGCAGAACGCCTCGCGGCGCTTTCGCCCGAGACGCGAGCCGCAGACAACTACGAGTCGGTGCTGCGCGACGAAGAGCTCGATGCCGTCGATATTTGTCTGCCACACAACATGCACGCGGAGTGCGCGGTGTCCGCCGCTCGTCACAAGAAGCATGTCCTCTGTGAAAAGCCTCTAGCCGTCTCCCTCGACGAGGCCGACCGAATGATCGCCGCAGCCGAAGAGGCCGGCGTGGTATTGATGGTGGCTGAAAACGAGGTGTTCAGCCCGCTTTACCGTCAGGTTCGGGACCTCATGAAGGCGGGAGCGATCGGCAGCCCGGTGCTGGTACAGATGTCGCGCGGCTGCTATCTCGAGGAATCGTTCAAAAAAGAGCGGCCATGGTTCCTTGATGACAAGATGGCCGGCGGCGGCATGATGATGTCGGGAGGAGTCCACGATTTCGAGAAGCTGCGGATGATCGTCGGAGACATCACCGCCGTCTACGCCCGCCGAGCCCCGCAGCGCTTTGCAAGCATGCAAGGCGACGACACAAGCGTGGCGCTGCTGCGATTTTCCGGCGGCGCCATCGGGATCATGATCCAAAGCTACCTCATGAAAAACGCGCTGACCGCGTCAGGGACTGAAGAGCATACCTTGAGGATTGAGGGGGAAGGCGGAAGCATACGTGCGGCCGGGACCTATGGAGGGACAATCAAGCTCTTTCGCGACAAGGTCGGCGACTCGATCCTATCGGCGCTCTCCTCCGAGAGCGAGATCATCATACCGGAAGCCGACACCTTCGAGCTCGAGGTTGCGCACTTCATCGATTGCGTCCGCAGCGCCAAGGAGCCTGTCACCTCGGGAAAAAAGATGCGGCCTGGACTGCAGCTGGTGTTGGCGGCGTATCAGTCGATGAAGGAAGACCGGGAGATAACTCTAGCGTGACCGAAAGGATGGGACTCTTGCTGGGCGTCGATGTGGGATCGAGCGGAGCGAAGGCCTCCGCGATCGATCGGGAAGGTCGAGTAGCGGCAAAGGGACAGGCCGACTACGCGACTGCTTACCCGCGCCCCGGATGGGCTGAGCAGAATCCGGAAGACTGGTTCTGCGGGGCGTGTGCGGCAATCCGTCAATGTCTTGCATCCGGAGGTCTCTCAGGCTCCGATGTCGTGTGCCTTGCCTTCGTAGGACCGGCGCACAACGTTGCGGTCCTGGGGGATCGCGGCGAAATCGTTCGCCCGACGATTCATTGGTCCGACCTGCGGAGCGTACGGGTCGCCGAGGAGCTCTCGAAGGTCGCCGGGGATCGCATCTTCAAGATCTCGGGCCAGGCGGTGAACCCGTCGTGGACTCTGAGCCAGCTGCGCTGGCTGCGCGAGAACGAGCCGGACACGTGGGGGCGAATGAAGAGGATCATGGTGACGAAGGACTATGTTCGTCATCGCTTTACCGGGGACTACCTGACCGATCCCTTCGACGCCGTGGGCACGCAGCTCTTTGATCTCGAAAGGAAGAGGTGGTCGGAGGAGCTTTGTGCGCTCGCCGGCCTTGACATCCGCAGCTTGCCCGGTGTCCTTCCTTCGGACGCAATCGCCGGGCGCCTCCTGCCGGAGGTTGCCGAGCGCGTTGGCCTTCCCTCCGGGCTGCCGATCGCCGTCGGAGGCGCCGATTCATCGCTGGAGGTGTTCGGGACCGGCGCGCTCGCGCCGGGGGAAGGGGTGGTCAAGCTGGGGACCTCCTGCTGCGTGAACCTCGTGACCGAGCAGGTCGCTCCTTCGCGTCGTTCGCTTGCCTATCCCTTCCTGTTCGAAGACCTTGGCCTGACGGTAACTGCGACCACGAGCGGAACCGCGGCGCTGAAGTGGTTCCGCTCGGCGTTTGCCGGGTCCGGAGAGCTGACCTTCGACGCAATTGTCCAGGCCGCTTCTCAGGCTCCGGCAGGCAGTAACGGTCTGATCTTTCAACCCTACTTGATGGGGGAAAGGACTCCCCACTGGGATCCGCGGCTGCGGGGTGCCTTCATCGGGCTTGCGGCGTACCACCGCTTTCCGGATCTAGCGCGATCCGTTCTCGAAGGTGTTGCCTTCACGCTGCGGGACTGCCTGGCGACCATTCAGGCAATGGGATTGCCGATCGGCAAGCTGTCGCTCCTTGGAGGCGGCAGCAAGAGCACCTTGTGGAGCGAAATAGTCTCGAGCGCCCTTGGCATGAAGCTCGTGAAGCCCTCTCAGGATGACGCCTCCTTCGGCGCGGCCCTCCTTGCGGGGGTGTCGGCGGGAGTCTTCGCGGGATGGAACGGTGCAGCCGAGGTGATACCTCTTCCGGATGCGGTAATCCATCCTGCCGCCGACGATGCAGCGACCTATGACAAGTACTATGAGATCTTTAGGGACTGTACCAGGGATATCTCGCCGCACTATCACTCACTGGCAGATCTGTCCATGCAGTCAGCCATCGAATAAGCGGAGGACAATGACATGAAGATTGTACATCCAGAACCCTACACCCGCACCGACGCACAGGGTTACCCAGCCGAGTTGCTCAAGGAAGCCTATCGAAAGATGGTGCTCATTCGCTCCTTCGAGCTCGCCGTCAACCAGCTTTTTCTGAAGGGATTGATGCCGGGCACGATCCATCTCTCCCACGGTCAGGAGGCGGTCCCGGTTGGCGTATGCCAGGCGATAGAGCGGACGGACTTCATCACCCTGACTCACCGCGGGCACGGCCAGGCGCTCGCAAAAGGGGTATCTCCCAAGAGCCTGCTTGCGGAGTTGTTCGGCAAACAGACCGGCTGCTGCGGGGGCCGCGGCGGCTCCCTGCACGTCGGTGACTTCTCGGTTGGAGCGTTGCCAGCCATCGCGATTGTCGGTGCATCCTCTCCGATAGCCGCGGGCATGGCATTCGCCTTCAAGAAGCACGGCGAGAAGAGGATTGTGTGCAACTTCTTCGGAGACGGGACCGTGAACAAGGGCGACTGGCACGAAGCGGTCAATCTCGCGGCGGTTTGGCGGCTGCCGGTTGTCTTCGTCTGTGAGAATAACCTCTACGGAGTCTCCACGCACATCACCGACGTGATCTTGAACAAGCACATCTCGGAACGGGCGGCGGCCTATGGGATCCCCGGAGTTACCGTGAATGGCAACGATGTCCTGGCCGTATACGACGCGGCTCTGGTGGCCGCCGAGCGGGCCCGTAGCGGAGAGGGGCCGACCCTTGTGGAATGCGTGACCTACCGGAGGGGCGGCCACAAACGCGACGATCCGGCGACCTACCGTCCCCAAGAGGAAGTGACGGCCTGGCTTTCGGCCGACCCGATCGAGCAGCTGAGGGGGGTCCTGGCGAATGACGGCCGCGTCGGGCAGGAACAGATGGAGGCAATCGACGCGGAGGTGCAGGAGACGATCTCCGAGGCGGTTCGGTATGCCCAGGAAAGTCCGGCCCCGAGTGTGGAGACAGTGCTTGATGAGGTGTACGCACAATGAGCAGCGCGAAGACTGAAGAAAGGGTTCTCACAATCGTGCAGGCGATGCGGGAGGCCCTGCGGGAAGAGTTTCGCCGGGATCCTGAGGTCTTCGTCATGGGCGAGGATATTCGTATCGGAGGATCCTTCCTTTTTACCCTGGGTTTGATCGACGAATTCGGTCCCGAGAGGGTCATCAACACCCCGATATCCGAAGCCGGCTTCGTTGGCCTGGGAATCGGGGCGGCGATTCAGGGATTGAGGCCGATCATCGATTTTCAGTACGGCGATTTCCTCTTCTGCGCCGCGGACCAGGTGATCCAGCAGGCGGCCAAGCTCCGCTACATGTCCGGCGGGCAGGTACGGGTTCCGCTCGTGCTGCACCTTCCCACGGGCGCCTCCGGCAGGGGGGCCCAACATGCGAACTCGATGGAAGGTTTCTTTTTCCACGTTCCCGGAATCAAGCTGGTGACTCCGGCCAGCCCTTATGATGCCAAGGGTCTGCTCAAGACCGCAATTCGCGACGACAACGTGGTGATCTTCTGCGTGCATAAGCATCTCTACGGGAGCAAGGGCAGGAAGCTCGCGCAGAGCGAGCTCAGCAGCCAGTACGTTCCCGAGGAGGAGTACACGATCCCCTTCGGCGTGGCGGACGTGAAGAAAAGGGGTTCGGATGTGTCGATCGTTGCAAATCTTCTCATGCTGCATTATGCCATGAACGCCGCAGAGAGGCTCGAGAAGGAGGGGCTGAGCGCAGAGGTGATCGATCCGCGGACACTCGTGCCGTTCGACTACGATACCGTCATCCATTCAGTCAGCAAGACAGGTCGGCTCCTGATCGTCGAAGAGGACAACGAACGCGGCGGCTGGGGGGCCCAGGTGGCGGCGAGGGTAGCCGGAACGGAGGGGCTTGCCTTGAAAGCCCCTATCCGGCGTCTTGCCACGCCCGACGTTCCGATACCCTTCGCGCCGCCGTTGGAGGCGGCCGTTCTGCCGGGGGAAGCCGCGATAGAGAAGGCGATAAGGGAGATAGTTGCATGACAGGCGGGGGAGAGAAATGAAGGTAGACATCGTTGTGCCGCAGGTGGGCGAGGCGGTATCGGAGGTCACGCTCGTACGGTGGCTCAAGAAGGTCGGCGATGTCGTGCGGACCGGCGAGCCATTGTTTGAAGTCGACCTGGATAAGTCAGTGATCGAGGTCGAGGCCTTCGAAGACGGGGTGCTTGTCGAGATCCTTCAACCGGAAGGAGCCTCGGTCATGCCGCGGGACATTGTCGGCGTCCTCGAAGTGGTCAAGACGTAAGGCAAGGGGGTCGGGATGGACATCGAAGTCAGAAGCTCACAAAAGCGGGAGATCATCGACATCACGGATCGGATCAAGTCGGTGAGCCCCGAGATTGCGAAGGGTATGGCGCTCATAAGCACGCCCCACACGACGGCCGCGCTCTTTGTGAGTGAGCTCGACGATGAGCTTCGCTCCGATCTGATTCGGATGTCCGAGCGCCTCTTCGAGACTTCCCGTCCCTTCACGCATCGACGAAATGGAAACCCGAATGCCGAGGCGCACCTTCTCAGCGCGTTGGCCGGGACATCGGTCATGCTGCCCGTCGAAGACGGGAGGCTGCGGCTCGGGAGCTATCAACGGATAGTCCTCTTTGAGCTGGACGGCCCGAAGGCGCGTACGGTTTCCTGTTTGTACGTTGGCTGAGATTGTCCGCGCGTCAAGCACAGAGAGACTCGGGTTTGACGCGAGCGCTGCGACAGCCTGTTCGAAGCGGGCGCGCTCCCTTCCGCTCGCGGATCACCGCTCGCCTCGAAGGAGCTCGGCGGAGAATCGGGACTCCTCCCGCTCGCGCAGCTCGACGTTGACCTTCATGAGCTCCAGGTGCTGCCGCAGGGTGATTTGTCCCTGAGGCACAGGATGTTCGGAAAAGAAGGCTTCGACCTCGGAGGCAAGAGAGCGCCGAGAGATCACGCGCAGCCCTCCGAGCATCCTGACGATCGTGTTCGACGGAAACGCAGAGTTAATCCTTTCCCAATGATCGCGGATGAAGGCCCACGTTCTCTCGCCATGGTATCGGTTCGCCAAGGCCGAGCCCAGAAGGAAGGGCGCGTTCTGAGTCCGCACCTCCCCGCTCAAGGTCATCGCGAGAGTTCGCTCGATCTCGTCGATGCCGGGGAAGGAGGCAAGGGCGTAGAGGTAACGCAGGCGTGCCTGGGGAGTAGTTGCGCGCGTCGATAGCTCCACGAAGCGCTCGTAATCCTCTTGGCCTCCGACCGAAGCGATCGCCGCGACCGCAGCCGCGGCGAGATTCGGCTCCACGGATGCCGCTTCCGAAAGGCTTCGACTCCACGTCGTGCGGGCCCGGGCAAGTGCGTTTTCGTCTCGGCCGGCGACACACAGCGTTTCCACGAGGAGTCCGCGCAGCTGCCGGACTCGTTCCGCCTCCCCTTCGCTCGGCGACCAGCCTATCCGTTCGAGAGGAGAGCCCACTAGGCGCGAGACGATCCCGCGCAGCCGCTTGAGAGGCTCCGCTTCCACGAGTCGGGTGAGGTGGCCGAGAGAGCCGGCGAGCGCCTTCCAGACGTTGACGTCGGTTTCGGGCGCGAACTTGAGCGCAAGCTCGAGAAAGCTGGCGGCATCGCTCTCGCCGGCGAGAAGCATGGACCATGCGTCGTCGAGGAGCACAAATCGCTCCACCGGCGCGAGCGCCTCGAATATCCGTTCCGAGAGCTCCGCGGACAGCTCGTGGTCGTAGGCCACGCGGTAGTAACCGGCAGATTCGGCGTTGACCACCGCGTAGCGCGGCGCAGCCTTCAGCGGGAGGTCGAGCTTGGCGCCATCCATGAGCACGCGATGCACGTCCGCATCGCCTTCGTCGGTAGGGCCGACGCGAAGGAGCAGGGGAATCACCCAGCGAGGCGGCTCTTCGTCCCGACCCGCCGCGGTCCACGGTCCGAGTCGATACTGCTCCTGAGCGAGGCGAAGCACTGCGCCGCGGCCGTCCGCTCCTGAGCTGCGATCCTCATGCGCGCGCTCGGCGCGGACCCGAGGGAAGCCTCGCTGGAAAATCCAGCTGGTCATGATCCGCTCGACCGGCTCCTTCGTAGCCGCTTCGAGCGCGGCCCAGAGGTCCTGGGTCTCGGTATTCTCGTAGCTGTGTTTCGCGAGATAACCGCGAATGCCCTGCCTGAAGCTCTCCTCCCCGAGGTATTGCTCGAGCATCCGGAGCACCGCCGCTCCCTTCTGATAGGTCAGAACGTCGAACATCCCTTCGGCGTCGGCAGGTGACTCGACCGGATATTCGATCGAGCGCGAGCTTTCAAGCGCATCGACCTCGAACGCCGCAGCGCGACCCAGGGAGAACTGGACCCACGGCTGCCATTCCGGTTTGTAAGCCTCGAGCGCCTTATTCGCCATGAAGGTGGCAAAGGCCTCATTGAGCCAGATGCCATTCCACCAGCGCATGGTTACGAGATCACCGAACCACATGTGCGCGAGCTCGTGCGCAATGACCTCCGCCGAGCGCTCAAGCTCGCCGTGAGTCACAGCGTCGGGATCGACGAGCAGCAGGGACTCGCGGAATGTGACGCAGCCCAGGTTTTCCATGGCTCCCATGGCGAAATCCGGAAGCGCGACAAGATCGAGCTTCCGGCCGGGGTAGGGTATCGCGTAGTAGCCTGCAAAAAACCGTAGTGAGAATTGCGCAACCTCGAGGGCGTGCTTCGTCAATCTACCCTGGCCGAGGGGATGGATCACTCGAACCGGCACGCCGTCGGCATCGACGGGCTCGCTCGCCTCGAGCGGACCGACTATGAACGCAACAAGGTAGGTGGACATCTTCATCGTGTCGGCGAATCGGACCGTGCGGACGCCTCGAGCGTCGGTCGTGTCGGAGGCTATCGGGCTGTTTGATACGGCGAGAAAACCCTGATCCACGACAAGGGTAACCGAGAAGATCGCCTTCAGGTCCGGCTCGTCAAAACAGGGGAAGGCCCGGCGCGCTTCGGTCGATTCGAATTGGGTAGTCGCAATGATCCGGGTGTGTCCTGTCGCATCCTCGTAGCGCGAGCGATAGAAGCCACGGAGCTTGTCGTTCAAGCTCCCGGCGAAGTCGATGTGGAGTCGGTACGAGCCCGCTCCGACCGCCTCGGCTAGCACGAGTCGCGCCTCCTCTCTCGAGTCGTCCGTCTCGATTCCAGAGACGTCGGTTCGCCGCCCGTCGGCATCGGTTATCCATGCGGAGTGAATATGAAGCTCGGCTGCGTTCAAGATGATGGCCTCGCTTCGCTCGCGAACATCAATGGTTATCTCTTCGCTTCCCTCGAAGATCGCCTTCTCGATGTCGGGGGCGAGGGTCAGCTCGTATCGGGTGGGAATGACTGAGCGGCCGAGCCTACGCGGCCCGGTTCCGTTGCTTGAAGACTTCTCTGATGCCATGTGCGCTATCCTCCGCTCGCTCTAACGTAACCATTCTCGGTCGGACTCGGAAACAGAATAATCCGGGTCCTGCCAGACGCGCGGAGCCTGCCGACCGCATGAATGCGCTTAGCCCGGTCAACAGGCAGCCGCGCGCGGACCTTCGGCCTTGCGGGGCGCGCGCCTTCCGCCTACCTCCCCTGCAGGATGTTGATGCGCTCGACGAGGCCCTCCCGCGTTACCCACACCTGCACCCTTCGGCTTTCCAGTGCGGCCTGGAGCGGCGCCCGCGCGCCTCCGCGCAGCACCTCGGTGTAGCCGCCGACGCGCCAATTGCCACGGGAGCCGTCGGAGACGTCGATGACGATCTTACCGTCCCTCAGGTTCATCATCTCGACGCGTCCGACGTAGGAGCGCGCCGCCGCTCCGTTCATCGGGCGGACCGCAACAGGGGCCCGCTGCATTGCGCCGAGCGTGATACGCTGGACGGTGCCGTCCGGAGAAACCCACACGGTTACCCGCGGACTCGACAGGGCCGCGCGCAGAGGAACGCGCTCCACGCCTTGCAGAACGACCGTGTAGCCGCCGACGCGCCAATTGCCACGGGAGCCGTCGGAGACGTCGATGACGATGCGCCCCTCCTGCTCGTTGAGCATGGAGACGCGTCCTTCGTAGGCCCGCACGGGCTTGCCGTTCATGACGACCTGCGCCGCCAGATTCGTGGCGACGCCGATGACGAGACATGCGAGCGCAAATCCGATGGATTTGCCAAGAGCCGGGACCCTTTTCATGATCACCTTTTTGTCCTCCTTGCGAGACCCTCCGATTATAACACCGGCCGTGGCTCCGCTATTGAGGCTGGCCTGCGCCGCCGAGGACCTGGGCCTTCCCCAGCGATCGGTACCGGCGTTAGGAACCCGCGCGCTCCTCGGCGCCGGGCGCCCGCAGCGACACGCGATGCTGCCCTCGGGCCGCAGGCACCGGATGACCGCCTACAAATTCTTCAAGAGATCCAGGAAATAGGGCAGGAGCTGCTTCTTGCGCGACAGGACTCCATGCAGCTCGAAGAGGTTGTCGCGGGCCTGCGGGTACTGGATGGCACTGGCCACTCGCAGGGAGCCCGCGAAGAGCAGGAGGCTCGTTTCACGGGTAATGTCGGTGGCGAGCAGGCAGGCGAAATCCAAGCCGCCTCCCGCGCGCGAGAGCTCGAGAGCCGCCGCGAGCTCTTCGAAGCGGTCGTAGAAGCCCTTGAAGCCGACCATCTCGATTTGGCTCACGGCGAAGCGCAGGCCGCTCTCCTGGTAGAGCTTCTGATCCTGGCGGATGATCGCCTCGGCGGTCAGCCCGACAAGCTCGCTTCCCGCGGCGAACATCTCCTCGCCGTAGGGCTCGATCGAAACCCCCGCGAGGCTTGCGAGCCACGGTGCCATCGCGCGGTCGAGGTCGGTCGTCGTCGGCGAGTTGAGGATCACCGTGTCGGAGAGAAGCGCGGAAAGCATGATCCCTGCGGTCTGGCGGTCGGGCTGGATCCCGAGGTTGCGGTACATCTCCGCGACGATGCTGCAGGTGGAGCCGACTACCTTGTTGATGAAGGTAATCGGGGCGTCGGTGCTCCGCGCGCCGAGTCGATGGTGGTCGATGACCTCGACGATTTCCGCTTCCTCCGCCCCGTCCACCGCCTGGGAGAGCTCGTTGTGATCGACCAGCACGAGGCGAAACTGCGCCTGATTCAGGAAGCTGACTCGCGTGACGACCCCGCGCACGATCCCGGCGTCGTCGGTCACGATGAAGCCTCCGGCGTTGTAGCGATTGATCTCGCGCTCGACCCGCCGTACGAGGTCGTGGGTGCGAAGGATGGGCTCGGCGGACTGAATGGAGTCGCGAATGGGGCTTGCTTCGTAGAGTGCAGCGGCCGCGTCGACGAGGGTGCCGGGGAGGTGAATGATCGTCGCCGCAGCCTTCGACTCCGGGTGGGGGCCGAAGGCGATGACGACGTCGCGCTCACCGAGGCTCGTGAGAAAGCGCGGGTCGGCGAGGGAGCGAGCGGGGACGAGATAGATCACGGCGGGACTCGGGGGCGTTCCTACCGGGTGGGCGGAGCCCGGATCGGGCGCGGCGGATGCGGCACCCGCGGGAGGGGCGGGTGCCGCCGTGGCAGCGGAGGGTGCCGCTTTGGGTCGCACGGCAGGGTCCGCGGGGTCCGGGATTCGTAGGACGCCGGAGAAGAGCACCGGCAGGTTCCGTGCCGAGAGGCAGCTTCCCCCCGAGCGGCGAACGAGCTCCTCCGGGGAGAAGGTGACCGGCTGCCCGTCCTGCATCCGGCGCAGCCGGTCGAGCGCCTCCGCAAGCCCGAGGAGCGTGAACATCCCCAGGCAGCGCCCAGCGTCGTCGGTCACCGGCAGAAAGGAGAAGCGACGCTCCACGAGGATGTCGCGGGCGTGGCCCACCGTGTCGTCGAGGCGTAGGGTGATGAGCTCCTCGCTCCCGATCATGATGTCCGAGAGCCTCAGGTAGATATCCGGCAGGAGAGGCGGAGGGGCGACCCCGAAGCGCTCCAGGACGTACTTCGTCTGGGCGTTGATATTCCCGGCGCGATAGGGGCGGGCCGGCTCTCCGGTGTGGCTCTTCAGCCTCGCGTAGGCGATCGCCGCGCACACGGCATCGGTGTCGGGGTTCTTGTGGCCGACTACGACGAGCGGTCGAGAATCCATGGGCTCCTCCGCCCTGAAAGCTACTATCCCCGCCGTGAGATGGCTACTTAATCCCAACCGAATTACTCACCCATTCCTTCCAGAGCTTGGAGAGGTCGCAACCGCACCTCCGCTCGGCCAAGCGCTCGTACTGCTCGCCGGTGACCACCCTCCACCGATAGTCGGCGGAGAGCTCCCGAAGGAAGCGGTCAAAGTCGGGCTCTCCCATCCGATCGGCGAGAGCCATGAGGAAGAGGGGGCCGCGGCCGTAGATCGCAGCCTCGTACTGGCGCGGCGTGTAGGAGGCGACCGGTTTCCCGATGGGAAGATCGCTCCCGGCGCTTCGGGCATCCCACGAAAAAGAGCGAAGGAGGCGCTCGGCCCGCTCGGGGCCGTGACGTTCGCGCCAGTAGAGCCACATCGAGTACTGGGCAAGCGATTCGTCGATCCACGGCTCGGTGAGCTGGTTGTTGCCGACGAGGGCATAGAACCACTGGTGGGCGGTCTCGTGCGCGACGGTCAGCTCGAGCGCGGTCCCGACCGTGGAGCCGTCGAGGCTCCTCTGGGGGTCGCCGTAAAGCCAGGAGGTAAGGATGATCATCCCGGGGAACTCGAGCCCCTCCGCTTCGAAAAGGGCGCTCACGAACGAGAGGGTACGGTAGGGGTAGGGCCCGTAGCGCATGGCATAGAGCGCGAGAGACCGCGCCGCCTCGTCGAGAATCGCAGGGGAGGCGGCCGAGAGCCCCAGAGGAGCGTAGCTTCGGATCGTCGTCAGCCCATGGCGGACCTCTCGCACCTGCAGATCCTTCCCCAGGGCGAGGAAGAGGTCGCGGGCGGGACCGAACGCGAGAAGGAGGCGAGTCCTCCCGCCCGCGCTCCTCTTCGCGAGCGTGACTCCCGGAGCGGCGAGGGTGAGGCGTTCGGGGTAGCTCATCTCGACGAGGTAGAACGAGGCCGGATTCGCGGTGAGATCCCCCCAGGCCGGAGGCCTTCCCCACTCCCACCTGCCGGAGGCCGGGATCATCGGATAGGCATAGCCGAGGGAGAGCTCTCCCCTCCACGAGAGGAGCCCCCCGAAGCCGACCACCGGGCTCGTGGGGATGCGCAGGCGGTAGCGCATCGCGATGGTCGCTCGCTCAAGCGGCGCAAGCGGCCGCCGGAAGCGGACCCGCACTGCGATGCTCCCTTCGCGCAGCTCGGAGGGCACGGGCTCACCGTTTTCGCGAATGTCGGTGACCGTCATCGAGCCCGGGACGATGTTGGGGAGGAGGGCGAAATCGAGGCTGCCAATCGCGCTCCGACCGGTATTCGTGTAGCGCACGGCCATCTCGCCGTCCAGCGTGGTGAGATCATCCTCGAGTCGAAGGGTGAGGTGGTAGATCGGAGCGGTTCGCAGAAAGGGGTGCTCGAGAATCTCGAGCGGATTGACGAGCCCCCGCGCGAACGGGGAGTAGTCGTTCCAGGCGATCCGATCGGGCGTCGTCGCGGATGGAGGCGCGAGGAGCGAACAGGAGACCGAAAGGCAGGCGAGCCCCACCGCTGCCAGCGACCTCATCACCCGCCCATCCTACCGCGGGACCCTCTCCCGCGCAATGGAGGCGGTCCTAGGCTTGGCCGGGGGCTAGGAGACCGACGATGAGACGAGGACCACCCCCGCGAGGGCGGTGGCGGCGCCGACCGACTCGATCGCCGTCACCTTCTCGCGAAAGAGCGCAAAGGAGAGAAGGTACACCGCGACGATGTTCACGACGCTTCGTATGGGGTAGGCCACCGCCCCGCCGAGCGAGTGGAGCGCGACGGTAAGCGCGGCCATCCCGATGACCGAGGTGATGCCCATCCAGCTCCCTATCCCCAGCGTGGCGGCGGTGGGTTGCAGCTTGCCCAGGCGGCCCTTGAAGCCCGCCACGACGAGAGCGCTCGCCAGATACCAGAGGTTTGCCCAGAAGAGCAGCGCGAAAGGGTTTGAATGGCTCACCGACGCGGTGTAGATCTTGGGGATCGAGTTGCCGATTCCGGAAAAGAGGGTCGACAGAAGGAGCCTGACCAAGAGACGCCGATCCTTGATCGCCCCCTCCTGCGGCCCCCGGCGGCGTTGGCCGAAGAGCACGATCGAGGCAAAGATGAGGACGATGCCAAGAATGGAAACGAGATCGAGGCGCTCGCCGTAGCCGATGACGCTGATGAGGAAGGGGATGACCACGAAGAACTGGATAACCGTCCACGAAACGTTGAGCTGGGCGCGCTCGATCACGATGAGGTAGAGAAGCGTCGAGATGTAGCTGGCGACGCCGAAGGGGAGGCCCAGCAGGAGCGCCTCGCGATCGAAGAGGGGCTCGTGAAAGAGCGGAATGCAGGCGAGCGCGAAGAGCGTCGCCGAGCCTGAGAGAAAGACGATGAGCCGGTCATGGTCGCAGCCGTATCGGGTTTTGTACTTGTAGCCGAGACCGAAGAGCGAGCCCAGCAGCCCCGAGAAGAGGACGAGGAGCAATGGCATGAGGTTTTCTCCGCGAAGTGCACACGCTTGCAGCCAAAGGAGGGGGCGGCACTGTGTCCCACCGGAGTCATTTTGCCACGCCTTGAGGCACTCGCGCAAGAGTGGGTAGACGCGGGGCCGCCGAGAGGGAACAATGGGGCATGGTGCAAAGGCATTCGGCGTTCATCACCATCGGGGGAGCCCTCCTGTTCGTCGCCCTGGTTTCGTGTGCGACGCGCGGACCCGCGGCGCGGAGCGCCGCGGCCGCATCGGCCCCGCCCGCGCGGTCGGCCTTCGTCGGCGATTGGGCCGGCGCCATAGCGGTCGGATCGCAATCGATGCCGATTGTGATCCATCTGACCCGCGACTCGAGCGGCTCCTTCCGCGGAACCATCGACATACCCCGTCAAGCCGTACACGGCCTTCCCTTGCGCACGGTCGTCGTCGCAGGAGACCGGATCACCTTCTCGCTCGCCGCCGGCTCCGACGTCGCCCACTTCACCGGCACCCTCGCCGCGGGAGTGATCGCGGGCGACTTCTCGCAGGGGCCGGCGCGCGGCACCTTCAAGCTCTCGGGGGCCGGCGCGGGTAAGGCGGCGGAGGCGGGAAAGGCGGCGGAGGCTCCCGGTGCCGCCCCCGTCGAGCGCGATGGCACGGCGATCGAGCTCCATACGGCCACGGGTTCGCTCTACGGCACGCTCGATCTTCCGAAGGGACGGGGACCCTTCCCGGTCGCCCTCCTCATCTCGGGCTCCGGGCCCACCGACCGCGACGGGAACTCGCCGCTCTTGGCGGGCAGAAACGATAGCCTGAAGAAGCTCGCCGTCGCGCTCAAAGAGGCGGGTTTCGCGTCGGTACGCTACGACAAGCGCGGGATCGGCGAGAGCGCTGCGGCGGCCCCGGAAGAGGCGGCCCTGCGCTTCGACACCTACATCGATGACGCTGTGGCCTGGATCAAGCTGCTCGCCGGCGACAACCGCTTCACGAAGGTCGCGGTGATCGGCCACAGCGAGGGATCGCTCATCGGGATGATCGCCGCCCGGCGCGCCGGCGCGGCTGCCTTTGTCTCGATCGCGGGCGCGGGGGCCCCGGCCGACGTGGTGCTGAAGCGGCAGCTCGCCGGGCAGCCCGAGCCGCTTCGCGACGAGGCCTTCCGGATCATCGACCGCCTTGTCGCAGGGCGGACTGTAGCGGAGGTCGATCCGCGGCTCATGGCTCTCTTCCGCCCGAGCGTCCAGCCTTACCTCATCTCCTGGTTCCGCTACGATCCGAGCGCGGAGATCGCGAAGCTGCGCGTTCCCGTGCTCATCGTCCAGGGAACCACCGACCTCCAGATCGACGTCGGCGACGCCGAGCGGCTGCACGAAGCCGCGCCCGGCTCGCAGCTCGAGATCGTCAAGGGGATGAACCACGTTCTCGTGGAGGCGCCCGAGAATCGCGAGGAGAACCTCGCCACCTACAGCGATCCGAAGCTACCCCTTGCGCCCGCGCTGGTAAGCTCCCTCGTCGGCTTTCTCTCGAAGGCGCTCGAATGAGCGGATCGGGTCGAGCGACCTTCGGTGGCCTGCGGCTGTGGGGGCGCGCCCCGGGGGGCGCCCTTGCCCGTGCAGGGGCCTTCGCCCTGCTTCTCGCCTCGGCCACAGCGGCGGTCTCTGCCGAGCCGATCGGACCGCGGAGCGTTTACGCCGATCCCCTCGGAGTCGTGCAGATCGGCGATTCGGCCGGAAGCGTGGTGGTGACCGGTTGGCCGCAGCCTGCGGTGAGGCTCACCGGGAGCGCGGGCCGCGATGTGGCTGGGGTGCGCCTCGAGCAGCGGGCCGACGGAGTTATCGTTTCGGTCGCGGTTCCGGACGGCCTGAAACCGAATGCCGATGTCGGCGCCCGGCTCGTCGTGAACGCACCCTACCATGGAACCCTCGCTATCGACTCGACGAGCGCAAGCCAGAGGGTCGACGGGATGCAGGGGCCGGTCACTCTTTCGAGCGTCACGGGGCAGATTTTCGTGACCGCTTCCGATCCCCTCGGACCGCGCCCCGATCCGTCGATGGATTCCGGAGAGCTGGTTCCCCGCCCGCCGGTCGCGCCCTCCCTGAAGGCGGCGACCTTAAGCGGAAGGGTGCTCGTCTACGGGCAGCTTCCCGACGTAGCCGTGAAGACGGTGAGCGGCCCGATCGAGCTGCGAGGCGCCTTTCCGAAGATCGATGTTCAGACGACTGAGGGCGAGATCCGCACCGTCGACACCCTTCTTCGCGAGGGACGCCTCTCCTCGATCGCCGGGGCGATCTACCTCTGGTGCCGGCCGGCCCCCGGCGCCCACCTCACGGTCCATTCGCTTTCCGGGCTTGTCCTCCTTCACCTGGCGCCCGAGGCCGAACCGCGCATCGAGGTGACAACCTACTCCGGAAGGCTCTCGGTCAACCGCCTCTTCGACCGCGGAAAGCCGGTGCAGGTAGAGCGCGCCCCGGCAGGCGGCCCAGTGACCATGGTGATCGGAAAGGGAACCTCGACGGTCACGGTGACGGACTTCACCGGCGATGTCATCCTCACGAACGAGGTGCCGCCTCGACCGGCGAGGTGAGCGCGCCTCGGGCGGCGTAAGCGCCGGCACCCGCCACGCGCCCGTCCGGCGATCTCGAGGCCGCGTGTCGCGCCCCGCCGTCGTTTACAGCTCCGCGGCTGAGTCGTATAATTTCCATCAAAAGGAAGAGCACAATGACCTTGAAAGTCACGAGCACCGCTTTCGCGAACGAGCAGACGATTCCGGCGAGGCACACCTGCAAGGGTGAGAACAGCTCGCCACCGCTCGCGTGGGACAACGTTCCGGCGGGAACGAAGAGCTTTGCGCTCATCGTCGACGATCCCGACGCCCCCTCGGGGACCTTCGTCCACTGGGTGATCTTCAACATCCCGCCTGCGGTCCGAATGCTTCCCGGCGGCATCGAGCCGGCCGCGAGCAAGCTCACCGACGGGACCGTCCAGGGGGTGAACGGCATGCGGGCAACCGGCTACACCGGCCCCTGTCCGCCCTCGGGCAAGCATCGCTACTACTTCAGGCTCTACGCCCTCGACACTACCCTTTCGCTCGACTCGCGCGCCGACAAGCGGGCCGTCGTTCCGGCGCTCCAGGGACACATCCTCGCGCAGGGACAGATCATGGGCTACTTCGCGAAGTAGGGCGCGCCCCTCGCCCCGACTGGGTCACACAAGCTCGATGGTTGCACGGTGCCCTGAAGCATGTGCAAGACCGTGATCGCGAGTCAGCAGTCGAGCCTCGAGAACTTCCGCGAGCGCCACATATGCTGCGTCGTACGCGGTCATGTTGGCGCGGAGCTCCCATATTCGGGGAAGAAGGAGCTCGTGTGAGTATCGGCTCAGCGGAAAATCAGCCAAATCACTCAGTGCCTCCCGGCAGCGCTCAGTTTCCGACTGTCGCCTCATTGCGTAGCGGCGAAGCACTTGCGCGACTTCGATGTCGATGAGATGGGGAGCGTGGAGAGTCTCGTGTGGGTTGAAGAGCCGACCGTCCAACAAAGTCGCTGCCGGCGTGCGAAGGAGCACCTCCAGAATCACCGAAGCGTCGAGGACGATCACTGCGTATCGCGCTCGTGCCTAACCGCCTCCGCCGGAGGAACGGAAGGTGTCATCCTCGCGCGAGATTCCAACCGGAGACGCAACTCGCCTGAAGTTGGTCGCTCAGCGGTCTGCTTGATCTCCTGCAGCAGGTATTCGGACAGCGACATGCCCGCTAGCGCGGCCCTTGCCTTGAGTCGGCGGTGGAGCTCGTCGGGGACATTGCGAATCTGAATCATAGTCGACATGTGAATAACATAAAAACATGTCGACAGCATGTCAAGCGCGCCGTTCCACCTCTCTGGTACTCACAGAAGCTTTCGGAAGGCCTCCAGGGACAGGCCAGCACCACAACATGCTTCCCCTGGCGCAGCACACGGAAACCGGCTGTGCGCAACGCCCGCACCGCATCTTTATAGTTCCCTGTGACCAACATCCCGGAAGACCAGGAACGTGCACGCTGAACCCTTCCTCGCATTCCTCGAGTGCAATCTTGTACTTCATCTTCGTCCCTCGCGGCTTTTCTCTGACAGTTGAGAACATCGCGAAGTGGGGCCCTTGTCCGGATGAGATTTCGCTCGCGGTCGCCTTGACACTCGAATTGACGAGCATGATGCGTTGGGGGTTGATGTCAATGCCACCCGCGCCGCTGCCCCCGCAAAACGAGGAGGCGCTAGTCACCGTAGGGGAGAAGCTTAAGCTCAACGGCTCTGCGGCAACAAGGATCTCGTTCGATTGGCTTGGAAGATTTGGCGTGCAGGAGACGGGAACCGGCAGAGCCGGACCTGCGTCAACATCAACGCCGCAGGCATGGACTCTTTCCCTTTCTCAATCGAACAAGCACAGGCCATTCATTGCCCGTGCTGCGGCTGAGATTCAATGGCCGTGAGGCGACGGCCCGCCTACTGCGCCGTGTAGCCGCCGTCGATGAGGAGCAGCTCTCCGGTGATCATCGACGCGGCATCCGAGGCGAGGAAGAGTATCGCGTCGATCACCTCGTGGACCTCGGCGAAGCGCCCGAGGGGGATCTTCGCCTTCATCGGGTCGCCTTTCGCCGGCTCGCCCCAGACCTGCACCCCCATGGGGGTAAGCACCACCGTCGGCCCCACCGCGTTGACGCGAATACCTGAAGGCCCCAACTCGAGGGCCATCACCTTGGTGAGGCCGTGCAGGCCGAACTTGCTCGCGCAGTAGGCCGCGTGCTCAGGCAAAGCGGTTGCGCTTGCCATGCTCGCAACGTTGACGATCGCCCCCGCGCGGTGGCGCGCCATCTGCCGCGCGACGACCTTGGCGACGAGGGCGGGGGCGCGGAGGTTCACGTCGATCGTCGCATTCCAGTGGTCGACCTCGAGATCCACGAGGGACTCAGGGTAGCTCACCCCCGCGTTGTTGATCAGGATCGAGATCGGATCGAGGAAGCGGCAGAAGTGCTCGGCCATGGCGATGGCCGCCCGCGCATCGGCGAGGTCGGCCGGATAGATCTCGCAAGCTTGGCCGAGCCGCACGATCTCGCTCTTAAGCGACTCAAGCTCATCCGGGGAGCGGCCGGTTGCCGCGATCGCGCAGCCGCTCCGGGCGAGGGCAAGCGCCGTCTCGCGTCCGATGCCCTTGGTCGCGCCGGTGACCAGCGCGGTCTGCCCGGAGAAGTCGAAGCTCACCCTGCTCACTTTGCGATCTCGACCTGGACCTTGACGCTCGTCGGTTTCGGGTTCACGGCGTAGTCGTTGGCCTCGATGCTCTTCGCGAAGGGATAGGTCTCGGTGATGAGCGGCTTAAGGTTGATCTTGCCCGAGCCAAGCAGGGCGAGCGCGCGCGGGTAGACGTGGGCGTAGCGGAAGATGGTCTTCACGGTGATCTCCTTCGACTGCGCCTTCACGATGTCGAACTGGATCGGCTCGACCGGCATCCCGACGTAGACAAGGGTGCCGCCCGGCTTCAAGAGGTCGAGGGCGAGCGAGGCGACTGAGGGGTTGCCGCTCGCCTCGAAGACGATGTCGGCGCCCCAGCCGTCGGTGAGCTCCCGCACGACTGTATGCGGGTCCTCGCTTGCGACGTTGACCGGACGAACCGCGCCGAGGGTCTTTGCGAGATCGAGCTTCGGCTGCTTCACGTCGGTCACGACGATCTGGCTGCAGCCTCCCGCGAGCGCCGAGAGGACGGTCACCATCCCGATGGTACCGGCTCCCATGACCACCGCTACGTCGCCCGGCTTGATGCCGGCCTTGGTCGCGGCGTGCATCCCGACCGCGAGCGGCTCGACCATCGCCCCGTCGGCGAAGCTCACGTTGTCGGGGAGCTTGAAGGTGAAAGCCTCAGGGTGCACGACCGTGGGGCGCATCACCCCGTGGATGGGGGGGGTCGCCCAGAAGCGCACCGCCGGGTCGAGGTTGTACATCCCCAGGCGGGAGACCCTGCTGCCGGGGTCGGGGACTCCCGGCTCCATGCAGACCCGATCGCCCATCTTCAGGCTCCTCACCTCCTTGCCGACCTCGGTGACCACTCCGCTCGCCTCGTGACCGAGGATCATCGGTGCGCTCACCACGTAGGGACCGATCTTCCCGTGGGTGTAATAGTGGATATCGCTTCCGCAGATTCCGACGGTCCGCAGGGCGATCTTCACGTCGGTCGGTCCAAGCGGCTCCTTGACATCGATTTCACGAAGCTTGAGGCTGTGGACCTTCTCCAATACCAGTGCTTCCATACCTTCCCTCATTTGCGCGAGTTTCGAGGCGGCGTGGCCGTCCCAATCGTTAGTCTAAGCTCGGTCGGCGCGTATGGCAAGGCGCGGAGGCTCGATGACGACGGTGTCGCCCCACCTGCGGCTAGTGGGTTCGCTCACGGCCGGCGCGCGGCCTACACGCTCGCGGAGCGCCTCGTGGCTCTCGGAACGTTCGAAAGAGACTTTAGCACTTAATGACTATCTCTTGCATTCCGGGCAAGGCGGCATATACTTGGAGAGTGAAGAGGTAATCCGGTTCCCAACCGGTCGGTTCCATGCGATGAGAGGCTCTCGGGCTTTTGATAGTACGCGTTTCACTGTGCCGCTTGTTCTCTTCGTTCTCGCAGTCGTTGCAGGAAGAGTACTTGCTGAGCCCTCTGCCGTAATCTGCCTCAAACACATCGCGTCTGCAACCGTCTCTGAAACCCAACTGACCCTCATGTATCGGCCTGCGACTGGCCTCCTCCCCAAGGAGCTGAAACAACCCGACATCCGGGGATGGCCGTCGGCCTGGATCGAGCAAGCGATCACCAGATCCAGTCAGCGTATTTCCACTCGTTCTGGTTGGTGGCGGCGCCAGGACAAGCGGAGAGGTCGCACCCCGCAGTCGATGCCATCGGTGCTTCCTCTCGGCCTCTTGGCGCGATCTGCGAGTCGGCGTGCAGGCCGATTACGGGTGCGCCGGTCCCGCCGTCGCGCGGCGGCTTCCCGGCGCACAGAAAGCGATGGGGGCCACCCTCCTGAATCAGACAGTGCTCCTTTAGCTCATCGCGCAACTCTCCAAATCAGCGACCAGTGCGGACGCGATGATCGCGGTCCATCAAGCGATTCACTCTTGAAATCCACTTCGAGAAGAGACGGCTGCTTGTTTTTTGGTCCATCCGAGGAGGCGAGCTATGACTGACCTGGAGCGCGCGCAACATCCCCTCGCGAGCGAGCTTCGTACCAGCTGTATGAACTCTGTCGACCTGATCGAGTACTTTGCGGGCGAGCTCGGCGCTCCGCTCGAGCGACTGTTGGAGGGGCTTCGGGTCGATGGCGATTTCCTTCGCAACACCGCGAACTGGATCGATAACTATGACAGCTACAGGCTCTACCGCAACTGCCATCACGCGGTGGAAGGCTTCAGCCACCGCGACTGGTACCGAGTGGGGCAGGCCAGCCACACGACAAACGCACCGGGCTACTTCAAGATCATCTTGAAGCTCCTGCGGACCGATGTGGCGTACAAGAGCATCCCTTCGATGATCTCGCGCACCTCGAAGGTGAGCGAGTATCGCATCGTCCGAACCGAGCATGGGCACACGCGGCTCCGCTATGCGATTCCTAATCGCGACGTCGCGCTCAAGTTTACGATTGGATCGGAGTGCTGGTACCACCTCGGAGTTATGTCCGCGCTTCCGAAACTGCAGCACGAGACCTCGCCGTTCGCCGTCACCCAGCATGAGCTGTGCTCCATGCCCGTGGGACACATTCTCGAAAACTGCTACGACCTGGGCACCGACGACTACGAATACAACGACGAGGGCGTCGCCGTCTTCGGAGAGCCCCTCGGCAAGTGGATACGCCTTCGAACTCTCGACGGAAGCGGGGATACGTTCGGCCGTGACTACACCGTCGTGCACAGGCAGGACGCGAACGCCCTCTTGATAGTCCGGGAGCTCCGAATTCGTGGGACCCCGGTCTTCGTTCCGGGCGAGATCTACGAGGCGCCCCATTGCCTCTTCGACATACGCTACGAGAATCAGTCGCTTCCCCGGCGCCTTCTCGGCCTATTTCACCTGGGTGCTCGATACTACGAGGAGCAGCTCCGGAAGACCGAAGAGCTGTACCTCGAGCTGCATCGGGCAAAGTACGATGAGGGGCGCCTCGAACAGACCCTTCGAACCGTGCTCGGCGACCCGATCTCGGTTCCCAGTGTCGCCCTCAAAGAGCCGACAGCTGCGGGTCTCGACCTAACCCACCGGGAGCGCGAGATCGCCGACTGCGTCGCCCTCGGCATGTCCAACAACGACATCGCGAAACAGCTCTTCATCTCCACCGAGACCGTGAAGCGGCACCTCTATAACATCTACATGAAGACCGGAGTGAAGAACCGAGTGCAGCTGGTGAGGAGGATCAAGGGGGAGTGATGTCGGGTTTGGGATTTAGTCACGTGACGATTACGACGCACCTGTCTAGTTCCTTATGCGAAACAGAGCTTACACGACGATTGCTGAATCAAGCGGTCGCAAAAGTCAGCGACCCTTCCCTGAGTCGACCGGTGGGTCTCTCGTCTCCGTGAGAATAGTCTGAACGACCTCCGAAGACCAACCGTCCTTTATCCCAGTCAAGACCGG
>DAHUYW010000019.1:262-70306 GCA_027306915.1 Spirochaetales bacterium | reverse complement strand
TGAACCAACCCACCGCATGGAGGTTCGGCCCCGCGAGACGCCCGACGCGCGAGAAGATCGCCTGCTCGTTTCGCGCGCCGTTTCGGATCCCCGAGGTGATGAGGTGCTCGAAGATGCGCCGCTCGAAGCCGTCGTCGAACTCGCCCCGCTCTTCGAGGGCCGACGGGGGCAGGGGATCGTAGGACTGCAGGGTCTCCACCGTGAACGGGCCCGCGACGCGCAGGCGCTTTCGGTCCTCCTCCGGCTGATCGTAGAGAGTCTCCTCCTCGGGCGGCTCGTCGTTGGCGAGGCTCTTCAGGGTGATGTGCGGGACCTTCTTGTAGACGAAGCCCTGCCGCATGTCCTTCGCCTGCTCGTCGGCAAGGCGGTAGTAGGGATAGGTCGCCGTCATGAGGCGGCTCTTCGCGATGTTCAGGGCGATGCGGCTCGTGTCGATCGTGATCCAGCGCCTGCCCCACTGCTCGGCGACGTAGGCGGTCGTCCCCGAGCCGCAGGTCGGATCGAGCACCAGGTCGCCCGGATCGGTGGTCATGAGGAGGCAACGCTGGATTACCGCGTTGGAGGTCTGGACGATATACCTTCGGTCGGTAGCACCACCAGTGTCTGTCCAATTGTTCGTCATCGGAAACACGGCGAAGTCGTCGAAATATCTTACAAAGGACAAGCGATCTCCTTGCGCAACGACGCGCCCCTTTTCAATGAGACGCATCATGCCAAGTCTTGTCGTGGTCCACCCGCGGCTCCCAGGGGGCAGGAAGCGCTTACCCTCGAAGTCGACAGGAAAAGCCATGGCAGTTCCTTCGCCGGACGGACGTCCCTGACGTTGTGAGGTGATATCGCCGAGACGGTAGACCTTTGCCTTTGCTGGTATTTCGTCGGGATTCTTGATCTCGTCAACGCTAAGACGGCGTCGCTGGCCATCCGAGAGCTCGACGTACTGATACATCGACCCGCCTGAACCTCCGATTTCTTTCTCGCTATAGAGTTGCCGGTACTTCAACTGTTCCCAGCGATGCGAATACCACAAGAGATAGTCAGCCGTTCCCGCTAGGTACTGTGCAGTTTGTCCGGCAGTCTTTTGAACGGTTATTAAACTCACGAAATTCCCGCTCCCGAACACCTCATCCATGAGGCAGCGCACGAGGTGGACGTTCTCGTCGGAGATCTGCACGAAGCAGGAGCCGCTCTCGGTGAGGAGCTCGCGGGCGACGAGGAGGCGCTCGCGCAGGTAGGAGAGGTAGCTGTGGATGCCGAGCTCCCAGGTGTCGCGGTAGGCCTTGATCTGCTCGGGCTCCGCCGAGAGGTTGTCGTCGGCGCCGTCTTTAACCTCGCGGTTGTTGAGGCGGATCTGCCAGTTCGAGCCGTACTTGATCCCGTAGGGCGGGTCGATGTAGATGCACTGGACCCGCCCCTTCATCCCCTCGCGCTCGAGGAGGGAAGTCATGACGAGGAGGCTGTCGCCTGAGATCATCCGATTGGTCCAGCCGTCCTGGTGGCGGTAGTACTCGCCCACCTTGTCGAGCTCTTCCACCTCGATCGCGTTCCCGAAGAGCTCGTTCACATTGAAGAGGAGCCCCTGGTTGCTTTCGACCTTGGTGCGGTAGAGCCTGCGCATGACGACCTCGGGGCTCACGTGCTCGTGGCGGTAGAGCGAGCGGATGTCGACGTGGAGCCACTCCTCGCCGTCCTCGGGGCCGTACTTGTGCATCCAGTAGAGCTCCGGGTCCTGGCCGCGGGTGACGATCGGGTTCAGCGGCAGCTCCGAGCGGTCCTTGTAGCCGGGAGTAAGGCTCGCCGCCTCCATGCCGGCCTCTTCCTTGGAGGGGATGTGCACGCGCTTTTCGTAGGGGTGCTTGATGGATTCGATGGACATCAGTGCGCTCCTTCCAGATCCCTCGAGATCCGGTCCATCACGGCTTTAAGCGAAGGGATATCTTTTGCCGCAGTCTCCCAGACAAGCGCGATATCGACGTCGAAATAGTCGTGTATCACCTTGTCCCGCATGGCTGCCATGATCCTCCATGGAACTTCGGGATAACGCTTTCGCGTCTCGTCAATGATGTGTTTCGTTGCTTCCCCGATGATCTCAACCTGCCTGATCACTGCGTCCTGCACCATTGTGCTGCCTTTGAAATCAGCAAAGGTGAGTCCCTTGATGTGAGAGGCTATCCGGTCGATGGCTTCAACAATGTGCAGGATATACACTGCCTGCCTTTTCACCTCAGCCATAGATCACCCGCATGTTCGAAAGGACTTCGTCCCTGAAGTAGCGGCTGAGCGACGGTTTCGTGACGAGATCAACCTTTCGACCAACCACATCGGTGAGGTCAATCTCGTACTCCACGAGGTCGAAAAGGCTTTTCGGCTCGCGAAACTCCACGAGGACGTCGATATCGCTATCGGGTCTGGCGTCTCCACGCGCGTAGGATCCGAAAATCGCCACCTGCACTGCGTCGTGTTTCGCAAGATAGTCGCGAATTACCCGTACTACCGCCTCTTCCATTTCTGACTCCCAATCCGTGCCCAATGCTAACACACTACTCCACGCCGCCGATCTTGGCGACGATCTGGTTTCGAATGTCGCGGATGTCGTTCGCTATCTCGACGAAGGCCCACTTGTCCCAACGAAAGCGCTCGCGCACCCCGTTCACCGCCGGGAGCCAGTAGTGCTCGAGGTAATGCCGTTTGTCGGCCTTGTCCTTGTTCATGCCGGTGATCTCGATGATAAGGTTGATGGTCTCGCCCGAAGCGGTGCGGCAGCGTGCGATGAAGTCGGGATAGTAGCGGGCCTCGCGCTTGCCTTCCGCGACGTAGGGGATGGTGAAGCCGATGTAGGCGTTCTTGACGTAGGAGAGGACGCCCTCGAGCTCCTCGAGGGTTTTAGCGGCGATCTGCTCCCAGCTCTCGGTGTCCGCGACGACGTAGTTCACGTGGCTCTTCGTCGTTGCGAAGACCGGGCGCGTCGTGAGGCCGTTCGCGTAGCGCGTGGAGCCGACGCGGTTGTAGTAGTTGAAGATCGGCAGGACGACCTCCTTTCCGGCGTGCGCGGCAGTGATCGCCTTGTGGATGTGGGCCGCCATCGTGTCGGGATCTTCATAGAAGAGCATGTTCTTGAAGGCGGTGCCGATGCAGTGGACCTTCGACTCGTACCACTGCTCGACGATGGGTTTGAGCTGTCCGAAAAGGTGGAACTGACGGTTGCCGTCGGTGTCGACGTAGTACGTGCGGATCGGGTGCTGCACGAGAAGATAGACAAGCTCGGAAGGGCGCTTGGCTTTGACCTGCTCGAGGGTGAGCTTCACCGTGTCGGGCGAGACCGGGGAGGCCATGACCGTATGTGAGGGATAGCGGGAGCCGTCGATCTCGTAGTTGTCTAGCCGCGAGAAGTCCGCCTCGATGCGGCTGTTCGTGCTCTCGATCCGGTAGCCGTCGAGGCTCGGGAAGGTTATCTCGTAGAGTTCCTGCCGCTCTGGCAGGGCTCGAATCGCCCAGGTGGGCTTGGCGTCGGCGACCGCATTGGCTCCGCCCTTGAAGAAGGTGAAGGGGATACCGGCGATCATGGCGTACTCGGGCGAGAGCTTCCCATCCGCGCCCAAGGTATAGTCCACCCGCCGCAGGGCGCGCCCTGCGACCTGCTCGCACAGGAGCTGGCTTCCGAACGCGCGGATGCCCATGACGTGGGTGACCGTGTTTGCATCCCACCCTTCGGGGAGCATTGATGGTGATGGGGGAAGGCTTGGCAAACGGTTTCCATGCTGCACGTGAGACGTCTCGCGGCAGACAGGAAGCGCCCGTGAGCGACCTGAAACGACTTCTCCTCGCGCGAGGGATCGGAGGGGCCGCGAAGCGGGTCCGGGCGCGCATGGCTCCGGCGGCGGCGCCTTCTCGCCGTGACCGCGCACGGACGGAACCCCCGGAGAGCCCGACCCTCGCCCCGAGCTCTGCCGGCCGCCCTGACGTGCACGCGGGGCGAGGGGCGCGCCCCATAATTGACACAGCTCCCACCGCGCCGTAGCCTGATGCATCATGGTAGTCGTCTTGAGCAAGGGCATCAAAGAGCAGGATAAGGCTGCGATTCGGAGCTTCCTTGAGAAGCGGGGTTTCACGATCCGGGAGATCGTGGGCGAAGAGGAGACAATCCTCGGTGCGGTGGGGCTCGCGCAGATCGACCTCCGCGAGGTGGAGATCCTCCCGGGGGTGGAGCGGGTCATCCCCATCACCAAGCCCTACAAGCTTGCATCGCGGGAGTTCAAGAAGGACGACACCATCGTCGCAGTCGGCCCGGTGAAGATCGGGGGCCTCAGGATCACGGTGATCGCCGGGCCCTGTGCCGTGGAGTCGCGCGAGCAGATCATCGAGTCGGCGCGGATCGTTCGGGAGTCCGGCGCGGTGATCCTCCGAGGCGGAGCCTATAAGCCGCGCACCTCGCCCTACGCCTTCCAGGGGCTGGGCGAAGAGGGTCTTAAGTACCTCAAAGAGGCGGGCGAGCGGGAGGGGATGCCCGTGGTCTCCGAGATCGTCGCGACCGAGCACGTCGAGATGATGCGCGACTACGTCGACCTCTTCCAGATCGGGGCGCGCAACATGCAGAACTTCGAGCTTCTGAAGCGGGTGGGCTCGATCGGAAAGCCGGTGATCCTGAAGCGCGGGCTTGCCGCTCGCATCGAGGACCTCCTCATGGCGGCGGAATACCTCCTCGCGCACGGGACCGAGAACGTGGTGCTCTGCGAGCGGGGCATCCGCACCTTCGAGACCTACACGCGCAACACCCTCGACATCTCCGCGATCCCGGTCGTGAAGAAGCTGAGCCATCTGCCGATCCTCGTCGACCCGAGCCACGCCACCGGGATTCGCGAAAAGGTTCCGCCGGTGGCCCTCGCGGCGATCGCCGCCGGGGCGGACGGCCTGCTCGTGGAGGTGCATCCGGACCCGGAGCACGCGGCTTCCGACGGACCGCAGTCCCTGTACCCCGAGCAGTTCGAGAAGCTCATGCGGGACATCGAGGCGCTCTCTCCGGTCATCGGGAAGGAGATGCAGCACCTACCGTCCCGGCGCGCCGCTATCCCGGCGGCAGCTGGCTCGCAGGCGGCCGGAAGCGCGGCGACTGGGAGCTCGGACTCGAGGGCGCAACGGTCGGCGGCTCGAGGGTCGGCGACCGGGGCCGGCGCTGCGGCGCTCGCAGGGGAGGCGGAGAGTGCAGCGCTCAAGGTCGGCTTCCAGGGCGAGCGGGGCGCCTTCAGCGAGGATGCCGCGATCCGCTATTTCGAGCATGCCGAGGTCGAGCCGGTGCCCTTCCAGCGCTTTCGCGACGTCTTCTCGAGCGTGCTTGACGGAGGCGTAGCGTACGGCGTTCTTCCGGTCGAGAATTCGCTCGCAGGCTCGATTCACGAGAACTACGATCTCCTCATCCAAAACCCGGACGTGCGGATCGTAGGAGAGAAGAAGCTGCGGATCATCCACAACCTGATTGCCCTGCCGGGAACGAAGATCGAGGAGATCCGCAGGGTCTATTCGCACCCGCAGGGACTTGCGCAGTGCGCAGAGTTTCTCTCGCGCCACCCCGCCATCGAGCAGCTCCCCTTCTACGATACGGCCGGCTCGGTCGCCTTCATCGCGCGGGAGGGCAAGCGCGAGTGGGCGGCCATCGCGAGCGTCGAGGCGGCGAGGGTCTACGGCATGGAGATCCTTCACGAGGGGATCGAGACGAACCCGCGCAACTACACCCGGTTCGTCGTCATCGCGCGCAGCGGCCACGCCGAGATAGCGAATCCGAACATGGCATCGCTCGTCTTCTCGACCCCGGACAAGCCGGGCTCCCTATTCACCTGCTTGAAGATCCTCGCCGAGCAGAGCATCAATCTAAAAAAGCTCGAGTCTCGGCCCATCCTCGGCCGTCCCTGGCAATACATGTTCTACCTCGACCTCGAGCTCCCGGCCGATTTGGCGGCCTTCGATGGGGCGCTGGCACGGCTTCGCAGCGAGTCGGAGGATCTGCGGGTGCTGGGGCTCTTTCGGGCGTAGAGCCGGTCGATCGCGAGCACAGAATCAGCCCGGATCTCCCTCGATTATCCCGAGGCGTTTCATCTGCTCGAGCTCCTCCATGCGGGAAAGGTACTCGTGCTTCTTCTGATTGGCCTTCACTATCGCGGTCTTTATGGCGCTCACCTCGAGCTTCATTCCGCGCGGCGCGGGCCGCTCCTCCGTCCCAAGGGCCGCCTTGAAGAAGGCATCGAGAGCGGGAAGCCTTGTGACGATCTCGTGGAGATCGTCGAGGACAAGCGCGATGAACTTGAGGATCTGCTCGTCCGACGAGACCTGAAGCCTCTGAAGAGCCGGTCCGCGTTCGGCCGAGAGGTTTCCGAAAACCCGGCAGCGGCGCTCGATCCGCTCGAGGTACTTCTTGACATCGAGCTCTTCGACGTGCTTCGCGGAGGTAGTCGGATCGACGATCTCGATCTCGATGGGCTCCGCACGGCCTCTGTCGCGCAGGTGCCGCCGCAGCCACCGGCGGAGGCGATCACCCAAGGCCATCCTTCGAGTATCGTACGCCTGATAGCTGTCGGTTATCTTCTCGGCGGCGCTCTCGAGGGGAATCGCGGCGGCTGAAAGGAGGCCGAGCGACTCAAGGAGGAGCGGCTTGAGCGGCTGATCGGTGCTCTTTGACTGCCGTTCCCCGCTCACGCGTAAGCGCTCGATTGCGTCGCGGCGGAGCGCTTCGCTTTCCTGCCCGTAGTCTTCGTCAAGGACCTCACCGAGAAGCTCGGGATAGTAGGGTGGAGCAGCGTCGCCGGCGCCGAAACCTATCGCGGCGGAGTGGTCGGAGGCAACGAGCGCCGAGAAGCGGCCCTTGAGCGCCTTCATCAGCTCGGAGCGCCTCGTCGCGACCGTCTCGCTCGTGAGAGCGAGGCCCGCAAGGAGGCGGTTGCGCGCCGCAAGCTTGTAGCTCTCGCGCTGGTAGGTGGACAGATCCCGCAGGATGCGAAGGATCTCGGTGCCGGCCTTGCCGAGCTGGTTCTGCGCATCTTGGAAGACACCCGCCGAGAGGCTGTCGCCGCTCTGTTTGACCTTCGCGGCGAGGTCGGCGACGATACGGGTGTTGACGCTTGAAGAGATCTCGGAGAGCTTGTCCCAGGCGATATAGCGCACCAGCTCCGCCAGCGCCTTGATCCTCGCAAGGGTGAGGAAGTCGAGGCGGAACTGGTAGAGGTCGGAGACGAAATCGATCTGGCTTTCGAGCGCCGAGAGGCGGAGGCCGATCTGGTCGATGCGCTCCGATTCCGCGATGGGACCGGAGGAAGGAAGCGCGATCTCGGAGATCTTCTGCTCGTGCTTGTACGGATCTTCTTTGATGAGCGATTTGCGGACAAGGATGCTGACGATGCTCTTGACGCCGGTCTGGTAGATCTGGAACTGCTCTTTCAGCCGGGGCAGATCCCTCTTTTCGAGGAGCTGCCGCCGCTCGGCGAGGACGCGCGCCAATTCCGCAAGAAAATCTCCATTATCTGCCATACCGCCGCCGATTATGAAACAAAAAGCCGAAGCGTGCAATCGAGATTGAAGCGGCTTCGCACTGGATCGGGTAGTTGCTTCGATGAACAGCCGGATCAGCCTGCCAGGCGCGACCTTCGGGTCTGCGGCCATCGCTCTTGCGGCGCTCGTCCCCCTTGGTCTCGTCGCGAGCGCCGGAACGGGGTGCTCGCTTTTCGGGGATTCCATCGAGGTTGCGATAGTCCTTCCCGCCGTGCCCGCGTCGTGGGAGCCGATCTTCCGGGCCGAGGGCGGACCCTCCTTTCTTGTGCGGGCGCCGGGCAAAGGTCGGCTGCTCCAGGAGCTGCTTGTGGCGGCCCCCCACTCCGGACAGGCCGCCGTCCGGCTCACCCTTCCCAAGCGGGCGAACCTCCCCGTGCTCGCCGCTCCGCTCGTCGAGGGGCGCTCGGATCTTCTGAGACCGGCCGGCGCCCTCTTTCCCGAAGCGTTCTCAGGCGGCGGGAGGCTCGCGCTCAGCTGGGAGGAGGGCTTCGTGGCAGCGCTCCTCCTGAAGATGGACGAGCGCGGCCAGCTCGTCGAGGCCCTCAACGCACGCCGGCTCTCCGAGGAGATCGGGCGGCGCTACGGGGGCGATCGGTGGTCGCTCGATCAAGAGGCGATCCTCACGCTTCTTTCCCTCGGAAGCTTCCGCGCGGATCGGATAAAGGCGCTCCCCGCCCATTCCGTCGTCCTCCACTGCGCGCCCGGAAGCTGGTGGGTTGAGGGCGACCCCTTCCGCCAACCGGTTCAGGCCGATGCGCTCGGGAGGCTTGCAGTCGATTCTGTCGTGGCCGGCTTCCACTCCTTTTTTCGGGTGGACAGCCCGGCTCCGGACGGCGCGAGCGCGGCACTCGAGCGTCTCGATGTCTCGGTAGGCGCCGAAGAATGGCTGGCGTGCAACTCACTTACGGGAGCCGCAGAATCCGGGCGGTGGTAAGCACCCTGGCTCCGGCCTCGGTGATGAGGAGGTCGTTCTCCTTGCGCACGCCCCCGGCCTCGGGGTGGTAGAGCCCCGGCTCGATGGTGATTACCATCCCCGGCTCAAGCACATCGGTATTGCCCTCGCGGCTGTTCACCGCGGGCGACTCGTGGATCCGCAGCCCAAGCCCGTGGCCGAGCGCGTGCGGCATCGAGTAGCCGCTGCGCTGAAAGAGGGCGTCGACTGCCCGGGCGATCTCGGCGGTCGGACGTCCTGGTGCGGCGAGCGAGAGCGAGAGGTCATAGGCTTCCTCGACGAGCCCGATCATCTCCTCCTGCCGGGAGGTGAGCTTCCCGCTTGCGAGCGTCAAGGTGACATCGCTCGGATAGCCGTCGAACCGCAGACCGAAGTCGAGAATCGAGAGCCCCGGACCCCCGAAGGGACCCGCTCCGAAGGCGGGAAAGGCGTGGATACCGAAGCTCCGCGACGGCCCTGCCGCGAGGGTCTCGAAGCTTGTCCCCTCCGCGCCGAGCAGCCGTCCCTCCCGCTCGATGAAGAGCGCGACGTCGGCCTCGCTTGGAAGGTCGGCGGGAGGGCAGCCGCCGGAAGACGCGGTGTGGGTAGAGTCTCCGCTCGCGCCGCGAGGAGCATCGTTCCACCCCGAGCGCGCGAAGCGCCCCTCGAGCGCGGAAAGGAGGCGGTTGGTCGCCTCGGCTGCCTGCTCGATCCTGGCGAGCTCCTCCGAGTCCTTGACCGCGCGGTCGCGGGCTATCACCGCATCGATTCCCGCGTCGCGGCACTCGACGGTGATCGCAGGCTCTCGTGCCGCAAGCCTGCGGATCAGCGGATAGGAGGCCCCCGCCGATATCTCGATGCGGCCCGCCAGGGAGAAGCGCGCTACCATCGCGGAGTAGGCTTCGGAAAGAGAGCGCCTGAAATCGGTATAGGGGATGATCTCGTCCGCGACCGCGAGGGTTCGGGAAAGGTTCACGTCCCAGGGCAGGAGAATCGTACGGGCGTCGGGGAGCACGAAGAGGAGAGCGTCCGACGGGTGGCCGGTGAGGTAGCGGATCGCGGGGTTCCGGCAATCCTCCTCGTCGATGAGCAGCGCCGCCTGAAGCCCTTCGGCGCAAAGCCACGAGGCGACGCGCTCGACGCGGGTGTGATAGTTCATCGAACGACGATGTTGACGAGCTTATCGGGGACGGTGACGATTTTCACTACCTGCTTCCCGTCGATGAGGGCCGGGATGCGGTGCGCTTCCACTGCAAGCCGCTCCATCTCCTCGGGCGGAGTGCCGGCGGGAATCTCCATCTTGCTTCGTACCTTGCCGTTGATCTGGATCACCACGGTCGCCTGCCCCTCGACGGTAAGCGCCTCGTCCCACGCGGGCCATGCCACCCGGGAAACGGAGGGCTTGTGGCCGAGCGCCTCCCACAGCTCCTCCGCAAGGTGAGGGGCATAGGGCGCGAGGATAATCACGAAGGGCTCGAAGAGCTTCCGCGGCAAACGCTCCTCCCGGGAGAGCTCGTTCACGAAGACCATCATCTGCGCGATAGCCGTGTTCAGCTCGAGGCGGCCGGTATCCAGCGAGACCTTCTTGATCGTCTTGTGGAGGAGCCGCACGAGCTCGGCTGAGGGCTCGTCGTCGGCGATCGGCCGCTCGGTAAGCCTCCACACGCGATCGAGGAAGCGGTGGATTCCGGAGATCCCGTTGGTCGACCAGGGCTTTGCGTCGGCAAGGGGACCCATGAACATCTCGTACATCCGCATCGAGTCCGCTCCGTACTCCTCGACAATGTCGTCGGGGTTGATGACGTTGCCGAGCGACTTCGACATTTTCACGCCGCCCTCGCCGAGGATCATCCCCTGGTTGATGAGGCGGCTGAAGGGCTCGTCGGTGTTGACCGCCCCGATGTCGAAGAGGACCTTGTGCCAGAAGCGGGCGTAGAGGAGATGGAGGACGGCGTGCTCCGCCCCTCCGACGTAGAGGTCGACGGGCATCCAGTAGTCGATCGCCGCACGGGAGGCAAGCTCGCCGCCGTTTGTTGGATCAAGATAGCGCAGGAAGTACCAGCAGGAGCCCGCCCATTGCGGCATCGTGTTGGTCTCGCGGCGGGCGGGTCCTCCGCAGCGCGGGCATGCGGTCTCCACCCACGAGGTTATCGCTGCGAGGGGGGACTCGCCGGTGCCGGTGGGGGTGTAACTCTCCACCTCCGGGAGCTCGAGCGGAAGCTCGTCATAGGGAATCGGCACGATCCCGTCCTTCGGGCAGTGGACGAGAGGAATGGGCTCGCCCCAGTAACGCTGGCGCGAAAAGATCCAGTCGCGAAGCTTGTAGTTGACGGAGCGTTTCCCGATTCCGCGCTCTTCCAGCCACGCGATGATCCGCGCCTTGAACTCTTTCGTTGGCAGCCCGTCGAACTCGCCCGAGTTGACCGCGTAGCCGTCCTGGGTGAAGGCCTCGGCGAGCTCGCCTGAGTTCGGGCGTGCACGCTCGCCGGCGACGACCTCGACGACGGGCAGCTTGAACGTGTGCGCGAACTCGAAGTCACGCTCGTCGTGCGCCGGCACGGCCATTATCGCACCGGTTCCGTAGGAGATGAGGATGTAATCGGATATCCAAACCGGTATGAGCTTCCCGTTCACCGGATTGATAGCATAGGCCCCGGTGAAGACACCGGTTTTTTCCTTGGCAAGATCGGTCCGCTCGAGATCCGACTTTCGATTTGCGCTCTCGACGTAGTCCCGGACCGCCGCGCGCCGTTCGGGGGTCGTGATCTTTTCCACCAGCGAGTGCTCGGGCGCGAGGACCATGTAGGTTGCCCCGAAGAGGGTGTCGGGTCGCGTCGTATAGACCTCGATCGCGCCTTCACCGTGCTCGAGCTTGAAGGTAACATTCGCCCCTTCGCTTCGGCCGATCCAGTTCCGCTGCATCATCTTGATCGGCTCCGGCCAGTCGAGCTTCTCGAGGTCCGCAAGAAGACGATCCGCGTAGGCGGTGATCTTCAGGATCCACTGGCGGATGTTTTTGCGGATCACCTCCGTACCGCAGCGGTCGCACCTCCCGTCCTTGACCTCCTCGTTCGCAAGCCCGGTCTTGCAGGAGGGACACCAGTTGATCGGTGTCTCGGCCTCGTAGGCAAGCCCTTTCTCGAAGATCTTCAGGAAGATCCACTGGGTCCACCGGTAGTAGTCCGGCTCATGGGTGCACACCATCCGGTCCCAATCGTAGGAGAAGCCCAGGGCCTTGATCTGAGAGATGAACTTCTCGATGTTCTGCTCGGTCGAGATTCGAGGATGCGTGCCCGTCTTGATTGCATAGTTCTCGGCCGGCAGTCCGAAGGAGTCGAAGCCCATGGGATGGAGCACGGCGTAGCCGTTCGCGCGAAGGTAGCGGCAGAAGATGTCGGTGGCGGTGTAGCCTTCGGGGTGGCCGACATGGAGCCCTTGTGAAGAGGGATAGGGAAACATGTCGAGGACGTATCGCCGCTTCTCCTTGGGAATTGCGGGGTCCTCGGTGACCCTGAAGGTCTTGTTCTGTCCCCACCAGGCCTGCCACTTCGCCTCTATCGCGCGGTGCGGAAACTTGCTCATGGCGGAAATGATACTGAAAGCCCCCCCCCCGGTCAATGTCGACACGGCGCACCGGGCGGTGGGACGGCTGACCGCGCGACGAGTGCGCTCAGTCCCCCTGCTGCTCTTCCGCGGTCTGAGGCACGCAGCGAACCGAGAGGATTCGGTTGCGGCTCACCTTCTCGATGACGAAGAGCGCTCCCGGAACCGAGATGGTCTCATGCTCCGCCGGGAAGCGATCGAGAGTCTCCGCGAGGTAGCCTCCGAGGGTCTGGACATATCGCTCATGGGGAAGGCTGGTTCCGAGAAAGTCGTTTACCTGATGGATGGGGGTATCGCCCATCATGAGGTAGGCGCCGCCTGCGAGAGGTTTTATCTTGTTCCAACCGATCTCCTCGTTCTCGTCGCGTAGCTCGCCTAGAATCTCGTCGGCGATATCCTGCTGGGTAACGATGCCGGCGAGCCCGCCGTACTCGTCGAGGACTATCGCCATCTTGCAGTCCTCCCGCTTGAGCTGGGAAAAGAGCTCGTCGATCTTCCTCGTGGTCGGAACGAAGATCGGCTTCGTCATGATCTCCTTCAGGCGGGTATCGATGCGCCCCGTGGCTACCGCCTCCACGATGTGCCGCGTGTTCACGATCCCCTCGATCTTTTCCGGCTGGCCGTCATAGACCGGAAAGCGCGAGAAGCCCCGCTCGCTCACCTCGGATAGGACGCTCGCTACGCGCAAGCTCATCTCCAGGCTGAAGACGCCGGTCCGGTGCGTCATGATCGCCTGGACGGGAAGATCGTTGAAGCGGAAGATGTTCTTCACCATCCGAGTCTCACGGTTTGCGACGATGCCGAGGTTCTCGGCGAGATTCACCATGTGCAGGAGCCCCTCGAGGGTGAGCCCAGTCCGCCGCTGGGAGCCGACCGTGCGGGTGAGGAGGTTGCTGACGCTCCCGACTACCCAGATTATCGGTCGAAAGAGGTAGGAGAGCGCGGTCACGACGCGCACCGTGTGGAGGGAGATCCACTCGTTGTAGATGATGGCGAAGCGCTTCGGGGTGACCTCGCCGACGATGAGGATCACCAGCGTGAGGATGCCGGTCATGTAGCCGACCGCGTGATTCCCGAAGGTCCGGATCGTGATCTCGGTCGCAAGAGCCGACGCCGAGACATTGGCAAGGTTGTTCCCGATGAGGACGGTGCCGAGGAGGAGATCCGGACGGCGAGTGAGACGGGCCACCATGCGCCCCCTCGCGCTCTTGGTCGCGGCAAGGCGCTCCACCTGCAGGAGCGACAGCGAGGTGAATGCGGTCTCGGTAGCCGAAAAAAAGGCAGCGAGCAAGATCAGCAGGATGAGGAGGATCACCATGTAGGTCATCGCTCCGTCCTCGGCCCGGAGATCCGCTTCGCTCTGTGAGGATCGTCAGGATCCATATGGGTTGTGTAAGCAAGTATACAGGATGCTCGGAAAGCGTGCAACGGCGAACCGCTGCAGCCGGCTCTTCGAGATTTTCCTTGACAGGAGGCGTGGAGCGCCCGGTATTATGGACGTGGATCGAAGCGATCGGCGGTGCGCCGCGCCCTGTATCGGTGCTCGCCCGAAAAAGGAGGTTTCGGCATGCATTGGGTCAACATCGTCGCCTACGTCGGCGTTATTGGCATGCTCGCTTTCCTGGTCCTTGTCATCGTGCTTCACTTCCTCCCCACCGGGCGCAACGCCGTCCGTGATTCGCTGGGCGACTACGCCGTCGGGAAGTTCGGCGCGCTCTTGACCGCGGCTTTCCTCGCGCTCGGAATCGGCGCGCTCTCGCTCTCGCTCGGGCTCGCAAGCGAGCTCGGGGCCCACGGAGGCGGAAAGAGGGTGGATGTCGGCGTCGCCTTCACCGTGATCTTTGCAGCAGGCATGATCGTTGCCGCCTTCGTTCCGCCCGATGCGGAGGGGGCCGGGCGGACCTCTGCGGGAAAGGCGCATACCGTCGCAGTTGCGGCGGGCTTCACCGCCTTCACGCTTGCGACCATCGCGATCTCCCCGGTTTTCAAGTACGTCCAAGCCTGGGTCAAGGTGGCTCCCCTCTTCCCGCGGTTCGAGCTCCTCGTAGTCGTGCTCGCGATACTCATGCTCCTCGCGCGCATCCGGGCGCTCCGCCCCGTCTACGGGATCGTCGAGCGGCTCTTCTTCGCCGCCAGTCTCGCCTGGCTCCTCACGGCTGGGCTCCATCTCTCGCAGATCAGCCGGTAGCCTCCGCAGCAACCGGCGGGAAGGCTCGGCGGCGAATGAAACCGCCGCCAAGCGGGGCACAGGCGCGTTGTCGCTATGCCGAAGCGAGGTATTCTCGTATAGCTTCGGCGATGGTGGCGAGGATCCACGATCTTTTCTCGTCGTTGCTCTCGAGGAGCGTCATCCGAAAGCCCGGAAGCTCACAGGCGAAGCCGGTGAGAGGCACCACGCAAATGCCGGTCGCAGCGAGAAGCCAGTAGACGAATCGCTTGTCGGGCGCAACTCCTTCAGTCCGCTCCTCGATGAACCGGCCGAGCTCCGGCGACTTCACCCTAAGGTGCTGCCGGTCGTTCAGGCGTCCCTCCTCGAAGACGACCGTGAAGTAGAACGCGCCGCGCGGTCGGGACACCTGCACCCCGCGAACCGCCGCAAGCGCCTCGTAGGCCTCATTTGCCCGCCCCTCGAAGAGCCGGGCGCGCCGGGCGAGGTGGTCCGGGTAGCGGGAGTCTCCCATGATCTGCGGGATAGCGAGCTGCGGCAGGCTCGTCGAGCAGACCTCGAGGCGCTTCGCGTCGAGGATGCTGCGCACGTAGGCTCGGAAGTTCTCGTCGCCTTTTTCGTTGAAGACCTCGATCCAGCCGCAGCGGGCGCCCGGCCACGGGAACTCTTTCGAAACCGAGCGCAGCGCAATCCCCGGCACCTCGCCTATGACCTCGCTCAAGGAGACGGTCCGCGCCCCGTTGTAGACGATATTCGCGTAGGTCTCGTCGCTGATGAGAAAGAGATCGTAGGTGCGGGCGATGCGGACGAACTCCTCGAGCAGCTCGCGCGGATAGACCGTTCCGGTTGGATTGTCGGGATTGATGAGGAGGAGCCCGGCGATGGAGTCATTGTACTTCACCTTGAGCTCGATGTCCTCCATGCTGGGAAGCCATCCCCTCGCGGGGTCGAGCCGGTAGGTGAGGTGCTCGTAGCCCGAATGGGCAGCCTCCGCGGAAGAATGGGTCGAATAGGCGGGCGACGGGCCGAGAACGCGCGCCTCGCGGCGCAGGAAGCCGAAGACCTTGGCCACGGCGTCGCCGAGGCCGTTGAAGAAGACGATGTCGTCGCGGCCGATTCGAGCCCCTCCGCGGGCAGTGACCTGGGCGGCCAAAAACTCGCGCGTCTCGATAACCCCCTGGGTATCGACATAGGCGTAGCTCCGGTCACGCCCGGCGAAGCCCGCGACTATCTCCTTCATCCAGGCGGGCAGCGACTCGCCCTTCTCGACGGGATCTCCGATGTTCTCCCAGGTGATCGGTACCTGGAAGCGCTCGAGCTCCCGCGCGAAGAGCACGATCTGCCTGATTTCGTATTTGAGCTGGCTTGCTCCGGCGTGCACGAGGTTCCTTCTCATGGTGTCTCCTCATCTCCGCCGGTCCCGGTGGCTGCGCTGATTGCCGCAAGGCAACAAAAAAGCCGCAGTCCACCCGAGGGGACCGCGGCTTTTTTAAGTCGTCGCTGAATGCGACCGCGATTCCCCCTAGGGAGCTGCGGCCGCCGCGGCGAGTTGAATCTGTACGTAGCACATGCGAACGATCATAGTGTACAAAGCTATCAGCTCGGCACGGAATCGTCAAGATGCTATGATGGCGCGCGGAGGAATCACCGTGGATGAGCTTTTCGCGCGCCTGCCCAAGACCGAGCTTCACGTGCACCTCGAGGGAACCATCGCGCCCGAGACTCTCTGGAAGATGGCGGAGACAAACCACGTCGCCCTTCCGGTCGGCAGCCTTCCCGAGCTGCGCCGGCTCTACGATTTCAAGAGCTTCGATCACTTCATCGCGCTGTGGCTGACCATGTGCGGCTGCCTGCGCAGCCCGAGCGACTTCGAACGGATGGTCGACGGCTATCTCGCCGAATGCGAGCGGCACTCGATCCGCTACGCCGAGCTGCATTTCACGCCCTACAACCACGAGCGGCTCGGCATCGGCGGCAAGCGGGCGCTCGACATCGTGACGCGGCGGTTTGAGGAGGCCGAGCGGGGTGGGGGGCCGGTGGCCCGCCTTATCGTGGACATCCCCAGCGAGGCCGCCGACGAGAGCGGGCCCTACACCGCGCGGCTCCTGGAGGAGGAGGCGAACCCGCTCGTCGTGGCGCTGGGCTTGGGCGGCCCGGAGCCGGGCTTCCCGCGCAGCCGCTTCGCCCCCTGGTTCGAGCGGGCTCGGCGCGCCGGCTATGCGGTCGTGGCCCATGCGGGGGAAACCGCCGGGGCATCGCACGTGCGCGAGGCGGTCCTCGAGCTTGGGGCACGGCGCATCCAGCACGGGGTGCGCGCAGCGGAGGATCCTGACGTCCTCGCGCTCCTTGCCGAGCGCTCCATCTGCTGTGATGTCGCGGTCACGAGCAATCTCCGCCTGAAGGTGGTGCCCTCGGCGACGGCCCATCCGCTGCGGCGGCTTCTCGACGCCGGCGTTCCGGTGACCCTCTCGACCGACGATCCGCCCTTCTTCGGCACCAACCTTACGCACGAATGGGAGCTGGCCCGGGATGAGCTCGGCCTCTCGCTTGAGGAGCTCTGGCAGCTGAATCTGAACGGCCTGCGGTACGGGCTCGCGGAGACTGGGGTAAGGCGGAGGCTCTTTCGGGAGTTCGAGCGGTCGGCCGCGGCGGCGGGTCTCGGGGTTGCCGGCGCCTCACGCGAGGCGTAGACTGAAAGGCCAGAAGGACCATCATGACAAAAACCGAACGAATCGACAAAACACTCGAAGGCAGGGAGGTCGACCGGCCTCCGGTCTCTTTCTGGTACCACTTCGGCGTTCAGCACGAGAGGGCGCAGCGCATCGCCGAGCTGTCGCTCGAGTTCCTGCGCTTCTACGATCTGGACTGGCTGAAGCTCATGAACGACTACTTCTACCCGATGCCGAAGGGAATGCTCGAGCTGAAGAGCGCGGATGACCTCAAGAGGGTGGGGCGCTTCGAGGTGCGCGACTCCGACTGGGCCGAGCAGCTTCGGGCGATCGAGATAGTCGCGCGCGCCCTGAAAGGGAAGGCCTACTTCATCGACACGGTCTTCGATCCCTGGCAGGTGCTCATGCGAAACCTTGCGGGCGAGCACCTCGCCGAGCTGATCGCGACACAGCCTCAGGGGGTGCTCGACGCCCTCGACGTAATATCGGACAATATAATCGCCTACTGCCGCGAGGCCCTTCGCCTCGGCGCAAGCGGCATCTTCATCTCCACCTTCGGCAGCAGGGAGCAGATGGAGCGCGCCGAGTACCTCAAGTTTGCGAAGCCCTTCGTGATGAAGATCTTCACCGCCATTAAGGACGCAGGCACGATGCACACCGCGCATGTCCACGATATCGGGATCTACGTCGACGACATCCTCGACTTTCCCGTCCCGATCATCTCCTATGAGGATCGCCATCCCTCGAACCCGTCCATACCCGAGATGCGCAAGCGCTTTTCGGGCACGATCATGGGCGGCCTCGACAAGGATCGGGTTACGAGGGTTACGCCGGCGGAGGCCGCGCGCAACGCCGAGGAGGGGATGCGGCTGGGCGGAAAGACGAAGCTCCTCCTTGCCCCCGGCTGCAGCTTCCCTACCTGGCTTTATCCGGGCGCGGCGAAGGCGCTCGTAGAGCGCGTGAAGGCCGCGGGTAGGGAGTAGCCGGTCCGGGACGCGGCGCGAGCGCCGACAGGCTCCGCTGAATTGGGTCGGGAGATTCTATGAGCAGTGAAAGACGCTATTCGGCATCCGTCGTCGGCTGCGGAACAGGCGGGCGCCTCAGCCTCCAGGCGCTGTCGAGCTCCGATCGCTTCGCGCTTCGGGCGGTGGCGGATGTGCGTCCGGAAGCCCGTGTGAGCGTCCGTCGAGATTTCCCCGAGGTGGAGATCTATCCCTCTCACCAGGATCTCTTTCGCGAGCGCCCCACCGATATCGTGTGTGTGTCGACCTATGCCCCCTCTCATCTGGAGATCACGCGCGACGCCCTGCGGATGGTCTCGCCGAAGGGGATGCTCGTGGAGAAGCCTGTCGCCGACAACATGGCCGACGGCGAGGAGATCGCTCGACTCCTGTCCGGCGCTGGAATACCCGCCGTGGTTCCGCACGGCCTGCTCGTCGCGGCGCACGGAGATCAGATACTCGGCCTGGTACGGGGCGGCGCAATCGGGCGTCTCGAGCTCGTCGAGATCCAGTGCGAAAAGTGGGACATCATCAACGCTGGGATTCACTGGTTCAGCTTCTTCGTTGCCCTCACCCAAGGAGACCCCGTTCGCTCGGTGCAGAGCGCCTGCGACACCTCGACGGGAACCTATCGCGACGGTATGCAGGTGGAGACCGAGTCGATCACCTACGTCGAGACCTCCGCGGGGGTTCGCGCGGTCCTGCAGACCGGCGATGACGTGCGCACCATCAGAGCGGGCAAGGGCACCTACTTCCGCTTGGTCGGAGAGGAGGGCGAGATCGAGTTCTACGGGTGGGAGAGCGCCTACCGGATCCGGAATCGCGATGCCCCCGCAGGCAGGCTCGTTCCCGTCGAGCCCTTTGCGAGGTCGAACCACCGGATTCACCTGGAAAACCTCGCGCGAATGGTCGACGAGGATCGCCCCGACGGCTCGGCGCTTAGGGGATCGCTTTCGGCCTTGGAGATCTGCCTGGCTGCCTACGCCTCGCACCGGGAGCGCTGCAAGGTGACCCTTCCGCTTGCAGGCTTTGCGCCGCGGCGATTCGAGGGCTGGGATCCGGGCGTGCCCTACCGAGGGTCGGGCGGGGGTCGCAACGGTCGCCTCTTGCCCGAGGAGCGGTTATCTTGATCTCCGCGGCACGGAGGACGCCGCCGAGCCCGCGCAGCTCGAAGCGGCATACGGGAAACGGAGCGTGAGATGAGCAAGATATCGTTTGTCATTGTGGGCGCCGGATGGCGGGCGCGGTTCTACCTGCGCGTGGCCCGAGCCCTTCCGGACCTCTTCTCGGTCGGCGGCATGGTCGTTCGCGATCGGTCTAAGGCGGAAGCGATCGAACGGGAGTGGGGCGTGCCCACCTATCGGGACATCGAGGCCCTTCTCAAGGGTGGACGTCCGCGGTTCTGCGTGAGCTCGGTCTCCTGGGCGTCGAATCCGGAGATCATCCTGGAGCTCGTCGACCACGGCCTGCCCGTGCTCAGCGAGACCCCCCCCGCGCCCGACGTCCCGGGGCTCAAGGCGCTCGTCGAGCGGGTACGGGCCTCGCTGGGCATGGTCCAGGTCGCGGAGGAATATCACCTCCGGCCCCTTCACCTGGCGCAGGCCGAGGTCCTATGCCGGGGGCTCCTGGGCCCGGTGGGCCACGTGAATGTCTCGGTGGGCCACGGATACCACGGCATAAGCCTCATGCGACGATTTCTGGGGGTGACCTTCGAAGCCGCCCGCATCCACGCCTTCGGCTTTCCCTATTCCGTAGTGCAGGGACCGGGAAGGGAGGGCCCGCCCGCTCGGGAGCAGATCGTCGAGGAAAGACAGGATCTCTTCGTCTTTCAGTTCCCGGACCGGCGCGTCGGCATCGTGGACTTCACGGGCAGCCAGTACTTCGGCTGGATCCGAGCGGATCGCCTCCTCGCGCGGGGCGAGCGTGGCGAAATGGATTGGGACGATGTCGTGATGCTCAAGGACTTCGCGACGCCCCTCCGTTTGAGGATCGAGCGGGTCGAGTCGGGCCGCTACGGGAGCCTGGCGGCCCCGCGTCTCGAGGGCTTCCGCTTCGGGGAGTCCTGGATCTGGCGGAACCCCTATCCGGCCCCGCTCATGGACGATGAGCTTGCGCTGTGCGAGGTCCTGTCGCGCATGGCCGCCTACACCGAGGGGGGGGCCGAGCTCTATCCCCTGGCCGAGGGGGTCCACGATCACTACCTCTATATCAAGGCGCAGGAGTCGGCCGCCCGCGGCTCCGCAGAGGTGAACGCGACCCCCGCCGAGTGGGGAGGACCGTGAGGTAGCCTGCGGACCGATCATGGGGAGCAACATTTACTTCTGCGGCATGATCGGCTCGGGCAAAACCACCCTGGGCAGGCTCGTCGCCCGGCGGCTCGCCCTTCCCTTTTTCGATCTCGATGAAGAGATGGACCGCAGGCTCGGCTACTCCTTCCACCGCCTGGTGCGCGAGAAGGGGTGGCTTGCCTTCCGCGAGCTCGAATACTCGATCTGCAAGGACTTCGCGCGCGAGGCGAACGCGGTCGTCTGCCTCGGAGGGGGAACGGTCCGCTACGAGTGGAACCGCGACGCCCTCCGCGGCTCTGGAATCGTGGTGCTTCTCGAGGTCACCGAGGAGGAGCTCGCTCGTCGCGTGCGCACCGCCGACCGCCCGCGCGTGAACCCCGGGACGAGCCTCGAAGAGGACATCCATCGCCTGTGGTCGACCGAGAGCGAGAAGTACTACGCCGCAGCCGATCTCGTTTATCGCGCGGAGGGCAAGGCGATCGCGCAGGAGGTCGAGGAGCTCCTCGCGCTCCTGCGCCCGCAGCTGTCGTAGGCCGCGCGCCGTCTGCCACCGCTCCCTCCCGGCGCGCCTTTCCCAAGTCGCCTGCTCTTCTCTCCGGTCGCTAGCGCATCCTTCTCTCAAGGCCTATCCACGTCAGCTTGACGTCTCGATATTTTTATGATATCATAATAATATTGTTCCAATGGAGGTGGGCTACATGAAGGATATTCAGGAAACGAAGCTGTGGAGGATCAACGGATTCGCGGCGCTGCTCGTTGAAGTAGCGCTCGGGTTTGTGGTCTGGCGGCTCACGAGACACATCGCCGGAATGGAGACGGCGGAAATCCTTGGGCTCGTGGCGCTGTGGATCGTCGTGCTCCTTGCTCTTCGCGGTTTCTTCGTCGTGCATCCGAACGAGGCAAAGGTGGTCGTCTTCTTCGGCAACTATGCCGGCAGCGGGAGAGAAGCCGGATTTCATTGGACCAACCCCCTCACCACGCGAAGAGCGGTCTCCGTGCGGGTGCGCAACTTCAACAGCGAGACAATCAAGGTGAACGACGAGTCGGGAAATCCGATCGAGATCGGGGCGGTCGTCGTCTGGAACGTCACGGATTCCGCCAAGGCCCTCTTCAACGTCGAGGACTACGAGAGCTTCGTCAGCATCCAGGCGGAAACGGCCATCCGCGGCCTCGCGAGCCACCATCCCTACGACGCCGGCGAGAACACGATCGCCTCCCTGCGCGGGAATCCCGACCTGATCGCCGAAGAGCTCAAGGAGCACCTCACCGCGCGGCTCAGCACCGCGGGCGTGACGGTCGTCGAGGCGCGGATTTCCCATCTCGCGTACGCACCCGAGATCGCCCAGACCATGCTGCGCAGGCAGCAGGCGGCGGCGGTCATCGCCGCGCGTCGGCTCATCGTCGACGGCGCGGTGGGGATGGTGAAGGATGCGCTCACGACGCTCGAGGAGTCCGGGGTGGTGAAGCTCGATGAAGAGCGACGGGCCGCGATGGTGAACAACCTTCTGGTCTCCCTCGTGTCCGAGAGTCAGGCACAGCCGGTCATCAACACCGGCACGCTCTACGCATGAGCGAGAAGAAGCGATTTCTTCTCCGGTTGGATTCGGAAGTCTATGAGGCGCTGGAGCGGTGGGCGGCGGGGGAGCTGCGAAGCGTGAACAGTCAGATCGAATACGTCCTTCGCGAGGCTCTCGTACGGTCCGGGCGTTTGGCGGCGGCAAATCAGCCCCCACCCGCGAGGCGGCCCGGCCGCTCACCGGGTGAATCGGAATAGCTCGGAAAGGGAGGCGCGGCGACCCTCCTCGGGATCATGGGGTCGCCGGCCACGGTCGTCCACGGCGCTGGTATTGGTCATCGGGAACTATGTCGTCGGCTTCCTCGGCCGCGGCCACTGGCAGTCGGCCGTCTACGACATGTGGGACTCGACCCATTCCGTCGGACTTGGTGCTTCTGGCAGTATTCTTTGTCGGCGCTTCTGCATTCGCCGATCAACCAAAGTCAGGGTCCTTCCACGCCTGGAACCGGGGTATGTTTACCCCTACATCCAGAACGGACGCGCCGCTGCGTCAGCTGGTTGGGGACCCGCGTGGGACATCAACCAAGGCATCGACCAGGAGTGGACCTTCTCTTACGACGGGAACGGCTACGGCTTTAGCGCCACCGTCGAGTGGGGCGGCGACAACTTCTTCGGTGCGGGCAGCAGCACGAACACGGGAAACGGCGCCTACAGCTGGTTCGACACCTACTACAACTTCGGCAAGTTTGCTCAGATCATGCTCGGCAACCCCCAAGTTACCCAGTTCTCGCAGGCAAGCCCGATCGAGGGCGTGGCCATCTACGAGTGGAATTACCTCATTCAGAGTGAGTTCGCGGCCATGCTCCAGCTCTATCCGATGAGCGGCGCGATCCTCGCTGGCGGCCTCTATCTGCCTCAGAACAGCAACAACCCACTCGTCCCGGGCGCGAATCTGAGCGCCTTCGGGAACGCCCAGGCCGGTACCTCTCCGAACTTCGGGAACAACTGGTTCATCGCTGCGCAGTACGCGGTCCCGAATATGGCGACCGTCAATGCGTTCGTGAACATGACGGGAAACATGGGCGCGACCACCGCGACCAACAAAGACTTCAACATCAACGCGAACATCACCGCGATCCCGAACCTCCCGATTGTGTTCCGGTATGCGGCTGAGTTCGCCGATTCGAGCAACGTCGTCAACCACGGAATGCTCGGCGTCACCGACGCCATGGGACCCCTCACTGTCAAGCTCGAAGGCGCTCTTGCCATGGACACCAAGGTTAGCTCCTTCGCCGCCCAGGGCGAGCTGCAGTACGCGCTCGCCAACCCGTACGGCATTGGCGTGCAGCTTGGCTGCGACGACGGAAACGGCGTGAACTGGTTCGACTGGGGCTCCGGAGACTGGGCTGGTCTTGAGATCTACCCCTACGTTATAGCCAACTACGACAACGGCAGCGACATCCGCCTTGGCTTTCTCCATGCCACCGGCGCGACCCCGGGCACCGCGGTTTCAACCGCCAGCGTTCCGAATGCCCAGGAGAAGAACGCTACCACCGCGCTCGTTCTGGATTACATCTGGGCCTTCTAGACACCAACTCTTCGAGACCACAAGGGCTCCGGAAGGAGCCCTTTTCCTTCCTGGTCGCCCTTCCGTGTCCGCTCGCCTCGATGCGGTCGGCCCGAACATGCCTGTAGCCTTGCCGCAATTCGCACCAGGCCATGACGAAGAGAGCCTGATCAGAGAGGGCGAAGTTGAGGCTCTGCGGCTACGAGCCGCGTCCCGTCGTCCCGAAGCTTCGCGCCGCTGCCCGGCATGCCGCAGTCGAAGAGGAGCGCCTTGGCGGATCGAGGGAGGAGGTGGAAATAGTTGCAGGAGTCATAGCCGACGTTCACGAGGTTGAGGGCCATGGCGCCGATCGTACCGCACCTGGAGGCATCGTGTCGCCGCGCGGGCCCTGCCAGCGGTCGTAGCGCGCTCGCGGCGCGGCCTCGAGCTTTGAAAGGAGCAGCTCGGGATCGGCGTCCACGAGGGCCAGGGCGCGGCTTTCTGACCGCAGGAATCCGGCAGCGACCGCCCCGTCAAGGAAGCGGAGGAAGGAATCGTAGAAGCCCGCGACGTTGAGAAGCCCGCAGGGCTTCGCGTGGAGCCCCATCTGCGCCCAGCTCAAGACCTCGGAGATTTCTTCGAGGGTGCCGTAGCCGCCGGGCAGGGCGATGAAGCCCTCGGAGAGCTCGGACATCAGGCGCTTCCGGTCGTCCATCCCCTCGGTGACGTGCAGCTCGGAGAGTCCACGGTGGGCGATCTCCCGGTTCACCAGGGCCTTCGGGATGACCCCGACCACCCGGCCTCCGGCGCCCAGGGCGGCGTCGGCCAGCTCCCCCATCAGCCCGACCCGGCCCCCGCCGTAGACGAGGGTCATTCCGCGTGAGGCGATCGCCGTCGCGAGCGAGCGCGCTGCGGCGAGGTAGAGGCCGTCGCTCCCGAAGGTAGAGCCGCAGAAGATGCAGACCGATTTCACGTATTCCTCCTACAGGTAGCTCATCAGGTGAATCTCGACGGGGCTGTCGCCGTAGTAGCCGTAAAGGCCGCGAATGGTTCGCTCGGTCAGCTCGCAGAGGTTGACGCTTCCGTGAACCTGGACCTCCTGCCAGCCGATCTTCCCGTCGCGGTTGTAGTAGCTCGGGAACTTCCCGTCGGGCCGGAGGAAGTTGATGAGTTCCCACGCGGTCTCCCGGTCGATCCCGCGCCGCGAGGCGTCGAGCGCGTCGAGAATCTCTCTGTTGAGCTCGTCGTAGCGCCACTGGATATCGTTCTGGTTTGCGCTTGCGATGAGGGCGGTCCACTCATTCATCGTCGTCAGGCGCATCTCGGGGCTCAGGTAGTTGTTCGAAGCGAGCACCACGTCGGGGCGCTGCTCGCGCTGCGGGGCGAAGTAGTAGGGGCCGGGGCAGTTCTCGTCGGTCCAGCTGCGGTTGATGTAGCCGCGCTCGGAGTAATCGACCGAGTCATAGTCGGCGCCCCTGATGAGCTCCTCGACCTCCCTCTGCAGCGTGCGCTCCAGACCCCGAAACTTCCCCTGGATGAACGCGAGGAAGAATCCCGCAAGGTCGGAAAGGAAATCGATGAGCCTCCGGAGCCAATTGCGATCGAAGGCGGCGTAGAGGCGCCGGTTCCAGCGATCGATGTAGTCCTTCGGATAGGTGTAGTCGCTCGAGCGGGCGATGAGGCCGAAGAGGGGCTTTGGGGTGCCGTAGCGGCGGCGCATCCGCTCGATGTAGCGCAGTCGGGGAAGGCGCCGGCGATAATAGGGTGAGATGAACGAGAAGTAGGGGAAGGGCGCGCTCGAATCAATCTTGCGGCCTGCCTCGATGATGTAGGATTTTCCCCGCGCATCCGCCACCGGGTAAAGCCAGGAGACCCCCCGCTGCGTCCCTGCGATGCGCTCGACCACCTCGTCGGCCGAGGCGCAGTGCTCCATGCAGTCGCGGTTGAGGGGGAGCGAATTGAAGCCCGGGCGGTCGGGATCGCAGAAGCGGCTGGGTACCATGTTGATGCCGATCGCGACCCCCGCGGTGTTGAGCGCCGCCATCGACCCGATGATGCCGGGAGCGGTTTGGCTTACGAAGGGATGGCGCTTCCTGCCGTCGCGCTCGGCCGGGTTGTAGATGATGAGGCACGCGGTGTCCTGAAAGACGTTGGCAGTGGGAAACATGAAGTCGCGGCCAAAGAAATGCTTGCCCCGCGCGGCCGAGCCTGAGATCGAAAAGGCGTTGCAGCCGATTGGGGTGCGCAGGAGCCGGGGGCGGATTCCCCGATCGCCGAAGATCTTCCCCGTGTAGATGTGGGCGAGGGCGCAGTCGATCCCAAAGTTGAGCGCCCAGAGACGGCTCCACTCCACCTTGGTGGCGGGGTTGGCGGCCTTGCACCCGGCAACAATCCCTTCAAGCTCCTCGATGTATTCGCCGGGCACATCCGGCCGCATGCCCTTGGAGGCCTCGTAGACGAGATTGACGATGAGGTCTTTCAAGGGGGTCGTCTTCTCACTTGTGATAGCCTCGTCGCCGGAGAAAAAGGCGAAGACGACGTTTTCGACGACGTCGGTCGTCATCCGGGAGATGTCGTCCTCGGCGAGGAGGCCGAGCAGGTATCCCACCTCGCGATTGCCGCCTTCCAGGTAGAAGGCCCGCTTACGCCTGCCGGATTTCCCGACCGTCGCGCTCCCGTGCTCGGCCATCACGCCGATGAAGCCGTCGATCGCTCGGTAGCCCGTTTTCTTCGAAGGGGAGCCAGGCTCCGGGAGATAACGCACCTCGAAGCCGTCCTTCGCAAACGCCCTCTCGACTCTCTTGAACCGCGCCTCCGGCGTTCCGTCCAATGCCATCAATCCCTCCTCGCAGCGGCCGCACGACGATTTTAGTTCGGCGGGTCCGGGATTGCAACGCCGACATCGATCTCGGCCAGGTAGATCGCCGTCCTGCCCTCATGCGACGAATAGTAGCTTACCCAAAGCCGGCCGCGGTGCCATGCCATGCCGGGATAGCCGCAGTCGCCCCCGCTCGGCAGCTCGAGCACCGGCGTGAAAGCCCGGAGGCTCATCGCCGCGAGGGCGGTTCGCGCCCCGCCGCTTCGAAAGATCCGGCTCGCGCCCCACATTCCGCCGGCGGGGCTGATGACGAAATTCGGACCGCCCAGCCGCTCCCTCGTCGGCGCCCAGCGCCAGCGGGTGTAAGGAGGACGGCTTCGTCCGATCCATCCCCGGCGGTCCCCGCCCTCGCGGCGCACGAGCGCTGCTGCTTGCCCATCGGGAAGGAAGCGCACCGTCGTCTCGTTCGGCTTTCCCGGTACGGCAAGCTCGCAAAGCTCGTCGTAGGCAAAGCCGTCACCGCTTGCCACGAGGGTAATCGTCCAGCGGCTTTTCGAAGCGAGGCGATAGGTGACCCCGTAGGCGCGCCGCCTCTCCCAGGTGATCCGCCAGAGCCAGTCGCCCTCGGCCAGGATCGGCTGCAGCGGCGACCAGGAGCTGCCGTCGGCAGACTGCGCCGCCCTCGGCTGCCTGCTGGCGAAGGCGCCTCTCCTGTAGGCCGAGCCGCCTGCCAGAAGCACGAGGCGTCCGTCCGGGGCTATCGAAAGCTTGGGATCGCGCAGGTCCACTCCGCGCTCGGCGAGGAGGGCGACGCCCTCCCATTCCCGGGCATCGGCGGAGGCGATGATGCGGATCTTGCCGAGGCTTCCGACATGATTTTTCGCCTCACGGAAGGCGCAGTGCCACCGGCCGTGAAAGCGAACAAGATCGGTGAAGGCGTTGTGGGACGCGGCGCTCCAGATCCGGGCGAGGCTTACGATCCGAGGCGCTTCCCGGCTATCTGCGTTTGGCTGGTGAATCACCGTGCTTGCTTCTCCTCGACGGGCGAGGGTACATTACAGCACATGCGCGACGAACATTCCATCGACGCTTCGGTCGGCCAAGAGCAGCGACCGGGCTCATCGCGAGGCTTCGTTCTTTTCGGGATGATCCTCCTCACCGGGCTCATTGCGATGGATCAGACGATCGTCGCAACCGCGGTTCCGACGATCGTGCGAAGCCTGGGGGGATTCACCCAGTTCCCTTGGGTCTTTTCCGCCTACCTGCTCACGCTGGCCGTGACGATCCCCCTGTACGGCAAGCTCGCCGATCACTTCGGACGCAAGCGCCTCATCCTGTTCGGCAGCGTAGTCTTTATCCTCGGCTCCGTGTTTGCCGGACTTGCTACCAGCATGACCGCCCTCATCGTCTTTCGCGCTGTCCAGGGGATCGGCGCCGGGGCGATCCGCCCGCTTACGGTGACGGTGATCGGCGACCTCTACACCGTGGAGGAGCGGGCGAGGATTCAAGGGCTCATTGCAAGCGTGTGGGGCGTCTCTTCGGTGGTCGCGCCGATCGTCGGCGGACTCTTTTCTCAATACCTCACCTGGCGCTGGATCTTCTTCGTGAATGTCCCCCTTGGAATCGCAGCGATCTCGATCGTCGCCGTGGGCTTCCATGAGCGGGTGGCCCACCGCGACACGGCGGTCGACTTTGCAGGCTCGGGGCTCCTGGTGGCGGGCATCGGCGCCCTCGTGCTTGCGCTGCTCCAGGCGGGCGGAGAGTGGGCCTGGGTGAGCCCGGAGACCCTTGGAACGGGCGGCGCCGGCCTCCTCACCCTGGCCCTATTCGTTCTCTGGGAGCGGAGAGCGAAGAACCCGATCTTCCCGCTGTGGGTCTTCGGAAGCCGCCAGCTCGCCGGTGCGGTCTTCGCGACCCTCGTCGTCGGGCTCATCACCCTGGGGATGGTGGCCTACATCCCGACACTCGCCCAAGGGGTGTTCCGCGCCTCGCCGGTCATAGCAGGGAGCATCCTGGGGCTCATGTCCATCGGATGGCCCCTCGCCTCCTCCTTTGCGGGTCGCATCTACTTGAAGATCGGCTTTCGGAATACCGGCCTCATCGGAGTGCTCGTCATCCTCGCTTCGACGATAGCCTGCCTCCTCGTCTCGACCAAGAGCTCCGTCCTGCTCCTGGCCGCAGGCTCGTTCGGGCTGGGGGTGGGGCTTGGCCTCGTGACCACGCCTATGATCGTGGGTGCGCAGTCCGTCGTCGACTGGGGGCGCCGCGGTGCGGTGACGGGAGCGGTAACCTTCGGACAGATGTTCGGCGGAACTTTAAGCACGGCGATCTTCGGAAGCCTCTTTAACGGAGGCCTCGCCCATCGACTCGCCGCGGCGCCCGCCTCCTTAAGCGGCCAGATTCCGACTCCCGACCGCGCGGCCTCCCTCCTCGAGCAAGGAGGCGCAGCGCCAGCCCTCCGGCACTTCCTGCAGGCCGGTCTTCTCGGGGCGGTCCACCAGGTCTTTGTCGGTCTCCTCGTGGCAGGGGTGGCAGGGGCGGCGATTCTCCTCGCGATGCCGAGAGAGTTCTCCTTCATCCGTGAGAGTGGGTCCGGGGCGCCCGAGCGCGCGTAGGGCTTTAGGCGTTCATCGGAATGGCGCCGCCGGCGTGGTCCGCCGCCTGGGTTATCAGCCGCATACCGGCAAGGACTTCGTCCCCTTCGGGGCCCGCAAAGTCAAAGCGCTTCACCAGGCGGGAGAGGAAGGGCTTCACGAAGTGCTCCATCTCCTTGCTCTTCCTTTCATAATCGGTGATGTTGTCCAGCATCATCACGGTCACCGACGAGGGCGACTCATAGGCGCCGATGATCTGGAAGCCGAGCTTCCCGTACATCTGGATGTGGCGAGTCTCGTCTGAGAATACGTCGAGGAAGATACGCTCGGCGCCGCGCGCCCGAGCGAAAAGATAGGCGATGGTCATGAGCCCCAGGGGGACGATGCTTCCGCGCTCTTCGCGGAGGACCGCGAGGCGGTCGATTTCCGCGCAGTGCCTGCCCGTTTTCATTTTCGCGAGGCCGAAGTTCCGCTCGATGGGAAAGCGTACGACCATCTCAGGGGTCAGGCAGGAGACCGTTCCCACCGGCTGCAGCCCCTTGTAGGCAAGGATATGCAGCGCGTGCTCGTCCTCGTTGCGTCGAATAGTCTCCTCGATGTACCCCTTCTCGCCGACGAGGATCTTGCGTTGCAGGTAGAACACGTCTTCGATCTCGGCAGGGGTGTGGGCGATCACGAAGCGGGTGCGCCACTTGTCTTCTTCGGTGAGAGGCAGGAAGATCTCGAACGCCGTGCCCTCGCCGATGCGGCTGTCGATCTTGATCCTGCCGCCCATGCGGTGGATGATCTGATGGCTTATGCTCAAGCCCAGCCCCGTGCCCTTGCCGGGATCCTTCGTGGTAAAGAAGGGGTTGAACACCTTATCGAGGTTTTCCTCCTCGATTCCGGGGCCGGTATCCTTGACCGACACCAGCAGATTCCACCCCATCTGGCGGCAATCCAGGGTGAGCAGGCCCTGTCCCTCCATGGCTTGCACGGCGTTCATGATGAGGTTGAGGAATACCTGCTGGAGCTCGTTCGGATTGGCTTCGATCATGGGAGGACTATCGTACGCCTTCACCACCCTGATCCTTTCGAAGCTCAAGCCGCGCATCGCCAGCTTGAGCGACCTCTCGAGGACATCGGAGACATCGAGAAGCGCCCTGTCGCGCCTTTCTTGGCGGGAGTAGCTCGTAAGCTCGCGGATGACCTCCGCGGCTGTGCGGGAGTATTTGATGATGTCCGTGGCGTATTCGTGGAGGGTGCTTCCCGGCGCGACCTCGTCGAGCATGATCTCGGCGGTGCCGATGATCCCCCCGAGCGGGTTGTTGATTTCGTGAGCGATCCCGGAGGCGAGCGTGCCGATCCCGGCGAGCTTCTCCGACTGAATCAACTCCTCCTGCAGCCGCTTCTGCAGGGTGATGTCCTGGAAGAACTCAAGGAAAAGCCTATCCGAGCCGGCAGGCACTCGGATGGGATAAAACTGCATGGAAAAATCCAGCGCTCCGACCGGGTGAGCTGACTCGACGCTGAACTGCAGGCCGGTGTGGAGGCTGTCCTGCGCCATGCAGTTTTCGCACGGCTTGTTCCGGCCGAAGAAGGCCCGGTAGCACTTGTTTCCGACCAGCCCCTCGCGTGTAGAGTTGAAGTAGCGCGCTGCGGCGTAGTTCGCCGTCACGATGTTGTAGTTGATGTCCTGGATCGAGATGGGCGTCGTTATCCCGTCGAAAAAGGCCTCGAGCTTGTTGCGGCTTATCGTGAGCTCCTTGTTCAGCTCTTGCAGCCGACGCTGCTGCCGTTTGAGCCGCTCGAAGGTGATGGCATTCTCCAGCGAAACGGAGCACTGGCCCGCGAGAATCTCGAGCGCCTCGATGTCGAACTGATTGAAGTACTCTTTCTCGCTTGGACTGCCGAGAAAGATGCATCCGTTCAAGCGATCCTTAAACTTGAGCGGCAGGATGAGGCTGGGCACAAGCTTGTCCGAGCGACCCGGGAGCGGAATGGTAAGCTGGGACCTTCCGTTCTGCTGCAGGATGACCCCCGATGCGTCCTGGACCGTCCCCAGGAGAAGCGCGTTTCGCCGCAGCATGAATTGCTCGATCTCATCCGCCCGCAGCTCGATCCCGGCGTGCGCGAGGATGCGGTAGTTGCGGGAGGAGTAGTCAAGGGTAACCATGAGTGCCCAGTCCAGGCTGAAGGTGCCGACGATCTTCTGCACCGTGAGGTCGCCGAGGACGGAGAGATCCACTATCGCATTGAGGCTGTCCGAGAAGGCGCGAAGGCTCTGCGTGTAGCCGAAGCGCTTGCCGAGGTAGAGTCGCTCCATCACCGAGAGAGTCCCGGAACGCAGGGGCTGAAAAATCACCGCCGCCACGACTCCCAGAACAAGAGAGGGAAGGAAGGAAAGCCCCGTGGCGCTCGAGGCGCTCACGAGCGAAAAGAGGGCGCTGATGCCGTAAAAGACGAACGAGCTGACGACCACCAGGACGAAATAGAGGATCGCCCGGAGGGAGAAGGCCGAATAGTGGACCAGGCGATAGCGGTAGATCGAGTAGAAGATGAAGACCGCGTTCACGCTTGCGGCAAAGACATCGATCGGATAGCGCCCCACCGGCTCATACAGGTTCAAGAGCACCCCGGCGAGCATAACGCAGACCCCGTACAACGGCGGGAGAAGCTTCTTGCGCATGAGCTTGGTCCGCGAAAGGCTAAGCTCCCGGAGGAGCAGCACGATGCAGAGGATCAGATAGAGGTAGCTCAACGAATAGGCGATCACCGCGCCGGAGGCGAGGCGATACCGAAAACCATCGGCCGTGAAGCGGGCGCTTGCCACGATGCCCCCGGTGAAGTTCAGGAAAAGGAGCAGCGCGTAGATGAGATAGCCGACGTAGAGCAAGTACCTGTAGGAGCGCCGGCGAGCGCCGAACATGTCGAGCATCGAATGGAAGATGGTGATGGGCCCGGCGAGCAAGCCTATCATCATGAATCGATTCCAAGAGAGAGTATCGAGGAGACCCGGCCGCAGATGCATCATGAAGGAGCCAAGGCTCCAGATGGCCATCGCGACCATGTAGAAGATGAAGGGCCATCGCGGCTTCTCCTCTTCAAGCCGCGTGAGTCCGAACACCGCGAAGCCGACGTAGAGCATGCACGAAACGGCGGGGATTATAGAGGATATATCTACTATCATGCAGCCTTCCGGTCGCGGTCTGCCATGACCATTACTTCCAGTATCTCTTTTTTAGAGTATAGCATATAATGCTCGCTGTGGGCGACGCTGCACGCTTCGGGTCCGGTTCCCCTCTTCTCTTCCTCGACGCCGTGCTCACGGCATGCCGGCATCCCCGCCGCACACGCCCCCTCTCGATTCTCGGTCGGGGAGGGGTCGGCGCTGCAATCCTTTTCATCGCTATCTGGTCTCGACCCGCCCCGCAGCCCTGCTTCACGCCGATTCCGAGTCCAGGCGGCGGAGATCGCGACGCGAAGGGGCTCTGAATTGTCATGGAAGGGCGCATTCTCATCACGGACGACGATCCTGCGATTCAGAAAGTGCTGACCATCGGGCTCGCGCGGGAAGGCTTCGAGACAAGGGTGGCTGCGACCGGGCAGCAGGCCGTGGATCTCATCACCGGCGGCACCTTCGAGCCCGACTGCATCCTCCTCGACATTCGGATGGCGGGGCTCACGGGTCTTGACGTCCTGCCCATCCTGAAGCGCGAGCGTCCATTGACTCCGGTCATCATGCTCACCGCGCTCGTGGATCTCGATGCGGGGATTCAGTGCATGAAGCGCGGGGCCTTCGACTACCTCGTCAAGCCGGTCCAAAAGACCGAGGTGATCGAAGCGATTCGCAAGGCGATGCGCTACCGGAACGTTCTTCTCGAGAACGAGCGCCTTGCGGCGGAGAATCGCGAGTACCAGGCCTACCTGGAGCTAAAGGTGGAGGAGCGGACCCAGGAGCTCTTTTCGGCCTACCGGAAGCTTCAAAAGGTCAACCTCGAGACGGTCAGAGTCCTCGCCGAGACAATCGAGGCCAAGGATCCCTACACCCGTGGCCACTGCAACCGTGTTCGCCTGCTCGCCGCAAGGCTCCACGACGCAGCGAGGAATGACCCGAAGGAGCGGGAGATCCTCGAATACGGGGCTCTCCTCCACGACATCGGCAAGATCGGTATTCCGGAGGTTCTTCTCCACAAGGATGGACGTCTCACCGACGAGGAGGTCCGAATCTTCAATCAGCATCCAACGATCGGCGAGAACATCCTCCGGGAGGTTGAGTTCTTCCGCCCGTGCCTCCCGATCGTCCGCAGCCATCACGAATGGTATGACGGGCAGGGCTATCCGGACGGCCTGAAGGGTGACGAGATCGCCTTCCTCGTGCGAATCGTCTCGATCGCGGACTCCTTTGATGCGATGACCTCGACGCGCCCCTATCGCCGCGCGCTTCCCGTCGAGAGGGCGCTCGGCGAGCTGCGCTCGGGCAAGGGCAACCAGTTCGACCCCGAGCTTGTCGACCTCTTTCTCGGCAAGGAGGCCTACCTCGCCGTCCAGCGGGTGACCTCCGACGAGGAAGACTCCAAGAACTGGGTGAGCACGCGGATGAACTCCGAAGGGCATTCCTGATGGGGAAGGTGCCCGGCGCCGGGGATGATTTCCAACCGCGCTCCGGGCTGCTGCCGGCTTGCCGCCTCGCCGACTGAAAGCGTGATAATGCGGTCTTCGCCTCCCCACACGTAAAGGGAAGGAAGGCCGAGGCGGGCCGCCTTCCGGGCGGCGGCGCGGCCTCCGCCGACCATCCAACCGATCAGTCCCCGAAGGACCGCGAGATAGGCGCGACCTTGGGTTGGGCTCAACACCCGCTCGGCCACCCGTCGGCGGAGGAAGGCGCGATCCTCCGCCGGGAGGCGGTCGAGAGCGGCATAGTAGGGGCGCAGCGACTCGTAGGCGGCATCCAGATTGAGGCCGAGGCGGCGATAGCGCCGCCTCCCTACGCCCGGAAGGAGCATGAGAAGCATACCCCCTCGAAATCGGGCCCGTGCGGCAAGGGCTCCGTCCACCAGAACAAGCCGCTCGGCGAGATCTGGCCTCTCCAGGGCCACGAGCTGGGCAAGCGTGGCCCCGAGGGAGCTCCCGAGGATCGTGGCCCGCTCAACACCCAGGGATTCCAGAAGCTCGATGAGGGTATCGCGCAGCGCGGGCGGATCGAGGCGGCCTCGCTTGGGCAGGGGGCTTCGGCCGAACCCGGGAAGATCGGGAGCGATGACCCGAAAGCGCGTCGCAAGCGGCTCGATCACGTGTCGAAAACTGTCGGCCTCGTCACCGAGACCGTGCACGAGGAGGAGCGCGGGAAGGGAAGGGGGTCCCGCCTCGTAGTAGAAAAGCGCTCGGCCCGAGCGCGGCAGCGTCGCGGTTCGACCGTAGGCTTTCAGCTGGGAGGGGGAGTCCATTGCCTGCGCGACGCTCACGGCCGCTCCTGCTTCGTCATGCGGGTAAACCAGTCGTAAAGCGCCTGAAGGCGGGCGAGGGCGGATGCCTGGACCTTGTCCCCGAGGCCGAGGAAGGTCGTCGCCTTTGCCACCACGTTGCCGTAGAAGATTCGGCAGTCCTTGTAGGGCATCACGATTATGCGGATCTGCATGTCCCGCGCGCCCATCACGGGAATAAAGAGAAAGGTGAGGGGCTCCAGGTTGATCATGGTCACCGCGATCGCATCGCTCGATGCGCGATAGTCCAGCTCGTAGAGGTTGGGCCCAAAGGTCGCATCATTCTGCATAAGGGTGATCTTGCTGTCCTGGGGGATCCAGCCCACCGTCGGATCGGGAATCGGCTTCTCGTCCATCGGACCGTCGACGGCGTACGAATCGCGAAAGAGGACCTCCTGGTGATGGTAAACCGGCGAGTAGAAGGTGAGTCCTTTGAGGGTGCTCACCGAGCGGAGGATGTTGTACCAGCGGAGAAGCTCGCCGGCATCGTCGCCCTGTTGTCGCGAGGCGACGCACAGGAGCTCCACCCCGGTCGTGTAGGAGAACGAGCCAATCTGGGCAAGCAGCCCCGCGGTAAGGCCCGACTGGGGCGCAAGCGCGGCCTTACCGCCGGCCTCGAACTCGCGCGTAACCTCTCCGGTATTGACGAGGCTTGCGAGATCGGCCGGCGTGAGGCCCGGGGCCAGGGCAGCGAGATCGTTGGCGTCGAGGGCGTTGCCTGCGGCCGTTCCGATCAGAAAGGCCGCCAGCGCAAGCAGGCCAGCCCGCATGTTTTTTCCCGACATCAGGCACCGACTATAGCACATCATTCCGGCCGGAAAAAGCGGATCGGGGCCACCCTCCCCACCTCATCTCGCTCGACGGCCACTCGCGAGGCGGAGTATCTCCCTTCGCCGCGCTATAATCACTCCATTGGAGGTGTTGCATGAATCGATTTGCGGAAGAGCAGTGGCCCATGTTCGAGGGGACGCACAAGATGCGCGACGGGATGCTTGACGCCTTGAGCGACGCGGATCTCGCCTACAGCCCGGGCGGCACAAATATGACGCTCGGCGCCCTTTGCCGGGAGATGGGTGAGGTGGAGCACTCCTATCTCCAGTCGATAAAGAGCCTGAAGCAGGATTGGTCCTACCGCAACACGGAACCCGGTCTTGCAGGAAGCGTCTCCCGGCTGAAAGAATGGTTTCATGCCCTCGATACCGACTTCACAAAGGCCGTCTCGTCGATGAGCGACGAGGACGTGAAGAAGAGCGTCGATCGCGGCTTTTCGGTCCCTGTGGAGACCCAGCTCCAGATCTATCTGCAGGCTCTCCTCATCTTCTTCGGAAAGGCGACGATCTTTCTCAGGGCCATGGGGAGGCCTCTTACCAAGGAGATGCAGGACTGGATCTGGTGACCGATCAGCCGGCGACCCCGTGATGACAGACGGGGTCAATTTCGATATAACCATCTCTCATGACGAAACGCCAACGCGCAGGCACCATCTTTATCCTCGGCGCACTTTCGACCCTGGGGCCCTTCTCCATCGACATGTATCTCCCGGGCTTCGCGAAAGTCGCCCAGGACTTGCGAACGAGCCTCGCGACCGTCGGATATTCGCTCACGAGCTATTTCATTGGAATCTCGGTGGGCCAGCTCGTCTACGGCCCGGTGATCGACCGCTACGGAAGAAAGCGGCCCCTGCTCGCGGGGCTGTTTCTCTATCTCCTTGCCGCGGCCGCATGCGCTTTGTCGCCCTCTATCGCGTGGCTGGTCGGAGCTCGATTGGTGATGGCGCTCGGCGCATGCGTCGGACTCGTTGTCGGCCGGGCCATCGTTCGCGATCTCTTCCCGGTGAGCGAGTCGGCCTCGATCTTTTCGACGCTCATGCTCGTCATCGCCGTGTCGCCCGCGCTTGCGCCGAGCGTCGGCGGGCTTCTATCCGACACCCTAGGATGGCGCTTCATCTTCATCGTGCTGGCTTTGGTTTCCGCGGGCCTTGCGTTAAGCGTGCTTTTCCGGCTGCCTGAAAGCAGGGGGCCCGATCCTTCCGTGTCGCTCCGGACGAAGGAAATCGCCCGGCAGTACCTCAGGGTGGCGCGGGAGCCCCAGTTTTTGATATACGCTCCTGCAAGCGGGCTCGCTTCGGGAGGGCTGTTTGCCTACATCTCCGGGGCGCCGACCGTCTTTCTGAACCTCTATGGGTTGTCCCAAGAGCAGTTCGCGCTTGTTTTTGCAGTCAACGCATCGGGCCTCATTCTGGGAAGTCAGCTGAACCGCCTTCTTCTGAAACGCCATTCAAGCGCCAGGATTACGGAGGTTTGCGTTACCCTCGAGATCCTCCTCGGTGTGCTTCTCGCGCTCAGCTTCATTCTGCGGATTTCCAGCCTCCCGCTCGTGATTGCGCTTCTGTTCAGCTTTCTATTCTGCCAGGGGCTCGTGAATCCCAACGCTACCGCCATCGCACTGGAGCCCTTCTCAAGCGGAATCGGGACGGCATCCGCCCTTCTCGGCGGCGTGCAGATGGTGATGGCGGCGATTGTGACCGGGGTCGTGAGCCTTCTTGCGAACGGTACGGCGATCCCGATGGCCGTGACAATGCTGGGCTCGGCGGGGCTAAGCTATCTGTTGATCGCCGGCTTCAGGCGGCGCTCCACAGTGGGTACGCCCGCAAGCGGATAGGATCCGCCGGCTTTAAGCTCGCCTTCCGGGCTTCCGGTCCGCCGGTCAGGTTGCCTTTGCCCGGCGGGCGCTCACCCGGTTGCGTCCGCTCTCTTTCGCTTCGATGAGCGCGCGATCGGCCCCCCGGATTACGTCGTCGGCGCCTTCCCCCATCGTGTATTGTGCGACGCCGAAGCTCGCGGTGGGCTTGAGGACGGCCCCCCGGTATTCGACCGAGAGGCTCGCGACGCTCGAACGGAGCTTCTCCGCCACCACGAGCGCCCCATCAAGCGCGGCCCGCGTCAGACAGATGAGAAACTCCTCTCCCCCCCAGCGCGCGCAGTGGTCTTCGAGCCTGATATTCACGCGCAAGCAGTCGGCCACGGCCTCGATGACCCAATCTCCGGCCTCGTGTCCTTGGGCGTCGTTGATGAGCTTGAACCGGTCGATATCTGCAACAATCACAGAGAAGGAGTCGCCGTAGCGGCGGGCCCGGCTGATCTCCACGTCGAGCCGCTCGAGCATGTCCCGTCTGTTCGAGAGGCCGGTCAGATAGTCGGTACGCGCGTCCATGCTCAGGAGCGAATTGAGCTCCTTCAGAGAGAGCTGGTAGCCGTCGCTGATTCTCGCGATCTTCATGAGGCGCCGAAGGAGGGCGCGGTAACGCTCCGTGAGCTCGACGAAGTGCTCCAGCGGAATCTCGCCCCGAGGCGATCCGTCCGCCGCGATTGACTCGGCCCACAACAGCGTGGGATCGCTCTGCAGCTCGTTGGGAAGGCTTCCCCTTGGCTTCTCTCCGGCTTCCAACGCTTACTCCTTAACCGCGATGACGTCGAACGGCATCGTGAAGTCCTCCTTGAACTCGCCGATGGTGTCTCTCGCCCTCTCATTGTCTTCGTCGTAGAGCCACTCAATCTTTATGGGGAGGCCGCGGCGGTGCGCAGCCTCCAGGTCGTCGAGCATGTCGATCATGCACTTGGTGCTGCTCGTGTTCAGGTAGGAGAGGGAGACCCTGAGCCGGACCGGCCTGCTGGTTTCGACGAGGAAGCTCTTCAACCAGGAGATGATCGGCGCGTAGAACTCGAAGGAGTTTTCCGGGTAGGACTCTCCGCCGATTTGGAGGAGCCCGGTCGCCGGGTCAAAGTCCACCGAGGGTGACGAGATGTCGGCTTTGATCGATAGTTTCTCCACGGCTTGACTCCTAGATAAGCACGCTGATGCTAAAGAAGACCAGATTATCCGAAAGCTCGCGCACCGAGAAACGCAGGGGCTCCGACGCCCTGCGGGCCATGTCGATGAATCCGAGACCCGCACCGCCTTCGCCCGCGGTGGAGCCGCGGAGCCGTTCCTTGTAGGCGATCTTCAAGGCCGCCTTGTCGAGGCCGACGATGGCGTTCAACCTCTCGACCACGCGGCCGACATCCAGCGCACGCACCGTGTTCCCCGAGCTCACGACGTATCGGTCGCCCTCGCGCGCGATCACGAGGGTGCCGTAGCGATGCGATCCAGGCTCCGCGCTGTCCGCCGGTTCGCCCAAGGTGTAGTTCTTGAGGTTCTGGGCCTGCTCGACGAACACTGCGAACACGTCCGCGATGCGAGAGGTCGGCGCATCGGCGCTCTCCAGGTATTTCCGCACGGCGATACCGAGCTCCTCGATGACGCTGTGCGAAAACGGACCGTTGAAGCAAATCATCACACCCTGATCGGCGAACACTTCGCGAAGTGCAAATAGGTCAAAACCGGCCATCTCACTCACCGCTCCTTGGTCACTTTCCAACGACCTGTCAGATCCGAAATCCAATGGCAAGGACGTCGTCCCGTTGATTGCGCTCACCGCGGTAGGCGTCGAACGCCGGTTCCCATCCGGGATTCGTGGCACCCAGCGCCCTTCCGTCGCACGATGCAAAGAGGGCGGAGAGCCTTCGCGTGCCATAGGCCCGCCCCTGGTCTCCTCCCGCCTGATCGATATAGCCGTCGGTCACGAGGAAGAAGGTCTGCCCATCGGCAGCGAGGCGGCGATTTTCAAAGGGGCCCGGGTTTCTTCTGCGCTGATAGCCGATGGCCGTTTTGCGGCCGGAGATGGTCGCGATGGCCCCTCCTGCGGAGTGAAGGTAGAGCGGCATCGCGGCTCCCGCGTAGATCAAGGCGCGCTCTTTCGGCAGGCAGGCGCACAGTCCGACGTCCATTCCGCTGTGGGCGGGCGTCTGGTCTTGGTTCTGGCGAAGGGACGCGCGGATCACTGCGTCGAGCTCGGAGAGAATCGACGCGGGGTCGTCGAAAGGAACGCGCGAGGCGATGAGCTGGAGGGAGGAGCTTGCCATCATCGTCATCAGCGCACCCGGAACGCCGTGCCCGGCGCAGTCGATGACCCCAAGCAGGAAGCCGTCCTCGAAATCCTGGAAGAAGAGGAAATCTCCTCCTACGATGTCCCGCTGCCGGTGAAAGAGCGCGTGACTCGAAAGACGGGAAGCGAGCGCACCTTCAGGCGGCATGATCCCGTCCTGGATGAGCCGGGCATAGCGGATGCTTTCCATGACCTGGCGGTTTGCCACTTCGAGGCGCCCGTTCAACGTCTTTAGCTCGGCCGTCCTGCGCTCCACCAGGGATTCGAGGCCCTCCGTGTAACCCTTCACCTTGGCGGCCATTTCGTTGAAGGCGAGGGAAAGGTTGCCTATCTCGTCGGTTCTCCCGGTCGGGAGTGCAAGGCTGTAGTCCCCTGCTGCAATCCGACGCGCCGAGGAGGTCATCGTGGCGAGCGGCCGCAGGACCACTCGATCCATGAGGAGCGAGATGGCGGCGAGCACCGCAAGAAGCGAGGCGACCAGAAGCGCGAAGAGCGGCAGGAAATCGATGAATGCAATGACCGAGGAGGGGTCGACGGCGACTACTGCAAACCAGCTGATCTCGGGGATCCGGGTGATGACGGTGAGGTTCGTCTGGCCGTCGAGGTTGACCAGCGCGACGGCAGGCTTGCCGGCGCTGGCCGAGGCCATGAGCCTCGCGAGCACCTCGCGGTCTCGATCCGTCTTCGCGAGATCGAAGATGGTGATCTTCTTGCCCTTGGCACCGGCAAGGGCGTTCTGCTCGAGGGCCTTCCGATCTCGCTCGGCCGTGATGGCGCCGCTTGAGTCGACAAGGATGGTGCGCACTCCGTCTCCTTCCGATCGCACGAGCTGGTCTACAAGATCGGTGATGTCGATCCCCGTACCGGCGACTCCGATGACCCGGCCGCCTGCGTGCACGATGCAGTTGATCCAAACCTTGGCCTGGCCGATGAGGCGGTCGAAGTCGAGGTTGAAGGTGGAAGGAACCCCCGCCTCGACGGAATCGAAGTACCAGGCATCGGCAGGGTTGTTCCTGCTTAGGGTAGTGGCGGCAAGGGGTCCGGTGGTCGGCTGATTATAGTAGGTGAGTGAGGAGCCAACCGTGATGAAGTAGTCCTTGTCGCGGAAGGCCTGGCGGAAGCTCTCGAGCTCCTCGAAGGCTGCGGCGCGCAGGCTTGGGTTCCCTTCGTCGAGCAGCCAGTGCACGATCGGCGGCGAGTCGGCAAGCTTGCGCGCAAGAACCGCCTCGGTTTCGAGGACGTTTGCGATCCTCGATCGCTCAACCTCGGCTCGCTCGAGTGCATAGCTTGCTCCGAGGCGGTGGATGATTCCGTCCACGGCAAGCAGGAGGGTGAAGGTCGAAACCAACCCCGTCACGATAAAAAGGGCCAGGACGATGAGCAAGAATCGAGTCGTCAGCCTTTTGAAACCCATTGGCAGATCCTTTGGAGGGCGGGGCCGCACGCCCGACGAACTATACCAGATAGGGTTGGAAAACAAAAGCGCGGTTACGCGGAAGTCGCCGGAGGGTCGCCTTGAGGTCGACGGCGCCCTGCTCTACAATGCGAATGCCCGGCCGCGGGGATGTCGGTCACAGGGGAGTCGGCATGACGAAAGATCGCATGTTTCCTATCGAAAAGGTCATCAGTCACGAGGTTCGTGGAGGCTGTGCGGCGTTTGTCTGCAGGGCGGGAACGCTTGCCGCGATAGCGATGGAGGCGCGGGTCTACTCCGAGCGCTGCTTCCGCATCCGCATCGCCTGCGGGCCCCATCCTGCCGAGCGGAGCTCTGCCATCGTCGTCCGCTCGCCCCACGAGCGTCTCAGCGTGCGCGATAGCGGCGACGCCGTGACGATCGACGCCGGTCAGGCAACGCTCACCGTCTCCCTCGATCCCTGGCACCTGTCGCTTCGCGATCGGAAGGGCAATCCTGTGGCCGAGACAATCGAAGAGGATCGGATGCTCACCGGGGACCGCTATGCCCCGCCGACCGGTTTCACCGCGGAGGCGGACGAGGCGGGGCGTCCGTGGGTGGTCCGATGGGAGCCGCGGCACGTCCACTTTAGCCTTCTGCTCGGGGCGCAGGAGCACATCTGGGGCTGCGGCGAGCGGTTTACCAGGCTCGAAAAGACCGGGCAGCGCATCGAGATCTGGAACTCCAACGCGCGCGGAGCCCGATCCGGGCTCTCCTATCGCAACGTGCCCTTCTACCTCTCAAGCGGCGGTTACGGCCTCTACGCCGACAACACCGAGCGGGTCACCTTCGACTTCGGCGCGAGCTCGACCCGTTCGCTCGTGGTCGATGCCGAGAGCGATGAGCTCGATCTCTACCTCATGGTCGCCTCCACGCCGGCCGAGATTCTCCGGGAGTACGCCGAGCTCACCGGAAAGCCGCGGGTTCCTCCCAAATGGGCGCTGGGGTTGTGGATCAGCACCGGTTTCGATCGACTCGACCGGGCAAAGGTTGAGGAGGAGGCGGCGAAAATACGGGAGCTCGCGATCCCCTGCGACGTCTATCATTTCGATTGCTTCTGGCTGCGCGACGACCGCTGGTCCGACCTCACCTGGGACGAGGCGCGCTTCCCCAACCCGGGGGAGATGATCGCGAAGCTGAAGGAGAAGGGCTTCAAGATCTCCGTCTGGGAGAATACCTACGTATCGATCTTCAGCGAGGCATACCGCGAGGGATCGCAGGAGGGCTACTTCCTGAAGAACCGCAACGGCGATGACTACGTCACGAACCTCTGGCTGGACCGGCAGCCGGCCATGGCGATCATCGACGTCACGAACCCGGATGCGATCGCATGGTACAAGGAGCGCCACCGGCGCCTCCTGCGGATGGGGGTCGATACCTTCAAGACCGATTTCGGGGAGGAGATACCCCCCGACGCGGTGTACGCGAGCGGTCAGGACGGGAGGGGGATGCACAACCTCTACTCGATGCTCTACCAAGAGGCCGTCTTCGAGGTGGTCGAGGAGAAGCACGGGAAGGGCGTCATCTGGGCGCGATCAGGCTGCGCGGGCTCGAAGCGCTATCCCATTCACTGGTCGGGCGACCCCGAGTGCACCTTCGAGGATATGGCCGCGGTGCTGCGCGCCGGCCTGAGCGATTCGCTCATGGGCCACGCCCTCTGGAGCCACGACATCGGCGGATTCTATGGCGCGCCCTCCCGAGAGCTCTACGTGCGGTGGGCCCAATTCGGGCTCTTGAGCCCTGCGGCGCGCTGCCACAGCCAGACCCCCCGCTTCCCGTGGTCCTTCGACGCCGAGGTCCTTGCGATCTTCCGGCGCTACGCCCAGCTGCGCTACCGGCTCCTCCCCTACCTCTACAGCTACGCCTTCGAAGCCGCCGAGAGCGGCCTTCCGATCGCTCGTCCCATGATCCTGGAGTTTCCCGACGATCCGACCTGCGTCCACCTCGACCTCCAGTACATGCTCGGTCGCGAGCTTCTCGTCGCTCCCGTCTTCAACGCGCGCGGCCTCGCAGAGCTCTACCTGCCGCGCGGCCGATGGATCCACCTTCTCACGGGAGAGCGTATCGACGGGCCGGCCTGGGTCCGGCGCGACCTCCCGCTCGGCGAGATGCCGCTCTACCTTCGCGTAGATTCACTCGTTCCGACGGTCGAGCCGTTTGTCTACGTCGGAGAGCGTCCGGCCGAGCGCTATCACCTCCACCTCTGGTGCGAGGGTTCGGCGCGCTTCCGCCTGCGCGACGAAGGGGAGGACACTGCGCTTGAAGCCATGACCGCAAAGGGCGTGACGACCTTCCGGGCCGCCCCGAGCGGAGGCGCCGGCCGGCGTGGGCAGCCGGGTGCCGCCGGCGGCTGGTACCTCCATCTCCACGAAATGGGAAAGCCGAAGCGGGTCCTCGCCGGCCGGCGGCCGATCCCCGAGGTAAACGCGGCCGCGACCGTCGAGACGGGTTGGTGGATCGCTACAGGTTCCGAGGCGAAGCCGGGGTGGTGGATCGAGGACGAGGCGCTCGTCGTGAAGCTCGCGGGCGACGACTGCACGATCGAGTGGTAGGCACGCGGGGAAGCGGCCCTCAGTCGTCGGCTACCTGCGCGGCTTCCGAGCGGCAGCCAGGCTGGAGTAGCGGGGATCCCCCAAGACGACCGAGGTTTCTATTTGGCGCTCCGGGATGTCCCAGTACTTCCGGAGGAGGCGGTCCTTTTCGGGTGCAGGCACCCGCGTGAAGCCGTTTTTTTCATAGAAGGAGATCGCCCACGAGGCGGCGGCCCAGGTGCCGACCAGGATCGGTTTGGCCGCCTTCGAAACGAGGTGGCGAAGAAGCTGCGTCCCGATGCCCCGGCCTCGCGAGCTGTTCCTTACGTATGCGTGACGGATCAGCGCGACCTCCCCCCGATCCTGTATTCCCATCACGCCGAGAAGAGCCCCGCCCTCGGCAAGGCACCAGAAGACGACGCCATCCTCGATTTCGCCGAGGAGCTCCTCGCGCGCCATGTAGGGTTCCCGCCAGCGGTCGGCAGGGATCACCCCCTTGTAGGCCTGCGCGGCGTCGTTGATGATCTCGATCATCGGTTCCAGATCGGATTCAGCGGCCATTCGGATCATGCGTCGACTGCCTCCAGCCGCACGACATTCCACGACGCAGCGGGAAGCGTGAGGGCCATCCCCTTGCCTTCGGCGATCGCGCCCGTCGCAAGCCGTGCGCCGCTCGAGCTGTGCGGTACGACTCGCTCCGGATGCACGTGGGTGTTTCCCGCGTGAAGGTCCGCGCTCTCATAGACGATGTGCTCGACCGGCCGGCAGGCACCGAAGCCCCGCAGGACGAGCTCAACCGGGAGCGGCTGGTGCAGATCCCGGTTGACCGCGAAAAGGACAAGCTCGCTCCCGCTTTCGGCAACGACGGCGGCCGCGTCTACGAAGCACACCTCCGAGAGGTCGGCGGTGTCGTAGCGCTCTCCGCTGATCGCCGGCGCAAGGGCGATCCCTTTGCCGTAGCGCGCGGCATGGGCGAAGGGATAGTAGACGGTCTGTTTCCACAGAGGCCCGCCCTTGACGCAGCTTACCAGGGAGAGGTGGTTGACGAGCTGCGCCCAGCAGGCGATCTTCACTCGATCGGCATGGCGGATGAGCGAGAGGAGCATCGAGCCGGCAAGAAGGGCGTCTTCAAAGCTGTACATACCCTCGCTTACCGCATTCGCCTCCTCCCATCTCCAGGTCCAGCCGTCGCGGTTGGCCCGCTCCTCCCGCGACCAAATCCCCCACTCGTCGAAGGAGAGGTTCATGGTCTTCGTGCTGCGCACCTTCGCTCTTACGTAGTCGCAGGTAGCGACTATCGACTCGATCTGCCTATCCATCTCGATCGCCCTCGCGAGATAGCTCGCGGTGTCGCCGCCGCCGTTCATGAAGTAGGTGTGGAGGGAGAGATAGTCGACCTCGTCGTAGGCGTGCTCCAGGACCGTCGCGTCCCACTCGGGGAAGCTCGCCATCCTGGCCGTCGAGCTCCCGCAGGCGACGAGCTCGATTGCGGGATCGACCCGGCGCATGACGCGTGCGGTCTCGCACGCGATTCGCCCGTAGTCGCGAGCGCTCTTCGCGCCGATCTGCCACGGTCCGTCCATCTCGTTTCCGAGGCACCAGGTCTTTATCCGATAGGGCTCCGCGCGTCCATGCGCTATCCGAAGGTCGCTCCAACGGCTCCCGCGCGGGAAATTGCAGTACTCGATGAGGTTCCGTGCTGCTTCCACCCCGCGAAGGCCGAGGTTGACCGCAAGGTTGCACTCGACACCTGCGGCCTCCGCCCAGTGCATGAACTCGTTCAGCCCGACCTCGTTGGGCTCCCGGGCAATCCAGGCAAGGTCCAATCGCCGCGGTCTCTCGGCGAGCGGACCTACCCCATCCTCCCAATTGTAGCCCGATACGAAGTTCCCTCCGGGGTAGCGGATGACCGGTATCCCGGTCTCCCTGACGAGGCGGATTATGTCTTTTCGAAAGCCAAGCTCGTCGGCCTCCGGGTGCCCCGGCTCGTAGATCCCCCCGTAGACGACACGCTCCATGTGCTCGATGAGGGATCCGTAGATGCGCGGATCAATCTTGCCGACCGTGAAATCGCGGTCGATCGTTATGCTCGCCATCGAATCTTCGTGCATAGGCCCCCATTGTTTCCGGCAGCGTCAGCTCTCGCCTATCATCACCACCTCGTGATGATCGGTCGACAGGGTCAACGTGGTGATCGCGGAGCTGCCCGGCTGCCAGCCTCCCCGAGCCCCGATCGGCCCGTCGACCTCCAGCGGCCCAAACCATCGCACATTCGGGGTGACGCTGTACAGGCCCGCCAAGCCCACCGCCAGCTCAAGGGGCGGCCTGTCCTGAAAGCACAGCGTGAAACGGGCCTCATCTCTGCCCGTGAAATGCAGCGAGCACGCGCGCAGCCCAATGGAGTTGGCGGCGAGGTTGTAGGTCTTCCCCGGCGCCGGCTCGCCCATCCGGGGATGTTCGGCCAGTCCCCCCACGAAGACGGCGACGAGATCGAGCTTGGGTACGACAAAGATGGACTGGCCGCCGCAGCCCCGAGCGACCTGCAGCCTGATGTGCGCATGGAGAGCCTCCTTTGGTTGGGAGTCGTGGACTTGATGATCTCGTCGATATGCATATTCTACCACGCCGCCGCTCGCCGTCGGGCTCGAAAAGGAGCCGGCCGCTCCTTCCACGGGCCGCCAGTCTGCGGCGCGCTCGACCGCCGGCGGTGCGGTCCGGAGGCAATTCCCGGTGTATACTGGACGCATAGTGCATACACGGATCCTCTCGGCGTTCTTCGGGCTCGCGCTCCTGCCGGCCGCCCTCGCTAGTGGGGGCGGGGCGGGAGAGTCATCGTCCGGTCTCGCACTTGTGGGCGCGACGGTCATCGACGGCACCGGCGCCCCGCCGATTCCGAACGGCGTGGTGCTTGTTTCCGGCAATAGAGTTGAGCGGGTGGGTCGCACCGGGGCCTTTCTTATCCCGTCCTCGTATCGGAGGTACTTCCTTGCAGGAACGACGGTGCTCCCCGGTTTCATAAACGCCCACGTCCATCAGGCCTACAATCTCGTGCATCTTAGAGGGTGGCTTCGATCGGGAATCACCTCGGTGCGGGATCTCGGACCCGTTGCGGCCGGAGACTTTCTCTCCCTCCGCGACAGCCTCGACCGGGATCCCCAATGCGCCCGCCTCATCGCGGCGACTCCGCTCATCACCGCCCCAGGGGGATACGGGAGCCTTTTCGTCGATTCTCCCGGCGAAGCCGAGGCGGCGGTGCGCGGGCTCATAGATGAGGGGGTAGACGTCATCAAGATCGCGCTCGAAGACGACCTGCAGGGAAGAACCTGGCCGATGCTCTCCGCGACTATCGCGAAGCGAATCGTCGCGACCGTCCATTCCCGTGGGGTGCGCGTCTCCGCCCACATCTCCCACACGCGAAATCTCTCGATTGCCCTTGAGGCGGGGGTCGACGATCTCGCTCACATGGTAGTCGAGCCGCTTGACGACCGTCAAATCCGCGCGATCGTGAAAAAGGGGATCGCCTGGACGCCGACCCTCGAGCTCTGGAAGGGGGTGAGCGAAATGCACGGGCTCGATTGGGGGCGAATCGCAATTGACAACCTCGCTCGTTTCTACCGGGCGGGCGGAATCATCGCCCTCGGAACCGATTACGCCGGTTACAGCTGCAATTTCGACGACGGCTTTCCCATCACCGAGGTTGGACTCATGGCGAGCGCAGGGATGACCTCCATGGACATCATTCTTGCCGGGACCAGGAACGCGGCAATCGTCAGCGGAAGGGGAAAGGATCTCGGGACACTTGCCCCCGGCAAGATCGCCGATCTGCTCGTAGTTGAGGGAGACCCTCTCGCCGACCTCCGTGCGCTCGCAGATACTGCGATGGTGGTTCACAACGGGAGGGTGGTGCCCATCGGGATGTGATGGGCCGCGCTATCCTTCGGCGACTATCGACGCAGAGACCAGGTAGTCGAGCTTGGGGAAATCGGCTCGGAGATAGGCATTGCCCTCGCGATGGAGGCGCCCCTGATCCGGACCCCTGCCGTGCGGCGCGCCCTCTCCATAGCCGCTGTAGAGCGCGTCGATGTGCTCCATCCCCTCGACGACCTCGGCAAAGGGCGAGAAGCCCATCCCGTTGAGGCGCCCGTTGTCGCCGTAGTTTATGAAGAGCTGAGTCGTTCGGGTGTTCGGCCCTGCCATCGCGAAGGTGATCGTACCCCGGGCGTTCGACTTCCCGGAAGGATCATCCTTGATCGCCCTCTCCCGCCACTGCGAGCTGAGCCCGGGGTCGCCTGAGATGCCGAACTGGGCTACGAACCCGGGCAGAACTCGAAAGAACGCGACGTCCGAGTAGTAGCCGGCCTCGACCAGGTTGCGAAAGCGATCGGCGCCGAGGGGAGCCCAGTCGCGGTGAACTTGAATCACGACGGGTCCCTTCGTCGTTTCAAAGCGAACCCGGTATTTAGCCGCGGTCTCGTTGTCTGCCATGGGAATCTCCTTCGCGGGGAGCCTATCAGGAGAGGCCTGCCGGAGGCAAGGGTCCGCCCTGTGCCGCAACACCGCTTATGCTTCGCGCCTGTCGGTGCTTGCCACGGCCTTTCCCCGGCGCGATATTATCCCTATTCGCAATGTCGATGCAGGAGGAATTGCCATGAAGCATAAAGTCGCCATTATCGGGAAGGGCAACGTCGGAGCCGCGCTTAAGAAGGGGCTCGACCGAGCGGGGTACGATACGAAGATCACAGGCAGAGGCGGCGCCCGCGCCACCGCAGAGTGGGGCGAGGTCGTCATCCTCGCCGTGCCTTACTCCGAGGTCGATGCGGCAGCCAAGGAGCTGGGTGCCGCGGTGAAGGGAAAGACCGTGATCGATGTGACCAACCCTCTCACAAAGGAGTTCGGGCTTGCCATCGGATTCACCACGAGCGCAGCCGAAGAGATCCAGAAGAAGCTCCCGGGAGCGAAGGTGGTAAAAGGCTTCAACTCCGTCTTCGCTTCCTGCATGGACTCCGGAATGGTGAAGGGTCAGCAAGTTTCGGTGCCGATCGCAGGCGACGATGAAAAGGCGAGGAGCGCAGGGCTCCAGCTTGCACGCGATATCGGCTTCGACGCGATCGACGCGGGACCCCTCTCAAACGCGCGCTGGATCGAGGCCCTTGGCTATCTCAACATCCAGCTCGGTTTTATGCAGAAAATGGGGACCGACATCGGCTTCAAACTGGTGCACTGAGGTCGGCTGAAGCTCACGGGAGGTGAGATCTCGAGACCTTCGCATCGGACGCGCCTGGCGTGCTACAGTTGAGGGGAAGGAGGAACGATGGTGGCAAAGTTGATCGTCAGTGCCCTCATCCTCATCGCCCTGGCCGTGCTCATAGTCTTGAACTTCAACTACCGGAGCACGGTTAACCTCTTCGGCGCGCAGTTCGAGAACGTCTCGGTCATCGTCATCGCGATAGCCGGCTTCGTTCTCGGCGTCATCTACACCGTGATCATCTACGTCATCAACCTGCTGAACAAGCGGAAGAAAGAGAGCCAGAAGAAGAAGCGAGAAGGGCTGAAACAGAAAGAGGTCGAGCTGAGGCAGCGCGAGGTATCGGCCGGCGCCGGCGAGGAGCGCAGCCTCCGCGAGAATGCCTCGGGCGCAGCCGGCCTGGGCGAATCGGCCGCTCCCGGGGCTTCCCGCCCTTCCGAACGGGTTCCCATAATCGAACGCGCTTTGAGGAGGCTCAGAGGCAAGAAATGACCCAAGTCGCTCGGCCGTTGCAGATTTGACGGCGACCGGTTACCGTAAGGGGCAGCAACCGAGGGGGTGTGCCGGTGACGCTCGCGCTTACGCTGATCAGCGGACTGTGCTGGACTTGGGTCTATATCGAAGCGGTGCGATTGGGGTTCAAGCAGAAGACCTACGCCATTCCCCTGTTTGCTCTGGCACTCAACATCGCCTGGGAGCTCATCAATACCTACATCGGTTTCGCCTACGGCGGGCAATCCGGCATCCAGCAGCTCATAGAGATCACCTGGGCCGCATTCGACGTCCTCATCGTGATCACCTACTTCCTGTATGGATTCAAGTACTGGCCGCGAGGGGTGACGAAGTCTCAGTTCCTTGCTGGAAGCCTCCTCGTGTTCGGCGCAAGCTTTGTCGTCCAGATACTCTTCGTGATCGAGCTTGGTCGAACCGACGGGGCCAAGGATGCCGCCTTTCTTCAGAATCTTCTCATGTCGGTCCTGTTTATCGATATGCTCTTCAAGCGACACGGCCCCTCCGGCCAGTCGCAGATCATCGCCGTCAATAAGTGGATCGGGACCCTTGCCCCTACGATCCAATACGGCTACATGGGAGGCGACTCGTTCGTTCTCGGGATCGGGATCCTGTGCTCGCTGTTCGACATCGTCTACGTGCTGCTCCTTGCGCGGACGGTGAGCATGCGGCGGAAAGTCTTGAGCGGCGAACGGCGCTCTTAGCCGTTTGGCAGCCAGACTCTCATCGGGCCGGGCCCGCGGTTGGCCCAGGTGTAGTACGGGATCGCCGTAAACTCCGGCGTCTGGAGCGCGACGACTCCGCCGAGGAGCTCCGGCTGGGGGGTCGCGACCATGGACGACTCATCCCCAAGCTGGATGGAGTCGAGCGGGATGCGCGAATCCCGCCCCTCGACGCAATAAACGATCGGACCGCGCTGGAGCGCCGCCTTCCCGCGGTTGTCGGCGACCCGAGGATCACAGATAACCTTCCGCACCGAAAGGGGCAGGGAGAGCTCGATCGTGTCTCCTTCCCGCCATTCGCGCTCGACGGCCGCGTACCCTTTCTCCATGACCACCTCGACCGCCATGCCATTCACCCGAAGAGTGGCGGTTTCGGAGCGGGGACGCGCAAAGCGGTAGAGATTTCCTCCCATGATCCGCTCGCGCGACCAGCCGGGAAGGCGGAGCAGGAACCGCAAGCGAACCGGACGCTGCGGGCGAACGGCAAGCCGAACAGTGCCGCTCCACGGATAGTCCGTTTCCTGGAGGAGCTCCATACGAACTCCGTCCGCCTCGACCTCTGCCCGGCTTGCGGCATAGAGGTTGACGTAGAGCGTCGCGCCGGCTGTCGCGTAGAGATAGCCCGGAAGCGAGGGGAAGAAGCGCGACAGGTTCGTCGGGCAGCAGGAGACATCGAACCAGGGCTGCCGTTCGCTCTTCCCCTTGTTGAAGCGGAACTCGCCGTCCGATTCGAGCGGATTCGTGTAGAAGTACTCATCGCCCCGGAGGGAGACGCCGGAGAGGAGGCCGTTGTAGAGGGTCTGCTCCAGGACGTCGTAGTACTTAGAATCGCCCGTGAGCAGGAACAGGCGGTGATTCCACATAACCGAGCCGATGGCGGCGCAGGTCTCGCCGTAGGCCGTCAGGTTGGGAAGCTCGAACGCCTCTCCAAAGGCCTCCCCCGTATGGCGAGCACCGAGGCCGCCGGTCAGGTAGATCTTCGATTCCACCACGTCGCGCCAGATTGACTCGATAGCCGCGGCAAAGGCCGGGTCCGGGAGGAGGGCCGCCATATCGGCCATCCCGCAGTACAGGTAGACCGCGCGCACCGCGTGGCCAACCGCCTCTCGCTGCTCGAGCACGGGGAGGTGGTCCTGGCAGTAGCCGGGATTGTCGGCAAAGCTGTAGAGCGGCCGCCTTTCGTGGCGGCCCCTCTCCTCGAGAAGGAAGCGAGCGGTCTCGAGGTGGCGCCGATCGCGGGTGATGCGGTACAGGCGCGCGAGTCCCATCTCGATGATCGGATGGCCGGGAATGTCGTGCCTGGCGGCAGGGCCGAAGGTTGTGCGGATGAGCTCGGCGCTGCGGAGAGCGACGTCGAGGAGAGCCCTCTTCCCGGTTGCCTGGAAGTGGGCGGCGGCAGCCTCGTAGAGATGGCCGCAGTTGTAGAGCTCGTGGCTCTTTACGAGGTTCGACCAACGCTCGCTCCCTGAGGTCGGCAGGACGTGGGCGGGATCGATTGTCCGATTGGTGAAGAGGTAGCCGTCGGGCTCCTGTGCCGCCGCGATGAGCTCAATCAACCCGTCCAGGTAGGCGTCAAGCTCCTGGCTCGGCTGCTGGGCCAGGGAATAGGAGGCCCCTTCGATCGCCTTGTAGACGTCGGTGTCCTCGAACGGTCTCACCCCGACGTAGGGTCCCTCCATCCGTCGGGCGGCCTTGCGGAAGTTGTCGACCCTCCCCGACTCCTCGCACTTGCGGAAGACGGCCGGGATGGTTACCGCCCGATTGGTCTCCAGGCGAGGGAGCCAAAGGCGATCGGCGAGGGCAACGGCGGTAAACGGTGTTGGTGCAATGGGGTAGTCGTTCATGGGGGCCCATGGTACCTGACGGCGCGCCCCGCGTCCAGAAGCTGTCCGCACGGCCCTCCAGTTCGGGAAAATCGGCTTGCGCCGGCGCCGGGGTGGGTCTACCCTAGGCGTCGAGAACCACCGAAAATCGATCTCTCCGCCTCCCGGGCGAATCGAGTTGCTCGTGCAGGAGTGCGGCATGCGGAGACGACCTGCAGCACAGGGACAGGCGTCTCGCAAATCAGTCGAGGAGGCTCAGAAATGAGCGCAGCGAATGGGGGAGGAGTCTCGCCCGAAGGGGCTGGCTCCGGTTGGAAGGGTCTCTACTGGGTGGCCGGCGTCGCCGCCCTCGTGATGGCGGTCTTCATTCCCGTGCAGGTCGTTGTTTTTATCCTCTGGCCACCGCCGAGCACGGTCCTCGGCTGGTTCGCCCTCTTTCAGCGCAGCCCGCTCGTCGGGCTCCTCGACCTGGACCTCCTGCTCATCGTCGATCAGGTGCTCATGGGGCTCGTTCTGCTCGCCCTCTACGTTGCCTTGAGACGCACGAGCCAATCCGCCACGTTGATTGCCCTCGTCTTCGCCCTGCTCGGAATTGCGGCCTACTTCGCATCGACCGCAGCCTTCGAGATGCTCTCCTTGAGCGGGAGCTACGCGGGGGCTGCGGGCGAGTCGCAGAGAGCCACGATCGAAGCAGCCGGTCAGGTGATGCTTGCGAATTGGCAGGGCACGGCCTTCGACGCGGGGTATCTCCTCGAAGGGCTCGCACTGCTGATCTTCGCGGTAGTCATGAGCCGCAGCTCCCTGTTCGGGAGGGTGACCGCCTATCTGGGAATCCTCCTGGGTGTCCTGTCGCTCGTGCCACCGACGGTGCCGACGGTGGGTCTTGTTTTTGCATTCGGCTCTCTCGTGCCGCTCGAGATCTGGAGCATCCTGGTGGCGCGTAGGTTGCTCCAAATGGCACGGAGCGCGGCGAGCGAGGCGGGCAGATGACTCGAGGCAAGCGAGGCTGAACCGTCGGAAAAGGGAGCAAGCGATGTCTACTTCAATTCTTGTCGGGTACGCGACACGATCCGGTTCAACGCAGGAGGTCGCCGAGGCCGTGGCGGCGACGCTGCGCGAAGGAGGGTTCGCGGTTGATGTGGAGTCCCTGCAGCGGGTGAAGACCGTGGAAAAGTACAGCGCCGTGGTGGTAGGGGCGCCGCTGTTCATGTTCCGCTGGCACAGGGATGCGATGGGTTTCCTGGCGCGGTTTCGAGAAGGCCTCCTGGCGAAGCCTGTCGCGGTCTTCTCGCTCGGGCCGTTTCACGACGAAGAGGAGGAGTGGAAAGGAGCGCGCGAACAGCTCGATAAGGAGCTTGCGAAGCTCGCCTGGCTCGCCCCGGTAACCCGCGAAGTATTTGGAGGCAAGTTCGATCCCGCGACGCTCCGTTTCCCGTTCAGCCTCCTGCCGGCGCTCAAACGCCTACCGGCGAGCGACATCCGGGATTGGACCGCGATCCGCGCCTGGGCGAGCAGCCTGCCGGCGAAGCTCAAATCGGCATAGCGGCAAGCGATCGCCTTCGCCGAGCGGGGAAGGACCGTGCATGCCGCTCGCACGGGGCTCGACTTCGACAACGGGCTTTTTGCCAAGGGCCGGTCCTAGACTGCGGCCGGCCGCCGCTCTCCGTGCGGTGGCCGAGGTGAGAGGACGCCTTTCGATTGCGGTATCCCGCAAACTCGATATTTCTGCCTATTTCGAAAGTCCCCTTACCCGAGTCCGAGGCTCCGCCTCGGACTCGGGTGCGGTGTCTACTGGAAGTCCTTCTCCTGGACGGTTTTCCTCTTATCCGCTTTCGCTTTTTGAATGGCACTGTCGCACATTGCACGAACTTTGTCGGAAAGAACATCGATGACGGCGGCCGAGCACTTCAGATCGCCTGACTTCTTGATGTAAGCCTTCACCTTGGAGGCTATTACCAACGCTTCATTTTCTGCCATCGCGGGCTCCTTTAGCGGACGGATATTTGCACCTACTATACCTTGAAGGTGCGCATGTCGTCACCTGCCAAAGTATCGCAACGGAAAACCCGATAGAGAGGGCGCGCCGGCAGGTTGACCGGGCCTGCGCCCCTCACGGCAGGAGCGCGGAGACTATGGCAAGAACGAGACCGACAAGGCCGCCGACGGCTGCCCCGTTGACGCGGATATACTGAAGGTCGTTCCACACCGCATCCTCGATGCGATTCACGAACTCGCGCTCGTCCGTCGCCCGGAGCAGGGAGGCGATGTATCCGGAGACGCCGTCGACGAGGCGGCTCCTTGCGATGAACGTCGATATGAGTCCCACTATCTCGCGGTTGAAGCGCAGGCGCAGCTCTTCATCCTCAGTAAGCCGTGCGTGGAGCTCCTGCTCGATGCGCTCGATTAGCTGGAGGGTGAGACTATCCGGTCGCAATAGATCGCTGCGAAGTCGCTCGAGAATCGCCGCGAGCAGCCTCGCGCTGGTAGATCGAATCGACCCATCGGAGAGCACCTCGCGGATCTTACGACCGAGGCGATCGCGTTCGCCCGAGGGACCAGAGCTATCGCCTGCAAGCCTCTCGACGTAGGAGGCGAAGGAGCTTGAAAGGAGCCGTCGAAGCTCATGGTCCGGTTTCTCTCGCACACGGACTAGCTCCTCCTTGATGCCGTCAATCAAGCGCTCGACGACACGGCGTCCCACGAAGAGACCTTGCCAGCCGGAGTTCCGCTTGATCATGGGAGTCAGAATTGAGACCAGACGATCACGACTTCCCTCAATGGCGCTGCGAAGGAGCTCAGCCGCGCCGGCGATCACCCTTTCTTGAAGGTTCTCGCGCAGTGCCCATTGCATGAGGCGTATGAGAAGCGCCGCCGGATCCGTCTTTTCGGCCAGGAAGGAGAAAATCCGATCCACGAGGGCGGAGAACCGGTTCTCTCCCCCCTCTTGCGGCGGACTGCCATCCGGGAGCAATGGCACGATCCTGTCGCGCAGGAAGCCGTGGAGCTCCTCCCGAATAGCCGGTCGACCGAGGAGCTCTGCCACCTTTGCCCCAAAGTCCACGCGTGAAAGCTCCGTAGAGATCTTCTCCGCGCTGAGGAAACCCGCCAGGAAGCGAGGCACCGCCTCCGCGATGCTGTCTTTGTTCTTGGCAAGGATATCGGTGTGGGGCAGCTTCACGCCGAGGGGATTCGTGAACAGGGCGGTCACCGCAAACCAATCCGCGAGGGCGCCCACGAGCGAGGCGTCAAAAAAGGAGGCGAGAAGACGCTTGAGGCTCAATCCGCCGAACAGGATGAGCCGGTCAAGAGGAATCCAGGGTTGCAGAGTGACAAAGAGGAATCCCACGGCGGCTGCACCGAGGGACAGGACGCCGATTCTGTTTCTTGGCTTGTTCATGGCTCCACCGTCGTTGGAACGGGACACCCGCGTTTCATCCCCCACAGTGTATCGGTTTTTGGCTCATGCAGCTGCGCCACCATCCGGGTCCCTGATCTTTCGATCGAATAGTGGTAGAACAGATGACAGCACGATCCAAAGGAGGAGGCCGCATGGACGATCGCCTGGGAATGATCTTCGCGCGGCGCAGCGTCCGCGATTACACCCGCGTGCCGGTCAGCGAGGCCGACCTGCGGAACCTTCTTGAGGCAGCGATGGCCGCTCCCTCGGCCAACAATCGCCAGCCTTGGCGCTTTGTCGTGGTCCGCGATCGAGCGATCCTCGACCGGCTGGCAGCCTCACACCCCTACGGAAAGATGATAGCAAAGGCGCCTCTCGCCTTCGCTGTGTGCGGCGACCCTGCGGTCTCCGACTGGTGGGTCCAAGACTGCGCGGCCGCCACCGAGAACCTCCTCGTCGCGGCTGCCGGTCTCGGCTTGGGCGCGGTGTGGATCGGCTGCCACGGCCGTCCTGATCGCGAGGAGGTGGCCCGCCGCTGCCTCGGTATCCCCGAGTCGATCGGCGTCCTGTGCCTCATCGCAGTCGGCCATCCCAACGAGCGCCTGCCCGCGCGCACGCAATACGATCTCGGCAAGATTCATTCCGAGCAGTGGTAGAGGCGTTCGTCCGACGGCTATCGGCCCGACGCCCACAGGATTTCCGGTGAGCACGAGGAGGAGTACCTGCGCGGCCCCGGTACCCCCCTCGCGAGACCTGCGAGCTATTACACGATCATCCGCTATCCGGTGACGAAGGCCCGATAACCGGCGTTGTCGCGGATCCGCCTTCAGAAGCTCGCCCTTCTACAGGCCCAATCGGTCCTTGAGCGCGTGCTTCAGGAAGGGCGGGTAGGGCTCCCACGAGTGCTCCCCGTATCCTCCGGACATGAGGTAGGCCGCGGGAATCTTTCGCCGCTTGAGAAAATCGTAGATCAGAAGATCGCGCTCGAGCATCTGCTCGAGGGTGAGCTGAAGCGGCTTCGTGGAGGGGAGGGCGTCCTTCTCGTAAGGATCGGCCCCAAGCTCGACGAGCGCAAAATCGGCCTCGGCGAAGTCGGCAAGCCTCTCGAGCCCCTCCCGAAGGCGGTCGCAGTACACCGCCTCCTCGCCGCGCTCGATGGGGATGTCGATGTCCGAGGGGATGTAGCTGGGATGGCGGCTGCCATCCTCGCGATACTCCGGGAGATCGAGCGGCCATCCGTGGGCCATGTGGGCGCTCAAGGTCACGATCGACGCATCCCCTTCGGTGATCGCCGCCACGCCGTCGCCCTTGTGGGCATCGACATCGATGACCCACGCGGTCTTGATGCGGCGCTCGGCCTGCATCCTGCGCAGGGGAATGACGATGTCGTTCACGACGCAGAAGCCGTGGCCGAAGTCCCGGTGGGCGTGGTGGCCGCCTCCTCCGAGAAAGAAGCAGAAGCCGCCCTCGGCCGCCACGCGGCAGCACTGATAGGTGCCGGCCTGGGCGCGAAGCGTCCGGTCGAACATCTCTCTCAAGGGACGCTTCGCCGACGCGGGATTATAGCGATGATAGTTCCCATCGGAGTCGATGAGCTCATAGACCTCGATCAGGATCTTGTCGATATCGTCGGAAAAGAGGCGCGCGACGTACTCGCTTGAATGCACCCGCTCGAGGTCCGTTCGTGTGAGGGCGCTCCCGTCGTCGCCGATGAGCCACTGTTCTTCGAGCGGTCCGAGAAGCGGGTCCTTTCGCAGGGCGTCCAGGATCTTTGCGATTCGGTCGGGTGCCGCGGGAATCTGGATGCCGAAGTCTGCAAGTGGGGCGCCGTGCCCCGGGCGGTAGAGGATCATAGGGGGATAGTAGCAGCGCCGCGATGACGTGCCAACGGGCGGTCGGCGGTCAGGGGGCGCGCGCCTCGCAGTACATGCCTAGCATGGCCGCGACCGTTGACGAGAACCGCCCCACCGAGGAGCATGCCGCCATGGACGGTTCAGTAGTCGCCGGCGTGGATGTAGGCGGCCCCGGGAAGGGCTTCCACGCAGTTCTGTTCCGCGACGGTGCGCTCGACAGGGACGGGATTCACCACTCCTTGAGCGCAAACGAGATCGCGCGCTGGTGTCGCGAACGGGGCGCGAGCCTCATCGGGGTGGACGCGCCCTGCCGGTGGCGAGCGAAGGAGGCGGAGCCGCGGCTCGCCGAAAGGGAGATGAGACGCGAAGGGATCTACTGCTTTCTCACCCCGACCGAGGCGAGAGCCAAAGAGCTCCACCGATCGGCACCCGCAGGGAGCGGCTTCTACGACTGGATGCTAAACGGCTCCGAGCTCTTCCGCCGCCTTGAGCGGTCGCACGCGCTCTTCGGCGGCCGATGGAACGTGAGCGACGACCCGATCTGCTTTGAGACCTTCCCGCACGCCATTGCACGGGTTCTTTCAGGAAGCGCCGCATCGGCACGCGAGAAGCGCGCCGCCCGACGAAAAGTCTTGAGCAACGCGGGAGTCGATGTGTCGAGGCTCCCGAACCTCGACTACCTCGACGCCGCCCTCTGTGCGCTCGCGGCCACCTATCTCGCGATCGGCTCGTTTAAATCCTACGGCGACCTCGACGGCGGGCTGATCGTGGTCCCCAAGCCGAGGTCGTGACCCGGCCCGGGTGGGTCGGGTCACGAAGGGTTAGTTCGCCATTCGCGTCCACTTAATGTAATATTCGGTGCCGCTGATCTGTACCTCCCCCTTGTAGAGATCGTCAACGGAGGTCACCCTTCCCAACTGCCAGGGGTCCTGGGTATAGGACTGCTCATCTACGCTTGAATTCATCGAATCCCGGGGTAGATAGTAGACCTCGGAGCCGAGCGCAAGCTGCGCTTGCACCGTCTTGTGGGTGGGCGTGACGAAGTTCGCCCAGTACTCCTTTCCGTCTTCGACGCGAAGGACCTGCGCCTGATTCTTCGTCGCAGCCGAGGCGGGAGTAATGACCTTTACGACCCAATAGGTTCCGTCGGTCTGGCTCGAGTCGGCGGTGGCCAGGACATCTCCCGACGGGAAACCGATAGGCGCGGCGGCCGATGCCGTGGCGTTTGAGCTTGCGTTCCCGGCAGCGACCGATCCCAACACGTTGCCTACGCTGGATGGAAGGGAGGAACAGGATCCTAACAATACGAGAGTGACAATCACGACGGACCAACCTAGAAGTGCTTTCATTGGCAACCTCCGAGAGATCTATTCATGCATGCCCTTGCGTTCTGAGGCGAACCCAATTTTGGTTGTATCTTAGTCATTCTGTCAAGTTGAAACTGCAAACGGCGGCGGCGTGCGGGAATCGCGAATCTCCTCGCGGAGTTGAAGAGGGACTACCGCGCGGCCCTGATATCGGTGAAGGTGTTAGGGACGATCTCGAAGCCGGTGAACTCGACTCGGCAGCCCTCGCCGAGCGGTGACTGCGCCTCCATGCCGATCGCTACCTCGCTCTTCATCTTGAGGTGGAAATACCTCGTCATCTTCCATTTAAAGCCGTCGAGTGAGTGGTGGAGGCACCAATTGTTGCCCTTGCGGACGACCTGGAGCCACACGGCCGCGGCGTCCATCTTTTCTCCGTTGGAGTCGTCCGAAACCTTCTCGGTGACTACCGAGACGATCGACGAATAGCCGAGGTCGGTCCGCTCGAGCTCGAGCTTGATCCAGCGACTCTTGGATTCGCAGACGAGGATACCGCCGGCGTCGTAGGTCGCCTTAAGATCGGGCTTGACCCTGCACCGAGCGATGAAGTCCCCGCGCACGGCCGTGTGGTAGCAGGGGGCATCGAACTTCACGACTCGAGTGAACATGTCGATGAAATCGTCGGACTTCTCGGGGGCGGTGATCGCGACCCCGCCTTCGATCTCGACGATGCTGGTCGCACGATTCATGAGCTTCAGCATCATGGCCTACCTTCCGGCCGGCGCTGGCCCGAAAGAAGCGAGTAGAGACCGAGGCGGTCTCCGACCGTCCGGGAGCCGTGGTATACTCTCAGCGTCCGAGCCGTCTTGGCTTCATAGCAAGAAGAAGGGAGGAAAAGTCCATGCCAAATTCCATTATGCACTTCGAAATTATCGGTAAAGACGCAATCGCGCTTCAGAAGTTCTACGCCGACAACTTCGGATGGAAGCTCAGCCCGCCTGCCCCGGAGATGGGCAACTACAGCCTGGTCGACAACGAGGGCAAAGGCATCGGCGGCGGAATCGGAGCCGGGGACCCCCGCGTGACGGTCTACATCGAGGTCGATGATCCCCAGGCCTACATGAAGAAGGTCGTTAAGGCGGGAGCCAAGGAGCTTATGCCCGTCACCCCCATCATGGAGGGGGTCACCATCGGGATGTTCGCCGATCCGGCGGGCAACACCATCGGGCTCATGAAGTCGGCCCCGCGGTAACGGATTTTCGCGCGGCGGATGACCGGCGCGGGCGACCGGTCATCTGCCGCCTCCGACTGCGGGCAGGATCACCCGAGGCACGTAGCTACTCACGGAGTTGACATTGCCTCTGAATGGCTATGTATGTGTCTTCAGAACACCATCCAAGAAATCCCATACCACGTTGTCAAATGGAGCGCATGCGTGCATCCCGCCTTTCGTAAGTATGAGAATGTGCAAGGCTCCAACATCCTTCATCTTTGCATCCAGAAGCTGAGCGTGTTTCGGTCGAACATCCAGATCGCTGTCGCCGTGAATCGTCAGAATTGGTGGGCTATCACTTCGTACGTAGGTGAGAGGGCTGGCACGTTTATACTGCTCTGGGACTTGCTCCGGGGTACCGCCAAGCAAATCCACTGCATAGAAGTTTGGGAAGGTCTCGCGGAAATAAGCGATCAAGTCCGTAGGCCCTGATTGATTGACTACCGCCTGAACGCTGCTCGAATAGCCGGCGTTCCCACATTCCCCTTCGAGCCCGTCAGATGGCTTGGTCAAGCCGAGCATCAAGGCAAGCTGAGCGCCTGCGGAAAACCCTATCGCGCCAATATGGTCCGAATCTATGTTGTACTTTGCTGCGTTGGCTCGTAACCAACGAACAGCGCACTTTGCGTCGTAGAGCTGAGCGGGGAACGGATATTTGGTCGTGCCCTTTTCCTTGACGCTGGTAAGACGGTAGTCGGCCGTGACAGCCACATAGCCTCTTCTCGCAGCTTGCCCGATTTCGGGATAGTAATCCGTCCTACTTAGTTCGGTCCAACCACCTCCCCCAAAGAAAATGAGAGCCGGGAAGGGCCCCTTCCCTTGGGCTGGACGGCATAGATCCAGCTTGAGGTCGATATCACCAACCTTGGCGTACGTGATGTCATTTTGGAAAATGACGTCCCGCTGAGTGCGCAATGTCGTTGGAGAGGAGGTGCATTCGACCAGCGCGAAAGCGGCGATAAGCAGAAAGACGGTCCGGAAAAAACGATCTCTCTTGGTGGCCATGGCTTTCCTCCAAGGAAGATGGTATAAATCGCGCGTCAGGAAGAGATGGACGCGATCTGGGAGGCCTTCCAGCCCTACATGAGGACCTTCGCGGAAGCGCCCGCCTGATCCTCCAGAACCGGAGGTTTCGTGCTGCCTGTCGTGACTACCGGCTAAGCCAGGACTTCGTGACGCCCTACACGCCTGAAGAGAACGGGCTCATCGAGCGATTTTTCCGAACGGCGACCGCATTCTGCGCTGGAATATCGAAGCCCCTCCGACTTGCGGAGGCAGACTGCTGCATAGGTGACACCAATCAGGGGAACACTACGGAGATCCTTGAGCACCACCATGTCGAAGGGGGTGGTCGTCATGCCCTTCCTCCTTGCAGCCGCGTACGTGGAGACTGCCGTGATTGGTGCGCCGGTAGGTGAGGCCGCGAATGAGCCACGGATAGCCGTGATAGGCGAAGACGATCAGCCTGTCGGGCGTGAAGAGAATGTCGAAGTCGCGGTAAGTCAGTCATCCTCCCGAACGGCAGTACCAGGGACATCACCACATGGCGAAGTGGAGCGCGAGACCCCCCGGCCATGTTTTCCGGCCTCTGAAGCCATGCACGCGCCGGCGGCGAGATCAATCTCCCTATCGGTCGGCCGCTTCCCCCAAGCTCGAGATCCTCGAGGATGTCGTTCCGATTCGCGAGCTGATCGTTATTGCGCGATGAGTGGCTGGCTCACGATCGAGCATTGATGTTTCCTGACAAGATAGGTATTATTAACCGAGAAGGCGGTTCCAGCGCCAGCCGTTTTGCGGCCGACTGTTGGCGGCGTCTTTTGGTGCACAGCTCGCGCGGTGTCGTCCGCCGAGCGGCTGCACGCGCGCGCGGCGTCCTTTCTCTGAGCTCCCTCTCTGGTGACTCTTCACGCACGGCGAAGAAAGGCCCGTTCCAGTGAGACTCGAACGACCGGATCGAGAGAGACAGCCCAATCGCTCCTCAGAGTAGGTCTCGTACGCGCGTGAGACAAGCATCGGGAGGCATCACTATGGGGGGCGTCATTCCAATCGGTATTGCCCTGCTCTACATCTTCATCATGGCGATCTTCGTCGGCTTTGAAGTCATCTCGAAAGTGCCAGTGGTTCTCCACACTCCGCTCATGTCGGGAACAAACGCGATTCACGGCATTATCCTTCTCGGCGGGATGCTCGTCCTCGCCTCGGCGTCGAATCCCTTGGGTATCGTCTTCGGATTTCTCGCTGTGGTCTTTGGCTCGATCAACGTCTTCGGCGGCTTCATTGTCACCGACCGAATGCTTCAGATGTTCAGGCGCAGGAAATGATGGCGCTTCACATTATCATTGCGCTCGCCTATCTCCTTGCCGCTGTTCTCTTCATCTTCGGTATGAGGCGCATGAGCTCCCCGGAAAGCGCGCGCTCGGGCAACTTCATCGCAGCGCTGGGGATGCTGGTCGCCGTTGGCGCCACCATTCCCCTGCTGAAAGGCGTCGCCGGCCCCTCCCTTCCTCACGGGCAGACCCTGAACTACGTGCTCATCGTCATCGGGGTCGTGGTCGGTCTGGTCATCGGGGCGATCGGAGCCCGCTCGGTCAAGATGACAGCGATCCCGCAGATGGTGGCGATCTTCAATGGCGTCGGGGGAGGCGCCGCCGCCCTCGTCGCCACAATGGATTTCGTAAACCGCCTCCACGGCGGAGCGGGGGTCTCGACGATCTTCACGATTACGATGCCCTTCTCGACGCTCGTCGGCTCGATCTCCTTTGCGGGAAGTATCATTGCCTTCAGCAAGCTGCAAGGCTTCATCGAAAAGCCGGTGACCTACCCGCTCCAGCAGGCGGTGAACGCGACAATCCTCGCCGGCATCGCGGCGCTCTGGGTCTACCTCATCGGCTTCGGGCAGAGCACGCTGCTCTTCTTGCTGCTGTTCGCGCTCTCCCTCCTCCTCGGCATCCTGATGGTGCTTCCAATCGGAGGGGCCGACATGCCGGTGGTCATCTCGCTTCTGAACGCCTTCACCGGGCTCGCAGTCGCTGCCGACGGCTACAACACCAACAACATCGCCATGATCATCGGCGGAACCCTCGTGGGCTCTTCGGGAACCCTTCTCACCGTTCTCATGTGTAAGGCCATGAATCGGCCGATCACCAACGTGCTCTTTGGGGCGTTTGGCAAGGTCGCCGTCGGCGGGCCCTCGGGGAACGGAAGCACCGACAAGTCGGTCAACCCCATCGCCGCCGACGAGGCGGCCATCCTCCTTGCGTACGCTCAGATGGTGATCATCGTGCCGGGCTACGGCCTCGCGGTTGCGCGGGCGCAGCACCAGGTGCGTGAGCTTGCCGACGGGCTGGAGCAGCGTGGCGTCGAGGTCAAGTACGCCATCCATCCGGTCGCGGGACGCATGCCCGGCCATATGAACGTGCTCCTCGCGGAAGCGAATGTTCCCTACGACAAACTCTACGAAATGGACGCAATCAACTCGGACTTCCAACGGGCCGACGTGACGTTGGTCGTCGGGGCCAATGACGTGGTCAATCCGGCAGCCAACTCGGATAAGGGCAGTCCGATCTACGGGATGCCTATTCTAAACGCGGCGGACTCGAAGCAGGTCATCGTTCTGAAACGAAGCATGAGCCCGGGTTTCGCTGGCATTGAGAACGAGCTTTTCTACAACGACAAGACCAGGATGCTCTTCGGAGATGCCCGCGACTCCGTATCCAAGCTGGTCAACGAGATCCAGAGGATGAACTAAAGAGCTGTCGGGCCGATCGACGGCTGCGACAGGAACAATCGCTTACCTATGCAAGGACTTCTACCGGGATACGAAACATGACAATAGGCATTCCCCGGGAGCTCAACCCCAATGAGCGGAGAGCTCCCCTTACCCCTAATACGGTGCAGAAGCTCACCGGACTCGGCGCAGCGCTAAAGGTCGAGAAAGGCGTTGGGGCCTCTGCCGGGTTCTCCGACCAGGAGTACGAAAACGCTGGCGCGACGGTATCCGATCGTCACTCGGTCCTTTCCGGATCGGACGTCGTACTGCGCCTCGCGAAACCTCCGGTTGAAGAAATTGCCCTCCTCAAGGAGGGCTCGATCCACATCAGCTACCTCGATCCCTTCAACGATCGGTCGCTGGTGCAGGCGCTCGCCGATCGACGGGTCGACGCGATTTCGATGGAGATGATTCCCCGCGTCACGCGAGCCCAGAAGATGGACTCGGTCAGCTCCCAGGCGAGCCTTGCCGGATACGCGGCGGTCATTCTCGCCGCCGAGAGGCTCGACCGCGTGTTCCCCATGATGGTGACGCCGGCGGGAACTCTCACTCCCGCGAAAGTGTTCGTCATCGGCGCGGGGGTTGCCGGACTGCAGGCGATCGCGACCGCCCACCGCCTCGGCGCGCGCGTGGAGGCCTTCGACACGCGTCCCGTCGTGGAAGACCAGGTCAAGTCGCTCGGAGCCCAGTTCGTCAAGATCGACCTCGGAGAGACCGGACAAACGAAAGAGGGCTACGCGAAGGAGCTCAGTGCGCAGCAGCTCGAAAAGCAGCAGGAGGCGATGGCCGCGCACTGCGCCGGCGCAGACGTGGTGATAACGACTGCACAGGTGTTCGGGCGCCAAGCCCCGCTCATCGTGACGCGGAAGATGCTAGACGGGATGAGGCCCGGCAGCATCGTCATCGACATGGCCGTTGACAGCGGGGGAAACGTTGAGGGCTCGCGGCCGGACGAGGAGATCGCCATAGATGGGGTTCGAATCATCGGGGCCTCCAGGCTTGCCGGGATGTATCCGGTTCACGCGAGTCAGATGTATTCGAGCAACGTCGGAAATCTCGTCACTGAGCTCTGGGATAAGGAGAGAGGAAGGCTCGTTCTTGACGCGGACGATGAGATCGTAAAAGGGTGTCTGGTCACGAAGGACGGCAAAGTGTGGAACGAGCGCCTCCAGGATCTGTATGTCCGGTGAATGCTACCCTCCGGCACTTTGAACGACATGGCAGGAGGGCTACAATAGGAGCAGAGGCCGCGGACGACTGAACACCTTCTGCTGCTGCTCACCAAGGAACATGTCGCCCGGACCTGCGGAAAAAGGGGGGGAGGCATGAACGGATCGTGCACAGTGCCGCAATTCGCGGGGTTCTTGAAGCTTTTGATCGGCCTACCTATCGCCCTGTGGATGCTCATGGTTACCGGCTGCGCAAGCGATTTCCGTGGGCCCGCCATTTGATGCGCAGCTGGCACACGATATCGCCTCCTGCGAGAAAACCGTCGTCTCGGTCCTCACCGGGATCGCGATAGACCGCGGACTTCTCGCCGGCGTCGATCTTCACGTCGCCGACGGGCTACCTGAGGTCTCGGCATCCGTTAGCGATCCGCACAAGAGGTTGATCACCCTTGGAAACCTCCTCACCATGACGGCGGGGCTGGCTTCCAATGAATGGCAGCCGAGGGACGCCGACAACACATGGGTTCAGATGCAACGAAGTGCCGACAGGCTGAAGTTCGTGTTTGATCGTCCGCTGATCGAACCTCCGGGAACTGCCTGGAGCTACGATTCGGGTCTTCCCGATGTCGTGGGACTCATGATTGAAAGGACTTCATCGCTTTCGCTGAAGGATTTCGCACTGAGCTTTTTCACCACTTTACCCTCGACCTGCTCATGAGCGGCCTCGCCCGCCGCTTCGATTTCGCGTTCGACGGAGCGCGTGTCATCGTGACCCATCATGGATCGCGAGGGGAGAACGAACCCATCTTCGGGAGCGCAGAATAGGGATTCATCTCAGGCACTGCGAGAACCGCGATTTTTGCCCGGCTGAAGGGTCTCGAGGGCGGCGCCCTTGCCGGAGACCATCGACGCATTGCGCGTTCCGGCGACGATGATGTCCAGGGGGTCATTCTGCCTCACATTGACAATTTACGAGTCTGATACTAGTCTTTTCGCCGAAGATCTTGAATATGCGGTCAATTCGACAGGAGGCATTGAGCATGGTCAACGTGAATGTGGAAAAGCTCGGCGAGGCGCCCTGGAGCGACAAGACGACGTGGATGTTCGTTTCCTTCGTCCTCGGTTTGGCTCTTGAATCTTACGTGTTTTCGCTTGCCTCCATCGCGATCTATTGGGTGACTATGCCCAAAGCGCTTGGCGAGCTTCTCCTGGCATGGGCGCCCATCTGGCTCATAATCGGAATCATTGTTGCCGGCCCATTTTCCGACAGATACGGACGAAAGGTCACGTTGTACACGACATTGGGTCTCTATGCCGTCGGAGGGGTCGTGCTGTTCTTCAGCACAACCTATGTCGTCATCCTGATCGCTCTTGCGCTCATGCTCATTGCAGGCGGCGGAGAGATGAACTCCATCATGGTTGCGAGTCACGAGCTGATGCCGCGCAAGCACCGCGGCAAGGCGAGCATGATGATCATAAACGGAATCAACTTCGGGGGTACCGTATTGGCCGTCCTTGCGCTCGCCACCTCGGCGCTGAAGGGACAGGCGGTCGTCAGCGTCCAGCGAGACGCTGTAGCCATAGCGGTCTTGATTGTCGTGTCCATCCTCTTTGCGACCCGTCTCAGCATGCCGGAATCATTTCTGTGGCTGGAAAAGAAAGGCAAGACCGACAAGCTCGAAAGGACGATAACGTCGTATTTCGGGTCGGAAGTTGTCGATGAAGCTCGTGCCGAGAGGGGAGGCGAATCGGTTCAGGCGGCGGTAACGCGACAACCCAGCACGGGCTACACCGTGTTCACGATGGTGATCATGATCGTCATAGCGGCCGCCAACACCATCGGCTTCGGCTTGATGGCATACGCACTCGCCTTTGCCTTCTTCCCCCACTTGCAGCCCACCGTGCTTGCCGTCTTCGAAGGCGCAGGTCTGGTTATCGGAATGTTTGGGCTATTCGCCGATAGGGTGTCGAGGAAGAAGTTCCTCTTTTGGAGTTTCGTGGGGACGTTTGTCATGACGGTAATTGTGGGTGTTACGACAAAAGTCTGGGAACATGATATGACGCTCTTCTGGATCCTGTTGGTCATTCTGGCCGGCATCAATTCCCTGTGCTATCTGACCGAAGACACTATCAAGCCGGAAGTCTGGCCCACCCTTCATCGAGGGACGCTGACGGGCCTTGCCCGTTTCATCTCCATCGGGCTCTACATCCCGAGCATCTACATCACGGCGAACATGTCCACATCCCACTACATCCTGTTCAACGCTGCTGTCTGGCTCGTCGGAACGCTGGCTGCCGGCGCGTGGTACCTGTGGGGTCGTGAGACGGGGAAAGGCCTGAGCATTCAGGTAGCCTCGGCGGAAAGCTAGCAGGGTGCTGATAGACTCAATGGTAATCGCCTCCGTGGAGAGGCAAAGAGGCCGATGACCAGACCAATCGCGTTCTACAAGACCGCGGTGCCGCTTGAAACGCTTTGAAAATCGGACACACTCCGCCCGGTCTTGATCCGGCCGAGTTGAACTGAGCCCCTTCTCCTGTCCAATCCACCCGAACAGGAGCACCAGGGAAATCACCATGTGGCGAGGTGGAGCGCCAGACCCTCCGGCCGTGTTTTCGAGCCTCTGAAGCCAGGCGGGTGCCGGCGGCCCGCGATCAATTTCCCAATCGCTCGCGACAGTCACACGCTCCCGAAGTCCTCTAGTTCATACCCGTGCCTCGAGGTACAATCGGGACCGAAATATTGCGTAGTTTGGTCAAGTTTCATTCGGCTTGGCTTCCCGTTAACGTCGAGTCGGTGATGAATCTCGGTTCGAGATCGGTTTCCTATCAATAAAACGACTCTTCGGGCTTCGGCAGCCAACTGCTCTAGTGCTTCGTAGTCGGACGGCAGAAGGCGCGCGATCGCTCGGAGCAGCTCTTGTTGGATGTGCTTCCTCGACCAATCACGGACCGGCTCGAGGGCGCCGCGGGTGACGAGGTGGCGAGATGTGGACGGGTGGAGCTGCGAGTTGCGTCGGGCAGGATCGTCGTGGAGCGGGGGCGCGCCCAGCTCAATACGGCCACTTCCAGTGCGCTATCTCGGGCATGTCCTCGCCGTGGGTGCGGATGTACTGCTTGTGGTCGATGAGCCGGTCGCGCAGGAGCTGCTTGCCGTGGGCGGCGGCCGAGCGCAGCTTGGGGACGCGGTCGATGACGTCGGCGACCAGGTGGAAGCGGTCGAGATCGTTCAGGACCACCATGTCAAAGGGGGTGGTCGTCGTGCCCTCCTCCTTGTAGCCGCGGACGTGAAGGTTGGCGTGGTTGGTGCGCCGGTAGGTGAGGCGGTGGATGAGCGTGGGGTAGCCGTGGTAGGCGAAGACGATCGGCTTGTCGGTCGTGAAGAGGGTATCGAAGTCGCGGTCGGAGAGGCCGTGGGGATGCTCGGAGGCCGGCTGGAGCTTCATGAGGTCGACCACGTTCACCACTCGCACCTTGAGGTCGGGGAAGAGCTGGCGCATGAGGTCGACCGCGGCCAGGGTCTCGAGGGTCGGAACGTCGCCGCAGCAGGCCATCACGACGTCGGGCTCGCCGTCCTTGTCGCTTCCGGCCCACTCCCAGATGCCGATTCCGGCGGTGCAGTGCTTGATCGCGGCATCCATGTCGAGGAACTGGAGCGCGGGCTGCTTGCCGGCGACGATGACGTTTATATAGTTGCGGCTGCGCAGGCAGTGGTCGGTGACCGAGAGGAGGGTGTTCGCGTCGGGGGGGAGGTAGACCCGCACAATCTCGGCCTTCTTGTTCACGACGTGGTCGATGAAGCCGGGGTCCTGGTGGCTGAAGCCGTTGTGGTCCTGCCTCCAGACGTGCGAGGTGAGGAGGTAGTTGAGCGAGGCGATGGGACGACGCCAGGGGATGCCGCGGGTTACTTTGAGCCACTTCGCGTGCTGGTTCACCATCGAGTCGACGATATGGATGAAGGCCTCGTAGCAGGAGAATAGGCCGTGGCGCCCCGTGAGGAGGTACCCCTCGAGCCAGCCCTGGCAGGTGTGCTCGGAGAGGATCTCCATCACCCGCCCGTCGGGAGCGAGGTGATCGTCGTCGGGTAGCCGCTCGGCGAGCCAGGTGCGATCGGTCGCCTCGAGCAGGGCGCCCAGGCGGTTGGAGGCGGTCTCGTCGGGACCGACCACTCGGAAGTTGCGGGCCTCTTCGTTGCGCTTCATCACATCGCGCAAAAAGCTCCCCATGACCCGCGTCGCCTCGGCGACGACGGTGCCGGGCTTCGGCATTTCGATCCGGTAGTCACGGAAATCGGGCATCTTGAGCTCGCGCAGGAGGAGGCCGCCGTTCGCATGCGGGTTTGCCCCCATGCGCCGCTCTCCGGCAGGCGCGAGGGCGGCGATTTCGCGACGCAATCGCCCGCTCTCGTCGAAGAGCTCCTCGGGCCTGTAGCTCTTCATCCAGCTCTCGAGAAGCTTGAGATGCTCGGGCTTCTCGGCGAGCTCGGCGAAGGGGACCTGGTGCGAGCGCCAGGAGCCCTCGGCCTTTTTCCCGTCGACCTCCTTGGGGCCGGTCCAGCCCTTGGGGGTGATGAGGATGATCATGGGCCAGCGCGGGCGCTTCACGGCGGGCAAGCCTGGGCCGAGGCGCGCGGTGGAAGGCGCTTCCAGGCCGCCGCCTCCCGCGGAGGCAGCCTGAGCGGCGTCGCCGGTCCGGACAGCGCCGGCTTCTTTTGCGGCCGCTCCGCCGGAGCGCGCCTCGCGCTGGATGCGGCGGATATCGGCGACGACCCGGTCGAGCGTCTTCGCCATGAGCTGGTGCATTGCCGCGGGGTCTTCGCCTTCGACGAGGAAGGGCTTGTAGCCGTAGCCGGAGAAAAGACTCACGAGCTCATCGCGATCGATGCGGGCGAGCACCGTGGGGTTCGCGATCTTGTAGCCGTTCAAGTGGAGAATCGGCAGGACCGCGCCGTCGGTCGCAGGGTTCAGGAACTTGTTCGAGTGCCAGCTCGCCGCAAGCGGCCCGGTCTCCGCCTCTCCGTCGCCAACGACACAGGCGACGACGAGGTCGGGATTGTCGAAGGCGGCTCCGAAAGCGTGGGAGATCGAGTAGCCGAGCTCGCCCCCTTCGTGGATCGAGCCGGGGGTCTCGGGGGCGACGTGGCTCGGGATCCCACCCGGAAAGGAGAACTGAGTGAAGAGGCGCTTCATGCCTTGCGCGTCCTGGGAGATGTTCGGGTAGAGGTCGCTGTAGGTGCCCTCGAGGTAGGTGTTCGCGACCAGCCCGGGCCCGCCGTGGCCGGGTCCGGCGATGAAGATCGCGTCGAGATCGTGCCTCTTGATGACGCGATTGAGGTGCGCGTAGATGAAGTTGAGCCCGGGGGTGGTTCCCCAATGGCCGAGCAGGCGCGGCTTCACGTGCTCCTTCGCGAGCGGCTGCTTGAGGAGCGGGTTGTCGAGGAGGTAGATCTGCCCGACCGAGAGATAGTTGGCGGCCCGCCAGTAGGCGTCAATGAGGCGAACCTCGTCAGGCGAGAGCGGGCCGGTCGGTACGTTTCCGGACGGGCGATCATGCGCGGAGGTGGTCCGTGGGCTCATGGGCAACTCCTTTGCGGCGAGGCTCCTCTATGCTACGGGATGCGGCGCGGTTTGTCCACGTTCTCGGCGCGGGCGGGAGCCCGGGAGTCCTCCGAGGGGCGTGCGTCGCCGCACCATGTTCATCCTCGTGGAGGGATGTACACTCTCGACCATCCCTTCTCTAGGTTTCATAACCTGTAGCGATCAGAATCCTGGAGGCACTATGGCCTTTCTGGAGTGGACATCCGATCTGAGTGTCGGCGGCACCGAGGAGAGGCTCTTCGAACAATACCACCATCCCAAGGCGGTCGAGGACGATGCGCTTACGAAGCAG
>DAHUYW010000019.1:0-252 GCA_027306915.1 Spirochaetales bacterium | reverse complement strand
CGAGCTGCAGGCGCAGCTCGAGGGTGGACAGCTGCTGGTGAGCATTATGACCCTCCACTTTCTGAAGGGATGGGTAGCCAAGCACATCATGAAAACTGACAAAGGCCAACACCGAGTTCTTTCACTCGGTGAGCGTGCGATAGACGGGCGCAACGGAAGGACCGCATGCGACCAGGCCCGGGTGGACCCGGACGCCTGGGACTTCAGCTCGCCATGCGGGTCCGCTTCACGAAGTAGTCGGACCGTCGATCT
>DAHUYW010000018.1 GCA_027306915.1 Spirochaetales bacterium | reverse complement strand
GAGGCTCCTGGGGGCGATGGCCGGTGTTGCAACCACTATTACGCTCCTGGCAAGCCTTGGGATTTTCCTCACCGCAAGCTCGGCTACCATGACCGAGCGGGCCGCGGCGGGGGTTGGGGTGGACTGGCAGGTGCGGCTCGCCGCCCCCTCCGACCTGCCTGCGGTCCGAAAGCTTCTCGGCACGATGAGGGCAGTACAGGGCGTCCAAACCGTGCGCTACACAGGTGTGGCCGGATTTCAGGCAACCACCGGCGCGACTTCCCAAACCACCGGGAAGGGAAAGGTTGTCGGTATCAATGCGGGCTACCTGCGCGCCTTTCCGAGCGTGGTGCGAAAGCTCACCGGAGCGGCCGGCGGGGTTGAGATAGCCCAGCAGACCGCCGCAAACCTCCACATAAAAGAAGGTGACACTCTCTCGATTCTCCGAGCGGGTGCACCTCCTGTGCAGGTGAGGGTTTCAGGGGTCGTCGCGATCCACAATGCCGACGCATTCTTCCAGGGGATCGGGGGTGTCTCGATCGCTGCGGCACCGATCGCGCCGCCCGATAACGTCCTTCTCGTTCCTTCCGGGGAATGGCACCGGCTGTTCGCAGGATCATCTTCCAGGGCAGCCGTCGAGACCGAGTTGCACGTGAGGCTCGACCGCCGCCGCCTCCCGGTCGAGCCGACTGCGGCCTACACCTACGTGGTGGGTCTTGCGCATAATCTGGAGGCGCGCGCCGCCGGCATGGCGAGGGTCGGGGACAATCTCGCCTCCCAGCTCCTCGCGGTCCGCGCCGATTCTCTCTACGCGAGGGTGCTCTTTCTCTTTCTCGGGCTTCCCGGGGTTATCCTTTCCATTCTGTTGACGCTCTCCATCGCTCTATCCGGAAGGAAGCACCTCATTCAGGAGCAGGCGCTCCTGAAGATGCGCGGCGCGACGTCCGCCCGGATTCTCGGCTTCGAAGCGATCGAGGCGGTGATCGTCGGGCTGGGCGGGATCGTCCTGGGGATCCTCCTTATCTCCGCGGTGGCGAAGCCCATCATGGGGATTCGCGGGGTCTCTGGCGGGATGGATCTGCTCTGGATCGCGGGCTCGGCCGCTTTGGGATGTGCGCTCGCCGTCTCCGCCGTCGTGCTCCTCGTCTGGCGCGAGCTCAAGGAGGCAACCGTGAGCTCTTCGAGGCGTCAGATCCGCGTAGGAAGGATGCCGCTGTGGCGCAGGAGCTACGTGGACGTGGTCCTCCTCCTTCTATCCCTTCTCGTATACGGGAGCACAGTGCAGTCCGGTTACCAGGTTGTTATGGCTCCGGAGGGGGTGCCCCAGATTTCCGTTCATTACTCGGCCTTCATCGCCCCCCTATGTCTGTGGATCGGAGGCGTGCTTTTCGCCCTTCGACTTCTCGAAGGGGGGATCGCGAGGGGCCAGCGGGCATTCGGGCGGCTGCTCTCGCCGATCGCGCGAAACCTCTCCGTCGTCGTCGCCGCGTCGATCAATCGGCAGCGCTCGCTCATTTCCCGCGGCGTCACCCTCGTCGCGCTTGCGGTGGCCTTTGCCGTCTCCACATCGATCTTCAACACCACCTACAACGCGCAATCGCGGGTAGATGCCCAGCTGACGAATGGCGCCGACGTGACCGTTACCGGCCTGCCGAGCGCGCCTCCCGATAGGCTGCTTGCACAAATCCGGTCGGTACCCGGCGTCGCGGCTGCCGAGCCCATGATGCACCGCTTTGCCTACGTGGGAAACGACCTCCAGGACCTCTATGGCATCGACGCTTCACTCATCGGTCGGGCGACGAAGATGTCGAACGCCTATTTCGCTGGCGGAAATGCAAAGGCGACTCTCGCCCTCCTGGCTAAGCGGCCCGACGGCGTTCTCGTGTCCGAAGAGACTCGGATGAACTATCAACTTGCAGTCGGCGACAATCTCAATCTCCGTCTTCAGTTCGCCGACCACCAGTATCACGAGGTTCCCTTCACCTTCATCGGAGTCACGCGGGAGTTTCCGACCGCGCCCAAGGATTCGTTTCTCGTCGCGAACGCGAGCTACCTTGCGGGCAAGACCGGGCTGGGCGCGCGCGAGGTCGTGCTTGTACGCGCGGATGGAAAACCCGGCCGGATCGCGAGCGAAGTGAAACGGCTGGCGGCATCGCTTCCCGGCGCGCGAGTCACGGACATCGATTCGGTCGCCAAGGCGATCGGCTCCGGGCTCACCCAGATTGACCTCCGCGGGCTTACCAGGCTAGAGCTCCTGTTCGCCGTCCTCTTCGTCATGGGAGCGACAGGATTGATTCTCGCGCTCGGCTTAGGCGAACGGCGGCGAAACTTCGCGATTCTCGACGCCCTCGGCGCGACAAGCCGGCAGCTCGGCGGTTTTATCTGGAGCGAGGGGCTGGTGATCCTCATTGGAGGAGGCATAATCGGCGCGCTCCTGGGGGTCGCGGTCGCGGGAATACTCACCACCGTGCTCAAGGGAGTCTTCGATCCTCCCCCCGACCATCTCCTTGTCCCCTGGCTCTACATGCTTGCTCTTGTGGCGGCGGCCGCCGGTGCAACCGTGGCGGCAGTCTTTACGATGAAGCGTATCTCTCACCGCCCTGTTGTGGAGGAGCTGCGGAGACTGTAGAAGGTGTAGTATTCACAGGGAAGGAGCGCAAGCAGAGACGTCCATGCGACTGTTGTTGGTAGAGGACGAGGCAAGAATATCCAGCTACGTCCGCAAGGGACTCGAGGAACAGGGCCACGCCGTCGATCAGGCCTTCGACGGGAAAGAGGCGCTTGACTGGGTAGATACCGTCGATTACGACCTGATCATCCTCGACATCATGCTCCCGAAGCTGGACGGACTCGCCGTGTGCCGCGAGCTGCGCCGCCGAGCCGTTCGCAGCCTCGTCCTTATGCTCACCGCCCGTGACTCGGTCGATGATCGGGTCGCCGGCTTGGACGCGGGGGCCGACGACTACCTCGTAAAGCCCTTTGCGCTTACGGAGTTGGTGGCGAGGATTCGGGCGCTTGGCCGGAGGCTGCCCGGGGAAGTGCGACCGGTGGAGCTTCGCCTGGCCGATCTTGTCCTCGATCCGCGAACTCGGACCGTGGCTCGGGCCGGAAAACGCATCGATCTCACGACCAAGGAGTTCGCCATACTCGAGTATATGCTCGCCGAGCCCGAGCGAGTCTTTACCCGTTCCCTTATAGAGGAGCACGTCTGGAACTACGAGGCGATGAACGAGTCAAACATCGTCGACGTCTATATCAGCAATCTGCGCCGAAAGATCGACGACGGCTTCAAGCTCAAGCTGATTCACACCGTACGCGGTGTCGGATATCGAATGTCGAACGGGGGGTCCGATGAGGTCTCATGAAGCCGCGGGAATGCGCAAGCTCCTCGCCTTCTCCCAGACCATCCGGTTTCGATTCGGGCTGTGGGTTGCGGGGCTCGTCGTCTTGGTGCTTGCGGTACTCGCCCTCGTCGTGTTCGTGAGCCTTTCCAAAAAGCTGTACGAGCTCCTCGACGAATCGCTACGGCTCAGCGCGTCGGAAGCGGTCGCCGCGATGGATGTCGAAAACAATCGTATCGTGCTGACCAACGGGAGTATAAATGAGATCTCTTCGGCGTTGAGAGAAAAGGGATACTCCCTTCGGCTTATCGACGGAGCCACCTCCACGGTCCTCACCTTCGGCTTCATGCCGCCCTTGGGCACCGGCGAAAAGAGGGCGTTGCTCAAGGAAAATCCAACTTCCGGCTTTGAAACTTACAAGCAGCACGGCGGATTTAATCTGCGCGTCTACACGACATTGGTACGAGAGCAGGGCCTGACGATAGGGGTCCTGCAGGTTGCCCGCTCGACGAGATCGATCGAGGATACCCTGAACGACCTCATTCTCACGCTCCTAATCGCAGGGCCGTTGCTCGCCGTGTTCGGGGGAGCCGGCGCAACCTACCTCGTGGCCCGAGCGCTGTCGCCCATCGATAGGATGACGATGGCCGCGCGAAGCATGACCGCCGAAAGTCTCTCCGATCGTCTTCAAATTCCACCGACCGACGACGAAGTAGGTCGGCTCGCCGCGACATTCGACGAGATGCTCGATCGCCTCGCCGACTCCTTTCGGCGCGAACGGCAATTCTCTTCCGATCTCTCCCACGAGCTGCGCACGCCCCTCGCCGCGATGGAGATGATCATCAGCGTTACAAGGGGGAGCCGCCGCGCGCCGATCGAGTACGAGAAGGCCCTCGACGACCTGGCGGCCGAGGTAGGACGACTGAAAGCCCTCACCGAGGAGATGCTTCTCCTGGTCCGTCTGGGCGCGACCGAGCCAAAACGGCAGGAGAGGCTCGATCTGGCGGTCTTGGTCGCCAACGTGACCGACTCGATGAAGCCGCTTGCGGAAGCGAAGGGGCTTGCCTTCTCGGTTCGGATCGAAGGCCCGATCATCGTTGCGGGCGACCCGGACAGGTTGATACGACTGTTCGTGAACGTCATGGACAATGCAATTAAGTTCACTGGGAAGGGTGGAATTAGCGTCGAAGCCTCGCGGCGCCCCGGCGCGATCGCCTGCGTATCGGTTGCGGACACCGGATGCGGCATAACGAGCGAGCAGCTTGGGCGCATTTTCGATCGCCTCTATCGGGGCGACGGAGCCCGGAACGTAGCAGGGTCGGGGCTCGGCCTTTCCATAGCGAAACAGATTGCGGTTTCCTTGGGCGGCACCATCGAGGTGGCGAGCGCGCCGAATGAAGGAAGCTGCTTCACCATAAGGCTTCCCGCGATTGAATGATAAAGCTCACCGCCGACCGTCCCGAGCGGCATCCGACAGCATCCGGCGAAAGGCGTCGAAGACCTTGCGCATCTGCGATTGCTCATAGGGAAAGATCTCAATGGAATCCATTGCATGGATAATCGCGCCGGTGTCGACTTCGAAAACGAGTAGGTCGCCGCCTGAAGTTTCTCCGCAGTCTATGACGGCGTAGTCGAGGTCAAGTGCGGAGTCGATCGCGCGGAGTGCCTCTTGGTGCCGGACGGCAAAGTCGTCGTCGAAGGCGGCCATGAAGCGAGCCTCCTCAGCCCGCTTGGCGGCGCTTTCCGCCATTCCGGCATTTGCGTAGTGGATCATCCAGTCGCTTGAAACTCCCATGTGGCACGCAAATGGCCGCCCGTCGATAAGCGCTATTCGGTATTTACGGAAAAGACCGTCAGGCCCGCGATAGTCGGTGAACTCGCAGATGTAGAACTCATCACCTGAAGTTGTTTGGAGAAAATCGGCGGCGGACGGCGCACCGTCGAGCTTTGCAAGGCTCATTCCCGCGTGGGAGCCGATGGATCGCGCAAGAATCGGGAAGTCGGCTCCCGGGAGGTAGGCGCCGAGCGCTGCATTCCTGTCCGCGATCCTTTCAAGCGTGTTTCGACTCACCCGTGCGGAAGTCGGCATCGCCACACCGGGTAGACGCTGCAGCGACTCGCTTACCTGGTGTCTTGAAAGAGTCGTGATCCGGTCCGGCCGGTTCAGAGCTGGACGCTGAGAGGAGCTAATAACCATCGCAATCCGTTCCAGCGCTGCTCGATTCAAATCGGGCTCCCCGGCCGCCACGAAAAGCACATCATGGTCGGGCAGTCTCAAAGGGAGAGGGAGATGAGGTGCGACGCAGAGAGTATCGATCTGAACGTCGGACTCTTCCAACAGCAGATCGACGGGGGTATTCGTCATGAAGTCGCCCGGAGCCGCAAGGACGAGCAAACGCAGAGCGACGCTCCGGGTGGACATCGGCAGCCGAAAGAGCTGATGCAGACTTAATGCCCGGCCTTGCAGGGCCAGCGCAAGGTCACGGCGAAACTCAAGCTGCAAGATCACGGAAAGGTCCATGAGGGCCCCCGCATCCAACGGGTTGCGCTCCACACGTCGCATCAATCCCGCGCGCATCGGGGCGAGGTCGATCCCCGACAGCGCCATTCTCAAGGGCTCCGCGAGCCCAAGGATGGTGGGGGGATCTACCCCACAGCGAGAATCGTCCGAATCGGAGTCTTCATTCATGGACGCCTCGGAGTCTTGAGTCCCTGGTCGCCGTGCGGCCGAAACGGATCGTCGCTTCGAGCATCTGGTCCACGTCGTCCGCCGTGGTTCGGTGGTTAAAGATTGCGGCGCGAATCGCAAGTTTGCCCTTCAGGACGGCAGTCGAAGGCGCTGCTATTCCCGATTTCTGGAGGTCCACGGCGATCCTGGCGTTCATCCGGCTGGAGTCCTGGCACCGGAATCCGAAGCAGACAATGTTCAGCGGAACCGGAGCGAGAAGCTCCAGCTCCGGAGTCTCCTCGATACGCGGCCGCAGGTACTGGGCGAGCGCGCAGGTGGAAGAGATTATCTCTCCCAACCGTCTCGTCCCGTAAACCTGGAAGGTGAACCACGTTTTTAGCGCCCTGAACCCTCGCGAGAGATCAGGACCAAAGTCGCACGGCCAAGGCGAGCCGGCGGCCATTCCTTCTTCCTCCCTTCGGAGATAGTCGGCTGGGTGTGCAAAAGTCCTCTCCTGCAAGGCTCCATCGCGTACGAGCAGGAATCCGGTGTCGTAGGGTACCTGCGCCCACTTGTGAAAGTCAAATGCGAGTGAATCGGCCTCCTCGATTCCCCGTAAGCGCGGGGCTATGTCCGAAGCGAGAACCCCGAGCGCACCGAACGCGCCATCGACGTGAAACCAGATCCGTTCCCGTCGCGCGATCGCAGCAAGCGATACAAGATCGTCTGTGGCGCCGATGTCGGTTGAACCTGCAGTCCCCACGATCAGAAATGGAGCAAGCCCAGAGGCTCTGTCCGCCCTGATAGCGCCCTCAAGCGCATAGAGGTCCATTTGAAAACGGTCGTTCATCGATGCAAGGCGAAGAGCGGCTGATCCGATTCCGGAAATCTCAATCGCTCGCGCGATGCTCAGGTGAGCGCCCGCGGAGGCATAGGCAACAAGATGCTTCCCATCGGCGACGAGTCCCCGCTCTCGTACGCTGACACCGATCACGGCGGACCGGGCAACGAGGACTGCGATGAGATTGCCCATGGAGGTTCCGGTGACAAACAGCCCGTTCGAACCCTCGGGGAAGTGAAAGAGCCCGCGAACCCACTGGACGACCTGTTTCTCCACCTCAATGGGCGCCTGGTCCCGTCCGGCGAGATTTGCATTCAGCGCTCCGGCGAGCATCTCGGCCAGAAGACCGACCGGGGTGCCGCCGCCGTGGGCCCAACCCATGAAGCCAGGATGGAGATTACCCAAGGCAAACGGCAGGACACCTTGACGGAACGTTTCGTATGTAGCCGCAAGGTCGGCGGGTTCCCGGGGCAACGGTTGGCGAAAGAGCTCGCGATTATTCGGCGACATCGGCCGCCACACCGGACGATCTCGGATGCGCTCAAGATGGTCGAACATTTCGTTAAGCATGCGGTGACCGACTGAGCGCAATGCCGACCAGTCCGAAGGATCGAGCCCACGGGGAGACCAATCGGTCTCACGCTTTGCCATTACGCTTAAACGTAGTCGGTCAAGATTAAGCGGAGATGAAAAACGGAACGGCGACCCGTAATGTCACGCCGAGGGTGTTGAAAAACTATTGTAGGTGGAGAGGAAATTCGATGCCGGCAGAAAGAGACAGCTCAGTCACGACTCGGCGCGAAATGGTGCCTCTTCAACTGCGCGTACTCGGACAACGTAAGCCATATGATGAGGGCGTCGATTGCCGTGAATGCTATCAAGGCGGGCGAGTGGGTTGAGGTCCATCGTAAGACCTGATAGGCGATGAAGAGGGCGAGTACGATGATTCCCAGGGGGTAGGCCCAAAGCTTTCTGCGCCAGAGCAGAAGAACGAGCACCAGGTTTACGAAGCCATGAGAGATCAGGTAAAAGGCTCCGAAATGTTGGGCATTGACCGTGTAGTGCTCGCCTATCCGACGCAGCAGATTCGCGATATAGTCCGTGGGATCTTCGACGAGCTCGTTCTGGGTAAGCACTCGTATCCAATAGTTCACGGTTTCGGGCTTGATGAACCAAAGAAGCACGCCCCCTGCGATCTCGAGGCCAGCGTGTAGGCCTTTGAGGAGTATTGCAACTTCGAATCCGACATGGAGAACAGAAGGCTTCTGGCCAGCCTCCGTTCGCTGCGGTCTAGAGTCGGCGGGCGTGGGTGAACGTCCTTTCATTGCTTGTCTCAAGGTAAGCATGACGCCTTTCGAGGTCAACTGCTGTCAAAGCGCTGCAAATCCGAGATGTGCATTGGCGGACAAAGAAGAGACGTTTCTTGCAACCCTTCATCTCAGGTTAATCAGCGGATCATAGCTTTTCGGCACACCACAGGTGCACCTCTTTATCCTGTCGGTGATTTTGCTATCAAGGAGGCTCACATCTTGAACGCCGATTCAAGGACCATGTTAAGCAAGGTTCCGGAAGTGACCGCTTTCTTCTGGATCATCAAAGTCTTCGGGACGACCGTAGGCGAAACCGCGGCCGACTACCTGAACATCTCGTTGAAGCTCGGATTGCAGGGGGCCACCCTGGTGATGGGATCTCTCCTTGCAGTCTCCCTTTTTCTGCAGATCCGCAGCAGAAGATACGTTCCGTGGATCTACTGGCTCACGGTGATCCTCATCAGCATCGTGGGAACCCTCATCACCGACAACCTGTCCGACGGCCTCCATGTTCCGCTTCAGGTGTCGACCATAGCGTTCAGCGTTCTCCTTTCGGTCGCCTTCTACGTCTGGTACGCGAATGAAAAGACTCTCTCCATCCACTCGATCTACACGACAAAGCGCGAGTTGTTTTACTGGACTGCAATCCTCTTCACCTTTGCCCTCGGAACTGCAGGCGGCGACCTGATGGGCGAACGACTGCACCTGGGCTACCTGACGTCGCTCCTGATCTTCGCCGGCGCGATTGCAGCCGTGAGTGTGGGCTACCGGTTCTTCCGTTTGAACTCCATCCTGTCATTCTGGGTCGCCTACATTCTGACCCGACCCCTTGGCGCCTCGCTTGGCGACCTTCTCACGCAGCCGCATAGCAACATGGGCCTCGGCCTTGGTTCCCCAGGCGGCCTGGCATTCGGCAGGGGGTCTGTCAACCTTGTTTTCTTTGTGGCTATCGTAGGGCTGGTGGTTTTCTTGACCCTCGTGAAGATCGATCGCCCGCGCGACGAGCGGATCGACCAAGAGGGTTCGGAAGTTCGGCGTAGATTGTGGCGAGGTAAAGACGAAGGAAGCATCGTGCGAGCGTACGAGCCGGACTAAGATGACGATTGGGGCCGGGAGGTAGATCGCTCCTACACGATGGCGACCGGTCCCTCGCGGCGCTCTCCTTCGGGCGGGCGCCGCCACACGGTGCCGCGCCGCTCGTACTCGAGACGCTCCTCCACGGCGCTCGCGGCCTGCGCGCCAAGGAGACGCTCGAGCAGCCAAAGGGCAAGATCGAGCCCCGAGGTCACGCCGCCCGAGGTGACAATCTCGCCGTCATCCACGACGCGGGCGTGGACGATCTGCGCTCCCGCTGCGGCAAGATCGGCAAGGGCGACATGATGGGTGACGGCGTTTCGTCCGCGCAGGATCCCGGCCGAGGCAAGGAGCATGGCGCCGGTGCACACCGAGGCGATGAGGGTGCGCCCTCCGCGATGCAGCTGGCCGATGGCGGCAGGCAGGGCGCCGCGTTTCGCCTCGGCCAGCACACCCTGCGGCGCGCGCGCGGCCCAGCCTCCCCCGGGAACGACCAGCAGATCGGGCGGCACGTAGGTCGACAGGAGCGCCTCGGTGCGAAGCTTCGTGCCGTGCGCTCCGCTCACCTCCGCATGCGGCTCGAGGGTCGCAAGCTCGACCTTGAAGTCGGGGCGTATCTCGGTTGCTCTCCTCAGGACTTCGAAGGGCGCAAGCCCATCCAGCTCGTCGAAGCCGTCGAAGAGCAGTATCTGTGTCAACACGATGAACCTCCCTACGAGCGGGCGCCGCTCGCACCGCCCGTTTCCTCGGGGCGGCTGCCCGCGGCGCTACGGCGCGTAAAGCGAGCTCTTCAGTTTGCGCACGAGGACGATCTTTCTCACCCTAATTTGAACCGGTGCTTCGCGGGGAAGCTCGCCTCCGAGAAGCAGAAGATCGCCCCCAGCCTTTCGCAGCTCGGTGGGCTTGACGAGGATGCGGCGCGCCGAGCCCGCGGGCGAGCGCTCGATGATCTCGAGCAGCTCGGAGCCCGCCTTCAAGGCCTGCTCGATCAAGCGAACCTTTCCGAGATAGTCGAGTCCCTTCGCCTCACTCTTTTCCTGGCGCGGGGGCAGCTGCGCAATCTGATCGGGGAAGAGAATGAGCTTCTTTTTGATCCGAGCCGAGAGCTCGGCCTTAAGCTCCTCGGCGAGCTTGAGCCCATCGAGGGTGCGGAGAAGCTCCCGGTTGATGGCCTCCCTGCGGCGGCCGTCGCTTGCAGGAAGGGCGCGCCCTGCAGAGTCCGCCTGTGCGGCGAGCGAAAGGGGCCGCGCGACCCCGATCGAGCTGAAGCTGCGGCCGGTTCCTTTTCGGACGGCGGGTTTGCCCGCAAACTGGATTTGCGGCAGAGGCCCGACTCCGGCTCGCTCGAGCGCGCGCTGCCACTCTTCCCCTTCGCGGGGATCCAGGAGGTAGACCCCCGGCGCGAGCGTCTTGCGAATCCAGGGCTTCACCACGTCCGAGTGATCGATCAGGTGCCTGCGCTTCTCGTCGGCGGTCAACACGATCCCGCCGTAGAGTCCGATTCCCCGGTACTCCACCTCCCAGCTCTCGAGCGAGAACTGGACGTTCTGGGGAAGCGGGCCTCCGCTGGCCGACTCAAGAAGCTTCCGGCAGGCAGCCCCAGAAAGGCCGTGATCGAGGCCGGAAAGAAAGGCGCGCTTGGTAATCTCGTACTGCGGATAGACGTCGAAGGTGCGAATCTCCGCAGCAAGGGCTACCTCGATCCCCTCCGCGAAGGTAGCCGCAGGCATCACGGTAACGGCGAAGTTTGGCTGGACGACCAGCCTCGCCTCCGCCTTCGTCTCCCGCGGTCGGGCGGGCTCGAGCGGGAGGGGATTCTTTCGGTAGCCACTCTTGCCCGAGGGAACGAGCACGTCGAGCTCGATAAGACCGCTCAAGAACTGGGCGAGCGCCGATCCGTCCAGCTCATCGTGCCCTCCCTTCGGCTCGGCGCAGACTGCCGCAAGGATGCGCTCGATCGAAAGGATCGGATAGCAGCGCTTGGGATCCAGGCTCGCAAGGAGATCGCAGAGAAGCTGTGCCCGCTTCTCGATCCTTGCCTGAAGCGCCTCCTCGCTCGCGGGGTCCATCGGACTATCCGCCTGCTCACGGTCGAGCGCCGCGCTTGCGAGGAGCAGCTCGCGGCTTGCCGTATCAAGCGATCCGAGCGCCTGGAGTCGGGCCAGGTCGATCTCGAAGGCTCCCGCGGCGGAGCGCAGGACCCGCAGCCGTGCGAGGGCCTGCAGCAGGAGGTAAAGCCGCACCCCGCGCTCCGTGTTTACGACGAGGGCCGGGAAAAGGCCAAGAAGCTCATCCTCGGCACGCTTCTTGAACCTTCCGTCCGCCTTCAAGAGGTTGCCGTGATGCACGAGGTAGGAAACGAAGGCAAGCACCAACTGCTCACGCAGCCAGGGGGGTGCCGGCTCGCCGCCGCCAGCCGGGCGCGAGGGGAAGAGTATCTCCGGGTGAATGGCGGGACCGGTCAGCGCCGGCTCCAAGAGCGGGTTGATCCGCACCCGCGGGCTCTTGAGGCTGCTGTCCCGATAGATCAGGAGACGCTCCTGGAGGTTGAGCAGGTGGTTGTAGAGGTCGATGTAGCCTCGGTCGGCGGCGAAGAAGGAGTGGATCCGCTCAGGCGCAGGCTCGTCGAGCAGGGCGATTGCGGAAAGAATCTCGGCGTCGCGGGCATCGATCTGGTCGAGGATCCGCTCCCGCGTCGAGGGCCGACGGAGAAACACGACCAGCTCCTCAATGAGAGCGTGCTTGTTGAAGGGCGTCTTCAGCTCGCCCAAGTAGTTCCGCATGATGCCGAAAAAATCGGCATCCGGGAGGGTGAGCATGCTTTTTTTCCAGTGCTCGACTTCGTCCATGCGCCATCCGTGCAGGGAGCAACTAGGGTACCCCTTATCGGCGGCGGGCGCAAGCCTCTACTCGTTCCAGAGCTCGATGTGGTACTTGTAGCCCTGCTCGGTGAGAAACTTCTGCCGGTTGGCAGAGAACTCCTCCTCGGTGGTGTAGCGCGAGACGATCGAATAGAAATAGGAGTTGCGCTCCTTGGGGCGGAGGATCCTTCCAAGCCGCTGGGCCTCCTCCTGGCGCGAGCCGAAGGTCCCCGAGACCTGGATAGCGACGGAGGCGTCGGGAAGATCGATCGCGAAGTTGGCAACCTTCGATACAACGATGACCCGCACCTTCCCGGAACGGAAATCGGCGTAGATCTCCTCGCGCTGCGCGTTCGGCGTCTGACCGGTGATGATCGGCGCCCCGGTCGCCCTCGCGATGTCGCCGAGCTGCGCGAGGTACTGGCCGATCACCATGATGGAATCCTCAGGGTGATTCTCGATGAGCTCTTTGGTGATCTCGACCTTGATCGGATTTTCCGCGGCGATCCGGAACTTCTGCCGCTTGTCGGCGGTAGCGTAGGGGACACGCAGGTCTTGGGGAAGGTCGACGCGGATCTCGTAACAGTTCGCCTCGGCTATCCAGCCTTTCGCCTCCATCTCCTTCCAGGGAACGTCGTAGCGCTTGGGGCCGACGAGCGAGAAGACGTCCTCTTCTCGGCCATCCTCGCGTACGAGCGTGGCGGTGAGCCCGAGCCGGCGCACCGCCTGGATTTCGGCGGTGACTCGAAAGACGGGAGCGGGGAGGAGGTGGACCTCGTCATAGATGATGAGCCCCCAATTCCTCTCCCGAAAGATTCGGAAGTGCGGGAAATCGCCCTCTTTCGCCGGTCTCCAGGTGAGTATCTGATAGGTTCCGATCGTGACAGGCTTCAGATCCTTCTTGTCGCCTGTGTACTCGCCGATCTCGTCTCGCGTGAGAGTGGTCTTGTCGAGCAGCTCATCGATCCATTGGTGCACCGCCGCGACGTTGGTCGAGAGGATGAGGGTGCTTGTTTTGAGAAGATCCATGATGGCCATGCCGACGATGGTCTTTCCGGCTCCGCAGGGAAGAACTATCGTCCCGAATCCGCTGCCCGCCTCGCCGTCGCCGGCAAAGGCCGAGGCGGCTTCCCTCTGGTAGTCGCGGACTGCGAAGAGGAAGCCGCTCGCAGTGCGGGCGCGGAGGGTGAACTCGACCGGCTCGCCCCGCGCAAGGGGGGCCTGATCCTTGACCGGATAACCGAGCCGGGTGAGCTCGAGCTTGACGATCCCGCGATCGACGAGGCGAAGATAGAAACCGCGCGAATTGGGAACGAGGAGCGAGGAAAGACGCTTCTGGCTCGAGAGCTCCGCGTAGATGGCGGCATCCTCGACGCTCAGGAAGAGGCGATCGCTGTCGTCGGTAGGAAAGAGGATGAGCTTGCCGAACCGGGAGATGGTGTCGCGGATCGTGAAGAGGATGTTCTCCGGCACCGGGAAGCGCGACCATTCTCGAAGGCGTCGAATCACCTCCTCCGCTGCAAGGCCGGCAGAGGCAGCGTTCCACAACGAGAGCGGGCTTATCCGATAGGTGTGAAAGTGCTCGGGGCTCTTCTCGAGCTCGGCGAACGCCGATATGCTCGCTCGCGCGGCGTCAAAACCCGCGGCGTGGACGTCGAGAAGGAGAGTGCTGTCGCTTTGCACGACGAGAGGACGCGGGGACTCTTCGGATGCCATAAGAGGGCTAGGGTAGCCCGGCGGGGTCGCCCACTGCAAGTGGTCGAGAGACTTGGCGCCGGTGGCGAGTGGTGACAGCAGGCGCGCGGAGTCGTATGATGAGGCATGGTTCAGCTTGATGCGGTATTCGTCGGGAGGGAGGAGTCGTTTGGCCCCGGCGGCCAACCCAGCGCGATTCGCAAGCGACCCGCGGTCGGACCGCTCAGCGTGACGATTCAGGGTCTGGAAGGCGACAGCCATGGCGATCCTGTCCATCATGGCGGTCCTGAGCGGGCCGTCCATCACTATGCCTTCGACCACTATCCCGCCTGGCAGGCGGAGTATCCGGAGCGGCGTGAGCTTTTCGCATTGCCCGGTTTCTTCGGGGAGAACTTCTCGACCCGCGGCATGACGGAGGCAACGGTCTGTGTCGGAGACATCTATCGAGTCGGCGGGGCGCTGCTCGAAGTCTCCGAGCCGCGCCAGCCCTGCTGGAAGCCCGCCCACCGAGCGGGGGTCAGTGAGCTCGCCGTGAAGATTCAGGAGACGGGCCGCACGGGGTGGTTCTATCGGGTGCTCGAGGAGGGACGCGTCGAGGAGGGCGACGAGCTTCGCCTGTTCGATCGCCCTCATCCGTCCTGGCCGCTTGCCCGGATTCTCGCCGTCCTCTTCCTCAATCCCCTTGATCCTTCGGAGCTTTCTGGCATGGCGCAGCTCACGGCTCTCTCCCCCGGGATGCGCGAGCTTTCCGCGCGGCGGCTTGAAAGCGGGCGGGTCGAGTCCTGGAAGCGGCGGCTCGCCATCCCTGCGGGCTGACTGCGTGCCCACCTCAAGGGGCGGCGTCGAGATGCGGCTGATCATCCGCTACGAAGATCCCTACCTCCTTGCCGTCGAGAAGCCTCCGGGGGTGCACACGGCGCCGCTTCGGGCGGGTGAGGCAGAGACTCTGCTTGATGCCGTGATCGCGCTCCACCCGGAGATAGGGAAGCTACCGGGAATCAAGGCGATCGAGCCCGGGCTCCTCCATCGCCTCGATCGTGACACCTCGGGGCTGGTGCTCATCGCTCGCACCTCCGAGAGCTTTTGCAGGCTGCGCGCCTCATTCGAGGCCAATGGGGTCGAGAAGGGGTACCTTGCAGCGTGCAAGCGGGCCTCACCGGAAGGGCTCTCCGAAGATAGTGGGCAAGCCGGTCTCCTGCGGCCGCCTCGACTGCCTGCCGGCGGCCGCCTACGCATCGAGAGCCGCTTCGCCCCCTTTGGCCCTGGTCGGCGGCGGGTGCGGCTGGTCGACGCGCGGGTAGGGGGGGAGGCCGCCGAGCCGGGGACGCCAGCCGCGCCGCTCCCGCGATTTGGCCAGCCTCGGAAGGGCGCCGCGGAGGGCGGCCGAAGCCATCCTCCTCCAGAGAGCACCGACCGCTGCTACGCAACCGACATCGAGCTCCTCGACGAGCGCGGTGGGTTGCTCCTGGTCCGCGCGCTGATCACGCAAGGGTTTCGCCACCAGGTGCGCGCGCATCTTGCCGCTCTCGGGCTTCCTATCCTCGGCGACCGTCTCTACGGGCCGCTCGGCCGGGGCGGGCCGAGACTCCCCGATGACGCCAGCCGACCGGCCGATCGGCTCTACCTCCATGCCGCGAGCCTGGTGCTTTCCCACCCGCATGATGGGAGGCCTCTTTCCATCTGCTCCCCGCTGCCCGAGGAGTTTCGCCTCCTGTTTCCTGGTGCCTCATCCACGTGACTTTTCTCTTGCCAGAGGGCAGCTATATGCGTATAATCATATATAGGAGAGGATATGAACACACCGCAACCGAAGGTCGTCATCTTTACGACGCCGACCTGCAGCTTCTGCAGGGCAGCAAAGCAGTATTTCAACCAGAAAGGGGTGAGGTATACCGAGGTCGACGTCGCTCGCGACCAGCGCGCAGCCGAGGACATCATGAGGCGGACAGGCCAGATGGGAGTGCCGGTCATTCTCATTAACAACCGTCCTATCGTCGGTTTCGACCGGCCGAAGATCAATCAGATGCTTGGCATACGCGGCCAAGAGGACGGACGATGAAGCTTCAACCGCTGCATGACGAAGCATAGCGGGGAGGGGATGCAGCTCGACGACGCGGACCACCGCGTCCTTCAGCCAAGCGATATTCTCGCCGTCTTTCAAGAACTAGTCCCCGCCATCCAAGCTGGGCAGCCGTAACGTGAAGGTGGTCAGTCTCCCCCCGTCTTCCGGACTCTGACGAGAGCTCACGTCGGCTGCCTTCCTCTCGCCTACCGCAGCTCCGGCAGGCCCGCTCGCTACGATGAGCGATCCCCCGTGCGCCCTCGCGATCTCGCGCGCGATCGCCAGCCCGAGCCCCGACCCGCCGGTCGCGCGTGCCCGATCCGTTGCGACCCGGTAGAAGCGGTCGAAGACCTTGGCGAGATCGTCGCTGGGGATACCCGGGCCGCTATTCGTTATCGCCAGCTCGACATCCGGGCGCTCGACAGAGGGGTCGCGGCGCACGCGCACCCCGATCGTTCCGCCTTCGGGGGTGTATTTGACGGCGTTGTCGAGAAGGTTCATGAGCAAGCGGATGAGGAGATCGATGTCTCCCTGTACGTGGGTCGCGGGCTCGATCTCCATCGTGAGGCGCTGCGAGCGCGCGCCGGTGAGGCCGGAGAACTGCTCGGCAGTCGCTGCGACGAGATCGCTCAGGTTCACGCGGATGGGATGCATGTGGGCGTGGTCGACGTCCAGGCGGGCGAGATAGAGCAGGTCGCTTGCGAGGCGGATGAGCCTGTCGACCTCCTCACCCATGGATTTGAGCGTCGATCGATAGTGCTCGGTCCCGCGGGGACGGCTCAAGGCCACGTCGATTTGACCGCGCAGCACCGCAAGGGGCGTGCGCAGCTCATGCGAGGCATCAGCGGTAAAGCGCCGCTCCTGCTCGAAGCTCTCCTGCAGGCGGTCGAGCATGCGGTCGAAGGTCTCCGCCAGCTCGCTCATTTCATCGCGCGCCCCGGAATAGCCGATGCGCCGTGAGAGGTCCGTGGCGCTGATTCCTCGGGCGGTCGCGCTCATGCGAATGATCGGCTTCAAGGCCTCGTTGACGAGGAAGATGCCACCCGCCGCGGCAACAACAAGCATAAGCGGAATCGCCAGAAAAAGAACCTCCTGAAGGCGGCTCAAGGTAGCGGACACGAAGCGGAGGCTTTCACCTGCCTGAAGCCATCCGACCACGGCACGACTCTCGCTGCGCATCGGCTCGGTCATGACACGCCAGGCCCCTGCGTTTCCGCCGATGGTGACGATCCCCTCGACGAGCGGCGGCCAGTCGGGTCCCGTCGTGTAGGCGCCGATCCCGTCCTGGAAGCGGCCCTCCGGACTAAGCAGGCGAACGGCAAACTCCGAAGAATCCCGCCCGCCGATCGCGAACCTCATCTCGTCACGATCGTGGAAACGAGTTCGATCACGCTCCCGCTCAACGCTCGACGCCGCCTCGGCGATCGCGGCTCGAAGCGAGAGATCGACCGAATCGATGAGACTTCGCCGCAGCTCTACGTAGAGAAATCCTCCGAACAGCGTGCCGCTTACGCCGATGATGAGGAGAAACCAGAGGGTGAGCCGGATGCGAAGGGAGAGCCGGGAGGCGCGCCGCTTACGCCTCATTGGATTCCATTCTGTACCCCACTCCCCGCACGGTCCGAATGAGGGGACGATCGAATCCTCGCTCGATCTTGCGTCTGAGGTAGCCGATGTAAACGTCGATGATGTTGGATTCGTTCGAGAAATCGAAGCTCCACACATGTTCGATGATCTGGGCCCGCGTAAGCGCCTGATGCGGGTGGCGCATGAACACCTCAAGGAGGGCGAACTCGCGCGGCGATAGCTCGATGCTCTTTCCCGCGCGGCGCACCTCATGGCGGGCGGTATCCAGCTCCAGCTCGTCGAAGGTGAGCACGGTGTCGGACTGCACCGGCGGGCGCCTGAGGAGGGCACGGATACGGGCAAGGAGCTCCGGGAAGGCGAAGGGCTTTATAAGGTAGTCGTCGGCACCGGCGTCGAGCCCTGCGACGCGGTCGGAGACGGCATCCCTCGCGGTGAGGAGGATCACCGGAGTCTTCATTCCGTGCTCGCGAACCCGCTTCACTATCTCGATCCCGGAGAGCCCAGGAAGCATGATATCGAGTATCACCACGTCATAAACCGAGGAAAGCGCATGGGTAAGCCCCTCCTTACCCTCCGCAACCACATCGACGGCGTATCCGGCTTCGCGGAGCCCTTGAAGGACGAAGCGGGCAACGCCAGGCTCGTCCTCGACGAGAAGAAGTCGCACTGAACCGCTCCTTGTCGGCAGAAGTCCACGAAGTTGGAACGGTTTTCCCGATAGTACCGCCGACAGCGCATTATAGGTCATCATCGGCCGGGCGATCAACTTCGCGAAATCAACGATTCGCTTGTGTTACCTGCAACTCTGTGATATAAAGGGCGGCGAGAGAGTAGCTGAATGCAGAAGAAGAACTCCATCGATTCGATCTACCAGCCTATTCTGCCGTACCTCGCTCGCGTTCAGCGTAACATCCGGCGCGCAATTCGCGTAGAAAACAAGACAGTCAGCAAGATTGTCGATTACCTTTTCCAGACCAAGGGCAAGCTGCTGCGTCCCGCCCTTGCGATACTCGCCGGCAAGTCGGTCGCAAACCTCGAGGACGAGGCAAGCGACGACGCGCTGGTTCAGCTCGCCACTGCTATCGAGCTCATCCACAATGCAAGCCTCGTCCATGACGACATTCTTGACGATGCCGACCTCCGGCGCGAGATTCCCACGCTCAACAAGATCTACAACAACCATGTCGCGCTTCTTGCAGGCGATGTCCTGTTCACCGAGGCCTTCTATCTCATGACGCACAGCCTTCGCCAGGAGATCATCGAGCCGATCACTAAGATCACCTCGGGGATGTGTCAGGGAGAGCTGATCAACGAGCTCTACCCTGGTGAGAACCTGGACTTCCGCACCTACCTCACCGTCATCACCCTCAAGACCGCCGGGCTCATGTCGGGCGCCACCCAGGCCGGAGCGAAGGTTTTCGGGGCCTCGGAGGAGATCGTGGAGGCCCTGGGCGAGTACGGCAGAAACGTCGGACTTGCCTACCAAATCGTCGACGATTATGTCGACGACGAGACCGGTTCGATCGAGGGATTCTCGCTCGACTACGCCTTCAAGGCGGCCGAGCGCGCCCGCGACTCCCTGAAGGTGATCCCCTCATCGATCTACAAAGACAAGCTGCTCGACATCGTCGATCTCTTCATCGATATGGCTGTTCAGAAGGACATGTCGGCTACCGTAAATCTGCCATAGGAGAAGCAGGTTGGCCGAGAGCCTCCGGAAGTTCACCCTCGAAGAGCTGAAGCAGTTCAACGGCGAAGGCGGCAAGCCCATCTACGTAGCCTACGGGGACAGGGTCATCGACGTAACCGCAAGCCGGCTGTGGCGGAACGGGATGCACATGAAGCGCCACAAGGCCGGCGACGATCTTACCGAGGCTATGGCGGATGCCCCCCATACCGACGAGGTCTTGAGCCGCTTTCCTCAGATCGGGATTCTCGTGCGCGAGGAGGGGAAAGAGGCGCTCCTCGGAGCGCTGCCCGTTTGGCTCGATGCCTTCCTCAATCGCCACCCCTTCTTCAAGCGCCATCCTCACCCGATGACGGTGCACTTCCCGATTGTCTTCATGATCGGCGCTCCTATCTTCACCCTTCTCTACCTTCTCACCGATCGCAAGGGTTTCGAGATTACAGCGGTCAACTGTCTCGCCGGGGGGCTTCTCTTTTGCCTCGTGGTCATTCCGACCGGCTTCATTACGTGGTGGGTGAACTACATGCTTCGCCCGCTCACACCGGTGCGCATCAAGATCTACACGTCGATCGCGATGTTTATCCTCGGTCTCGCAGCGTTCGTCTGGCGCCTCGCCGATCCGAGCATCGTAAGCGGACGAGACGGCTTAAGCCTCCTGTACTTCGCGCTTATCTTCCTGCTCCTGCCGATGGTCGTGGTGGTGGCTTGGAATGGCGCGATGCTCACCTTTCCTCTTCGCGCGGAGCATCGTAAGTAGCCTCGTTAGCCGCGGCGCGCTCGGTGACCCACGCGGCGAAGGCCCGAAGGCCTATCGCAAGGAGCATGAGCCGCACGAAGGGAAGGACGGCCCCGAGCGTTTCACGGCGAAAGATGATCCCTTCCGCGATCCTCACCAGCGGCTACGACTGGAGGATGAAAAGCAGACCCGAGGCGATCGCGCTTCCCACGGAGGCGAGCAGGCTCCTGCGCACGAGGTTGGCCTGAGCGGCCAGCCACTTTTCGAGGTTCATTTCTTCGTGCTAACGTAGGCACTGAAAGGCCCGCTTTCAATCCGGCGCACCGAAAGGAGATCTCGCTATGGCTCTAAACGTGAGAATGTGGGGGAAGGCTGTGACCGTGATCCCACGGATCGAGGACGAAGAGTGGCGCTCGCTCGACTCCGTTTCGAGGTGGCTCATCTCCACCCGCTTTGCGGTCGTCATCCTCTCGATCATCTCCGGTATCGTCGCCGGCATTCTTGCCTACCGCGCGCTCAACATCAACATCGGGGCATGGCTCCTTCTCGTCATCGCGCTCATCTTCGCGCACGCGACGAACAACCTCGTGAACGACCTCATCGACCACCGAAAGGGGATCGACCGAGACAACTACTACCGCGCGCAGTACGGGCCGCAGCCCCTCGAGCGCGGCTTCATGACGCCGCGAGGTCTCACCCTCTACGCGGCCGCCAACCTCGCGGTCGCGCTCGCCTGCGGTGCAGTCCTCGTCTGGTTTCGGGGAGGGCTCACCCTTCCGCTCATGGCGATCGGGGTTTTCTTCATCATCTTTTACACCTTTCCGCTCAAGTATCTCGCCTTGGGCGAGCTATCGGTGCTCGCGGTATGGGGGCCTCTGATGATCGCAGGGGGCTACTATGTCCTCGCGGGAAGCTGGGATTGGAACGTCGTTCTTGCGAGCTTGCCATTCGGCCTCGGAGCAACGATGGTCATCTTCGGCAAGCACATCGACAAGTGCGACATGGATCGCGAGAGGGGAGTCCGCACCCTGCCAGTGGCGATAGGCGAGCGTCCCGCGCGCGCGGTTGCCATCGCACTGGTGGCGCTGCAGTACCTCGTGACGCTCTACCTCGTGATCACCGGTTACTTCACGCCGATCGTGCTTGTCGTGCTGCTTTCGTTGCCCCTTTTCTTCAAGAGCATGCTCCCGATGTACCGTAAGCCGAAGCCCGCCGAGCGTCCGGCCGATTACCCCGCCGACGCTTGGCCGCTCTGGTTCGTCGGCTCGGCCTTCGTCTACACCCGTCGCTTCGGCCTGCTCTACGTCGCCGGGCTTATCGGCGACACGATCTTGCACCGGATCCTCGGGTAGCCGGGTCGCGCCGCCTCTTTCCCGCCCGACGCGGCCGCACCCTGCCCTCGCGGCGCCCCGGCCCGCGACCGCGAGTGCACTCCCCCGTCGCGTCGGACCGCCCGTACGTCGCACGCGGGCTGCCGCATTGCCTGTAATTCCCACCTCTATCTATCGGTTCTGGGTCTTTCGCGGGAAGGTGCGAAAGAACGTCTACGAGGAGTGAAGCTCGGGGAAGGGATTGGCGGTTTGGAAGCCGGTCTTCCCCGAAGCGCGGAAGTGCTCGAGGCGGCGGATGGTGAGCTCGGCGAAGAGGGGGTCGATGTCGAACGTGTAGCAGACCCGTCCGAGACGCTCCGCGGCGATGAGGGCGGTTCCCGAATGAGCGAAGAAGTCGACGACGAGCGCTCCCTCCTCGCTACTCGAGCGGAGAATGCGCTCGACGGCGGCGAGAGGCTTCTGGGCGTAGGCTCCCGGGACGTTCTCCTCCATCCGGTAGAAGACCTGTTGGATGTCGACCCAGATGTTTCCGGCCCGGAGCGTCTCGGAGCGACTGCGCTCGAGATTCTCGGTGTGCCGCCCGCCGACCAGCTTGTAGTAGCCCCGCAGGATCTTGGGGATCTCGGTATAAACGACGTGGAACGGGGGATTGCCCTTCACGTAGCAGAGCAGCTCCTGGCGAACGCTCATCCAGTTGGCTTGAGTCCCGTAGCCGCGCTGCTTTCGGATGCTCAGGAAGCTCCGCGAGCGCAGCTCGGGATAGCCGCGCATGAGGAGCATGAAGTCGGGCAGAGGCTGGAAGTGGCGGTTCTGATCGGCGCCAAGCCATACGTAGAGGTGACTATCGGCATCGAGCATTCTCCGGGCGCTCTCCACCCAGCCCCGCGCAAACTCGAGGTAGCGGGCGAGGTCGATTTGAAAGAGCCGAGCGGAGCTGCGTCCCCCGACGGCGAGGTTGTAGGGGGGATCGCTCATGACCAGACGTGCGCGCCGCTCGCCAATGAGACGCTCCATTTCCGGCCACGACGTTGCGTCGAGAACTCCGACGCGGTGGCCGCGAAGGGCATCCTCCCAGACGTCGCCCCTCTCCAGCCTGCAGTAAGGGAGAATCCGTGCGGCAAGCTCGGGGGCGGTGTCGAGGCGGGGCAACGGCTCTCGGTCCATCACTCTATATGGTGATCAGCTTGTCGGCGGACACTTCGTTCACGTAGATGACCGCGTAGCGCCCCGAGTCTTCATGACGGCGCCTGCCGGGGAAACACACGCTGTCAAAGAAAAAGATCACATCGAGCATGTCCTGATTGGAGTCCGTGCAGGAATAGCGATAGTACATGTCGTGATTTTCGAGGATTTCCCGCATCTTGGCATCGACCGCAAGCTCGGCGTCGATGAGCTTGCGGAGGGTCGATCGAAGTCCTCCATACCATGCGTGCGCAAAGAAGGCAAGGTTGAGCTTCTTCTTTTCGTCCATGTAGTAGAGCTCGTAGACCCCGCCCACCGATGGCACCGAGCGAACGATATCGTATTTGTCAGCCTTCCTGAGACGGGACCAGCTGACGGTGAAATAGGCGGTGTCGTCACGCACTCGCTTCGTGATCGTCGGCTCCATCATGAAGTTATTGTAGATGCATCCCATCACGTGCACAAGTCTCCGCGCGATCCGCTGACAAGTCTCAAGTTGACAGCTGGCTGGAAACATGGTATAAATGACCCAACAGCCCTCTCGGACGAGCCGTGAGAGAGAAGCGCACTGTTCGGTCGGTGGGAACTGGGTTTTTCGAGGATTCGTGCTTCTCTTTTGGGTTTGAAAGGGTTCTGCTCGGTGATTCTTAGGTGAGAGCGAATCTGCAGTTTCTTCCGAGAGGAGGAACAACCTCCCGCATGAGGCCGTTTTTCCCACCTCGTCCATCCCCCCATTCCTTTCATATGCAACCACAGAGGGTCCAGTGCAGAGTAACGCAAGAGCAAATCTATCGTTGATAGGTTGAGCATTTTTGATTTCTCCGGAGTGAAGCTCTGGGAAAAAGGAAGGAAGCGTCGACATGTCCAAGAAGATCTATGTGGGTAACATGAGCTACTCGACCACCGAGGAGACCTTGCGGGATCTCTTTGCCGCATACGGTGATGTCGAGTCTGTCAGCATCATCACGGACAAGTTCACCGGGCGTGCGCGGGGATTCGGTTTCGTGGAGATGGGGTCGGAAGACGCCGCCCAGGCAGCCGTTGCCGCGCTAAACGGACAGAAGGTTGACGGGCGCGAGCTGAAGGTCAACGAGGCTCACGACCGCGCGCCGCGACAGAGCGGCGGCGGCGGACAGAGTCGTAACAGGTACTAGCGACTCAAGCTCATCCGGAGAAGAGGGGAGCCGCACGCTCGCCATTTGCTCGAGGGTGCGGCTCCATGTCATTCCTCGATCGGGCCCCCGGGCCCGCCTGCCATAATCCCACCGCACCTCGTCGTTACCTTGTTACAAAACGCTTTTGCTTGTATATTTTCAAGCGGAGTTGGAGGCCATTCATTATGAAGCGCACTGATATGATGCGGAAGGAGCGCGAGCTCCGGCAGGCTCGAAAGAAAGAGCTGCGAGTCGCCTCCCACGAGGACAAGAAGGACGCGATGTCCGTTGGCGCCTATATCGACCGGCTGTATTCGCTTTTCTTCCACGACGAGACGCGAATCTACAACACGAAGCATTCGGTCGAAATCCTCGAGCTTCTCGAGGAGATGAAGAAGGCGCTCTCCGTGGAAGAGTGTGATACGATCATTCGAAAGGCGATTCGCAAGAGCAAGGTCACCGAAAAGGATGTGGCGTTCCGCGATCTCAAGGAATTGATGGGGACCTAGGTTCGTCGACATTTCCCGATTTCCGGCTAGCGGGGCCGTGCGTCCCGCAGAGGGGGGCCCATGTCCGATCTGCAGGAAAGCCGAGGAGGTCCGCTCGACCAGCTTCGAAACGAGGTGATCGAGCGGCTCACCCTCAATTTCGCGCACGACAGGCTCAAGGAAGCGGATTTCGAGGAGCGCCTCTCACGGGCGACGGGGGCGACCTCGCGGGTCGAGCTCATCTCGCTGGTCGACGATCTTCCCGAGCGAACGCGGACGGACAGCGTGGAACGGCCCTCGGCCGAGGAGCGTGCCGCAGCTGTCCACATCAACCGCGGCCCCGTGAAGGAGGAGGGCGTCCTCGTCGCCATACTGGGCGGGGCGAGTCGCAAGGGGGTGTGGAAGCCTCCGCGGCGGCTTCACGTCGTGGCCCTCCTGGGAGGGGTGGAGCTCGATTTCACGCGGGCAGAGATCCCCCCCGAAGGTACCGAGATCGTCGTCGTCGCGTTGATGGGCGGGCTCGATATCCTGGTGCCGGAGGGGCTGAACGTCGACTGCGTCGGCATTCCGCTCCTCGGCGGCTTCGATGACTCGAGCGCCGGAATGGTAAATGACCGCCCTCCGATCCTGAAAGTGCGCGGCGTCGCTTTCATGGGTGGCGTCAGTGTGCACACCCGCTCGGGACGCAACCGGCTCCCGCACTCCTAGACTGGCAGAGCTCGGACGAGGCTCACGAAGGTGAGACCCCTGTCAAACTCGTTCCGAAACATCTCGAATGAGGCGCACCCTGGGGAGAAGAGCACCGTGTCGCCGGGCTCCGCGCGCTCGAGGGCGGAGGCAAGGGCGGCATCGAGCGACGGATAGGGCCCCCGGTAGCTGCGCCCGGCCTGCTCGAGGACCGCAATCACCTTTGCGGTCGCCGATCCCGACAAAAGCACGATCTCCTTCGGACGGGCCGCGACCGAGCGAAAGACGGCAAAGTCGAGGCTCTTGTCGGTGCCTCCGGCGATCAGGATGACCGGCCCCTCAAAGCTCGAAAGTGCGGCGACCGTGGCTTCGGGGATCGTCGCAGCGGAGTCGTTGTAGAAGCGAATTCCTTGCCACTCGCGGACAAGGGAAAGACGGTGGGGAATACCTTCGAAAGAGGCAAGCCTCTCCCGGATGACCGCGCTCGGAACATCCATGCGGCTGGCTGCCAGGCCCGCCACCAGGAGATTGAGCCGGTTGTGGGGGCCGGGCAGCCTCACCTGCTCCGGCACCACCTCGTCGACCCTTCCGCCCTCCCGAACAAGCCCGATATTCCCTTCGATCCATCCCCCTTCGGCGCCTTCCGGAAGGCCGTGCGCAGAAAAGAGCCTCGCCTGCGCAGGGGTCTCCCGCGCAAAGCCGCGACCGTAGGGGTCGTCGAAGTTGCAAAGGGTGATGTCATCCGCCCCCTGGTCAGCGTAGATGAGGCGCTTGTCGTCGACGTACTCCTCCATGCTGCGATAGCGGTTCTGGTGGTCCGGAAGGATATTCGTTATGCCCGCGATCCGAGGCCGCAGGAGCCCCTTCCCCCGAAGATCGGCAAGCTGCCAGGAGGAGAGCTCGAGAACGACGGGCGTCTTGGGAGGAGCGGCGGCCATTTCGTCGATGAAGCGGAGAGGTGAGACGGTTATGTTCCCGCCGAGACGGGCGAGAGGGAAAGTCTGCACGATCGCATGATGAAGGGCGGAGGCAACGGTCGATTTTCCCTTGCTTCCGGTAATCGCGACAATCGGTCGGGAGCTCAGACGAAGGAAGATCGAGATATCGGTCTCGACCTGCCGCGCTGCGGCGAGAAAGGGCGAAGAGGGGGGAACCGCCGGGTTCTTGATGACGATGTCCGCCTCCCGGAAGTCCTGCTCGTCGTGGCGCCCGAGGACGTAGCGAAGGGGGTAGGGCGAGAGTTCCTCGATCGATGCGGCAAGCTCCGCTTCGCTGCGGAGGTCGGTCACGGTCACGATGGCCCCGTGGCTCGCGAAAAAGGCGGCCGAGGCGGCTCCGCCGCCATGCAGGCCCAATCCCATGATGGTGACACGCATCCCCGCAAGCCGCGCAAGGTCAAAGCTCAATTCTGTACTCCTTCATGTCCTTCTCGTTCAGGTAGGGAGTAACCTTCAGGGAGCTCCACATCTCCTTCCAGTAGTCGGGCACCCGCTGCTTGATGGACTGGAAGGCCGGAAGCGCCTCGGAAAACTCGGAGCTGCGAAGCGCCGTCTCGATGTTTCGCATCTCAGGCTGAAGAAACTGATATGCCTTGTGAAGATAGGGTACGTGCTCCCGGCGCCCTTCAAGGGAAAGACGCACTACGATATGACAGACGGTCCGATAGCGGCAGACGAACGGATAGTAGGGATAGGAACGAAGCCCTTGCGGCAGCAGGAGCTTGCTGAAGAACTTCGTGAGATCGGCATCCATCCAAATGCCCTGGATGAGATAGCCGCGTCCTGCCTCGCCGATCCAGGTGCTCGAGATGGTCTGATTCACGGCAAAGGCGACAATCCGCTCGCCCTCCTTGCGAACCTCATGGACGGGGACGAGCGCTCCCTCGACGAAGAGCCTGCGCGATCGATACGCCGGGGTGAGGTCGTTGGTGCCCTTCTCCACTATTTCGTGCTCGTGGGTCCGAAAGCTCAGGTCCAGCTTGAGCAGGTAGAGGTACTGCATCTGGCCCGTCTTGAAGAGCTGAAAGAAGGCGGGGTGGAGGATGTCGCCCGGGTCGAAGAAGTAGGCGAGGTCGTGGAAGAGACTGGGAACCAGCTCCGTCAGCTCTCGCATGAGCCGGGAGAGCGGGGCGATGTAGCTTTCAGCCGGCTCCGAGATCCTCACATCGTGGTGAATGGGAAACGGTGGCACCGTGTAGGGGTTTTCCAGAAGGATGAAAAAATCCTCTCCTTGATTGAAGTGCGTGGTGTACGTACCGGGCTCATCGGGGACCGTTCTCAGGAGCTTATTTATAGCAGGATCCATGAAAGGGATCCGTATCTCGCTGAGTCCGCCCTCCATTGCGGCTCCTACTATACCGGCAAATACTGCCGTTTACAACAGCGAGGCCCCGTTACAATGGCAAGGTCGCCAGCCCGCCGGTCCCTAAATTCCCGAGGCGATGCGACCCCTTGACTGTATGCGATCAAAGCGGGCATAATCGCACCAATTCCCAGGGTGGGCGTTCGTCCGGTAATCGGGACAATACATCAAGCCTCAAGAGCGAAGCTTGGGTATTCCACAAGGGGAGTCTGCTGCTCGCCGATTCAAAACGAGGGAGCGGGTGTGTCTCGCCCCATGTGGATGAAATGAGCGGAAAAGGAGCAACGCGGTGCCTTGCGGTAGAAAGCGGAAGCGACACAAGATCGCGACCCACAAGCGAAAGAAAAAGTTGAGAATGAACCGCCACAAGAAGAAGTAAGGGCCGAGCGCACGCCCGAGGGGTGCGCCGGACGAGGTCGCAGGATGCCCCGGTCGGTCACATGTATCTTGATGTTCTTGGCGGCACCACTTGCCTTCGGGCAAAGCCTGTGGCAACCCGGGTTTTCCGGCTATCTCGTGGGAAAGAGCGCCCTCGCGGTGGGCGATGCCGTCCTTGTCACCATTGACAGCAACACCAAGCTGAGCTACTCGGCGTCGGCCGTCTCCGATCGGAGCATCACGCTCCAATTCAGCGGCGGGGGAAGCGGCGACCTTTTCTCATTCCTGCCGAACGGCGCCTCGGGAAGCAAGGCAAACCTCAAGGGGGACGAGCAGGTTGTCCTCTCAGGCTCCTTGATGACCCGGGTCCAGAGCATCGATCCGAGCGGTATGCTCTTCGTTCAGGGCTCACGGTCGATGGATGTAAACGGGCGGACTCAGCTCCTTTCGATAAGCGGCTGGGTCGACCCGAAGCTCCTCCAAGGCCGCACCATCCCCTTTAGCCAGATGGCCGACGCCAAGCTTGTCTACCAGAGCATCCTTGAATCGCCGCCCGTCTTGACCCAGAGCGATATCAATCAGGTCATGCAGCAGCTTGCCGCCGCGCCTCCGACTGCGCCGGGAGCCGCGGCGACTGCTCCGACGCAGCCCCCCGCGACGGGAGCCCAGGTCGCCCAACCGGCGCCTCCGGCAGCCGCCGCGGCAGGTCAGCCCGCGGCCGGGCAAGCGGCGGCACCGCAGGCGCAAGCAGCCCCAGCCGCAGCGCCGCCTCAGCCGTCCTACACTCTCACCGACCAGAAGAAGAAGGAGCTCCTCCTTCAGTACCTGAACGCCATCCTCGGGCTCATCTTTCAACCGGCGCCGCAGGCGGGCCAGGCCAGGCCCTAAGACCGCCGCGGGGCGACCCGGGAAGGCGAGCGCCGTGCGGCTCCTCGTATCTCGCGGGCGCGGTGCGCGTCCCCTTGGCAGGTGCGTCGCGCGCAAGAGCGCGCGTTACTTCCCGGCAAGCGCCCGGTACAGAGCCACGAGAAAGCTGCGATTGTCGGCGGTCACGTAGCGCATGGTGCCGCCCATGCGGCTGAAGGTCTTGCAGTAGCGCAGGTAGTAGGCCGGGTTCTCCGGCGGTGGCTCTCCGGTCTGCCAATCCCACGGCGCTTCGGCCAGATCGACCACGAAGATCGTGTGGCGATCGATATGCCTGCCATCCTGGATGGCGATGTTCTGGGCCATGGAAAAGCACTTTTCGAAGACCATCGGGCTCATGACCGCCGATCCGACGGAGAGGTAAACCCCTCCCTCGATGCGGCTGATGCTCTCCGCAATGGAGAGGAAGTCCCGCTCGGCGGCGCGGCCGATTGCCGCACCATAGCTCGCCGGATGGGTGTAGATGATGTCGTGGCCGAACATCGGGTGGCCGGTGAAAGGGATCCCCACGCGGTAGGCTGCCGCCTGGACTCCGTACTCCTTGAAGGGGTGCGGCACGCGCAGGAAGCCTTCGGCGAGTCCCAGGTCGCGAATGAGTCCGAGGAGATCCGCCGCAGCGGCCGTACCCGAAAGTTCTTCGCGGGAGGATGCCCTCCCGCCTGCGAAGGAGGCAAGACGGCCGGACAGCTCCTTCTGCGGAGGGATCTCGAGTCCGTCCTGCGCGACAAGCGCCCCGATGGATTCACCGTAGCCGAGTCCCTCGTAGGCCCCAACGGCGATGGCAAGGTTGATGAACAGCCCGGTCTCCTGCCAGATCCCGAACTCGCCCGCCTGGATGTTGGTCCGCACATCCTCGCTGCTCTGTCCGAGGTAGGCGAACTCCCAATCGTGGATGATTCCGGCGCCGTTTGTCGCGAGGTGGGTGATCCACCCCTGCTCGATGAGCCTGATGAGGACGGGACCGAGACCGTTCTTGATCGTGTGTGCCCCGAAGGCGAGGATCGCGGGGCGACCTTCGCCGCGAGCCCTCCGAATGGCCGCGGCGGCTTCTCCCACCGCCTGCGCTGCCCCCGCAGAGAGGGTGACCTCGCTGTGCTCGGGATCGACCCGGTCGCGCTCAATCATCACCTTGTTTGCGCGATCGGCGAGGGGGCGTATGGATAGGCGATGGCGGTCGAAAAGCGGGTGATTCATTGGTGCTCCTTGCCCCGGCGCTCGAGCCCCAGGGCTTCGGCGATCCGGTCGGCCTGGCAGAAGTCCGGAATCACGAGGTCGGCGCCGGCCTGGATGAGGCGCGAACGCTTGGCGAGGTTCAGCCCCCAACGGCGAATCTCGTCGCTTGCCACTCCGACCGCGTACCCTCCGGCCTTGCGAGTCTCGCGCATTTCCACCGGCCCGTCGCCGAAGGTAACGATGGCGGAGCCTTCGCCGATCTCCGCCATGATCCTCTTCAGGACCTCTCGCTTCGGGTCGCGCGCCACATCCCCCACCGATCCATGGATGCGACCTTCGAAAAGGCGGGCAAATCCGAGAACCTCCGCCTCCCGCTCGACGTCCTTCTGATCGGTTCCGCTCGCCAGGTAGAGCTTGATGCCGCGTCGGACGAGCTTTTCCAGGAAGGCTGTCGCTCCCTTCATGGTGAAATCCGACGCATCGAGCTCAGCTGATGCGAGCCGCGCCAGGCGAGACTCTACCAGACCGATAATCCTGTCGTTGTACACTCGCTTGTAGCCGGCTGCGCTGAGAATATCCTGCTCGCCGACCATACCGAAGCGTCGCACGAGCTCGGTCAGCTCTTGCATCTGGACGATGGTCTGCACGCCGGTCGTTCGGTCGATGAGCTCCCTCACGGCTGCGACGACCCTCTCGCGCACCGAGAGCGGGCACTCCGCTGCCTTTTGGCCGAGCACCGCTTCCACCATCATCGGCTCCATGATCAGCTCCCAGCCTTGGCGCAGCGTCGAGATGGTCCCATCGTTGTCGAAGAGGAGGTAGCGCGGCGCACCGCCGCGGCGCAAAGCGGTGACGACCTCGATCTCGGACCCCGGCAGGCGGCGCGCCGCGGCGGGAGTGGAGGCAAGCTCAGGGCGATAACGGTAATCGGGCTCGGCGCCGACGGCAAGGATTTCTTCGGGGCTCGCAGTCCCGGTTTGATAGAGCTTTCGGACAGTGACTGCGGCGGCGAAGTTCCCGATCTCGGCGGCGCCCTGCGGATTGGATCCGGCGGCAAGAGCGGCGGCAACGCCTGCGAGCATGGCATCGCCCGCACCGACCGGATCGGTCGGTCCGGTGACGAGGAGGCCTGTGATCTCGTGAAGCCCGTCTTCATCGCGAACCAGGCACCCCTGCTCGCCGCGAGAGAGAAACACCGGGCGCTTCCAGCGACCGTAGAGGCTTTCGGCGATGCCGGCTGCAGTCTCCTGTCCGATCCGTTCGTTCGGGGCTGATGCAATGCCACAGAGGCGCGCTCCTTCGTGGCTGTTCAGCTTGCGGTAGGCCCCCGAGTAGTCGTCGCTGTAGCTGCGGCTGTCAACGAGAAAGATGCGGTCGGGATGGCGCGCCATGAGTCGGCCTAAGCCCTCCCTGAAGGGAGGAGTATGGATGCCGCTTCGGACCTGCTGGTTTATCACAATTGCGTCGAAGGAAGGGAGCCTTTCCTCGAGCCTCTGGAGAAGGACCTCCATGGTTGACGAAGACAGGAGGTTGAAGTTCCCGTAGTCGACCCGCTCATGCTCGTGCTCGCCCTCGTAGAGCTTCGTGTAGACGCTCGTGTGCCAGCCGTTCTTTTGCTCGAGGAGCCCGTCCGTGTCGGCGCCGAGCGATCTAAGAAGATCGACGAGCTCCCTCCCGAAAGGATCGTCGCCGACTGTTCCGAAGGCCGCTATGTGTCCTACGCCCAACGCGGCGAGATTCGCCACGACGTTTCCTGCTCCGCCCGCCGAGAGGCGAGCCTCGCGTACGGCACGGGTGGGAAGGCCGGTCTCGACCGAGATCTCTGAGCCCGTAGGATCGATGGTCAGGTAGTAGTCGACGCAGAAGTCTCCGAGCACAGCGATGGAACGAGAGGAAAACGAGGCAAGGAGGGATGCGAGGGCGGATGTTGTCATGGGAGCCTCTTCGACCGAAGCAAGCGTCGCACTCCGGCGACGCTGCTGATTTTCGCGCCGCCCCCCGCTCTTGTCAAGGCGGATCTTCGCGCGGTGACCAAGTCGCCCGAGGACGCGCTGCGGGCGGGATCTATCGAGCGCTGCACCGTCGCCGCGCAGAAAATGTTTGACAGCTTCCGCGAGTGGGGTGCATAATGAAACCGGTTACAACACTAACAGGAGGTTGTATGAAGAAACGTCTATTGGCACTCTTTACTGCCGTTCTCTTGCTCGTGGGGACCGTCGTCGCCTTTGCAGGCGGACAGTCGGAGAAGGCAGCTCCGAAAAAGCAGCTGAACTTCGTCTTCGCTCCCGGCGTCGTCGATCCATTCTATTATACGATGCAGCGGGGCGCCGAAAAGGCGGCCCAGAAATACGGCGTCAATCTCATCGCCACCGAGTATCCGAAGTCCTGGGGGCCTGCGGTCCAGGTCCCGATTCTCGAGGCGACTGTCGCGCGCGGGAACATCGACATGGTTATCATTGCGCCGACCGCGACCGACGCCCTCATCGCGCCGCTGAAGAAGCTCTACGATCAGGGGATCGAGATCATCACCGTCGATACGTTCCTCGGCAACGGTGACTACTCAACGAAGAGCGACTTCTCCTTCCCGCTCTCCTACATCGGGTCGGACAACGTCGCGGGAGGCAAGCTGCTCGCCGAGGCGCTTGCGAAGATGCTCGGGGAGAAGGGGCAGGTCTACGTGAACTCGACCAACCCGAATGTATCTTCGGTCAACGGGCGTGTCGACGGCTTCAAGGCAGGAGTCGCCGAGTATCCGAATATGCAGCTGGTCGGCGTCGACTACAACCTCGATGTCGAGCAGAAGGCGGAGCAGGAAACCTCTGCGATTCTTCAGAAGTATCCGCATCTTGCCGGAATCTTCGGGACCAACCTCTACAGCGCGCAGGGGGCCTACCACGCCGTGGTGAATGCGGGGCTCACCGGTGCGGTGAAGATCGTCTCCTTCGATGCGACGACCGATCTTATCAACGCCCTCAAGCAGAAGCAGGTGGATCTGGTGCTTGCGCAGAAGCCGGCCGACATGGGCTACCTTGCGGTCGAGTGGGGCTATAAGTACTTCACGGAGAAGGCCCAGATCCCCAAGCACATAGCAACCGGGTTCGAGCTCTTCACCCAAGACAACGTGAACAACCCCGACATGCAGCAGTACATCTACTCGAAGTAGAAATCCGCGATTCGTAGCGCCCCGCGTGTCCGGGGCGCTTTTTTGCTAGCTCGCACGTCGGGCAGTGCGAGGGAGTCGGAAGCCTCGCGCAAAAACGAGAGGTGATCCAGCACCTGCCGACCAAGGGAGTCTTTCTGCATGTCGAACGAAAACTCGTACCTGACCCTCCAAATGGAAAAGCGCACGGCGGTGTAGGTTCTTGCGCGCAACTGGGCGCTTGCGTTTCTCATTGGGCTCATGGTGGTATTCAGCTTTACGGGGCGGGGCTTTCTTTCGCTCAACAATATCGAGAATATCCTCTATTTGGGGACGATCTTCGTCTTCCTCGCCGCCGGTGAGACCTTCGTCATCATAACCGGCGGGATCGATTTGTCGGTTGGATTCGTCATGGGGCTCTCCTCAGTGCTGACCGCGCAGGTCATGGCCTCGATGACCGCCGGGAAACTGCCCTTGGCGGAGACGATGATCGTAGGGAGCCTCGCAGGGCTTGTGGTCAGCATCATTCCGGGGTTCATTAGCGGGATCCTCATCGCCCGCTACAACGTGCCGCCCTTCATCGCAACGCTCGGGATGCTTGGGATCACCAACGGCGTCACCCTGTCGATCTGCCAGGGCTTTCCGGTCTCAGGGCTCCCCAACAGTCTGGTGAACCTTGGCAACGGCTACCTGGCCTACGCCTTTCCCGGCAAGGGATTTCGCTTTTTCGCCTGGCCGCCGGGCATGGTCGAAGATCAGGTGCGCAACCTGATTCGGATCGTTCCCAATGCCCTGGTCCTTTGGGTCGCGGTGATCCTTATGCTCCTGTTCGTGCTGAACCGCACGAAGTTCGGCCAGCACGCCTTTGCGATAGGTGGAAGCATGGAGGCGGCCAAGCGCGCCGGGATCGACGTCCGGCGTCACTTGATCGTCATCTACTTGCTCTCCTCTTTTCTCGCCGGGCTGGCCGGGGTCTACAACGTCTTTCAGTCGGGCGTGGGCAACTTCACGCCTTTCGGTGCTTCCTACGAGCTTTTTGCGATTGCCGCGGTGGTTATCGGCGGGGCGAGCCTGATGGGCGGGAAGGGTAGCCTCGTGGGTTCCGTAGTGGGCGTGCTGATGCTGGAAGTGCTCGAGAACGGCCTCTCGATCTCCGGTGTGCCTTCGTTCTACAGGTTCATTGCCGTTGGGGTGATCCTCGTCATCGCGGTGGTGATCGATCAACTCTTCCCGGATTTGCTGGGGCGGTGAGAAGAATGAGCGACAGTGCAGTCATGACCCGGCGCGGATCGGTTATCTCGTTTCTCGGACGACGATGGGCCCTCCTCTTCCTCCTCCTCGAGACGGTCCTCTACTGTATCATCGCCGATGGCTTCTTCACCCTCCATACCTTCCAGCTCGTCTTTGTCTCCGGAATCCCGCTCTTCCTTCTTGGGATCGCGGAAACCTTCGTCATCATAACCGGCGGAATCGATTTGTCAGTCGGATTCATCTACGGCTTTGCGAGCGTCATCTCCGCCAAGCTGATCGTCGCCCTGATCGGGACGGGGATGTCGGACGCCCTCGCGATTCTCATCGGATGCCTCGCGACCCTCGTGATCGGCTCGATCCCGGGCTATATCAACGGGATCCTCGTCGCCCGATTGAACGTGCCTCCGTTCATCGCCACCTATTCAATGCTCTCCGTGACCTTTGGCGTTTCGGAGCTTATCGTCCAGGGCTCCCAGGCCGGAAATCTTCCCTATCTCGCAAGCGTCATCGGCTCGGCGAACCTCGCCTACTTCATTCCCGGAAGGGGGCTCTCATTCTTCACTCATGAGAGGATTCCGCGAGGCACGGACCTCATCTCCCTCATACCGGTCATGGTCATCGTTACCTTGATCTTTGTTCTCATCTTCGCCTATCTCCTGCGCTCGACGAGGTTCGGCCAGCATACCTATGCGATCGGCGGGAGCGTGGATGCGGCGGTCCGGTCGGGGATCAACGTGAAGGGACATCTCGAGCGGGTCTACACGATCTCCGCCTTCCTCGCGACCGCCGCGGGCGTCATCTACATGCTGCAGTACGTGGAAGGTAAGCCGGACGCCGGTGCGCCCTTTCTCCTGGACTCGATCGTCGCGGTCGTGATCGGCGGGGCGAGCCTCTACGGCGGGGTGGGGACTATCGGGGGCACCCTGATCGGCGCGCTCCTGCTTTCAGTGCTGGAGACGGGGCTTCGGGTCATTGGAGTTCCGACCTTTACCATCTATATCATCGTCGGGGTGATCTTGATCATCGCCGTGCTCGTGGATCAGTTCTTCCCCGAGCGCACGGAAACGTGAACGAAGGAGTGGGCATGGGCTATCTACTCGAGGTGCGAAATATCGTCAAGCGATTCGGCGGTCTGGTTGCCGTCAACGACGTGAGCTTAGGGGTCAATCCTGGAGAGGTTGTAGCCCTCGTCGGCGACAACGGGGCGGGCAAGTCGACTCTCATCAAGGTCATCTCCGGCGTCCACGCGCCCGAGGAGGGGACCGTGCTCTTCGAGGGGAAGCCCGTGACCATCACCTCCCCGATGGACGCGCTCTCGCTCGGAATCGAGACCATCTATCAGGACCTGGCCCTCGCAGAGAACCTGAATGTCTACTCCAACATCTTCCTCGGTCGCGAAAAGACAAAGAAGGTGGCGGGCCTCTTTCCTGTGCTCGATCACGACTACATGCACAGCGAGGCGCAGAAGATCCTCGACAGCATCGTCATAAAAATCCCTTCGCTCAGGTCAAAGATCAAGAGTCTTTCGGGCGGTCAGCGCCAGGCCGTTGCGATCTCCCGCTCGCTCTACTGGAAGGCTAAGCTCCTCATCATGGATGAGCCGACGGCGGCACTCGGGGTGGCCCAGCAGAGCCAGGTGCTCGATCTGGTGAATAACCTGAAACAGCACGGCATAGGGATTATCCTTATCAGTCACACCATGTACGACGTCTTCAAGGTAGCCGACCGGATCGCGGTGATGCGCCGGGGGCAAAAGGTTGCGGACAAGGTCCGCGCCCAGACGACGCCCGACGAGATAGTGAGCTACATCGTCGGCGCCGAGGTGGTGTAGAAGTACTTGCCATCTAACCAACGCCCTCGGACTTCGGGCGGTCGCCCGGCCGAGGTGAGAGACCTGGGCCGACGCTCGGGCGGGGCTCCTCTGACGATTAACGACATATCCCGGTCGGCCGGGGTGTCGAAGGCTACTGTCTCTCGCGTCTTGAACAGCCCCGAAAAGGTCAAGGAGTCCACTCGGTCTCGCGTGCTCGAGGTCATCCGCAGGAGCAATTACGAGCCGAGCAGTGTGGCGCGCAGCCTTGCCCGGCGGCGAACCTCAACCGTGGGCCTCGTTCTCGACGACATCTCCAACCCGTTCTTTATGGAGCTCGCGAAAGGGGTTGAATCGGTTTTGAGCGACCGGGGCTACACCATGTTTTTCACGAGCTCGGGATGGGTCCCGGAGCGTGAGGTGGAGATCGTGCGCCTGCTGATTCGGCAGCGAGTCGATGGCGTCCTCATAGCGCCGCTTCACCCCGAATCGCTCGCGGTGAAGATGCTCATCGACGCCGGCATCCCCCTCGTGGTGATGAATTGCCGCGGGGTGGGCAAGAAGGTGAGCTGGGTCACGACCGACAATGTCGAGGGGGGCTACATAGCCACCCGCTATGCGATCGGGCTTGGTTTCAGCCGTATCCTTTGCCTGCACGGTTTCGAGCACCAGACCACCAACGAGCGCACCGAAGGGTACCGGAAGGCGATTGCCGAAGAGGGCGGACGCATCGAGCCGGTCGTCATCCCGGCGGTGCGCTCGGATCGCGAGGGCTACGAGATCGTGGGGGAGCTCGTCGAGCGTTTTCATATCGACCGGCTTCCGACCGCCATCTTCGCGCTCAACGATTTCGTCGCCATGGCGGTCATCGAGGGCCTCTTGAGCCGGGGGATCCGCGTCCCGGAGCAGGTTTCGGTGATCGGCTTCGACGACATTCATTTTGCCGCCAAGTTCCGCATTCCGCTTACGACCATAGCTCAAGCCAAGTTCAAGATGGGCGAGATCGCAGCGACGGAGATAATGCGGGAGATATCGGAGCGCGGAGGTCATCGGACCTTTCTTCTAAAACCGCAGCTCATCGTGCGCGCCTCAACTCGCTCCCTTGAGGCCGTAGGCGCCTCTGCGGGCGGCTCCGAGGGCTGGGAGGGAGCCTGATGCGGCGTCTCCTCGGCGTCGACATCGGCGGCACGAAATGCGCGGTAGTTCTCGGAACGGATGAGCCTCGGCTGCTCGAGCGGACAAGCTTTCCGACCGAGGCGGAGCGCGGACCTGCGCACACCATATCCCGCATCGTCGAAGCGGCGGTGGGGCTCGCCCGAACGGCCGATCGAGAGGATGGCGCCGTCGCTGTGGGGATAAGCTGCGGCGGGCCACTCGACAGCGAACGGGGAGTAATCCTCTCGCCGCCGAATCTTCCGGGCTGGGATCGCGTTGAGATAGTCTCGATCCTCAAAGAAACGACCGGGCTTCCAGTCTTTCTCCAGAACGACGCTGACGCCTGCGCCCTCGCCGAGTGGCGCTGGGGTGCCGGACGCGGCTGCCGGAACCTGATCTTTCTGACCTTTGGGACCGGGATGGGGGCCGGGCTCATTCTCGGAGGAAGACTCTATTCGGGTGCGAGCGGGATGGCCGGCGAGGTGGGCCACGTGCGCCTTGCCACCGACGGTCCGTTGGGCTACGGTAAGCGAGGCTCCTTCGAGGGATTCGCAAGCGGCGGCGGCATCGCGCAGCTGGCACGGGAGGAGGTAGCGCGCAGGCAGGCGCGGGGAGAATCGGTTTCCTTTGCGCCGACTCCCGACGAGGCGCAGCGGCTGACCGCGCGCGAGGTGATCGCTGCGGCTGAGGACGGCGATCCGGTCGCGCTGGAGATTGTTGAGCTGAGCGCTTCCTACCTCGGCAGGGGGCTCGCGATGCTTATCGACATCTTCAATCCGGAGCGGATCGTGATCGGGAGCATCTTCGCGCGTGCCGAGCGCCTCTTCCGTGCCCGGGCGGAAGCGGTGATCCGGGATGAGGCCCTGGAGCTTTCGCGCTCGCGGTGCACTGTGGTCCCCGCCGCCCTTGGCGAGCAGATCGGGGACTATGCAAGCCTGTGCGTGGCGCTCGAAGGGCTTCGCCCAGGCGAGGAGCCGTCAGCAGCGCTCGGGCGTTGAGAAGGGACAAGGAGTGAGGATGGAAACCACCGAGAGCCTTCTAGAGGCGCTCATCGGCAGGCGGCCGGTGCTTGCGCCGCTCCGCGACGAGATTCGCACGGCATTCGAGCTTCTACGGGGATGCTACCGAAGCGGAGGGAAGGTGCTTATCTGCGGAAACGGCGGAAGCGCTGCGGACTCCGATCACATCGCCGGGGAGCTCTTGAAGGGCTTTCGGCTGAAGCGTCCCCTTCCCGCGAAGCTCCGCGCGAAACTGGTCGCGCGCGAGCCCGAGCTCGGTGCAATCCAGGCCGAGCGACTTCAAGGCGGCCTTCCCGCGATCGCGCTCTCCGCGCACGCCGCCCTTCTCACGGCCTTTGCGAACGACGTCGATCCCGACCTCGTCTTTGCCCAACAGGTAAACGCCTTCGCCCGAGCAGGAGATGTCCTCATCGCCATTAGCACTTCCGGTAACTCGCGGAGTGTCGTCCATGCGGCGGTCACGGCGGGAGCGCTCACGGTGAAGGTGATCGGTCTGACCGGCAGGGAGGGGGGGCGTCTCGCCGCGCTGTGCGACGTCGCCATCCGCGCTCCCGAAATCGAGACCTCGCTTGTCCAGGAGCTGCACCTTCCCATCTATCACACCCTGTGCGCTATGATCGAGCTCGAGTTCTATGGGAGTGCGGACCGTCCCCAGGCGGGCTGACCTTTCGTCGACGGGAGGGAAGGCCCTACTCGATAGTAGAGCTGTTTCGAGCGTGCTATACTTACCCTTCGAAGACGAGGCGGGGTCCCCTTCTTTATTCTTCCCGGCGAGCGGAGGAAGCATGCTGGCGGAATTCACCAAGGTCCGGCAGATTCCCGGCGACGGATTCAGGCGATGGTTCACCGATTTCAATTTCGACCTCATCGTTTGGTACGACGACGACTCACTCGGTGAGATCCTCGGATTTCAGCTCTGCTATGACAAAGAGAGCGGCCAGCGCGCGCTGACCTGGTACCGCGAGAAGGGCTTCTACCACAATCGTGTCGACGACGGTGAGGCTTCCCCTTTCAAGAACCGCACGCCTGTCCTTGTTGCCGATGGCAGCTTTCCGAAGGAGAAGGTGCTCCGCTCGTTCCGTGATGCGGGGCGCCGGATCGATAAGGCTCTCGTTACCTTTATTGCGGACACGATCGAAAGCTATCCGGCGTAAGCGACCGTTCACACGCTAATCCACCCACCATCCCGCGAATCGAAAAAGGAGGAAGCAAATGAGAAGGAGTGTAATCCTTGCGTTGCTTTTGGCCGCCGCGGAGGGTTTTGCCTCGGCTCAGGATGTCGCCCACCGGACCGACACGCTTTCGGCAGGGGACGAGCGGTACGACAACCGGTTTCCCATCCGTTGGTACAGCGTCACCGTAAGAGAGGGGTTTCGCCTCGCCATCAGGGTCGCTTCGGTCGACTTCACTCCGACTATCGTAGTCAGCACCGGCTCCGGTGGGGATCAGACCAGGGTGGGTCGAGCCGGTAGCGCAGCCTACTCCTATCGCGCCGACTCCGACGCAGCTATCCGGGTGGGGATTACTGCGAGCACTGCGGCCGAACCGGGCGGAAGCTACCTGGTAGGGATGAAGCTCATTCGTCCCGAGCCGCCCATCACCATCGGCGAGCGCAGGCAAGGCACCCTTACGTGCGACGATGAGACTCTCGAGGAGGGGAAGAGCGTCGACTGGTATTCCTTGAGGATCTCCAGGGGCCAGCGCCTGGCGATCGCGGTTTGGTCGGACGATTTCTCTCCCGCCTTGCTGGGAATCCTTTCCGACGGAAGCAAGCTCGCGGCCGAACAGTCCGCCTCCGGTCATGCAATCGCGCGCTTCGTCGCGCCCGAGGACGGCGAGATGCGCATCGGGGTCTCAGCGGAGAAGGCCGATTCGGAGGGTTCCTTCAACCTCCAAGTGATGCTTTCCCGCGATGCGAAAACGATAAAAGCCGGCGAGCGGATCCACGGGACCCTTCATGACGGAGGCGACATGCTTGCCGGTCAGCCGATCGACCTCTACCGGCTCCACGGAAAGGCAGGTGACAGCGTGACCTTGAGTTTCTCCTCGGCGGCCTTCGATCCGCTTCTCGTCGTTCAAGACCGCACGAACCACATCGAGCAGAACGATGACATCTCGGACAGCGACACGAACTCGAAGCTCCGCTACACCTTCGATGGCGAGGGCGACCTGGAGATCCGCGTCTATTCGATCGACGAGAAAGGGCGTGGCGCCTACGAGCTCTCGACCGATGCGGCAGAGCCGCCGCAGACTTTGAGGAGCGGCGACGTCGTACGCGGAAGGCTTTCGGGCGACGACGAGCAGCGTGACGGCAAGCTGGTGGACCGATATCTCTTTCAGGGGCGGGAAGGGGAGCGCATTCGCATCGACCTCCGGTCGACCGATTTTGACACCTATCTGGTCGCGGGAGACGTGGAGGGCAAGACGCTGGAAAACGACGATCTGTCCGAGGATGTCACGGACTCGCAGCTTACCTATGTCTTCCCGCGCGACGGACGCACAGTAATCATGGCTACCACCTACTCCGGAGAGGACGACGGAAGCTATACGCTTGAGGTCGGCGCGGGAAGTGGTGAGGGCAAGGAGGACGCCGTCGGGCCTGGTTCGGCATAGGGCCGCCTGGCCCGACGCGTTCGTGCCGGTGACAGCGGCCGGGCCGTGACCGGTCGCCGGTGATGAAGCTCGCTGCTGCCTGAGCGACAGCGCGACGTCGGCGCCGGCCAACCGGCCGGCGCCGTGCGTCGAGGCTCAGGCGTTATAGGTTCCCGCCGAGACGTCCATCCCTTCGCCGGTCCAGTTTGTGTGGAAGAACTGGCCGCGCGGCCTGTCCGTCCGCTCGTAGGTGTGCGCGCCGAAGTAGTCGCGCTGGGCCTGAAGGAGGTTCGCCGGCAGGCGCTCGCTCCGGTAGCCATCGTAGAAGCTCAGGGCGGTGGAAAGCGCCGGCACCGGGATACCGAGCTCGACCGCCTTGGCGACCGTCCGCCTCCAGGAATCCTGGCAGCCCTCGATGACCTTTCGGAAATAGGGAGCGAGGAGCAGATTGGTGAGGCCGGGGTCTAGGTCGAAGGCCTCCTTGATGTGGCCGAGGAAGACGCTACGGATGATGCATCCCCCGCGCCACATGAGGGCGATCCCCCCGTAATTGAGGTTCCACTTGTACTCTTTTGCAGCTTCGCGCATGAGCATGTAGCCTTGCGCGTAGGAGACTATCTTCGAGGCGAGGAGCGCCTTGCGGATGTCTTCGACGAACTGTCGCTTGTCGCCGCTGAACCTCGCCGAAGGCCCCTTGAGGAGCTTCGACGCGGCAACGCGCTCGTCCTTTATCGCCGAAAGACAGCGGGCGAAGACCGCTTCGCCGATGAGGGTAACCGGAACCCCCATGTCGAGGGCGTTGATGCCCGTCCACTTGCCCGTCCCCTTCTGGCCCGCGGTATCGAGAATCTTGTCGACAAGCGGCTTTCCGTCGGCTTCCTTGTAGGCGAGGATGTGGCTCGTGATGTCGATGAGGTAGCTGTCGAGCTCCCCCTTGTTCCACTCCGCGAAAACCTCGCTCATCTCGGCGGGGCTCATGCCAAGGCCATCGTTCATGAGCTGATAGGCCTCGCAGATGAGCTGCATGTCGCCGTACTCGATCCCGTTGTGTACCATCTTGACGTAGTGGCCTGCTCCATCCTCTCCTACCCAGTCGCAGCAGGGTTGGCCGTCGGCCTTCGCCGCTACGGCTTGAAAGATCTCCTTCACCAGAGGCCAGGCCTTGGGATTGCCTCCCGGCATAAGCGAGGGGCCGTGCCGGGCTCCCTCTTCGCCGCCGGAGACGCCGGTGCCGATATAGAGAAGCCCCTTCTCGGATAGCTCCTTGGTCCTGCGGATGGTGTCGGGGAAATGGGAGTTGCCGCCGTCGATGACGAGATCGCCCTTCTCGAGATGGGGAAGCAGCGAAGCGATCATGTCGTCGACCGCTTCGCCGGCCTTGACGAGGAGCATGATCTTGCGCGGCTTCGCGAGACGCCCGACAAACTCCTCGATGGTGTGGGCGCCATAGATTGTCGCACGACCCTTTGCGGCCTCGGCGAGGAACTCTTCGACTTTCGAGACGGTCCTGTTGAAGACCGCAACCGAATAGCCCTTGTCGTTCATGTTGAGGACAAGGTTCTGTCCCATTACGGCGAGGCCGATGAGACCAATGTCTGCTTTTTCTGCCATTCCTGAATACTCCTTGGTTTTGTGATCCAGTCTGTCTATGCGGCGAAGCGGTCCCGCGAGGCCCACAGGCCGATTGCGGGGTTGGAAACATAGAAGAAACGCTCGCCGTCTGCAAGCTCGTTCCACCCATCGCGCAGCGTCGCCGGGCGGTAGCGCTCCATCGTACTCGCAAGCTCGCCATAGTGGAAGTTGGCCCGCTCGACCTCCTCTCGCGAAAGAGCGCCCGGGCAGTAGGTGATGGCAAAGCGCCCTTCCGAAGAGCCGTGAATGAGATGGGCGGCGGCGCTCAGGTTCTCCTTCAAATCGTCGTTCCGCTCGACCGCGTCGAGAATCTCCGGGGTGGTGAGGTAGCCGTACCTGCGAATCAGGCGGTCGATCTCGCTGTCCTCGCCGAAGGTGTGAACGCCGGGAGCGAGAACCACGAGCTCTCCCTCGTCGGCAATAGCCATGCGGGTGCGGTAAATAGCCTTGTTGCCGAGCCAGGTGCTCTTGAACTCGTGCGGGTCGAGGAAGACCACCACCTTGGCAAGAGGGCGTTCGACCATGGTGAAGTTGACCTTAAGCGAAAGCTCGGCCGCCCTGGTGAAGCACTCGTCGTCGTCGCCGACGAAGAGCCCGCGAAGGGCGAGACCGCCTTGCGCATCCCTTCCGACGACCGTATGGATGTAGACGATGGGGAGCCCGCCTGCGAACCGCTTGGCGGCATAGTTCAAGACCCTCCGGACCGGGGTGTCGGCGCGCCCCATCATCCGCTCCATCCCATAGACTGCCCCGAGGTAGTGGCTCTTGTTGATAGCCTCACGCCCGCCCACGCCGATGAGGATGTTCTTGGTGTAGCTCGCCATTCCCACCACCTCGTGAGGGACGACCTGGCCGATCGAGACAATGAGATCATGGCCGCCTGCGGAGAGGAGGCGATTCACCTGCGCCGGCCAGTCGTAGGCGAGCTTTCCTTCCGAAACCTCGCGGATGAAATCGGATGGAATGCGCCCGAGAGTCTCGAGGTCCTTGCGCCAGGCATGGACCCGGAAGAGCCCTTTTGGCACGGTGCCGTACATTGTCTCGATCTCTTTCTCGGTCATCGGAGTATGCGTTCCGATTGCGGGAAGAACATCGACGAGCGCGTCGCCGTAGTAGCCGAAGAGGTGCTCGGTGATCCGGCCCGCCTGAGAGTGCAGGCGGGTGATGTCCGGAGGGACGGCGAGAACCCTCCTGCGCCTGCCGAGACCGGCAAGCGCCTCGTGGATGGCCTCTTTCAAACGGTTGTCGGAAAGGGATTCGTTCTCGGAGCCCCAGGCGTAGTAGAGCATCAAGCGCTCTCCCAGGGAGCCCGTTCGGGGAGATAGGCGTTGAACTCCCGAATCAGACGCTCCTCGTAGTCGCCCGCGTAGCGCCCGGAAAGAAAGCGATCGAGCGCCTCTCGGTGGAAAAGCTCCCAGGAGCGTTCTTCGTGACCGGGATTCACCGGAAAGAAGAGGACCCCGTTGTCGCGGGCCGCTTTCAGATCCCCGGGGGCGTCCCCTATCATCAGGATCCGATCGCCCGGATACTTGCCCGCGGCGGCATACTTCAAGTGCTCGCTCTTGGTGCCCAGCTCCTGCCCGGCAATGACTCGCACCCAGCGGTCGACCCCGTGCTCCTTCCATTCCCGCACGAGGGCTTCGGTCGGCGTCTGCGACACGACCATGACATCGGCTTCCTGCGACAAGCGCTCCAAGCTCTCGCGCACAAGAGGGAAGGGGGGAACCCCGCGGACGATCCGCTCGACCGTGGCGTTCGCGTCGACCGAATAGTCGTAAACGGTCGAGAGCTCCGGAGAGGGATTACGCGCAAGCTCCTCCTTGAGCGCGGGGTTGCCGAGCTTGGTCTCGCGCTTCATCCAGTCCCGCAGGGGCGCTAGCTCGGGGATCGCGACGCCGCGCGCCTTTACCTCCGGCCGCCTGCGCAGGAGGTCCAGCGCCTTGATCACCGCGATGAAGCGGTTGCACCCGCGGTCTTTCGAGTACAGATTGACGAACTCCCAGGCCTCCCGGGCGTACTTCGAGACCGCCTGCAGGCCGAAGTGGTAGACGAAGTTGGGGCAGAAGCATTCCTTCTGCTTGATTTCCATGGTGTCGAAAACACATCCGTCGGAGTCGATGCCTACGAAGAATTTTTTCTGCGGGCGAAGATCCGTAAGGATTGCAGCGGGGTCGCTCACTTCTCTTTCCTTTGGTTTCGGTGGTCAATGCCAATCGAAAAGATACCTGCGCCTGCACAGCGAGTCAAGCCGAGGAGTGGATGCGACCCCCCCTCCGACGAGACGGGTGGACGCACCGACAGGATGCGGACCCTCTTTTTCTGTTGACAGCGTGATCGTTTTCGCAATATTCTTCCGACCGAAAGGAAACGGAAGTCTTGTCTCATATACCTCGCCATGACGAGATCCTGAAGATCATCTCCCGCTTAAGGACGGTTTCAGTTCAGGAGCTTACCGAGCGGCTCGAAGTGTCGGAGGTGACCATTCGCAAGGACCTGGCCCTTCTCGAGGAGATGGGGAGTATCATTCGTACGCGGGGGGGAGCGCGGCTCGCGGAGGATCGCGCCCAGCTGCGGAACATCCTGATGCGCCGCGAGGAGAACCGCGAGGAGAAGAGAGCGATCGCAGCCAAGGCGCGAGAGTTCGTTCATGAGGACGACACGATCTACCTCGATTCAGGGAGTACGTGCATGCTCATCGCGCAGACCTTGAGCGAAATGAGCCTGCGTGTCGTCACCAACTCCCTCGATGTGATGACAGTTCTCGCCGACGCACCGGGGATTTCCCTGTTCTCGGTCGGGGGGAGCTATCGCAAGGAGGCGGGCTCCTTCATCGGTCCGATGGCCATGAAGACCCTTGCGAACTTTCAGATCGAGACCTGCTTCGTTGGCGCTACCGGTTTTTCGGGAGGCGGAGTCTTCTCCTCCCAGAACATCATCGAGTCGGAGCTCAAAGCCAAGGCGCTTCAGGCGTCGAAGCGGCGCATCATTGTCGCCGACGCAAGCAAGTTCGGGAGGGACGCTTTCTCGGTATTTGCGCGAGCGAGCGAGGTCGACATCCTGATCACCGACCGGTGGGTTGCGGGGATGGACGGGCTGCAAGAGATGGGGATCGAAGTGATCGCCGCGAGGAGTGACTGAAAATGAGCTACTTGGAAGAGCTGTACGGATTAGCCGGAAAGACCGCCGCGCTCACCGGCGCCGGCGGAGTGATAGCGGGTGCCCTCGCCGAGGCTCTGCTCGCCGCAGGGGCCAACGTGAGTCTGTGGGATCACAAGCAGTCGAACAGCGACCGCGCGGCGGAACGGCTCGCCGCCTCGATCGCGGGAGCGAGCGATCGCGTTCAGCCGCTCGAGGCGGACGCCACGTCGCAGGGCGACATCGCCAGGGTGCTCGAGGCTGCCGAGCGGCGGTTCGGAGCGGTCGACATCCTCGTCAACTGCGCAGGCGGGAATCGGGGGCGCGGCTCGTTTCTCGACATCGACCTCGACCAGTTCGAGAGCGTGATTCGCCTGAACCTCCTTGGCGGGCTTGTGGTGCCGACCAAAGTGGTGGCCGGACGATGGGTCTCGCGGAAGGCGAAGGGAAACATCATCAACCTCTGCTCGATGGCTTCCTACATTCCATTATCGGGAATTTGGGGCTACGATGCTGCGAAGGCGGCGACTCTCAATCTCACGATGGCGACCGCAAAGGAGCTCGCTCCCCACGGGATCCGGGTCAATGCCCTCGCTCCCGGCTTCTTTATCGGGAAGCAGAATCGCGACTTGCTTCTCGACAAGGAGGGAAACCTCACCGATCGGGGTCGCTCGATCGTGAGCCGCACCCCTCTTCAACGTTTCGGCGAGGTAGCGGAGCTTGCAGGAGCGCTTCTCTTTCTCGCGAGCGAGCGGGCATCCGGATTCGTCACCGGGACAAGCCTTCCGGTCGACGGCGGCTTTCTCGTCGATAACATCTAGGCGGAGGATTCGTAATGCCAATGGAAAGTGTTGCGCAGCTAGTCAAGGACGAGGGGCTCCTCGGAATGGACCAGACGGCTTTGGAAGAGGTGAAGGTTGACCGGCGTCCCTACCTCGAGGGGTCGGGGGTGCGGATCTTCAGGCGCTCGCTGTACCTCCGCGACAAGATTCTCTATTTCGTTGCTGCGGTAGACGGGAAGAAGAATCTCTTCCTTGCCTCCGAGAAGTCCTTCAAGAGCGAGTTCGACGGGGCGGCAAACCGCTCCGGAGGAATCCATCTGTTCTGCGGCGACCTTTCCAAGGATAACGCCGAGATTCTCCACGGGGTCTTTCCTTTCACTGCGCCGGTCTCCCTTCGCGACCGAACCACCACCATCGGCTGCGGGGATCGTCTCGGTCTCGCGACCCCCGGTCACATCCGGGCGGCGCTTCCCTACGATGTCTCGCCGGTCCTCGCGCAGCAGTCGATTCGCGAGCTCACCCTGACGAAACGGGATTTCCGAGGCGTGGTAGCCGACGTAACCTTCCTTGTCTTCCAAGAGGGATTCGAGCGCGGCTACGGAGCGGATGGTGATCACCTGAAGACCTTGAAGGACATCGACGTCGCGCTCGAGGCAAAGATGCCGATGATCACCCTCGATCTTACGGAGGTCATGCACCCTCAGCCCGCAAGCTGGAGCGCCTCGAAGATCGACACGGAGTTTGAACGCCTCGACGAGAGCGCCGGGCCCGCGCTTCTCGGTCGCTACGCCGACCGGACCTTCCGGCTTGCCAACTCGACCATCGTCTTCGATCGCACGGAGGTGAAGCGATGTGCGCTCATGTACTCCCGCGCCCTCGACTTTTCCCGCGAGGTTGACCGACATCTGAAGGAGCGAAGGCCGAACGGCTACGATCTGGAGATCAGCATTGACGAAACGACCACGCCGACCCTCCCGGCTCATCACCTGTTCATCGCGAGCGAGCTCGAGCGACGCGGGGTCGCGGTCAACTCGCTCGCGCCGCGCTTCATCGGGGAGTTTCAGAAGGGTATCGACTACATCGGGGACGTAGCGGAGTTCGAGAGGCAGTTCGTCGTCCACTGCGACATCGCGCGGGCCTACGGAGGCTACAAGATCTCGATTCACTCGGGAAGCGACAAGTTCTCGGTCTATCCTGCGATCGGCACGCACACGGGGATGCGTCTCCACCTGAAGACCGCAGGTACGAGCTGGCTGGTCGCGGTCGAGGTCATCGCGCGCACCAACCCGGCGCTCTTTCGCAAGATGCTCGCGAAGGCGTTTGGCTATTTCCCGGAGGCCACGAAGCTCTACCACGTGACGACCGACCTGAAGGCGATCCGACCGGCGGCCGAGGTGCCCGATGGTCGCCTGGAGGAGTTCGTGAGCGAGCCCAACTCACGCCAGCTCCTCCACATCACCTATGGAGGGCTGCTGAACGACGCAGAGATTCGCGAGGAGTTCTTTGCGACCTTAAGACGCTTCGAAGAGCTTCACTACGATGCGGTGCAGCAGCACATCGAGAAGCACATTGCGCTCCTCGGAGCACCGAAGCTCAAAGGGGCGCCGCGCCGATAGGGGGCGTCCCCCCCTTTGCTTCGATCTCCTCGCTCTCTGCGCCGGTTCCGTAAACCTTCTGAGGATCGAAGAGCGGCTTGCCGACGATCGTGATGCCGTCAGAGTCGACGCGGCGGTGAAAGCAGCTGCGGTAGCCGGTATGGCATGCCGCACCCCCCTCCTGGCGCACCTTGAGCAGCACGGAGTCGTCGTCGCAGTCGATCCAGACCTCTTCGACATGCTGGATGTTGCCAGAGCGCTCGCCCTTCTTCCAGATGCGCTTCCTCGATCGGCTGTAGTAGTACGCGAGCCCCTCCCGCACGGTCAATTCCCACGCCTCCTGGTTCAGGAAGGCCTGCATGAGAACCTCGCCGCTCGCGGCGTCCTGGACTACTACGGGAACGATTCCCCCTAGCTTTGCGAAATCGAGCTGCGGTATCCTCACAACAACATCTCCTTGATGAGGCGCGCGACCGGTTTCGGCTCCCATCTCCCTGCCGCTCTCTCCATCCCGTACACCGTCTGCAACCGACCCACCAAGCCTTCGTTGAGCTGTTCGGCGATGTGTCTCGGGCTTCGAGCTTCGACAGGGTCTGTCGGGTAGTCGGGCCTGTCGAGCCCGATGCCGCTCGTCATCAGACATTCGAGGAGGAGCTTCGCCGCAAGGAAGCGCTCGGTCTTCCTGACTCCGAAAATAAAGAAGTCGTCGAGCATCCCGATAATCTCCCAGGTGACCTGCTCCGCCTGGGAGTAGTGCCCGGCATCCTTGTCCTGATCGCTCCAGCGCATGGGAAGGTTGTCGATGATGTTGTCGATGTTTTGAGTCAGATAGTCGAGATTGAACAGACCGGTCGCACAATTGAAGAGAATGTCTTTCCCGAGCGATTCGGCATGATGCACTTCTTCGTGGGAAATGGCGGGGCCGATATCCGCACAATCGAGACGGTTGCGTTGATCGACGACAAGGATCCCTCCCTTGACGTCGATGGGGGTCTTGAAGGCGAAATCGAAACCCGCCTGCTTGCCGCTCAGGGCTAGCAGGGCGAGCTCGGCAAGGTCGAGGGTATTGCCGAGGTTGTCGACATTCCCGAGCTGGACGAAGCGCTTGCCCGATGCGTGGAGGCTGCGATAGATGTCGCGGAGGACCGTGAAGTTCTGGCCGTGTCCGCCGGGAAGCGGAAGTACCGCGCCCTGTTTCCCGTAGGCCTCGGTGAAGAGTCGCTTTGGGCGGCCGTATCTGGAATGGGTGTAGGCTGCGATGAGCGGTTGAATACCGGTTTCCACCCGGGTCATGTCGACGCCGGTCGCATCGATAAGCTCCGAGAGCAAGGGGCTCGCGCGATAGACGCGGTAAGCCTCGATTACCTCCTCGGTGTTGTTCATGCTCGTCATCTGAAACAGAGGGAAGAGCACGGGAGCCCGATCGCCTGTGGACTGTTGGTGCTGCAGGACCTGGATGAGCAGCGATCGCATCTTGAGCTCGATGTAGCTTGCTCCCGGAGAGCCGTCGGGTTGGAGGAAAGCGGGCGTAAGGCCCTTGGCTCTCCCGCGCGACAGATCGGCCATCCGCTCGAAGAGGGGTCCGCTGATCTCGAGTATCTTCGCTCCGAATGCGCTGTTCCTTTTGTAGTCGGCGTAGCTGGTCGCCGAGCCTCCGTTGAGGATTCCGAAGCCGACGAGGGGAAGAAGGCGCAGGCCGAGCTGCGTAAGCCCGCGGCGCGTGAAGGTGATCCGCTCTCCCGCGGGCCGGCCAAAGTCCTCTGCGGAAAGGGGAAGCTCCGGGAAGCGCGCAAGGGAAGCCTTCGCTTTTTCGAGGGGCATGGTCCAGGAATACTCGCCGCTCAGATCAAGAATCGTCTCACCGTCGATGACCGGAAGGTCGCTTACCAGCACGGGCTGCACCGAATCGTAGCGGCCGGCGTTGTAATTGGCGAGGATTTTCAGCGTGAGCGTTGCATCGATGCCGTTTCGTTCGAGCTCGCGCGCAAGCTCCACGTCGAGCTTCTCGGGTTCCGCCATCAGTCCTCTCTATGCCGCGCTCTACAGCAAGAGCGAGTAAGCCGCATTTGCCGCGCCGTAGTGCGAGGTCGCGTAGTCTCGAACGATGAAGATGGGAATGCTCTTCAGCACCTCATGGATGTTCTCTTTGTAGTTCTGCTCGAAGGAGCTAGTAAAGAGGTGATCCTCGAGGAAGAGGCTCTCATTCTTCTCGACTATACCCCCTGCGAGGAAGAGGCCGCGTGTCGGTATATACATGAGCGCGGCCCGGGCTGCATAGCGCGCGTAGTTGCGGACAAAGAGGCGCATCATCGAGCGGCAGTCCGGGGAGTCCTTCACATGGGCCGAGATGAGCGCAGGCTTCTGATCATCGGGAGCACGGTCGATCTCCGCGAGGATGCCGCGAATCGCCATGCCGCGCTCCTTGTAGAAGTGGTAGATGTGGGCAATACCGCGGCCTGAGACGAGCTCTTCGGTTCCCGGGACGATGCCGAACCGAGGTCGCAAGAATCGCATGAGCTCGACAGTCTCGTCGTCAGAAGCGGCGAAATCTGAATGTCCCCCCTCCGAAGGAACCGCGAAGTAGCGTCCCCCGACCTCCATGAGAAACCCGGTTCCTAGCCCCGTCCCTGCGCCGACCACGGAGAGGCGCTCGCCTGCAGGTATTGGGCAGGCGCCGTCGGTATGCGGGACCTTGGTGATCTGTTCGGGGTTGTCGACATCGAGAAGCGGCATACCGTAGCTGAGAGCGAGGAAGTCATTGACCGCGAGCGCCCGAAAGCCAAAACGCCTCTCTATGGCGTTTCCGTCTACGGCCCAGCTCGCATTGGTCAGCTTGCAGACATTGTCAATGACCGGGCCGGCGCTGCTCACGCAGCAGACCGTCGGGACCAGGGCGGGGCTCGCGCTCGCAGCCTCGGCAAGGATCTCGCTCACCGGATCGAGGAACGAGGTGATCTCTTTCGTCAGAAAGTCGCACTTGAGGAGCATCGTGAAGGTGCGCGCGGTGTTACCGAAGAGGGCAAGGCTGGTGTGGGTTCCCCCGGCATCCCCTGTCAGGATGAACCTTTCGAAGTCAGTCTCCCGCGTTAGCCACGTTTTTTTCATGATGGTTCCGTTGGATGCGAGGTAGTACAACGAACATGCCGAATACGTTTATAATACGCCGCCATGGAAAAATCAAGGCAAATGCTCTTCCTCGACTTCGACGGCGTGCTTTGTGACTCGATAAACGAGTGCTACGTAAGCTCCTGGCTCGCCTTCTACCGGAGCGCAGAGCAGCCAAAGGCGATCTCCCTCGCCGAGCGCAGGGTTTTTGACGGCTATCGGCCCTTCATTCGACGGGGGGCGGACTACCTTGTTCTGCAGCACTGCGTTCGAAACGGCATCAGGCTCAGCTGCCAACAGGATTTCGACGCCCAGGTCGCGCGGATGGGCGAGCGACGAATGGCAGACTACGACCGCCTTTTCTATGAGGTGCGGCGCGAGCTCCTCGACAAACACCGCCCCTACTGGCTGGCGCTCAACCCGCCGTTTTCTGCGATCCTCCCGGCGCTAAAGGGGGTCGCATCGAACCCCCATGTTCACGTCATCTCGACGAAACGCTCTGACTATATCCTCGAGATCCTGCGCTCATGGGGGCTCGCCTGGCCGCTGGAGCGGATCTACTGCTCAGGGACGGAAGTGAAGGAGGGCTATCTTCGCGCCTGCCTGGACCGGGAGGGAAGGGAGGAAGGGATCCTTGTTGACGACCAGATCGATCACTTGACCCGTATCAAGGACCCTCGCATTCGCGGCTTGCTCGCCTCGTGGGGCTACGTAAAGCCGGAATGGCTGACCCAGCGAAGCATTGACATCATTGACGAGGAGGGCTTCGCAGCGTTGCTTGCGCGGTTTGCCTGAGGCAGGAAAGAGTCGCCTCAGGCGGTCGAAGGAGCCGGAGCCCGACAGTCAGCAGCGGGATGCGCGTCTACGGCGCGCGCTGCTGATCGTTGCCGCCGTCCATGAGCAGAAACTCGTACTCGGCCGGCGATATCATGTCGCCGGATTCGCTTGAGTCGCTTTGAGCAAGAATCGCCTGTACCTCTTGCACCGTGCGGCGCTTCTCGTCTCGCATGTCGGTGAGCTTCGGAAAGAGAGGGCGCAGCTCCTCCGAAAGGGCGAATCGCCCACTCAGAAGGCCTTCAAGGAGATCCGCCATAAGCTTCGCGGTTCGCATCAGGCTCTTGAGGTGCTCGGGGCGATCGACGAGAAGTGGGTTGCCCTTCAGGGCCGTGTAGAGCTTCGTCAGGGTATGGTCTACGAACAGGATCTGCTCCACGATCTTTTCCGAGAAGATCGCGGTATCGAGGTCGAGCTGGAGCCCGTCCCTAAGAACCCGGACGAGCTCACCCACGAAGAAGAGGTTGTCGCCATAAGAGATCATCTTCGCCATGACTGTCTATCTCATCGGAAGATAGTCTTGCTCACTTAATGTGAGCCTAGCAAAATCAAGCGCACCGGCACCGCTACGCTCTTGCTGTGCACTACCGGCGCTTGACTATCATAATCCCTTGTGCTACCGTTTGTCGACCTCTTTGCCCGGGGCGGGTCCCCGGGACGTAAGTCCAGAGGGAGGAGCAATGCGACAGTACGAGATCTCCGTCGTTTACTCGATCGGAGAGGATACCCTTTCGAAATCCAAGGAACAGGTCAAGGTCGAGCTCGAGAAGGCTCAGGCGAAGATCCTCAAAGAGGACGACATGAGCGCGCGGGACCTTGCTTATCCCATTCACAAACAGACTCGCGGCCACTATTTTCTGTATGATATCGAGATGGACCCGCTCAAAGTCGGTGAGCTGGATCGCGCCTTGAAGCTCACCTCGGGAATCTTGAAGTATCTTTTCGTGAAGAAGGAATAAGACCTTCGGAGGTGGCTTATGGCGGACGTTAACCATGTGGTCTTGGTCGGCAGGTTGACCCGCGATGCCGAGCTCAAGTACACCGGTTCCGGGTCCGCAGTGGGCAAATTCTCGCTCGCTATCAATCGCCGAAGAAAACAGGGCGATCAGTGGGTAGACGAGGCTAATTTCTTCGACATTGTCGTGTGGGGGAAGACCGCGGAGGCCTTGTCGAAGTACCTCACCAAGGGAAAGCAGGTTGCAGTCGACGGCGAGCTGCGCCAGAGCCGCTGGGAGCAGGACGGTCAATCGCGCAGCCGTGTCGAGATTCACGCGAACAACATCCAGCTCCTGGGAAGCAGCCGGGGCGGCGGAACGGGCCAGGCAGGTGGCGGTTTCGAGGAGGCGCCTCAAGGCGGTCCCTCCGAGTTTGAGGACGATATTCCATTCTAAACAAGAGGAAGAGTAGGGCGTTATGGACGAGAGCAACAACGAAGAGTTTATAGAGCGAGAGGACGACGGCGAAGGCTCCGCACCGAAGAGACCCATGCCGACGATGGGCGATCGCGACAGGTCGTTCGACCGTCGCGGCGGGGGGGATGACAAGTCCGAGGGGCGCGGCTCCTATCGCGGGGGCGGCGGAAAAGGGAAGACCTTTTTCCGCCGCAAGGTCTGCAAGTTCTGTACGCAGAAGGTCACCGTCGACTACAAGAATCCCGACGGTCTCCGCCGGTTCGTAACAGAGCGGGGCAAGATTCTTCCGCGGCGCATAACGGGGACCTGCGCGAAACACCAGCGTGATCTTGCTCGCGAGGTAAAGCGGGCGAGAGTGCTGGCACTTCTTCCCTACGCGAAGAGGTAGGACCGTTCGGGAATGGATGCACCGGTCCGAGGGCGCGACTGGTGGTGGGTGGTCGGCCTGGGCTTCCTTGCCGTCGCCTTCTACTACTTGAACATCCTCATGGTGGCATTTCTCGTACCGCTGCAGGTACTCTAGGGGAGACGGGGGCGGAGCGCGGTCCACTTGGGCTCGGGAGTGACCCTAGCGGGGATCGCGGCGGTCGGGTTTGCGCTTGAGGGGGCGTCGGGGGGGCTCGCCATCCGCTTGCTTCCGATCGGCATCGAGGTCGGTGAGGTCCTGCTCCTGCTCCTCGGACTGTTGGCGGTGAACGCTCGGTTTTTGGGAATCGGACGAAGGATCTACCGCCTGCTCGCGGTCACGGGGATCATCGGGGCCTTGAGTGTGCCGGTTCTGATCTACGCATCGCAGAGCGGGGAGGTCACCTCCGCCATTCGCGGGATGGTAAAGGCCACTCTGTCTCTGGTGCAGAGCTCCCTTGGAATGAGCTCCGGTTCCCTTGCTCAGTTTTCGGACGTCGACAAGGCAACCGAGCTGCTGAAGGGGATCGTCTTTCGCGGCTACCTGTTCGCCTACTTTGTGATGATCGCAGCGACCTGGCGGCTGGGTTCCTCGTTCGGCGCGCGATCCTTGGAGGAGCGGCCGGCTCCGCTCTCGCGCTTTGTCATCCCGGAAGTGGTCCTCTGGCCGGTGCTCGCCTCCTGGGCGATTGTGGTGATCGACCGTTTCGCGCATCTCGGAGTGGTCGTCTACCTGATGTGGAACACGGGCATGATCGGCGCCTTTCTCTATGCCCTGGCGGGGGTCGGGATCGTCGAGCACCTCATGGACCGTCTTCGGGTGGGGCGCGGTCTTCGCTTGCTCCTCCTGTTTGGAGTGCTGCTCCTGCTCATGGTGCCGGGGGTCGGGATCGTAATTGCAGTCGTTTTGACCGTTCTTGGGATATCGGAGTTGTGGGTTAGATTCGGAAGGGTTGGAAGGAGTTAATGGAATGAAGGTAATCCTAAATAAAGACGTGCCAAACCTTGGAGAGGAAGGGGACATTTGCGAGGTTGCCCGAGGCTATGCCCGCAACTATCTCATTCCTCGGGGCTTCGGGGTGCTGCACACACCGCAGAACCTGGCGCTGCTCGCAAGCAAGCGAAGGGCGATTGAGAAGCGGAAGGAAGAGAAGCGGCAGGCAGCCTTGGGACTGAAGAGCCGCATCGAGGAGCTCAGCCTGTCTCTCGAGATGACTGCCGGCGAAGGCGGCAGGCTTTTTGGCTCGGTGACCAACGCTACGATCATAGCAGAGCTCGCCAAAGCGGGTATCCAGATCGAGCGCAAGAAGATCGAGATCCCCGACCGATCGATCAGGTCCACCGGCAACCATGTCGTGCGGGTAAGACTGTACGGTAACGAGGTGGCTCAGCTCAAGGTCCAGGTGGTAGGCTCAGGCAAGAAACCGCAAGAGGATGCGGCGAAGAGTCCGACGGCGGCTAGCCCCGAGACGCCTGCGCCCAAGAGCGAGCCAGCGGAGAGCCACGACGCTCCAGAGCACAGGGATGAATGACGTCATCGTCGCTGAAAGACAGGGTACCGCCGCATAACGAGGAAGCGGAGGCCGCGACGCTCGGTGCCCTTCTTCTCGACTCCGACGCCCTGGCCGTGGTTCTCAAGTTCCTTCGGCCCGACGACTTCTATAGGACCGCCAACAGGAAAATCTTCCAATCTATCATCAATCTCTTTACAAAGGGTGAGGTGATCGATCTCATCACCCTCACCGACGAGCTTCGCCACGACGGAGAGCTTGAGTCGTGCGGCGGACCCGCTTACGTCACATCGCTCACCTCCTCGGTCCCGACAAGCGCGAACGTCGAGTACTACGCCCGCATCGTGCAGGGTACAAGCATCCGGCGCGAGCTTCTGCGAATCGCAAGCGAGATAGTGGCCACCGCTCACGACGACACCGCCGAGAGCCGAGTGATCATCGAGGAGGCCGAGCGAAAGATCTTCGAGATCACGGACCGTCAGCAGGTGACAAGCTTCAAGAGCGCTCGCGCTCTCATTTCCCAGACGATAGAGGCCATCGAGCGCCTCTATCATACCAAGGACAGCTACACCGGTATCCCGACGGGTTTTCCGGATCTCGACAACATGACGAGCGGATTTCAGAAATCGGAGTTCATCGTCATCGGTGCCCGACCTTCGGTAGGAAAGACCGCACTCGCAGTGACGATGGCCGCCAACATGGCAGTTCACCAGAAGATACCGGTCGGCTTCTTCACCCTTGAGATGTCGGATATGGCGCTCATGCAACGCCTCGTCGCGAGCGAGGCGCGGATTGACACGACTCGCCTGCGGACCGGAATCCTCAACCCATCGGATTTCCACAAGCTCACCGAGGCGGCGGCGCGGATTTACGAGGCGCCGCTCTTCATCGATGACACTCCCAACATGAAGCTGCTGGACCTGCGGGCGCAGGCACGCCGGATGAAGATGCAGGAGCAGGTGCAGATCATCTTCATCGACTACATCGGGCTTATCGATCCCGAGTCGAGGGGGAACACCCCGCGCCACGAGCAGGTGGCGGAGATCTCACGCTCGCTTAAGGCGCTCGCCCGTGAGCTCGAGATGCCAATCGTTACGCTTTCCCAGGTGGGCCGACAGTCGGAGGGGAAAGCGCCCTCCCTTGCCGATCTGCGCGAGTCGGGCTCGATAGAACAGGATGCCGACGTCGTGATCTTCTTGCATCGCCTTCGCAAGGGCGAGCGCGATGCGGAGGACAACGAGCGCACCGATGTAGAGACCGATCTGGTCGTCGCCAAGCAGCGCAATGGCCCCGTCGGAGCCCTGAAGATAGCCTTCCTTCCGCAGTATACTAAGTTTGAGCCCTTTAGCTCGGATTCCGGATAGGAGGATGCCGTGGGACTACGAGACGAGTACAACCTAGACAACCTAACAAACGAGACCGAAAGAATGGTGTTCGAGGCGATCGAGGCGGAGCTTGTCGAGGACCGGAAGGGAGAGATCTGCCGCTGCGAAGACTGCGTCCTTGACGTCGCAGCGCTGGCGCTCAACAACGTCGCGCCTATGTACCGGGTTTCGCTGATGGGTCATCTCTACGCCGGTTCCGTCGACGAAACACGCTACGCCGAGAAAGTCCGCGAAGCGGTGCGCGCCGCGATTGAGAAGATAAAAGCTAATCCTTCTCACGAGTAAGCTGGTCTGGCGGTTTGGAAAAGGCGCACAGGCGATGTAAGCCGAAAGGGCGCCGGTCCGCGCTAATCCACCGGCCCTTTCAAATCACGGGCTACGATCCGATCTCATACGGGGTGGCGCTGATCGGAGTGGTCGAGCTTCCACTGTAGGCCCGCACGTAGCCCAGGGCCCCGGGCGAAGCATAGAACTGCCCCGAAGGAAGCATCGCCAGCCACGACCAGTTCTTGAAGACGTAAAAGTCGAGAATCCACCGCCCTGTTTTTTTATCCCAAACCGAAAGGCTTGAATCGCTGTTCAGGGTGACGACCCAGTCGTTCCTCAGGGCAATCTTCCGCGGAATATGGTCGGTGCGCTGGAAAAGGGTGTAGGCCTCAGGGGAGCCGCCCGGGTCAAGTCGTCGCACGCCCCGGTAGCCGAGCGTAGTGTAGAGGCTCCCGGAAAAAGGATCGATGGCCATGGTCGCCCCGAGGTCGGTCGCCGGAATTGTGAGCATGGGTGTTCCGCTCGAGAGTGTTGCGGCGTCGTGAACCGAGAGCACGGTCCGGAGGTCGGCGCCCTCGCCTTGCACCCCGAGGGTATAGAGACTTCCGGTGGCGACGCTGTAGGCCAGATCGAAGACCAGCCTGTCGGAGCTCGGGATGGGAACGGTCTCCCCGGTCGCGGTGTTGATCTGGAGGAGCGCCGTGTTGAACGGGGCTCCGCGAGCGAGCCCGGCAATAAGGTGGTTCTGTCCGAGGGAGACGAGTGCCCGAGTTCCGAAGGCGGTGTAGGAAAAGAGAGAATCGCCGGTGCGGGGATCGAGCAGGTTGCATTGCCCATTCGAGTCTAGCGTGGCGATGAGCGATCCGGCGCGCACGACATCGACCAGGTTGGTCGGAAAGCTCGGCTTCAAAACCCTGAAGCTTGTCGGACCGTACATGGCTATGGCCCCGGGCTGGGAGTCCTTGCGCCACAGCGCGAACCGTCCGCCTTCAAGCGAGATCACGCCGGTCTTCGCGTGGAAGGGATTGCCGACGAGGTCATAGGTCAGCTGATTGGACTGGCTCGCGTCGGTGAGGTCAAAGAAGTCCGATCCGAAAAGAAGGAACTCATCCGCGGTTGAGAGGAGCATCGTCGAGCCCGACAATCCGAGGTCGTCGATCGGAAGAATGGTATCGGCTCCAAATGTACGGTTGTCTTCGAAGGGCTTTTCTGTGTAGATCTCGCCGTTCGAGAGTGAGACGTACACGCGGCCGTCCGCGAAGATAAGGTCGGTCGCAGGCTGATCGGGAGTGAGGAGCGCTCCGCCCACGCGGTAGAGAGCGTTTGGACTGAAAGACCACATCGAGAGCTCCGGGCGGCCTTCCGAATTGCTCGAGTAGGCGATGATGTCATTCGTCGCTGGGTCTACCGCCGTGTACGTCACTCCGGGTAGCGGAACGCTCGCAACAGTCTGACCCGAGAGAAGGCTTACCACAGCGAGCTGGCTCCCATCGGTACCGACCATGTAGAGGAAGTCCGGGGTATAGCTCAATGCGGTGAGGTTGGGAAGCGTGGAAAAGCTTTCCTTGAGCGCGCCCGAGTCTATGGACCAGTAGTCGATCTTTCCGGACGGCCGGTAGGTCATTATCGATTTCTCGGAGGTTGAGATGATCGCGCCTCCGACGATCCCGAAGCCCGAGGAGAAGTAGGGCAGATGCCGTCCGGTTTGGCTATCGAGGAAGACAATCCCGTTCCAATCGGTTACTCCGTAGACCAGGTACCTTCCACCCGGAGAGTAGCTTAGAAAGAGTGGCGCCTGCGAGAGATTGTAGGTGAAGAGTAGGCTCTTCGATTGCCAGTCCCAGACTTCGATCTTGTAGATACTGATGTTGTCGCTGATGAAGAGCGCCACCTGGGTTCGGCTCGGATTGGTCGCCATCATGCGAACCGGAAGGTGACTCACCTGCAATACGCGCACCAGATCGCCGCTCGCGGGATTCCAGCCTCTCACGCTCCCATCGGCGCCGCCGCTAAAGAGCAGTCCGTGAACCTTGTCGTAGGTAACGCAATCGGACGACCCCGGAGGACCGCTCTGAACCACGAGTCTCGTTTGGGCGCTCGCAAGCTGTGCAGCGAGAAGGAGGGGTAGAATGGCGACGAGCGAGATTCTCCTCACACCACCTCCTCCCTGCTCACCTTCTTGAACGAGACATAGGGAGGAGCGAGAAGAAAGTCGAAGGGCTCCTCTTGGATCTTCTCGGGAAGCTCGCGCTCCACCGTCTCGTAGAGCGCGAACGCGATGTTGGACACGCCGACTTCGTCCTCACGCAGACCGAGGATGTGAAAGACCAACTTTTCGCCCTCTCGACCTCTGAAGTAGATCTCAAGGTTCGCGTCATCCTCAACCTTCTGGGACAGGTAGTACTTGATCATCTCGATCACGCGATCATCGAGGCCGGCATCAAGTATTGCGAGTTTCTCCACAAGCTCGGCATATCCGATGACGACACGACCGTGCTCCGAGTTCTTGACCCTGTGTTTGCTCCTTCCAAGCAGAAAGGAGGCGCGATCGAGCTCGGGAATGAGAAAGATCTCGATCCCCTTGGCGCTGTCAATGATTCGTACCGGGAACTCGGGCTTCAGGAGCTTCCCACATTTCGGGCACGTGACCGACAGAAAGCTCCCTTCCCGGATTGCACGGGCAGCCTCCTCGCTCTCGGCAAGGTCCACCTCGGTGGGAACTTCGATTTCTACCATGTTTTCGCAGTAGCACGGAATCTTCTTTTTCACCGTCATGGACTCGCCTCCACGAAGCAGCTATTGGTTGATGAGGAACGAGACGTCATTGAAGGTCGTGAGAATGATCAGCCCGAAGATGAGAATGAATCCGACCACCTGATAGCGGTAGAAGATGCGCGGCCGGATGGATTTGCCGGAAAGCAGCTCAATCAGGGAGAGCACGATAAAGCCGCCGTCCAGGGCCGGTATCGGAAGAAGGTTCATGAAGAACAATGCGACGCTCAGCACGCAGAGAAAGCGGAAGAGGCTCGCAAATCCTTCTCCAATGCCGAACTTGAAGCCGGCCTGGGCTATCTCGCCGACGTAGTAGGTAATGCGGATCGGACCTGAGACCGCCTGACCCAGATTGATTCCCTTGAAGAGGAGCCCGATGCTCTTCACGGTGAGAACGAGCGTCTTGGCCGTTTCGCTAGCACCATGAGATATCGAGCCTGCAAGACCGACCTCAGGAGAGTGGAACGTCACAGCCTTGAAGTTGATTCCAGTTGAAGGGGCCCCCTTGTCGGGGGTGGAGAGAATAAGGGTCGCGTCGTAGCTCTTTCCGTCTCTGAGGTAGGTGATCGGAAGCTTCTGCGGATCGGACTGCAGAAGGCTCATAAGGTCGAGGGTGTTGTGAATTTCGTGGCCGCTCGCCATCACAATGAGGTCGCCCGATTTCAAGCCGGCTATTCCGGCGCTCGAATCGCGCCTGACGCTCCCGACGACCGGATCTACCCAGGGCGAGATGCCGACCAAGGCAGCCCCCGTCGATCGGTCAAGCGCAGGAGTCACCGGGATTGTGAGAGATTCGTCGCCTCGCTTAATGCCGAACATGAGGCGCTTGCCCGGGTTCGGTGCAACCATCTCCTCGATGCCTTGGAAGCTGCGAATCGCATGACCGTTGATCGTCGTCACGACGTCGCCGCTTCGTAGCCCGGCCGCGGCCGCAGGATAGCTCCTGTTTCCCGTCAAGGCGGGGTAGTCCGAAAGAACCGCGATGCGGCTGCTGTAAGACTGATAGCTGAAGCCGACGAGCCAGACAATCGACAGCACGACGACCGAGAAAAGGAGATTCGACACCGGCCCAGCGAGGTAGGTTATGAGGCGTTTGGCGGGATGCACGGCAAAGAGCGAGCCCTTTTCCCTGACAACCTGGCTCTCGTCATTCTCGATTGCATGGCGAAGCTGCTCCTCACCCTTCATTCGGCAGTAGCCGCCGAGAGGAAAGAGCGAGAGTCGGTACTCGGTCCCCCGGAAAGGGAAAGAAAGGAGCTTTTTCCCCCATCCAATGGAAAAGACCTCGACGTCGATTCCGGAGGCCTTCGCTGCCACGAAGTGTCCGAACTCGTGAACGAGAATCACAATCCCGAGCCCGATGAGGCCGATCAGAATGTCCAGCAGTATCATGAAATCCTTTCGTTAACTCGCCAATAAGACTACCAAATTCCCGCACCGCGGGCAAGCAAATAGAAGCAGATCGGAGAGGCGAAGATAACCGAATCTATCGAGTCGAGAATTCCGCCGCGACCCGGTATGATCCACCCCGAGTCCTTAACGGCTGCTGACCGCTTCATGGCGGACTCGACCAGATCTCCGATGATGGTGGCAAGAGCGACTGTCAGGGTCACCGCCGCCAAGAGCGCGAGATTGTGAAAGAATATCTGCGGTACCGCAAGCCACGCGGCTGTAGCGAAAAGCGTAGATCCGGCGATCCCTCCGACAAAACCCACCAGGCTTTTATTCGGGCTCACGGGCAGGAGCCGACGGGATCCGCTCCCCCAGAGGCTCCCGGCCAGATAGGCCAGGATGTCGTTGCCAAAAACGATGAGGAGAAAGACGATCATCGAGAGCGAGGAATCTGGCAGAAGGCTGAACCGAATGAAGTAGCTGACGAAAAGTCCAGGGTACACAAGAATCGTCAGCGAAGCGGCAATCCTCGGAAGGATTTGCCCGAACTCCTGCTCCCGGCCGACGAAGATCTCGCGCGCGAGAATTATCGACACCAGGGCGGCCAGCACCGGCAGCGTCCATCCCGACGGTAGCAGGCCGCACACCTCCAGGTAAGTGGCTAGCGGAAAGGCAGCCCCCAAAACGGGAATCAAGGCGGAGCTGGGCGGGTTGCCCTTCGCTGCGAAGAGAGCGGATGCTTCGTAGGCTCCGATCACGGAGGCGGCCACCGCGATAAGGTTGATGACGAGGTGCTCATACCAGGGTGCAAATACTATTATCGCGACGAGCGCCGGGACGACCGTCACGACCGTGATGGTGCGCGTGAGGAACTTCTTCAAATACTTCCAGCCTCTTCGGGCACGGCTCCGTACCTTCGGTGACGGAGTTGAAAAACACGAACCGCTTCGAGAAGATCCTCGGTATCCCAGTCGGGCCACAACTTCGGGCTGAAGTAGAACTCGGCGTATGCGCTCTGCCAGAGAAGGAAATTGCTCAAGCGCTGCTCGCCGCCGGTCCGGATGATGAGATCCGCATCCGGAAGCTCGGGATGGTCGAGGAACTCGCGGACGTCCTTGTCGGAAACCCCCTGTTCAGGCTCGCTTGAAGTGGCAGCGCGCTCGCCGGCCAAGTCGGGGTGCTCCCGGATCCAGCGGTTTAGGCCTCGTACGAGCTCATCCCTTCCGCCGTAATTGATGGCGAGGTTGAGAACCAGTCGATCGAAATCGCGAGTGTCCTGCACCACGCTCTCGATCTCCCGCTGAATGCTCGGCGGCAAGCGAGCAAGATCACCGCTATGAATAACGCGGATGTGATTGTCGCGGTAAAAGTCCCACTCCTTGCGAAGATGCATGCGAATCAGGCGCATGAGAAAGGAAACCTCGTCCTTCGCTCGTTTCCAGTTCTCTGTTGAAAAGGTGTACAGGGTGAGGTAGGGGATTCCGAGCTCGGCGGCCGCCCTGACGATTCTCTTTGCCGCCTTGAGCCCTTCTCTGTGACCCGCCGAGCGAGGAAGATTTCTCATTCGTGCCCAACGACCGTTCCCGTCCATGATGATGCCGACGTGGGACGGGAGACGTTTTGAGTCGAGGTCTCGCACGGCTATACTTCCATTATTTCCTTTTCTTTAGTCTCCAGCAGCTTGTCCGCCTCGGCGATGTACTTGTCGGTGAGCTTCTGGATCTCCTCGGCGCTCCGCTTCTCGACGTCCTCGCTCAATTCGCCCGATTTCTGCTTCTTCTTCAGCTCCTCATTCGCATCGCGGCGAAGGTTTCGAATCGCGACGCGGCACTGCTCGGCAAGGCTCTTGGCGTGCTTCACGTATTCCTTGCGTCTTTCCTCCGTGAGAGGGGGTATATTGATGCGGATCACCTTACCGTCGTTGTTGGGATTCAGCGACAGCTCTGAGGATTGGATGGCCTTCTCGATTTCGCCAAGGAGAGATTTGTCCCAGGGCTGAACTACCACGAGGCGAGCCTCGGGTACCGAGATATTCGCGACTTGGCTCAAGGGGGTCTTCTGACCGTAGTAGTCGACGCGGATCTTGTCGAAAAGCGCGGCCGAGGCGCGTCCCGTGCGAATCGAGTTGAACTCCTCGCGAAGCGCGGCCAGGCTCTTCTTCATTTTTTCCTCGGCCTTTGACTTTGCATCATCCATTGCGTTCTCCTATGAGGCGAGCTCCTCGCCGGTCCGGAAGTACAGATAGTCGACGATCTCGATCTTCCCGCCGACTTCTTTGATCACCTTGTCCATGACCTGGGAGACGCTCAACTTGTCGTCCTTCACAAAGGGCTGCTGCAGGAGGCATATTTCGGAGAGGTGCTTATTGATCTTGCCCTTCACGATGCCTTCGCGAACATTCGCCGGCTTATTGAGGCTTTCGGTCTGCTTCGTGAAGATTTCCTCCTGTTCTTTGAGATAGGCAGGATCGACATTCTCACGCTTGAGGAACATCGGGTTGAACGCCGCTATGTGGAGGGCGCAGTCGAAGGCGAAGCCCTTCACCCGCTCGTTCGACAGAAGGGTCGAGTTTTCCGCGCGAACTTTGACCAAGACTCCAATGCTGCCCTCGCCGTGGACATAGTCGACGACCATCTCGCTGGCGCTGATCGGCAGGACCTTGAAGCGCCGGAGGGTAATGTTTTCCTTTATGCGGCCGACGATCCCCGCGACCTTCTCGGAGAGCTCCGGCGTAACGCTGGTAAGGTTCTTGTCGACAATCAATTTGAGGGCGTCGGTTCCGAATGCGATGAACTCGTCGTTGCGCGCCACGAAATCGGTCTCGCAGGAGACTTCAAGCAGCCCGGCGACGGAGCGCTCGACGCGCGTGAATATGCGTCCTTCATTGGTCGCCCTCCCGCTTCGCTTGGTTGCTGCGGCAAGACCCATCTCTTTGAGAATCTTTTCGGCCTTGGCGAAATCGCCCTCGGCCTCGGTGAGCGCCTTCTTGCAGTCCAGCATTCCTGCGCCTGTTCTCTCGCGAAGCTTCTTTACATCTCCAGCCGTGATATCCACTGTTCTACTCCTCGTTGTGTTCAGTGCCCGTGGCGGCCACGCACGATGCAGGTCGTCGTGGGCCGGTGCATGTGGTCCTATTCGTACAGCTTGTCCTCGTCGACGATCGCCTCAGCTTCGGGCTCACCCTCTTCGGCCTTGTGCTCCTCCTCGGTCGGTGTGTAGTTGGAGTAGTCTTCCTGCGTAAAGACGGGTTTTGGCTCTTCGACCACTGGCGCTTTCTCGCCGATTCGCTCCGCAAGCGGCGCCGTGAGAAGCTCGGAATCGACTGGCCCGCCCTCGGCGCCCACAGCTGCGGCCGCAGGCTCGGTGGCTTCCTCTTCCTGGAGGGTCTCGATGACCTCGAGGCCTATCTCGTTGTCCGCCTCGATGACTGCATTCGCGATGATTTGGGTAAAGAGGGTAATGGCGCGAATCGCGTCGTCGTTGCCCGGGATCGGGTAGGTGATACCCGTGGGATTGCAGTTGGTATCCACGATCGCAATGATCGGAATCTTCATCCTCATGGCCTCGGCGACGGCGATTGCTTCCTTTTTGGTGTCGATGACGAAGATCGCCCCGGGGAGGTCCTTCATTTCCTTGATGCCGCCGAGATTCTTCTCCAGGCGCACCTTCTCCTTCGTGAGCCTCGCAACCTCTTTCTTGGTAAGGCTTTCGAAAGATCCGTCGATCTCCATCTTTTCAAGCTTTTTGAACCGCAGAATGGACCTCTTTATGGTAGAAAAGTTCGTGAGCATTCCACCCAGCCAACGGTTGTTGACGTAGAACATGCCGCAGCGCTGGGCCTCGCGCTCGATGGCGAGCTGAGCCTGTTTCTTAGTACCGATAAAGAGCACCGCCTTGCCGTCGAGGACCGTCTTACGGACTGCCTCATAGGCTTCTTTGATGGCGGCAATCGTCTTTTGCAGGTCGATGATGTGAATGCCATTCCGCTCGGCGAAGATGTACTTCTTCATCCGAGGATCCCACCGCTTGGTCTGATGGCCGAAGTGCACACCGGACTCGAGCAGGTTCTTCATGGTAACTACTGCCAAGATCTCCTCCTCACAGAGCTACCGCAAGGGTAACTCCCGCCTTCTCTGTTTCTCGTCGCGCTCCGGCACCGCCACAAACGCAGGCCGCAGGCGACGGAAGATTAGTTCCCTTTCGGGAAATATGGATGTCCTTGATCCTGTAACATGCCATAAATCGCCCGCGTTGGCAAGCCCATGACGTTGCTGTACGAGCCCGTGAAGGATTCGATCAAGAGCGTTCCCTTGCCCTGAATTCTATACCCGCCGGCCACGTCTTTCCATTCTCCGGTTGAAATGTACCAATCGATTTCGGCCGCAGAGAGGGGGGCGAATGCAACCTCGGTGACCGCAGAGCCGGTGGTAATCTCCGCGGTGAGGGGGTTGTAGAGCGCGAGACCGGTGACCACGAAATGGGCCCTGCCCGCGAGCTCGGCGAGGACCCGCGCGGCTTCCTCCTCCGTGGCGGGCTTTCCGATGAGCCGCCCGTCCAGGTTGACGAGCGTATCGGCCGCGAGAGCCCACCGCACCGCCGGCCGGCGAGCTGCCGCCATCCCCTCGAGATAGGCTCCGATCTTCCGCCGAGCGATCGTGATCGTCTGGGCGACCGGCGCAAGCCCGGCGGTGAGGCCCTCGTCCACTTCGACCGGTTCCACGACGAAGGGAATGCCGATCTGCTCGAGGAGCTCCCTTCGCCTCGGCGAGGCCGAAACGAGGACAAGGGGCTGGATGGCGTTGCTGTCGGCCTGTTCCGCAGAAGGGCCCGATTCGATCATGGTCGACCCGTATCTATAGCCCCCGAAAAAGGAGGACCCCCCCGGCTGCGCCGAGGAAGCTGCCGGGATTGACCCGGATATAGAAAGCGATGACGTCAAGATCGAAACCGACGCGCCCGGTGCTCAGGGAGAATGGCATCCCTGCCGCGGCAAAGATGCGCTCCACGATGTCCCACGCGAGCGTCCCGATCACAAGCCCCATAATGATGATGGTCACAAGCGGAGTGAGGTTTTTTTTCGACAGCTTCACGCGGGCAATTGTAGCAGTAGGAACTTCGCTGTCAAGCAAAGCGTGGTCGCGGGGCGTCGTGCCGCCCGCGTCTCCTTGCTCGCGCTCTGGCGGAACTTGACAGCCGCATGGTCCTGGGATAGTGTTTTTAATTGAGGGCAATTAGCTCAGCTGGATAGAGCGCTAGCCTCCGGAGCTAGAGGTCGTGGGTTCGAATCCCGCATTGCTCATACCGTTAGTCCTTTTGCCGTAACAGTTTAGAGGGTTCGAAGGAGCGGTCGCCTTCGAGCCAAGGGGTCGCTTGCATGCATATTTGCATACATTCGTACCCGTGGAGGGTTACGGAGTGGCTCGACACGCCGAGGACTACCGGGTCTTCCGGATTTCGAAGGGCTCCTATTACTTCTACCGGCTGAAAGGATGGCCGCGCAACAAGCGACGGTCTACCTACACGAAAAGCCTTGTGCAGGCCGTCAAGGTCGCCAAGGCAGCGTTCGAAGGACAGAATCAAGAGCTCGTTGGACTTTCCCTCAGGGAGGTTCTCGCCGACTACTACGTCTGGGACCGCTGCCCCCATATCCGAAGGCTTCTTGACGAGAACAAACGCATGTCGCGGCTGCACGCAATGAGTAGCCGGCGGGCGATCGAGCTCTACGTACTTGCCGATCCCATCGCCGACTACTTTTTTTTGGGAATCCAACCGGGTGATTGCATTGATTTCCGATCGAGGTTGCGATCGCTCAAGATACCGACAAAGAACGGCTCGCTGAAGACGTTAAGCTCGAACAGGGTGAATCGGGTTATGACGATTCTTCACACGGTCTACCAGGAGGAGATCACTCGACGCGGGCGCCACCAAGTGCTCTTCAACCCGTTCGACGGTGTCGGAAAGATTCAATACGACGAGAAGAAGCCAGGCATCTTCACACGCGAGGAAACGGCAGCGCTTTTCCCGCCAGATTCGCTCGGCCACTGGCGCGACCGTTACGATTATGCCGCGTACCTGGTGGCGATGACCGCGGGAATGCGACGGGGTGAGGTTCTCGGCCTTAAGTGGGGGCACGTGGACTTCATCCGAGGTGTTATCGACGTCCGGGAGTCATGGCACAAAGGCGAAAATGACAACACTGAAGTGAAGTGGGGTGGAGCGCGGAGGGTTCCGGTGCCGCTGCGAACTGTGGAGGCGCTTCTGGACTTGCGCGAGCGACCGTACCGTACAGCCGACGCGGACCACATCTTTTGCTACCGCGAAGGAGGCACTTTCGGCGAAACGTGGTGGCGAAAGCGCTTCAACGACTTTTGCGCGAGAGCAGGGATCGACAGAGTGGGGCGAAACCTCAAACCGCACAGCTTCAGGCACACACTCACGACCTATTTGACCGAGAAGCTCCAGAACCAGGGGATCGACCCGGAAGTGCTCAACGACTACATGGGCGGCTGGACCAACAACAAGACTCGCAGGCGCTACACCCACATCGAGGAGATCGTTTTCGAGGCGCAACGGAAGGCAGCGGCAGAGCTGATCGGGGCGGCTTAGAACTGTCAACTCATCGTGATCGATGGTGCGGCTGGAACGATATGCGCGCACCTAGGTCGCCTCAATAGCTCTTGTGTAGTCCTCTCATTGTCGAGGGAGGCCCCCTAGGAAGCCCCGCCAGCGTCCTCGCGGGTTTTCTGCGGCTCGAACTCCTCGCGCTTGAGCTTCGGAGGCCACTCTCGGATTGCCTGGATATCCTCCAGGACAGCTTCCACAGTTATTCCCCTACCCCGCCGGCAGCCACTTCCCGTGTCGTGATGTCTCCTGTGGCCCAGCACTCCAGGATTCCGCGGCTTCTTTTCGAGAAGTTGGCAATCACTTTTCTTGCACGATCCGAGTCAAGGTAACGTTCCGCGTAGCATACTCTTTCCTCGATACCGGGTTGCGGGGCTCAGAATGGGAGGCGTCGCTCGCGGAGTAAGCAATTGGTGTTCCCCGTCTCGGTCTTCTCGGGTCTACCGTATCGCAGCGCTGGGTCGCACCGTCCTGCGGCTTGATTTTGCCAATGCTCAACCTGCCCGAGACCTTCTGTAGGCTCGATCAGGAACATTGGTCTTGCCATGCCAAAGCGGCTAGCTGGTCGGTTTTCGGAATACAGCTCCCCAACTTCCCACCCGAATACCACTGCCTGACGGAACTCCGGTCTCGGCTTCCGAGATCTTGAAGCGACGTGCTCGGCCTCACTTTCTGGGGGTATCTCGGGTCGTGCCTCTCTTGTCGGTTGCCCGATCCGCAGGATCTATTTCATGGGAGGCTCTACCTTCTCGGCCGCCTCTCCCTTTGTCCTCGGAGGATCCGTGCTTCTGCCAGTTTTCCGCTAGCACGCCCGCTTCGTGAACAGGGAATCCTTTCTCTATGAGTAGCAATACCATTTGCTGGAATTCGAGGTGCTGATAGGGACCGACCATCAGCCTCCGGATTCTGTCCTTTAAGTCTCGTGGCACGCGGATTGTGATTGTCTCGTCTTTTTTTTCCCCTACAGTTCTCCTGCCCATTGTTCTCTCATATCACAAACTTCCCTTTCCCACAACTTAAAGTCTTGTTCTTGACAAGTGAGCTAATGTTTGTTATTGTGAGTTAACGAGAGGAAGACTATGGCGAAGACAGAGACCCTCACCTTCCGGTGCCCTGCCCATATCAAGGAATTCCTGATACGAGACGCCCGAAAGAACGACCGCAGAATTCAGGATTCCGCAATAAATCTCCTCAAGCGCGGGATTGAGCTCGTTCAAAAGGAAGAACGCACTCTCCATGCAGCTCAAGGCGTGATAATCCCGGAGGACCTTCGATGACCGACAAACCTCTCGCCAAGCCCACAACCGCAGACGGGTTGGTCGGAAGTCAGTTGTCTTCGCGGACTTCACCGGGCACACGAGCGCGACGTAGTGGCGTTGCTCTCGCCGCGCCGGTGAAAGGACTATGCCCGTGGTCGGGTGCCGAGGACACGACCCTGTCCTGGCAACCTGCCCGGGCTCTTGTTCAGTATTGGGAAGTCGGACGAGGAAGCACGGACGATGCAGGTAGTGGTAATTGAAGCTGAGAAGTTCGAAGAGCTGCTGCGGAAGGCAACTGCGGTGGAGATGACGCTCGCAGAGTTGCGGGATCGGGTGTTGCCGTCACGGATGTGGTTCAACCGCGAGGCATGCGCGCAGCTGCGAGGTCGACCGCGGTCGTTCTTTGATCAGCATCCGCACCTGTTGCCATGTTGGGGGATACCGGAGGACTGGAGCGGGGCAACGCACGGGCACTGCTGGAAGCTCGAGACGGTGATTTCGTGGGTGTCGGTGCCACTCCATGAACTTGAGCGTCGGTGGTGGGCGATGGAGCCGAAGGAGCAGGCGCGGATCCGCAAAACGCGAATGGCGACGCCGGGGAGGGCAGCGTGATCGGTCGGCGAGTGGCCTCGGCGTCTGGAGTGTGGTGGTGGTGGTCCTTCTGTAAGACCTCCGGATAGGGGAGAACGAGCTTCGGGCATACCCTGCCGTGTAGGGGTTCCAGGGCTCGGCTTCTGAAAGTGACGCATCATGGGCGCCATCGGGAAGCGTTCCGGCATCAGGCGATTTGGATTGCTGAGTACCGCGTTGAATTCGTTGGCGGAAAAGATTGGACAGAACAGACGCGGCGTGGTGTGGGGAGCTCAAGCCGGCATCGGGTGCGTCATGACACAGAGCGCCAAGAAGGGAAAGCGGATGGTGATGTTACAGAAAGCGTCACATCAGATGTTACAGAAACAGCAACACGGGATGCCACGAAAGGTGTTACACACGCTCTCTCTTTCCATGTTTTCAAAAGGAGAGAGAGGGAAAGGCCACGAGGGGATGTCGCAGGAGCTGTACCAAGCGTTGAAGGCGGAAAGCGTGGCGCGGAGGCACCCGTCGGGGTATATGAGCCGGCGCTACTGTGGCGAAGTGGAAGGGGTCATTGAGGCGGGAGTGACCGTCGACGCGATATGGGATGCATTCGGAATGTGTCTTGATCGCGAGCCTTGGCGAACTAGCTTTTTCAGCCGCGATTTCATGGAGTGGCAGCGGCATGTAGTCGAGAAGCGACGAAAGAACGCGAAGGCCTGAACGCGTGAGGATACCGACCGGACGCTGCGAGAAGAGATGGAGAGGTTGCTGCGTGAGGCTCAGGCGCCGAGAACGTCGGAAGAGCTTGCTGACCGCGAGGTGGCAATCGAGCGAGTTCAGAAGCTCGGCGTCCTTGCGCCTGATGGAAGCGGCAGAGGCGAATCGGGATGAGCGAGGCGATGAAAATCATTGTTTTTGCGTCGGTGAAGGGGGGCGTGGGAAAGACCGCTGCGGCGGTGTTTACGGCGCGGGCGGCGGCGGCCCAGGGGAAGCGAGTGGTAGTGATCGACGCGGATCCCAACAACTGCCTGACAGATTTCTTCCTCCGCGACGCTCCGGTTGCTGCGATCGCGGAGCACTCGCTGTACCGCGCGCTGGTGGAGGGCAGGAGTCTCGCCGACTGCGAAATGGAGGCACATGGTGGGAGCGGCGTTGACAGGATGACGATCATCCCGGCGACGCCGCAATTGGCTCGGGTGGGGGTGGAGCTGGCCCACGATCCCGGGGTGGCGCTGCGGTTCCCGAAGGCGGTGCGGGCGTTAGGCGCAGAGGTGGTGGTGATCGATACGCCGCCGGCGTTGACGCTGGAGCTTAACCTAGCGCTGTACGCTGCGGACGTGGTGGTGGTGCCGGTAGGGGCGAACCGGTGGACGGTCGGAGCCTTTCCGGTGATCGCGGAGATGGTGGCGCAGGCGGCGGAGGCGACCGGGAGGCGCCCAACGCTCCTGGCGCTGCCAGCGATCGTGACGGTGAGGGAGACTGAGCGTCTGCGGAAGATCGCCACGTGGATGACAACGCGGAGCTCGATCCTGAAGAGCGCGGCGGTACGCAGTGCGCTGAATGCGGGCCGGTCGCTCAAAAGCGGAAGCCTCGCCTGGGAGTTGTATGGCGCCTTGGCCGAGGAGCTTGTGGAATGAGGAGCGCACAGGAACG
>DAHUYW010000017.1 GCA_027306915.1 Spirochaetales bacterium | reverse complement strand
GATCGAGGCGAGCTATCCCGCCGACCTCAGCGTCAAGACAACCCTCGCTCTCGTGCTGAAGAAGCTCGGCAAAGGCGAGCTTGCCGAAGAGCGGTGGGCAGAGATCCACAAGCGCCAGACCAGCGACTATGCGGCCTACTACTATGCGAAGACCCTGCGGGATAACGGGAAGGCCGCAGCCGCGATCGGCATTCTTACCAAGACCAGCCCCCGCTCCGGACTCGCCGCCACCTACTTCAATCTCCTCGGCTGCTGCCACATGGACCTGGGACAGACCGACCGCGCGATCCACGCCTTCGAGCGCGTTCCCCTCCACGATGAGGAAGAAAGGGAGGACATGATCGACCTGCGCTACAATCTTGCCCGCGCCCTTGAGGCGAAGGGAGAGAGGGAAAAGGCGATTGAGCACTACCGGCGTATCGCAAAGCTTCGAGCGGACTACCAAGACATCGGCGCCCGGATCGAGGCGCTTCGCGCCGCAGGCGCCGGCTGAGACGAAGAGGGAGCCTCCGGGCGAAACGCCGCGGAGGCTCCGGCAAGAGCGGCGGCCTACTGCTTCACCAGCACCCGAGGCGCGGCGAGGTTGTCAATGACGTCGAAGCTGTCCCACATGCCGAGGTCGTCGTGGCCCGGCACACCGCACACGAGCGCGTACTGTCCCGCCTTGTCTGCAGTGAAGGAGAAGCTCTGGGCGCTGTCGCCCTTTTCGATCCCCGAGCGGTAATCGGGGGTGGCTGAGCCGGTGAAGGCCGGATGGAAAATGGCTGCGTGCCGCTCGTTCCACGGAACGATGAGAGCGCTGTGCGGTGTGCTCGAGGCATCGGTGAAGATCACCTTCACGCTCCAGCCAGTCGGGACCTCGATGGCCATCGCTCCTTTGGCATATCCGTTGAAGTTGAATCCGCTTGCGGCCGAGCCCTCGGCGGCAACCAAGTCTATCGAAACACTCTTGGACGACGTATCGCTTGTCAGGATCCTGTCCGACCCGGAATAGGGCGCCATTCCCGACATCGCGATCGACGTCGAGCCGCTTGCGGCCGCGCCGGCGCTCCTCGTCGCAGAGCCGCTTGAGTTTCCACAGGCAACAAGGGAGACGCCGACCACGGCCAGGACGAGAGAGAGGGAGAGACGTTCTACAAGGCGATGCTTAATCATACCCTGGTTTCCTCCATGATGCACAATTGACGACCGAGAGAGGGGGTGCGACAGCATCGCCCTCCCGCGGCCAGCAACTGTGGTATGAAGCCCGGGGCTGTGTCAATTAGACTAACCCACGATGGATACTGTAACGCCGTATCTCGCTGGAAAAGCTTCAAAATACTTTAACGGTTATAAAGTCCTTTGAAATCCTGCCTACGCAGGAAGATTACCGCGCAGACGGCGCTCAAGGCGGCAAGCCCCGAGCAGCCGGCGAGGATGATGCGGAAGGTCTCGCCGAGGCCCGCATGGAGAACCTCCGCAACGGAGCCCGCCAGGGTCGGGGGAATCGCTTCGGGAACCCGAGCTGCCCCAAGGCGGCCAAGCTGCGCATCGAGGGCGGCAAGCTGTTGCGCGGTAAGCCCCAGCCGCGCGACGAAGCTGTTGACCTCGGCCGGGAAGACCGCAAGCGCGACCGCCCCGAATGAGGCAATCGCAAGCACGCCCGCGACGCGGGAAACCGCGTTGTTTACGCCGGAGGCGGTCCCGCTCAGCGCCTGATCGAGCGCGCCCATCACGGCGCTCGTGAGCGGGACCACGGTGATCCCCATCCCCACTCCGAATATGAGGATTCCGGGAAGATATCCGGACCAGTAGCTCACCGCCTGTCCCGGAGCGACGGAAAACGCAAGGGCAAGAAAGCCAATGGCGACGAGAGAGGGGCCGAGAACGAGGGGAAGAAGCGCGCCGACCCGATCGGAGAGGCGCCCCGCCCACCGCGAGAGACCCGCGAGAAGCGCGGCGAAGGGAAGGAGCGCGAGGCCCGCTTCCTCGGGAGTGAAGCCTTGCGCCTCGATCATCGTGAGCGGGAGGAAGAGCGAGAAGACTGCGAGCGCACCGTAGAGAAAAAGCGTAAGCAGGTTTGCCCCTGCGAAGACGCGATTGCGAAAGAGCCGCAGCGGAAGGAGCGGCGCCGGGCTGCGGATCTCCACGACTACGAAGCCCGCAAGCGCCGCTGCGCCCAAGGCAAGCGCGCCGAGGATGCGCGCGCTGGCGAAGCCCCGCTGCGGTCCCGCTATGAGCGCGAAGCTTATTGCGGCGAGGGCGATCGTCACAAGCACGGTTCCGGCCAAGTCGATGCGCCGCTCCGCCGACGGAGGAGCGCCTATCGGAACCCGCTTCCACACGATCGCGAGCGACGCCAGGCCGAGCGGCAGGTTCAAGAGAAACACGATCCGCCAGAGACCGACCCCCGCAAAGAGCCCCCCGAGGACCGGTCCCGCTACGGCGGTGATCGTCGTCACCGCCGACCAGGTCCCGATCGCTCGCCCCCGCCGGTCAGCTGGAAAGTGGGCCGAGATGAGGCTAAGGCTCCCGGGGATCATGAAGGCGCCTCCAACCCCTTGGACAAGGCGCGCGGCGATGAGCACGGCAGCCGAGGGCGAGAGGGCGCAGGCGAGCGATCCAAAGGTGAACAGGGCGATCCCGCCGGCAAAAACCTTCCGCCTTCCGATTCGATCGCCGAGGGCACCCCCGACGAGGATGAGAGAGGCGAGCATAAGAAGGTAGCCGTTCACGAACCAGAGCAGCTCGGCGGCGGTCGCGTGGAGCTCTCGCTGCACGACGGCAAGGATCACGTTCACCGCGCTCTGATCGAGAAAGGCCATCGATGAGGCGAGGATGGTTGCGACGAGAACCCACGCGTCATTCGGACGGGGAACCGTCGGCGGGGTCATGAAGCTGCGGCCTCACTCCCGCGCGTAGTGCTGGCCGTCGGCCGCCGGCGGAATAACCCTGCCCACGAGCCCCGCTACGGCAAGGATCGTGGCGAGATAGGGAAACATCGTGAGGAAGGCCGAGGGGATGGGAACGTTGAGCACCGAAAGGGTGAATTGCAGGGCATCGGTGAAGCCGAAGAGGAGGGCCGCGCCGAGGGCACCAAAGGGGCGCCATCGCCCGAAAATCATCGCGGCAAGAGCGATGTAGCCGAGCCCCGCGGTCATGTTGTAGGCGAACTGGCCGGTCGAGCCGATCGTGAAGGAGGCGCCGCCGATCCCTGCGACGATTCCGCCCAGAATGACGTTGCGATAGCGAACGCGGGTCACGTTGATTCCAACCGTATCGGCCGCGCGCGGGTGCTCGCCGACCGCTCGAACCCGAAGACCCCAGCGCGTGCGGAAAAGCCCGACCTGGACGGCAACAAGGATGATGATCGTCAGATAGACGAAGATGTTCTGATTAAAGAGGAGCGGACCCACGATCGGTATGCGATTGAGAAAGGGAATCGGAATAGGCCCGAAGACCGCCGGGCTGTTGAGGGTCGCCTGGTTCGGAACGAGCACGCTCTGCAGGAAGAAGCTGGTAAGTCCCACGGCGAAGGCGTCGAGAACTACTCCCACGATGATCTGATCGGCGGCGTAGGTAATCGTGAAAACCGCAAGGATCAGGCCGATCATTCCGCCTGCGATGGCCCCGCAGACGAGCCCTGCCCAGAGATTGCCCGTCGCGCTCCCGACCAGCGCTCCGACAAAGGCCGCGACGAGAAACTGTCCCTCAATGGCGATGTTGATGACCCCCGAGCGCTCGCACAGCAGCCCCGACAGGGCGCCGAGGGTGAGCGGCACCGCTTCGATAAGCGAGGTAATAAGCAATCCCTCGACGTCGACCGACTCCCCCTTCCCTGCCCACGCGAGGAATGCGACACCGGTCACCGTCAGGCCTATTCCAAGAAGGAGGTAGATCCGCCGATTGCCTCGCCAGAGGATCTGCACCGCGCCGAGGAGCGCACAGATTATCCCGAAGGCCAGCTCGGTCGCGAGCACTGGAAGGTGTATGAGAGGGAGGCGAATGGCCGGTCCGGCCGAAAGCGAGAATATCGTCTTGTCGGAGGGCGCCGTTCCGAGAACGAAGAACAGAAAGATGATCGCCGCCAGGACGAAGAGCGCGACCCCGAAGCCGCGCCTCCGCAGTGCCGAAAGGTCTCGCCGCAGCTCCCGCGGAGCCTGCTGCGCATCGGGAAGCACAGGCGATTTCTGGCCGCTTGCAGCCGGGTTTTCGAGCTCGCTCATCCCGCCCATCCTCCGAAGATCCGTCCGCCGCCGCGCGCTACACGTATCCCATAGATTGTCCGGATTACTCCGGGGGCCGCCACGAAGAGCACAAGCACCGCTTGGAGCACCTGAACGAGCTGGAGCGGGATGCTCGTATTGACCTGCATGGTCCGTCCCCCCGCGGTGAAGGCGCCGAAGAGGAGCGAGGAGAGCGCGACCCCAAGCGGAGTGCCTCTCCCGAGGATGGCGACCGTTATCCCGTCGAAGCCGATCGACCCGCCGTAGAGGGGCGAAAGGCGGAAATCCACCCCGAGTACCATGAAGGCGCCCCCGAGCCCGACGAGCATCCCCGCCAGGGTCATCGCGAGCACGTAGTGCGCCTCGATGTTCACCCCGGCGACCCGGGCCGCCTCCCGATTGAGGCCGAGCATGCGGAAACGAAAGCCCGTGCTGCTGCGATGGAGAAGCCAGGCGACCCCGATCACCAGAAGCACTGCCAGGATGAATCCCAGGTTTACCCGAAGCGAGGGACCAAGCAGATGGGGAAGGCGAGCGCCCGGAACTACCGGCTTCGAGATCGCCTCGACCCGCGGCGGCGCCTGGTAGAGCGCGCTCGTGAGCAGGTAGGTGAGCAGGTTAAGCCCCACGTAGTTGAGCATCATCGAGGTAATGACCTCGTGGGCGCCGGTTCTCGCTTTGAGGATACCCGGGACAAAGCCCCAGGCTGCCCCAAAGGCCGCCCCAACGATTATCGCAAACGGGAGGTGAAGGATCCCCGGCAGTCCCGGCAAGGAGAATCCGGCAAGCGTAGCCCCTGCGGCCCCCAAGATAAGCTGGCCCTGCCCTCCGATGTCGAAAAGCCCCGCCCGGAACGCAAGGGCGATACCCAGCCCCGCCATCATCAACGGCGTGGCCGCGACGAGGGTCTCCGAGATGGGCTCGAAGGCGCTCACCAGGGCGGCAGCGCGGCCGCTCGCGATGGCGTGGACGATTGCTCGGGGGCTCCCTATCGATCCGACAAAAAGCGAGCCGTAGGCGTTGGCGATGGCATTCCACGAAGCTCCGAGCGCGGCTCCCGGCGCCTGAAAGAAGTTGTGCCATGCAAAGGCGGCAGTCGGTGTAGCGACGATGATGATGATCGCGCCGATGACGAGGGCGCTGAAGAAAGCAAGCACCGTGATGACGAAGGTGTTCCCGGTAAGGAAAAAGGCGGCCAAGCGGCGCAAAAAGGAGGGTCGCGACGACCGGCCTGTCTCCTTGTGTGCTGCTTCCGTGCTCACGCTCCTTCCCCCTTCACTACGGCTTCCACCTGGACCCCCGCCATGAGCAATCCGATCTGCTCGCGCGTGAGCGCTCCCGCGTCGAAGGGTCCGACCAGACGGCCGCGGTACATCACGACAATACGGTCCGCGAGCGCAAGCACCTCGTCGAGCTCCGCAGAGATCAGAAGCACGGCGGCGCCCGCGTCGCGGGCGCTCACGAGACGGCCGTGCACGTACTCGATCGAGCCGACATCGAGCCCGCGGGTCGGCTGTGCGGCGACGATGAGCCGAATCGTGCGAGAGAGCTCCCGCGCGACGATGACCTTCTGCTGGTTTCCGCCAGAAAGCGTCTTCGCAGGAAGGTGAATCGAGGAGGCTCGGATATCGAACTCCCGGACTCGCTCCTCGGCGCTCCGGTAGATTGTTCCCCAGTCAAGCGCTCCGCCGTGAGAGAAGGGCCGCTCGTCGTAGACATCGAGCACGAGATTCTCGGCGATGGTAAAGTCGCCGACGAGGCCGTCCTTCAGGCGATCCTCCGGGATGTTTGCCACCCCGGCGCGCAGGACCGTCTTGGGCGACGCTCCGGTGACATCCTGCCCGTCAACCTGCACGCTGCCGCCCACCTCCACGGCAAGCCCCGTGATCGCCTCCGCCAATTCCGTTTGGCCGTTGCCCTGGACCCCGGCAACCGCCAGGATCTCGCCCGCCCGGACAATGAAGGTGATGCCGTCGACCGCGAGCCGGCCCGCTTCGTCGACTACGGTGAGCCCCTGCGCAGATAGCACCACCTCGCCCGGTTTGGCGGGCCCCTTTGCCACCTCGAGCAGTACCCCCCGCCCGACCATCATCGCGGCGAGCTCCTGCTCGCTGGTCTCCGAGGGGCGCGTTGTGCCGACGACCTTGCCGAGCCGGATGACGGTGATTCGATCCGCGATCGCAAGCACCTCTTTCAGCTTGTGGGTGATGAAGAGAATTGTCCGTCCCGATTCCCGCAGGGACCGCATCACCGCAAAAAGCTCTTCGGTCTCCTGCGGCGTGAGCACCGCAGTCGGCTCGTCGAGGATCAGCACCTGAGCCTCACGTGCGAGGGCCTTCACGATCTCCACGCGCTGCTGCTGCCCTACCGAGAGGTCGCCCACCAGCGCGTCCGGGTCTACCTCCAGCCCGAATCGTTTCGAGAGCTCCCGAATCTCCGCACGCGCGCGCCGCCGATCGAGGAAGCCGAAGCGGGTGGTCCGCTCGAAGCCGAGCATGACGTTTTCCGCAACGGTGAATGCCGGGATGAGCATGAAGTTCTGGTGCACCATGCCAATCCCGGCGCGTATGGCGTCGCCAGGATTCCCAAAGTGGAGCGGTTTGTCATCGAGGGAAATCACGCCCTCGTCGGGCCGGTAGAGCCCGTCGAGGACGTTCATGAGGGTAGTTTTGCCTGCACCGTTTTCGCCGAGGAGGGCGTGAATCGCGCCCCCCTCGGCGATCAGGTCGATGCGGTCGTTGGCGACCAGGTCGCCGAACCGCTTCGTGATCCCGCTCAAGCAAAGACGCATCGCGTCTCGCGCTGCTACTGCGGGATCGGGTAGGACTTCGGATCGACGGAGATCGATCCGTCGATAATCCCCTGCTTAAGCTTGTCGATCGCGGTCTTCACTTCGGCCGGGATCTTGTTCTCGAAATCGTGATAGGGCGAGAGCGCCACTCCGCCGTTTGCGAGGGTCCCGACGTAGTTGCCGCCCTTGAAGGTGCCGTCAAGCGCTTCCGTCGCCGCCGCCTTCACAGAGTTGGCGATCCCTTTGGTTACGCTGGTGATAAAGAGGCTGCGGTACTGGGGAGCGGAAATGTATCCGTCGGTGTCGACCCACTCCATGTAGACCGGGTGATCGGGGCTCGCCTGGTTGTGCTGGAGCACGGCGGCTGCGGAGCCCAGCCCCACCGAACCGGCGACCGGGAAAATGATGTCGGCGCCCTGATTCATCAGCGCCTCGGTGACGGCTTTGCCCTTCGCCTGGTTCGTAAAGTCGTTGGTGAAGGTTCCCTGGTTGGCCTCCGGGTCCCATCCAAGCGCCTGCACGTGCGCCCCGTTCTTCTGATCGTAGTAGCGTACGCCTGCCACGAAGCCGCTCATGTAGATGGTCACAGTCGGAATGTTCATCCCTCCGAAGGTTCCAACCTTACCGGTCTTCGACATGGCCGCGGCGAGATAGCCGCCGAGGAAAGCATCCTGGTCGGTCTGGTAAATCAGCGCGAGCACGTTGGGAAGCGGGGGGTCGTAGCTGTAGTCGACGATGGCGAACTTCTGATCCGGGTTTGCCGCAGCCGCTGCCTTGGTGGCATCACCCATCAGGAAGCCGACCGTAACGACGATACCCGCCTTCTTCTGGACGAACTGCTGGATGTTCGGGACATAGTCGCTCTGATTGGTCGACTGCAGATACTGGATCTGAATTCCCGTGGCTTTCTGCGCATCCTGCAGACCCTGCCAGGCCGATGCGTTGAAGGAGCGATCATCGATTCCGCCTGTATCGGTGACCTCGCCTGCGAGGAAGCTCGCAGCTGCAGCGGTGGGCTTCGCAGCCGTGCCCGATGGCTGTTCCTTCGTTCCGCCGGCAAATGCAGCGGAAGCCACGAACGCGAGAAGCGAAACCACGAACGCAAGAACGTACGCCTTTCTCATCGTTACCTCCCTATGTATGTAGAAAATGTGTGGATTGATTTGGTCAGGTCCATAATCTCAGATGCTCCCTGTGGAAGGAAAACCTGCGACACTTACCTTCGCGAAGTGATGCCAACCGGCTGATTGTAGTACGGGCCGTTTTTCATTGTCAAGCAAACGCGTTGACTCATTGAAATTCTAAGCCAAATTGGGATTTGCCTCATCCAAAAATCTAAGCGTAGGAATACCCGTCGCCGTCAGAGGATGGCCGACGGAGGATCAAGGATGGGCTTGACGATGAGCGAGAAGAGGGCGGTCACCCGAGAAACAGCGCAACGGTACCGACAGGCGACGAAGAAGAGCAAGGCGAAGATTCTTGATGAGTTTACCCGAACTACCGGGTACAACCGCATCTACGCCTGCCATCTGCTGTCCACCTGGGGGAAAGCGCGGTATCACACGGTCGACGGGAAGCGGGTGAGGTTCATCGTAGGCAAACCTCGCAAGCCTAAGAAGCGCTTCGGCAGGCGTATCTACGGCGAAGCGGTGCACAGGGCGCTTGAGAAGATCTGGACGCTCTTTGACTACATGTGTGGCAAGCGCCTGGCGGTGCTGATACGGATGAACATCGCGCTGCTGGCCTCCCAACCCGAGCTCGACATCGACGAGGCGGTGAGGGCGGCACTCCTGCGCATCAGCCCTGCCACCATCGACCGCCTGCTCGCCCCCCAACGCAAGCGCCTCACCCTCAAAGGTCGCAGCCACACCAAACCAGGAACGCTCTTGAAGCAGCAGATCCCCATCCGTACCTTCTTCGATTGGGATGAACGACAGCCAGGGTTCTTTGAGCTGGATACCGTAGGTCATGATGGGGGAAGCACTTATGGGGAGTACTGCTTCACCCTCAATGCTACCGACGTGTACTCGGGATGGGTGGAGTTGCGGGCACTGCGCAATCGGGGACATCGATGGGTCAAAGAAGAGGTGGAAGGCATACGCGCTGAGGTACCCTTCGCCCTGAAAGGCATCGACAGCGACAACGGCGGTGAGTTCATCAACCAACTCCTGTGGAATTACTGCAAAGACCAGGGCATTCTGTTCACCCGGGGTAGGTCCTACCGGAAGAACGACAACTGCTTTGTCGAACAGAAAAACGACCTCACCGTTCGCCGCACCGTCGGCTACTACCGCTTCGATACCGAGGCTGAATACCAGGCCCTCAAGGAAGTCTACCGCTCCTTGTGCCCACTCTTGAACTTCTACTACCCTTCCGTGAGAATCCTCGAGAAGACCAGAGTCGGTGCACGGGTGAAGAAAGTCTACGACGAGCCCAAGCCTCCCTACATGAGACTGCTGGAGTGTCCGCAGCTCGACCCTCTCGTCAAGCAGGAGCTCAGCCGACGGGCGAAGAGGCTGCACATCGTGAAGCAGAGACACCTTGTCGACGAGGCACTCGGCAAGCTGTTTCGGCTCTACGAACAGAAAAAGCAGCCCCTCCTTCCGCTGGAAATCGACGAGGAGGCCAGCTCTTCGGGTTAGATTTCTCGGTGAGGCAAACTCCCCTGTTCGCTTAGATTTTTGGATGAGGCAACACGGCGAAGCTCCACCGTACAAAAAAGCCCGGGCTACACGCGCCCGCTATTCCGAGCTCCGGCAAAGCCATCCTCCCGGTGAAAGAGAAGCTTGTCCAGGGAAAGGAGCCGCGCCGGCCGCGCGAGCATGATGAAGGTTGGGATCCCGAGTGCGAAGTCGCGCGCCACCGTCGCGAGGCCCACCCGCGACTGCGCGAGCGATCCGAAGCAGCCGCAGTCGATCGAGAGTCCCCGCGCCCAGGCCTGGATCTGAGCGGCAATGAAGACGGCCATGAGAAGAGTGCCGACAAACCCCGATCCTCGGACAAAGAGCCCCACCGCGAGGTAGAGCCCGAGGCCGATCTCGAAGAAGGGGAGCACGTAGGCGAAGGGGATGCTCAGGGCATTCGGAAGGATAAGGTAGCGCTCGACCTCAATCCGAAAGCTCTCGATCGCAGGAAGCTTCGCGATCCCCGCGACCAGCCAGATCGCGGCGGCGGCCAGCCGCATGGCGAGCCCGAGCCAGGCAGGGGCGCTCCGCGCGATCCGGCCCGCCGCCGACGATCCTCCCGCCTCCTTTCCCGGCGCGCCCGACGCACTCTCGCCCGAATGGCTACGCTCCCGCTGCATGCTCAAGCTCGTGGAGAAGGAGGGCGTCCGGCTGCTCCTGGTCGGAGCGCCAGGCGATGTGCCCGTCGGGTGCAATAATGTAGAAGGTCGGATAGACCTGGACCCTGTAGGCGATGCTCACGGCTCCCGGCGCGCCCGCTTGAAAGAAACTGCCGGGCCGGCTGCTCGGGTCGAGAAGCGTGGAATAGGGGACTTTGAAGTAGCGATCGAAGGCATAGACGCTCGCCGCGTCCTCGCCGTCGGCATTGACCGAAAGGAAGGCATATCGCGAGGGCGAGAGAGAGCCCGCAAGCTTGATGAGGTGGGGGGTCTCGGCCTGGCAATGGGGGCACCAGGTCGCAAAGAACTCCAGCAGCACGGCCTTCCCGGAAAAGTCAGCGAGGCTCACCTCGGTGCCGGTCGCTGTCTTGAGCGCGAAGGCGGGCGCCCTGCTGCCCACTGGAAGGAGATCCTTGTTGAGAGGTGGCCGAGCTGCGCTCGCCGGCTGACCTTCGATCTGTCCGACGCCCGCTTCGAGGGTCGGATGAAAGTCGATGGCCGCGGCTGCGGCTTCCAGCGAGACCGGGCCCGACTTGCCACCAAGCGCCGGCCCGCTCGACGGAAGCGGCGCCCCCGAGCCAAGCGCGACCCCAATCCCGACGACGACCCCGATCAGGATGACTGCCCCCGTCACGAGGATAGCGATCCGGCGGACATTCCGCGGTCGGCTCTCGTCGGGGTGCTCCGCTGCGACACCCTGCCGCTCGCGCTTCGTTCGTGATTTTCTTCCCATGGCGGCAAAGATAGCCGGAAACGGACCTCGTGGCAATGCGCAGGTCCATCTCCCTTCCCGGCGAGAGCGCGGGCGACGCCTCGGCGTGCCACCCTACTCAGTCGGTGCGACGTCCGACTTCAGGCTCGGCTGCCTGCCCGGCGCCTTCCCGCGGCAGCGTAGGCGGCGGCGATGCGCGCCGCCAGCGCCGAGTTGGAGAGCACCAGCTTGATGTTGGATTCAAGCGAATCCCCTCCCGTCAGCTCGACTATTCGTGCAAGGAGGAAAGGCGTCATCTCCTTCCCCTTCACTCCCTGCTCCGAGGCCTCGCGCAGCGCCTGATCGATCGCGCTGTTGATGACGGCCGGGTCCATCGCCTCCTCCGAGGGGATTGGATTCGCGACAACCACTCCCCCGCCGAGGCCGGCCCGCCATTTGACCTCTAGCATCGCAGCGATCTCTTCCGGACTGTCGAGCCGGTAGTCGAGCCTGAAGCCGCTTGAGCGGGTATAGAACGCGGGCAGCTCGTCGGTCCCGTACCCGACGACCGGGACCCCCCGCGTCTCCAGGTATTCCAGGGTAAGACCGAGGTCGAGGATGCTCTTCGCGCCCGCGCACACGACCGCCACCTCGGTGACGGCGAGCTCCTCGAGGTCGGCGGAGACGTCGAAGCTCCTCTCCGCCCCGCGATGGACCCCCCCTATCCCACCGGTCGCAAAAACGCGAATCCCGGCCATCGAGGCTACAATCATCGTCCCGGCCACCGTTGTCGCCCCGTCGCCGCGGCGAGCGATGACGAAGGGGAGATCGCGGCGACTGACCTTGGTGACCTCCCTCCCCTTGCGGGCAAGCAGCTCGATCTCCGCCTGCAACAGTCCCGCCTTAAGGCGTCCTCCAAGGATAGCGATTGTCGCCGGAATCGCTCCGTTTTCTCGAACGGTCCGCTCGACCGAGAGGGCGGTCTCCCGGTTCTGGGGGAAGGGCATTCCATGACTGATGATCGTAGACTCGAGCGCCACGACCGGCCGCCCGTATTGAAGGGCCTCACGCACCTCTTCTGAGACATCAAGGTACTCGTTCATGTTCTCTCCTAACGCCGCTCGATTGCCACTTCCGAGGCGCGCGCCTCAAGAAGGAGGGCGGTCGCGCTCCGATTCACGCTCTCCCGGACCTGCGCGGCAAAGGAAGCGGCCGCCTCCGCAAGGCGGGCGATCGCCTCCACGGGATAGCCGCGCACCAATCCGAAGGCAATCGCGGCCGTGGCGGCGTCGCCGGCCCCGTTGGTGCTCGCTACGGTCCGCGCCGGGGCGGTCGCGATCCCGCAAGCCTCCCCGCTCGAGAAGTAGAGACCGCGCTCGCCGAGCGAGATGAAGACCAGGCGCGTCCCCGATGCGTGCAGGAGCGCAGCCGCCCTGTCCAGGTCGCCGTCCGACTGGATCGTCCTGCCGATGAGCGCTTCCGCCTCGCGAAGATTGGGCTTCACCGCCGCGAAGCGGCCGACATGCGCCCGCGCTCGAACCGCCTTCGCAGCGGAGACCGGATCCAGCACAAAGGGAAGCGCCGGAAAGGAACGCACAAGGTAACCGATAGTCTCCTCGGGAAGATTGGCGTCCACCACGCACAGCTGCGAGCCCCGCACCGCTTCCGCGTTGCGGTCTATCCACGCCGGATCGATGCGCTCGACCCCCTCCATGTCCGAGACTGCAGCGAGCAGGCGCCCGGTCTCATCCATGATGCAGAGGTAGGCCGAGGTAGCTCGCCCCCGAAGGATCAGGGAGGGCGAGGTATCGACCCCGAGCGCGCCAAGCTCGGCGAGGATGTCCTTCCCGAACCCGTCATCGCCAAGGGCCGAAAGAAAGCGAACCGGGAGCCCGAGTCGGGCAAGATTCTCCGCGATATTGCGCGCAACCCCGCCCGACCCCGACCGCACGCTTCCAGGATTGGAGTCGTGGAGAGAGAGCTCGCGAGCGGGATATCCCTGGATGTCGATGTTGCTCCCGCCGATGACCGTTACCATGGTCGCCCGCCGCATCCTAACCCTTCGTCGCGAAATCCTCAAGGACGGGTCGGGCGGAGAGCTGCCGAGGGCACCGTGAGCCCTCCCGCCCTGCGAAGCCCATGCAATTGTTCTTGACTGCCGACTTAAGGTTTCGTACGCTTAACCATGGTACGGTCGGGGAATGGGAACGGTTGACGTTCGAAGAACCGCCGAGCGGCTGAGCTCTCAAATCGGGAGTGTCTTCGTCGGCGACGGCGGCATCATCCACAATCTTCTGATCGGATTCTTCTCGGGCCTTCATGTCCTCATCGAGGACATTCCCGGAGTAGGCAAGACGACCCTCGCGATGAGCCTCGCGCGGAGCACCGGGCTCGATTTCGGCCGCATTCAGTTCACCCCCGACATCCTTCCCGGCGACATCCTCGGTATGACGGTATGGAGCGCGGAGATGCGAGAGTTCATCTTCAAGCCGGGGGCGATCATGCACCAGTTCATTCTAGCCGACGAGATAAACCGCGCATCGGCCCGCACGCAGTCGAGCTTGCTCGAAGCGATGCAGGAGGAGGCGGTCACCGTCGACGGCGTGACCCACCACCTTCCGAGGCCTTTCTTTGTTATCGCTACCCAGAATCCGACAAGCTTCGCCGGGACCTTCCTGCTGCCGGAATCTCAGGCCGACCGATTTGGTCTCTCCTTTTCGATCGGGTATCCGGATGTCGAAAACGAGATTCTCATCCTTGACCGCTTCAAAGAGTCGAATCCTTTGGACGAGCTTACGCCGGTCTCCGATGCGAGCGAGGTGAACGCCGTGCGAGATCTGGTCGGCAAGGTCTACGTGGACCGTCGCGTCAAGGATTTTGTCGTGCGAATAGCGGCCACCACCCGTCAGGATCCTCGCATCAAGCTCGGCCTAAGCCCTCGCGGAACTCGGCATCTCCTTCGCGCGGCGCAGTGCGAGGCCCTTCTTGCCGGGAGGGACTTCGTGATCCCCGAAGACATCATGCGCACGGCTCCGGTTGTCGTTCCCCATCGAATCGTCCTCTCGGGCGAGGCCAAGGTTGAAAACATGAGCGCGATAGCAATGGTCCAGGAGGTTTTGAGCCGAATCCCGCTGCCGACCGGGGTGTAGGTCATGCGCAAGCTCTCGGTCCGCATTCCTGCGGTGCTCCTTTACCTTTTCATCGCCGTTCTGGTCTACCTCGCCGGAATCTACGTATCCATGTTCTACTACCTCGTCTATGTGGTGATGATGATGCTCCCGGTGGTGTCGATCATCCAGATCGCCGTCACCTATCCTGCGATCGCCATAGATGAGAAGCTTGACGTCGAGACGCCGACGCGTGGTGCCTCGGTTCACTATCGCCTCACCGTCACAAACCGTTCGATCCTGGCGAGCGGCCGCATCCGCATCACCTTTGCGCCCATCCATCCCGAGATGGCCGAATTTCTTCCCGATCTCACGCTCTCCCTTCCGGGCCGCGGGCGGGTGTCTCGCGAGCTTCCCGTGCTCCTGCCCTACCGCGGTCTCTATTCCGTCGGAATCGATTCCTTCGTCATGAGCGACCTCTTCGGATGGCTCGCGCTCGCGCGCCGGGTGCAGGGGAGGAGATTCACGGTCTATCCGAGGCTTCTCGTGCTTGATCCGTCCTCCCTCCTTCGCCGTGAGCATGGCGGAGCGGCGGTCTCGAGCACCGGCAGGGACGGGGACCTTTCCCTCTTCGAGGGCTTGAGCCCCTACCGGGCCGGCTTTCCCGCGAAGCAGATAGCGTGGAAGAAGTTCCTCTCGACCGGGACTCCCTTCCTCAAGGACTACGGCTCCTCCCATCGTCCCGGCGTCACGATCTACCTCGACCTGCGCAGGGGCGAAGCCGTAAGCCCGGCGCTCTTGGAGGCGGAGGACAGCTCCATCGAGATCGCGCTCGCGCTCTACCGCTACTTTCTCGACAGGCGTACCCAAGCCTGCCTGCGGGTCGCCTCCGCGGAGGAGTCGGTCTTCAGCGCAAACAGCAGCGAAGGGCTCGCCGATTTCTACCGCGCCTCGGTCTCCATGCGCTTCGGAGGCGCAACGTCGCCGATGTCGCTCTACGCCGCCGACCGGATGGCCGGGGGGCTCACCGCCAGCATCATCTTCGTGACGCATCTCTTCGATCTCGAGCTGCTCAGTCTCGTCGGATCCTCGGCGAGGGAGCATCTTGCTGCGATCGTGAACACCGGGGCAATGAGCGCAGGCAAACGAAACGAGATCGAGCAAGGCTTCGGCTACCTCGGCAACGGCGAGGGTCGGCTGCTCCTGATCGAAGGGGCAGGCGGCCTGCGAGAGGTTGCGCGATGATAACCGAGGTTAGGATGGAGCGCCGGCCGGCGGCGCCGAGCGGATTCACCCCCGCGCGAGTGGGGTGGGCATGGGGGCGGACAGCGGCGAGAATCGCGGCAGCAACCCTTCTTTGTTTTCTCCCGCCGATCCTCGCATATCGACTGCTCCACTCCTCCGGCGGGATCGTCTATCCACTCCTCTACTGCGCCCTCGTGGAGGGGCTCTTTGTCTACCGCCTCCTCACGCGAAGTCGCGCGCCTCGCAACCGCTTCCAGCGGATCGCCTCTTTCTCAGCCCGTGCGCTCTTGGGTCTTCTCCTCGGCGGTTGCGCGGTCGTTATCCTGGTGGGACTGAACATCACCCCGGCTTCGGCCTACCTCGCATGGTTCGCCCTCGTGAGGCGAACCCTCGGAACGGGGACGCTCTCCTACATGTTCACGGTGGATTACGCCTACTTCGCGTCGCTCTTTGCCGGGCTGTTCTTGGTAGGCGAGCCGGCCTTGGCGCTCTTCGGCTACGCCTTCGTCTGTCTCTTCATGACATCCGTCATCGTCGGAACGCCTCTGTTCGATGCCCTCACACTCGGGGTGCTGCTCGGCGCGGTGGGATACAAGGTCACCCTGTGGGTCGGCCGCCGTCCGAAACGCGCCATCGGATCCGGGCATTTCCTGATCGTTGCTGTGTTTCTCATTGCCCTTCCCCTCTCCGTGAAGCCCGAAAAGAATCCGGTGTTCGATCTCGTCTACAGGTATCCTCTCAATACCCTTGTGGCAAGCCTCTTCCCGAACTTTCCCTTCCTCTACAACGTCCCGGGCTACGGGTACTCCTTGAACTCGGGGCAGCTCGGCGCCCCCCCCGCCCTGACCGCTACGCCGGTCTTCGAGATCAGAGGCGCTCCCGGCGAGACGATCTACCTGCGCACCGCCGTTTACGATACCTATACCGGAAGCCGGTGGGTCATAAGCACGGTGAACCAGCGGCTCTCCGCCTTCAATGCCGCGATTATCGGCGAAACACATGGCAAGGTCCTCCCGGTCGCCGCGACACCCCCGGAGCCGTATCGCGCCTTTCCCTTCGCCCGTCTGGAGGATTGGCCGGATTATCCGGCCGCGTTCAGACCCTGGGGCAACGACCAAACCTCGCAGGAGTTTCTCCCCGGGGCGCAGAGATACTTCAGACAGAGCCCCTCGGCAGGGCTGCCGAAACCGCCAAGCCCGCCCCCGACGCCGGTGACGGCGATGGGCACACCCGAGCCCCCCCTCACGATCACCGTCCTCACGGATTTCTTCGGGGCGCTGCCGCACACGCTCCATACGGTCGGATTTCAATTTCCGGGTGGAAAGAGGCCCGCCCTCCAGTATGGGAGCCTCGACACCGGTTTCCTAGTCTCCGTTCCCCTGGTTCGCGGCAACAAGGTCATACTGGATCGGCGCATGCGGGACCGCCTGCTCGTCGAGCCTTCGGCTACGAACCCCGATCCGCTCTTTCGCTTGACCCCGATCGAGCGCCTGACCGATCTGCAAATCGGGATGGTGACCCCTGAGGTGCGCCAGCTTGCCCGATCGCTCAAGCGAGCCACTGTCGATCGGACCCTTGCCGCGATACGCTCCTATCTGACGGAGAACTACCTGTACTCGCTCGATACCCGCCCGCCCAAAACGCACCAGAGCTTGGTCGACGAGTTCCTGTTCCACTCACGCAAGGGCTACTGCGTCCAATTTGCCTCGACCTTTGTGATCCTTGCCCGCCTCGATGGAATACCGGCCCGCTATGTGACCGGATTCCTCGCCTACCTGCCGCCCAATGAGCACCGCGTCGTGGTTACCGGACTCGAGGCGCACGCCTGGGCGGAGGTCTGGGACAACCGCAACGGCTGGACAATAGAAGAGGCTACTCCGCCAATGCTCCAGTCCTCCATTTCGGACCCGTCCTACTACACCCACTTCAATCCGACCGACAATCCCGCCACCCTGCGCGAGCTCAAAGCGATCATGGGTGCACGAGTCGCCCTGCCCACCTTGGCAGAATCCCAGAGCGGCGACCGCCGCTTCGAGATTGGACGATCCCTCCTTGTGGTCCTGGGCGCCGCGAGCGCCGCCGTGGCTCTCTTCGCCCTCGCCTGGCTCCTCGCGAGCACCCTGCAGCCCGCGGAGACGCGGGTCCACCGGATGATTCGCGCTCTCGCACGGCGCGCCGCGCGGGCGCATCTTCCCGATCCCAGCCGCTCCGGATGGCAGGCCTGGGGCGAGCTTGCCGCAGCCAGGGATCCGCGCCATTCCGAGGCGTCTCTGCGAGCCGCCGATCTCATCCTGCGCTTCTCGTTCAGCGGCCGCGCCATCGACCGCGGGGAGGCCGACTTCCTTCGCAGGTACTGCCGTGCGGCTATGCGGTGGACCCTTACCCCCTTCGCCCGCCGCCCGTCCAGGCGCGCTTAGGGTGCGCGACCTCGGCGTTCGGCGACGGTCCGGCTTGGGGTGATCGAGATGGGTATCGCAAGCTTCGACGCATATGGCGCATGCCTTTGCGATCGGGCTATGATGGGGGCTCATTATGAAAGCACTAACGCTGAAAGAATACGGAAAGCTCGTTTACGGCGACGCTCCTGATCCGAAACCGGCAGACGGTGAGGTCCTTATCGAGGTCAAGGCGTGCGGCATCTGCGGAAGCGATATCCATGGGTTGGACGGATCCACCGGTAGGCGAATCCCGCCCCTCATCATGGGCCATGAGGCTGCGGGGGTCATCCTAGCGCTCGGGCGCGGAGTCTCGGATTGGAGCGTTGGAGATCGGGTAACCTTCGACTCGACCATCTCCTGCGGCGACTGCTGGCACTGCCGGCGCGGCGAGATCAATCTCTGCGATCGCCGGCGCGTTCTCGGTGTCTCGATCGCCGATTACCACTGTGACGGAGCCTTTGCGCAGCTCGTCGCCGTTCCCACGCGCATCCTCTATCGGATACCCGACAAGGTGTCCTTCGCTCATGCAGCGATGACCGAGCCGCTTTCGGTGGCCTTCCACGGAGTGCGCCTGGCCCGGCCCGAGGTCGCCGAGAGCGCGGTCGTCGTCGGCGCCGGGATGATCGGGCTTCTCATCGTCCAGGTGCTGCGCGCCGCGGGCTGCGGAACGATCATCGCCGTCGACATCGACAAGGATAAGCTGCGGCGCGCAGTGGAGCGGGGAGCCGATTTCGGTCTCGATCCCACGGCGTCGGACTTCATGGAGCAGATACTCTCCCGCACGGAGGGGCGGGGCGCCGATTTGGCCCTCGAGGCCGTTGGAGCGACAGCCCCGATCCAGACAGCCGTCGCAGCCGTGCGCAAGGGCGCAAGGGTCGTCCTCGTCGGAAACGTCTCTCCGAAGGTCGAGATCCCCCTCCAGGCGGTCGTCTCGCGCCAGATCGCCCTGCTCGGCTCCTGCGCCTCCAACGGCGAGTACCCCGAATGCCTGTAGCTTTTCGCGCGCGGAAAGATCGATCTTGATTCCATAATAAGCGCACGCGCGCCTCTTGCCGAGGGCGCGGCATGGTTCGACCGTCTCTACAAGCAGGAGCGGGGCCTAATGAAGGTCATCCTGGAGCCATGAACGAGGGCCCGCCGCCGGCCTCTTCGAGGTCGCGCGCTGCGGGTCTCTACGAAGGAGCCTTTAGCACATGGAAACTCGCTTGTTTGATCTCACGGGTAGGGTGGCGCTCGTCACCGGAGCTAGCAGGGGACTCGGCCAGTATTTCGGTCGCGCCCTCGCACGGGCGGGGGCCGACCTCATCATCACGAGCAGGCACCTGGAGGCCCTCTCGGACTTCGCGCGCGAGATCGACGCGATGGGGAGGAGGGTCGCCCCGCTTGCCCTCGACGTTCGCGATTATGAGAGCATCCAGCGCATGGGCCCCGCTGCCCATGCAGCCTTCGGCCGGATCGACATCCTCGTGAACAATGCCGGATGCAATGTGCGAAAGCGCGCCCTCGAAGTCACCTGGGATGATTGGAATCTTATCCTCGAGACCAACCTGCGCGGGAGCTTCTTCGTAGCCCAGGCGGTCGCCCGCTACATGACCGAGGCCCGGTATGGGCGCATCATCAACATCGGGTCGGAGACGAGCGTCGACGGCTACTCGGGATTGGGACCCTACGGCGCAAGCCGCGGCGGGATCAAGCAGCTGACCATGAGTCTCGCCCATGACTGGGGCGAGTACGGGATCACCGTCAACTGCCTCGCCCCCGGCTGGTTCAAGACGGCGCAGAACGCGGTGATGTACGAAGATGCCGGCTGGGTGGGGTATCTCTCGGAGCGGATCCCTCTGGGACGGCCGGGCGCACCCAACGACCTGGACGCCGCCGTCGTCTTTCTCGCCTCCGAGGAGAGCCGCTACGTCACCGGCCAGACTCTCCTCGTCGATGGAGGGATCTCGGTCGGCGCCCTCCGGGCGCTTCCCCCGAAACAGACGCGGTAGGCCGCCTCGCGCGGCCGCCGGCCCCAGCGGGCGTGCGGCCCGCCCGGTCCTCCCGGCGGTCTCCTACGAGCCCGATGCGACAGAGTAAACGGCGACCTCGCCGCTTCCCTGATTGGTAGCGAAGATGCGCTCGACACCGTCGGACTTGAGGACGAGCATGTTTGCAGAGCCGGCGCCGGCGTCGACCACGACGCGTTCGGGCGCGAGCGTTTCGCCCGACTGCGGACCGGCAAACTGAAAGAGGATGAGATCGCGGCTGGCTGAGCGGTTGCTCACCAGGATACACCGCTTGCCGGCGATCTCTCCCGCCCAGAGACAGTGGCCGTAGGCAAGCTCGGCCTCCCAGACAAGCTCCCATTGCGCCGCGCTTTCCCGGTAGACGCGCAGTGCGCTCCCGTGAAAGGGCTCGATAGTGATGAGCTCATCCCTGCCGTCGCCGTCGACGTCGAAAACCGCCAGCTCGCTTATCTCGCGCTCAAGGAGCAGCCGGGAGGACCAGCCTTCGCCGGCCGCCTCGAGATCCAAGACAAAGAGCCCCTCGCTTCCCGAGAGGAGCACCGCGCGCCGCCCCTGGAAGCGCGTCGCGAGAAGCCCATGGTTCTTGTGAATCCCTTCCAGAATTGGGACGAGCCTCCAACTGCTGCGAGCGTCGAGGTCGGCTCCGGACGGAACGGGCGCAGCGTAGAGGGCGCCCGGCTGCGACCAATCCGCGGGATCGCGCTTGTCGGCGGCAAGGGCTGCCGCGATGAGATAGCGGCCGGACGGCCGATCGACGAGCTCGATGCGGTGCGCGAACGGCAGATCGAGGATTTTGGTCGCGCTGAAACCGAAAGTCGCTCCTTCGCCGACTCGATCCGCGCCTGCACGGCCCGGTTCGCCGCCACGGCTCGACTTCCGCCCCCCCTCCTCCGGACTTCGCCGAATGCGGTAGACTCCGCCCTCCTGGAACTTGTAGCCGAGAAAGCATCCCATTACGGCGAAGAGCGTGGCGGGATGCTCTCGGTCGGCGATGAGCGCCATGCAGCCCCCCGGCCCGGGAACGAGCTCGCTCGCCTCCCGGTAGGGCGGCCGCATCACCACGACCGGCCCGTGGTCCTCAGTCGCTGCCACGACACACTGCTCTCCGTCGAGCTCAAGCCTGCCGAGGGCATAGGGCATGTTCATCGCGCACAGACTCTTTTTTTCGAACCTCACCGCTGTGACCTCCCTGCCATCCAGCGCGCGTCGCCCGGCCGCCGCCCTTCCGTGCGCGCCGCCGCTCTCCCGTTCCAAGACCATCCCATTGTGCACCAGCCCGCGCGGCGGGGCAAGGTGCCCTACCGGAAGCGCGGCGGAATCGCCCTCTGTCTGCCGCTCCGATTGCACCGGGCCGGCTCGAGTGGTATGCTGTGCGCCAAGCGAGCGGAGGAGCGCATGGCGGACAAGGTTGGCTTCATAGGGCTGGGCATCATGGGACATCCGATGGCCGAGAATCTGGCCAAAGGCTTTGCGGTCGTGGGATTCGACACCGACGAAAGACGGCGGAAGAGCCTCGACCGGGTCACCCCGGCGCACACCTTACCCGAGCTCGCGGCCGCCTGCTCGGTGGTCTGCCTCTCGCTTCCCTCAGCGGCGATTGTCGAGGAGGTGGTGCTCGGCACCGCGGGACTCGCTGCCGCGCTGAAGCCGGGATCGCTCATCATCGACCTGAGCACGGGCCTGCCAACGGTCTCACTGCGGATCGCCTCCAGGCTCGCGGAGCGCGGAATCGAGTTCGCGGACGCACCGGTGAGCGGGGGCGAGGCCGGCGCGAAGAACGCGAGCCTCGCCATCATGGTGGGGGCCGCCGAAGCTACCTTCAAGCGCGCTCTACCCTTCCTGTCGGCCATCGGGGGCTCCGTGGTGCGGGTCGGCGAGGTGGGAGCGGGCGGCATCGCCAAGCTCGTCAACAACATGATAGTAGCCTCCACCTTCGCGGTCATCGCGGAAGGCTTCGCGCTCGCCGCCAAGAACGGGGTCGAGGCCTCCGCCCTCTACAGCGCGATCCACGGCGGCTGGGCGGGATCGAAGGTCCTCGATGTGAGCGCCGAAGCGATAGTCGCGAGGGACTACACTCCGGGGGGAACCATCGACATGCTCGCGAAGGACCTCGGCTACGCCCGCATGCTCGCGACCGAGAGCAAGGTGCCCATCCCTATGACCGCCGCAGCTCATGAGGTGTTCGTCGCGGGCCAGGCGGCGGGCAGAGGCAGGGAATCGCAGCCGGCCATCATCGAGCTGTGGCAGAGACTAGGAGGAGAGAAATGAAGATAGCGCTCGGCGCGGACGACGCAGCGTATGAGCTCAAGGAAACAATCAAGAAGTACCTGGAAGGGCGCGGAATCGAGGTGACCGATTACGGGGTCTACGATACCCAGCCCTCGCTCTATCCCGATATCGCCGTAAAGGTCGCGGAGGCGATTGCGGACGGCAAGCACGAGCGGGGCATCCTCATGTGCGGGACCGGGCTCGGGATGGCGATCACCGCAAACAAGGTGCCGGGGATCAGGGCGGCCACCTGCCATGACACCTACTCGGCCGAGCGCGCCCGTAAGAGCAACGACGCCCAGATCCTGACCATGGGAGCGCGGGTCATCGGCCCCGAGCTTGCCAAGACCGTCGTAGATGCCTGGCTCAAGTCGGAGTTCCAGGGGGGCGGCTCGACCCAGAAGGTCGCGCGCATCTCAGAATACGAGAAAAAATACCTGAAAAAGTAGCGCAAGAGCGCGAGGAGGCCGTTCGTACATGCAGCGAATCATCAACGACCCCAACGAGCTGGTTGGCGACATGCTCAAAGGGTTCGCCAAGGCGCACGCGAAGCGCGTCGCGCTCACCGACAATCCCCGGGTTCTGAAGTACTCTCTCGCCCCGGTCTCCGGCAAGGTGGGTATCGTCACGGGAGGCGGCTCGGGCCACAAGCCTGCCTTCATCGGCTACCTCGGCCGCAACATGGTCGATGCGGTCGCCGTCGGGGAGATCTTCACCTCCCCGACCGCCAAGGCCTTTTTCGACGCCTTCAAGGCGGCCGACTCCGGGAAGGGGGTGGCCTGCCTGTTCGGCAACTACGCCGGGGACACCATGAACGTGAAGCTCGCTATCGAGCTTGCCGAGGAGGCGGGTATCCGCGTGAAGACGGTGGTGGCCAACGACGATGTGCCTTCCGCCCCTATCGCCGAGCGAGCGAAGCGCAGGGGGGTTGCAGGCGAGGTGCTGATGTGGAAGGTCGGCGGGGCAAAGGCCGCCGAAAGCGCCGACCTCGATGCGGTGATCGCCGCTGCCCAGAAGGCCATCGACAACACCCGCAGCATCGGCATCGGCCTCACCCCCTGCACCATCCCGGCGGTCGGCCATCCCAACTTCACGATCGAGGCGGGAAAGATGGAGGTGGGCATCGGCCACCACGGCGAGCCGGGCATCCGGGTCGAGCCCCTGCGCTCGGCACGGGAGATGGCGAAGATGATGCTCGATGTAGTGCTTCCCGACCTTCCCTTCGCGAAGGGCGATGAGGTCGTGGCGCTCGTCTCGGGCCTCGGAGCGACCCCGGTCATGGAGCTCTACGTGCTCTACGACACGGTCGAGGAGCTGCTCGCCTCGGCGGGGATCAAGGTCTACCGGCCCTACGTCGGCAACTACTTCACCTCACTCGAGATGATGGGAGTGACGCTCACCCTCATGCGCCTCGACGCCGAGCTGAAAACCCTCATCGACCTTCCGGCCGACAGCATGGGGCTCACCCAGTTTTAGGAGATGCGCATGGAGAGCTTTGCAGCAAGCGCGGGCGCGGCGGTCGTGGACGACCTCGTGCGCACCATCCGCGACAACGCCGCCGGTTTAAGCGACATCGACGGGGCGATCGGCGACGGCGACCACGGCATCAACATGAGCAAGGGCTTCACCCTGGCCGCGGAGCGGCTCGCAGGAGCCCCGTACGACCTCGCCACCGGATTGTCGACCCTCGGAACCGTCCTGCTCACCGAGATCGGCGGGGCGATGGGCCCCCTGTACGGGACCTTCTTCCGCGAGATGGCGAAGCCTGCCAAGGGCCAGGAGCGGATCGACGGTCCGCTCTTTCAGATGATGCTCCAGCGAGCGACCGATGCGGTTGTGGCGCTCGGCGGAGCGCACCTCGGCGACAAGACCCTCCTCGACACCCTCGCCCCCGCCCTCGAGGCGCTGAAGAGCGCCCGCGCCTCAGGCAAGCCCTTCGCCGAGGCCCTCGCCGCGATGGGCGAGGCGGCGGAGCAGGGCAAGGAGTCGACCCGCGACATGGTTGCCAAAATGGGCCGCGCAAGCCGTCTCGGGGAGCGCTCCCGCGGGGTGCTCGACGCCGGCGCCGCCTCCTGCGCGCTCATCCTTCGTTCCCTGGACCGGTCGATGCGGACGCTTCTCGGATAGCCCGCCCTCGTCCAATCCAAATCCCCTCTTCGGCCGCTCTGCCCTCGGCATCCCGGTCATTCTCCTTGACGACGACTCTAACTGTAGTATATTTATCAGGTAAGGGATGTTCTCCCTCTGCACGGTCGCAGCCGTCCACCTGGGCCACGGGACGTGGCAGCGCGACCGGCTTAAGGCGCTCCTTCAGAGGATCGACCTTCGAGCCGGAGGCATGGTGCGACGAATTTCGTTGAAGAAACAAGAACGCGCCGCACCGTCTGAGTCCCCCCGTGGCGAGCAGCGAGGCGAAGACCAGCCGCTCATCGAATCCGAGCTGCGCTATCGACGGCTCTTCGAAACCGCGCCTGAAGGCATCCTGATCCTCGATGCCCAGGATGGTACGGTCATCGATGCCAATCCCTCCTGGACCCGTCTCTTGGGCTTTTCCCGCGCGGAGATCGAAGGGAAGCGGCTCGGAGAGCCTGGAGCACTCGTGACCGATGACGGACGCAGCCTTGCCGCTGCGGCCGCCGAGGCGCTCAAGGGAACCCGCCGCGAGGACCTCACTCTCACGGCCAGGGATGGGCGTGCGCTTGAAGTCGAGCTCACCGCGTACGCCTATCCCGTCGGCGACCGCCGTGTGGTGCAGCTCGATCTTCGAGACATCACTGCCCGCCGCCGCGCCGAGCGGGAGCTGCGCGACAGCCTCGCACGTTACCGCGGGACGCTCGACAGCCTGCTCGAAGGCTGTCAGATCATCGATTCCAGCTACCGATACCTCTACGTCAACAAGGCGGCTGCCCGCCAAGTGCGCTCCACGACCGGCAGGCTCCTCAATCGGACGATGATGGAATGCTTCCCTGGCGTCGAGTCGACCCAATTCTACTGGGCTGTTTGGAGCTGCCTAAATGACCGGATCCCGCAGCGGGTGGAAAGCGAGTTCCTCTTTCCCGACGGGTCGGTCGGATGGTTCAACGTCTTCGCCCAGCCCGTTCCCGAAGGGACCTTCGTCCTCACCGTCGACATCACCGACCGCAAGCTGGCCGAGGAGAGGGCCCGGGCGAGCCAGGAGCGCTTCGAGATCATCGCGCACACCATCGACGAGGTCTTCTGGATGGCCGACGTGGGTCTCGGGAAGCTCTTCTACGTGAGCCCGGCCTACGAGCGGCTCTGGGGACGCTCTCGGGAGAGCCTCTACGAGAATCCGAAGTCATTCCTCGATGGGATTCACCCGGAAGATCTGCCGAAAGTCGTGGCCGACCTTGCGTTGCAGAACGAGGGGCGCCCTTTCTCCCATGAGTATCGGCTGACACGCCCCGACGGTTCGACCGTATGGATCTCCGACCGAGGGTTCCCACTCTTTGACGCCAATGGGGCAACAACCCGCTTCGTAGGCGTCGCGCAGGAGACTACGGCACGGAAGCAGGCAGAGTCGGATATGGCGCGGAGGCTCGCCGAGCTCGAAGCGGTGAGCAAGATCTCGACCTCGTTGCGCGCCGCCCAGACAGTCGAGCAGATGCTTCCGGTGCTTCTGGACGTGACTACCGACGTGCTGCAGGTGGAGAACGCGGCCATCTGGCTCTACGACCCGTCGCAAGACGAGGTTCGCGTCGCGGTCCATCGCGGATACGGGCAGAAGGAGGGCCTGCCCCCGCCGCCGCCGGAGCCGCCAGGCCATGGGATCGCCGGTTTCGTCTTCGAATCGGGGAAACCCGATTTCACGCATGATATTCGCAGCGATCCTCGGCTTCCTGAGTCCGTGCGCCGGACCATTCCACCCGAGATCAGTCAGGCGACGGCGCCGATCATGGCCGGAGATAGGGTGATCGGTGCGTTCAGCGTCAGCGCGGAGGCCCCCCGCAAGCTCACACCGACCGCGCTTCACCTCCTTCTTACCTTGAGCGAGATCGCGGGGAATGCGATCCATCGAACCCGCCTCCACGAGCAGACCAACCTCCGGCTGGGGCATCTGGCGGCGCTCAGACAGGTCGACATCGCCATCACCTCGGGCTTCGACCTGCGAGGCACTCTGGACGCGGTCCTTGCTCAGGTGGTCGAAGCGCTGGGGGTGGACGCCGCGGAGGTGCTCGTGCTGGATCCCGCCTCACGGACTCTCCAGTATGCCGCGGGCAGGGGCTTCCAGAGTCCGGCCGCCGAGCGCACTCGCCTGCGTTTGGGCGAGGGAACCGCGGGACGGGCCGCCCTCGAGCGAGCAACCGTCTGCGTTCCCGACCTTCGAAGCAATCCGGAGTTTTCCCGGACCGCGCTTGCCCGCACTGAGGGATTCGTGTTCTTCTCCTGTGCACCGCTCGTGACCAAGGGCCAGCTGAAGGGCGTACTTGAGGTCTTCCGCCGCTCGCCCCTCGAGCCGGACCAGGAATGGCGCGACTTTCTCACCGCCCTCGCCGGTCAGACCGCGATCGCAATCGAGAACTCCACCCTCTTCGCCAGCCTTCAACGCTCGACCGACGAGCTCATCATGGCCTATGACGCAACGATCGAGGGTTGGTCGCGCGCCCTCGATCTCCGGGACAAAGAGACCGAGGGCCACACGCAGAGGGTCACCGAAATGACGCTCGCGCTTGCACGGGCATACGGTCTCGGCGATCAGGAGCTCGCGCAGATCCGCTGGGGAGCGCTCCTCCACGACATCGGCAAGATGGGGGTTCCTGATGCGATCCTCTTAAAGCCCGGCCCGCTGAGCGAGGAGGAATGGACGATCATGAAGCTGCACCCAAAGCTTGCCTTCGAGATGCTTTCCCCGATACGATATCTGCGGCATGCCCTCGACATTCCCTACTGCCACCATGAAAAATGGGACGGAAGCGGATATCCGCGAGGATTGAAAGAGGAGCAGATCCCGATCGCGGCCCGGTTGTTCGCAGTCGTCGACGTCTGGGACGCCCTCCGCTCCGACCGACCCTATCGTAGGGGCTGGAGCGAAGACGAGGTCTTGGATCACATCGCCAATCTCTCCGGAAGTCACTTCGACCCGACGGTCGTGAAGACCTTCCTGCGCCTCGTCGAGACACAGTCACCATAGGTTGATGCAAGCGGCGCCGGAAGGGCTCGACCCCACCTTCGCGAGAGCCTCCCGAATGTGTATACTTCCTTGCAGCAAGGGTAATCCACGTGACGCACGCAGACCCCTACCGTAATATCTTTCACTCCTGGCCGGAACCTGTTTGGGTGTTTTCGCCGGTACGAACCGAGCGGCAGGCCATCCACGACTTCACGGTGGAATACGCGAATCCCGCCTCCTGCTCCCTCCTCGGGCCGAACGCGACGAGACCCGAGGGACGGCATCTCCGCGAGCTTGTGCCGTCCGAAGCGTTTCAAGACCTCATCGAACGACTGCGAACCACGGTCGAATCGAGCAAACCTTCCTCCGACGGTCTGATCGCCTGGCCGAGCCCAGCGGTCCCGGGAACACCCCCTGCTCGCATCTTCGCGATCCAGGCATCGAGAACCGGCGACAGCGTGCTCTCGATCTGGCGAGAGGCGAGCGAACCCCACAAAACCCGCGAACACTCCCGCAGCGAGTCGTTCCTCGGCCGAGACGAGGCAAAGTACCGGACCATTTTCGAGCTTGCAGGGCTCTCTCTCTGGGAGGAGGACATCTCCGAGCTTCGCACGCTGCTCGCGAGCCTCAAGAAAGATGGGATCTCGAATATCGGGACCTATATCGATGCGCATCCGGAGTTCCTCGATGCGGCAGCCTCCCTCATTAGGGTCGTCGACGTAAACGACACGACCGTCCGCCTCTACGGCGTAAAGAGCAAGCAGGAGCTCCTGGGCCCTATCTCCACGACCCTCATCCTGAGCGATCCGACCGCACGCAGGAGCCTTGTGGACAATATCGTCGCGATTGCAGAGGGTACCACCTACACGGAGCGGGAATCACTCGTGCTGACGCCCGAAGGCAAGAGGCTCAACGTCCTTATCAACGCCTACATCCCCGACGAAAGCGACGACTTCCGGCACATGCTTGTCGGTATCGTCGACATCACCGAACGAAAACGCTCCGAGGAGCGCGTTCGAGATCTCGCCCGTCTCGCAGAGGAAAGCCCCAACCCGGTCCTCCGGGTTTCGCCGGAAGGGACCGTCATCTACGCCAACCGTGCAGCATGGTCCGTCGCGGTGGCCATTACCGGCCCGGATGGAGTCAAGGTGCAGGCCGAACACATGTCCCTCTTCTCCCGGGCATGGGAGCGCCTCGAGAAGCTCGAGACGGAGATTGCGGCCGGCGGGCGGACCTACACCTTCACGGTCGTGCCTATTCCCACCGGGGAGTACATCAACCTTTACTGCAGGGATGTCACCGACGAGAAATCCTTCGCCGAGGGTCTCATCCGCTCGCAAAAAATGGAAGCGGTCGGGAGGCTTGCCGGTGGAGTAGCCCACGACTTCAATAACATTCTGACCACGATCCAGGGCTGCTGCGAGCTTATCCGCGATGAGCTGCCGACGGACGCCCCCGCCTTCCGCTATGCAACCGAGGTACGGCTTGCTGCCGAACGCGCCGCTACGCTGACACGGCAGCTTCTCGCCTACAGCCGCGGACAGGTGCACCAGCCTCGCCTCGTCGACTTGAACGAGCTCCTTCGCCGCGTCGAACGTATGCTCGCCCGCCTTATCGGAGAGGACATCGCCCTTATCCCAAGGCTTGCAGACAACTTGTGGCACATATGGGCCGATCCGAGCCACATCGAGCAGATCGCCATGAGCCTCGCCGTCAATGCCCGCGATGCCATGCCGCGCGGAGGCAGGCTGTACATCGAGACAATGAACGTTGTGCTCCTTGCAGAGCAGGCGAGAGAGCATCCCGGCACTGCGCCCGGCGAATACGTCATGGTCACCGTCCGCGACACGGGCATCGGGATGGACAGGGAAACGATGTCCCGCCTCTTCGAGCCCTTCTTCACGACCAAGGAGGCCGGTAGAGGAACGGGCCTCGGACTCGCGACGGTTCGGGAGATCGTGAAGCAGTCCTTCGGGAGCATCGGGGTCTCGAGTGAAGAGGGGAAGGGAACCACCATCACCATCTACTTTCCCCGCGCAGATCGGGAGCTTGGGTAGGCTTTCGGCAGGTGTTACCAGGTTTTGTGGAGAGCGACCGAGGAGAATCGAACTCCCGGCACAAGCTTGGGAAGCTTGGGTATTACCATTATACGACGGTCGCTTATCAACGTGAGCGCTCCGCAAGCACGCTTCACGGAAACAAAATATAGCAGAGCGGGCGGGAGCTGTCAATGCGAGGAGGGCCCCCGGGCCGAGCGGCCCGGACACAAGCGGCCCTAGCCGCTGCTTTGACCGCCGACCGTATAGCGGAAGAGCTCTTTGTCGAAGCTCGACACGATGATGACCGAGTCGTTCTTGACGACGTACGGAACGGTGAGAAGACCGCCCGTTGTCTTCATCGCGAGTATCGGCGTGTGCTCGCCGTCGGGGGAGACCGCCTCAATAGTCAGGTCGATCGCCACCGGATAGTCGGGAAGCGTCTTTTGAAGCATCCCGAAGACGTATCCCTGCGGCACATAGGACGGATCGGTCATGACGAGGTTGATCAGGGTACCGCTCGGAACCGTGCTCCCGGGGTCGGGCGACTGGGAGATGATAGTTCCGGGCCGTTCGTCGCCTCTGGCCCTTCGATCGGTCATGGCGAAGGTGAGGTTGGCGTCGGACAGGGCTTTCAGCGCCTTCGCGTACTCCTCCCCGATGAAGTTGGGCACGGTGGCAGTCGCGCTTTTCGGCCCAAGGCTTACAACGACCTTCAGGGTGGTGAGGCCGGTCAACGGGGTGTCGGGCGCGGGCGACTGCTGGAGGATCGTTCCGGCGGGGGCGGCATCGTAGACGCTCATGACCGGAGTCTGGAGCTGAAGCAGCGGTCCATAGGTCGTGGAGAGCGTCTGCAGGTGAAGCTCAAGGTCGGTCAGCTTCATGCCAATGTAGTTCTCCACCCGGTCGATGATCGCCCCCTTGCTGACCTGGAGGGTCACCAGTCGCCCGGTCTTTACGATCGTGCCTGCTCCCGGCTCCTGACCGAGGATCGTGCCTTTTTCGGCGGGGTTTGCGGAGTAGCGCAGCTGCACGCGAGGATAGAGACCGCGATCCTGGAGGGCCACCAGACCGTTTGCGAGCTCCATCCCCTTGAGATTCGGAACCATCGTCTGCTCGGCTCCGTCGATGGTGAGCAGAAAGGTTATGAGCGCGACGACCACCATGAGGATGATGATTCCGATCGACAGGTAGACTAGGATCTTGAAGTGCCGGGTCTCGCCATCATCGCGAGGATTTGGAAGGAGATTGAGCAGTCTATCAGCAAAGGGGCTCACCGTGGGCCTCCGAATGTCGAGCCCGCAAGATCGCGTACTCCATTCACGAAGTCTTTCCAGTGCAAGGGCTTCTTCGATGGAAGCTGAAGCGCTCGAACCCCAAGCACACCGTTCCCAGTTTGTACCAGAATTCCCTCCCGCGTGTCTATACCCAGCACCCTCCCCGGCGTCTCGGGCGCCAGGCGGGCGCCGCCGGCCGCCGCGCCCGCCGCTACCGAGCTCGCTTCGAGGAGGTGAAGCTCGGTGCCGCGAAAGGAAGTGCGGGCATGAGGCCAGGGGGTGTAGGCACGGATCATCCTGTCGATCACCTCGGCGCCCAGGCGCCAGTCGACGAGGCCGTCCTCCTTCGTTATGAGCCGGGAGTAGGTGGCCATCGTATCGTCCTGCGGGGTCGGCTCGAGGCGGTCGAAATCACGGCAGACCTCGGCGAGGAGGGCCGCGCCCTCGCTGGCGACGATCTCGCTTAAGGAGGAGGTCGTCTCGCGCCCCGTAAGCGGGATGGTCGCCTGCTTCAGTATCGGCCCCGCATCGACCTCAAGAGCGAGGCGCTGAATCGTGATCCCCGTCTGGGCATCCCCGGCAAGAATTGCTGCGGCGATCGGCGATGGGCCGCGATAGCGCGGAAGCAGCGAAGGGTGAAGGTTGATGGCCCCTTTGGGAAAGAGCGCAAGAAACTTGGGACCGAAGATGTGCCCGTAGGCGACTACGACCAGGAGCTCCGGCGACAGCGCGGCGACTGCCTCCCGCAATCTTCCGTCTAGGCGCTCGGGCTGGAGACTTTCAAGTCCAAGCTCGAGGGCTACTCGCTTGACCGGTGAGGCTGCCACGCCCCTCCCCCGCCCGGCGGGCCGGTCGGGGCTCGTGAGAACAGCGCAGATCGTATGCTCCGCGTGAAGAGCCCTCAAGGAGGGCAGCGCTAGCGGCGGAGTGCCTGCGAATAGGAGCCTAATTTGTCTTCCGTCCTCTTCCAGTAGACCTTGGTCAGGCGGTCCCGTTTACGCTCGCTCAAATGGTCGAGGAATAGGACGCCATTCAAATGGTCCATCTCGTGCTGGATAACGCGCGCAAGGCTCCCCTCGGCGTCGATCCGAAAAGGACGCCCCTTCTCGTTCCAGGCCTGGACCGTCACCGCCGCAGGCCGAACGACATCGGCATAGATGCCGGGGATGCTGAGGCACCCCTCCTCCATCGTTGCGAGGTCCTGCGAGGTCTGAATGATTTCGGGATTGATGAAGACCCTGGGGATGTCGCCTGAAACGTGGCAAACGAAAATGCGCCGGAGCTCTCCGACCTGCGGGCCGGCCAGCCCGATTCCGTTCCCCTCGCGCATGGTTTCGATCATCGCCTGCGAGAGGTCGTAGACGAGCCGGTCGACGTCGGCGATGACCGAAGCACGCTGGAGGAGGCGCGAGTCGCCGAGGGTTACGATCTTCAACATGACCGAAATATTACAAGAAATACCGCCAAGCGTAAAGTGCTATGTGCCTTTCGCTACAGCAGGCTTACCGGGTCGACGTCGACCTCGACGTAGAGATCCCGGCGCGGCCTGAGGGCGGCGAGGTTCCGCCCGAGGATTGCGTGCGCCCGCGAGAACTGCGTCGTCCGCAGGATGATCTGACAGCGATAGCTCCCCGCGATGACCGCGACGGGGCATTCCGCCGGCCCGAGGATCTCGGCGGCCGCAGGCTCCATCGCTTTAGCGAGCTCCTTCGCAAACTCGGCGGCGGCGGCCATGACCCTGCTCTGTTCCTTGCCGCGAAAGACCAGTCGGAACAGTCGGGCGAAGGGCGGAAAGCGCAAGGCGTGCCGCGTCGCAAGCTCCCGCACATAGAACTCTTCCACCCGGTTCGAGGCCGCGAGCATGACGGCCTCGTTGTCCGGCCGGTAGGTCTGCACCACCACCTTGCCGTCCGGAAAGTACCGCCCGGCGCGACCGGAGACCTGGACGATGAGGGAAAAGGTGCGCTCCTGCGCACGGAAATCGGGAAGGTGCAGCCCTGTGTCGGCGAGGACGATCCCGACAAGCTTCACTCCGGGAAAGTTCAGCCCCTTGGCCACCATCTGTGTCCCGAGGAGAAGATCGATTTTGCCGTCGCGGAATTCCGCGAGGATGGAGCGCAGCGAGCCCTTCTTCTGGATCGAGTCCGTGTCGACCCTCACGACCTTAAGCTCGGGGAACCGGCGGCCAATCTCCTCCTCGATCATTTCGGTCCCGAAACCGGAGTAGCCGACATCGAGCGATCCGCAGGTGGGACACACCTCGACCGGCTTGCGTGAATAGCCGCAGTAGTGGCAGACCATGCGGTTTCGATCCTTATGGAAGGTCATGGATACCGAACATCGGGCGCACGTCATCTCGTAGCCGCAGCTGCGGCAGTGAAAAAAGTAGGTAAAGCCGCGCCGGTTGAGGAAGAGGATCGACTGGCGACCCTCGTCGTGGGTGCGGCGGATCTCCTCGGCGAGAAGGCGCGAGATGTTCCCCTCCTCGCCCTTCATATCCACCACCGCTACCTGCGGCATGCTCCCTCCCGAAAGCCGCTGGGTAAGGGGGTGGCGGGTGATCTTGCCCTGGCCCATCAGGTAGGCCGCCTCGACCGAAGGGGTGGCGCTCCCCATGACGAGCCGCGCCCCGCTCGCGGCGGCCCGGCGCATCGCCACCTGGCGCGCATGATAGCGCGGGGTCGATCCCGACTTGTAAGAGCCCTCATGCTCCTCGTCGATGACCACGAGCCCAAGCCGCGGGACTGGCGCAAACACCGCGCTCCGCGCGCCTATGACGAGCATCGCCTCCCCGCGCCGTATCCGCAGCCACTCGACCAGCTTCTGCGACGGGGTGAGCCCCGAATGAAGCACCGCGACCCGCCCTTCGAAACGAGAACGAACTGCATCGACGAGCTGATGGGTGAGCGAGATCTCAGGCACCAGATAGATGACTCCCTTCCCGCAGGCGATCATCCGTTCCGCAGCGCGCAGGTAGACCTCGGTCTTGCCGGACCCGGTGACTCCGAAGAGGTAGGAGCTGCGCTCAAGATCGCCGCCGAGAATCCCCGCGAGGGCGTCCTCCTGCTCGCTTGAGAGGGAATGCCTCCCCTGCGGAAGATCGTCCTCCTCGGCGAGGACGGGCAGGCGGCTCTCGCGTTTGCCTCCCGGAAGCATGGTGGCAAGCGCCTCGCCGAGCGAGCTGAAATACATCCCGGAGACCCACCGGGCAAGATTGAGATAGGGCTCGTCGAAAAGGGGCTCGGTATCGACCACCTCCTCGATCGCCTTCATCACGTAGCTCCCGGCGGGCGGCTCGCTCCTCGTTCCGACGACGAAGCCGATGAGGGTGCGCGCGCCGAAGGAGGCCTTGACCCGAAAGCCGACCCCGCAGCGCTCGCCTGCGGTCGCAGCAGCCCCCGGCGCCGCCGGATCCGCCCCGGCGTCGTCACCTCCAGGCGCGCCGCCGGGCTCCTCTTGCCGCAGACTCACCCCCCTCGCTGGTCCCGCACCGCTCGCCGGCGCGCCCTTCCCCCGACCGCGGCGACTGCGGCCCAAGGCGGGGAGCAGCTCGTAGGTAAACGGACCGGGAGCCGGCGTGTTGAAGACGACGTCAAGATAGCGATTCATCAAGATGCTTCTTCAGACGTCGGAGATCCTCCCACACCGGAGCGCGGTAGTCCGGGTTCCGCAGAACACCGCTCGGATGGTAGGTGGGGATGAGGGGGACCCCCCGGTAACGGTAGGTGCTCCCGCGAAGCTTGTTGATCCCGACCTCCAGCCCGGTCAGATTTGCCGACGAGATGCGGCCGACGGTGAGGATGACGCGCGGACGCACGAGCTCGATCTGCCGGTCCAAGTAGGGGCGGCAGGCAGCCATCTCATCGGGGAGAGGATCGCGGTTGCCGGGCGGCCGGCATTTCACGATGTTCGCGATGTAGGCGTTGGCCGAGCGCGACAGCTGGACCGCTTCGAGCCATTTGTCGAGATACTGCCCGGCCCTTCCGACAAAGGGGCGGCCGGTCGCGTCCTCATCGGCGCCCGGTCCCTCCCCCACCACCATGACGAGCGGATCGATCGCCCCCTCTCCCGGCACCCCATGGGTGCGTCCCCGGCACAGCCCGCACTTGGTGCAGGCTGCAACCTCGGCCGCAAGCTCGGCGAGCTGGCGGAGGCGGCCTTCCCGGTCGGGGGCGAAAGCCTCCCGTGGTGCCGCGCCCTGGGCGAGGCCCCCCGCGGCGGCCGCCGCGGAAGCCGGCCCGCCTGTTGCGGCGCCATCAGGGTGGCGGCCGGCGTTGTCCCGGTCGGGCCCGCCGGCCACGTCGCGGCCGCTTGCCGCGGCACGATCGAGGCGGTAGCCCCCCGTAAGGTAGTCCTCGACGTCGTCGAGAAGTCTCAAGAGGTCAGAGAGGCTCGCCATCGTAGACCACCTTCAGGAGAAAGAGCCCGTTCGGCGGAGCGGTCGGCCCCGCAAGCCCGCGCTCCCGCGCTTGGAGGATCTCCCGCATGCGCGGCGGACCGGCGCCCGTGAGCTCGAAGTCTATCATCGTTCCGACGAGGGAGCGAACCATCCGGTAAAGAAAGGCGTTGCCTGCGATCCGAAAGACGAGGTGGCGCCCCTCGCGGTAGAAGGCCGCAGTGAAGATGTCCCGCACCCGGGATTGGCTCGCGTCGCCTGCAGCGGCGAAGGTCGTAAAGTCGTGCGTCCCCACGATGGACGCCGCGAGTGAGTTCAGAGCCGGCAAGCTCGGTTCGCGGCGCAGATGCCAGGCAAAGCGGCGGTCAATCGGTGACTCGAACTCCCCCGTCTGAAAGTAGTAGGCATAGACACGCGCCACCGCATCGAAACGGGCATGGAAGGCGTCGCTTACCCGGAAACTTCCAATGGCGCGGACATCCTTCGGAAGAAGGGCATTCAGGGCGTAGGGAAAGCGCTCGTCCGGAATGGAGGCATCCGTTCGGAAATTGATGACCTGGCCCAACGCGTGGACGCCCGAATCGGTTCGACCTGCGACGCTCACGTCTACCGGATGGCCGTGCAGCTCGGCGAGGGCGGCCTCCACCACGCCTTGGACGGTCCTGCCCTCTGCCTGCCGCTCCCAACCGAGGAAGTCCGTTCCATCGTATGAGAGCGTCATCCGAAGGTTACGTCTCTCCATGGACTCCCATCCGGGTCAGCTCGACCCCAATCGTGTCGTAGAGCTCCCGGGCGAGATCGAGAAGGGCTGTCGGCTTGTCGCGTGTCGCCCTTCCCAGACCGAAGAGGCGGGCGACCGTGCGGCGCGCTTCCTTCAAGGAGGCGATCCGCTTCCCCTCGTCCTCATGCGGGCCGTACTGCAGCTCGAGGTAGGCGGCAAGGTAGAGCACCCCGTCGTAGCCGTAGTTCTTGTCGAGATCGGGCCCAAGGTGCGGCACCGTCCCGAGCGACTCCTTCCCGGTCTGCTCGTAGTCGATCGCAGCGGTGTAGAAAAAACGCGCCTTGCGGTAAAAGAGCTGCGCGAGATAGCCCCAGTTTTCTCCCGGGCGCTCCGCATCCAGATCCGAGGCGATCCACGCGGCGCGCAGGGCCGAGAGCCCCTGCTTGATAGTCGGGCAGGCCTCATCGGGAAAATGATCGTAGCACATCAGCGCGAAAAGGTAGCCGGCGATTCCCTCTTTGAGGCCGCGAGGCTCGCGAAAATCCACGTCGTCGAAGAGCAAGAAAACCTGCTCAAGCCTGCGGTCGGAGTCCAGCTCCACCGCCCGGCGACTCTTGTCGGCGAGCCCGTGAAAGTCGGATGCAAAGGACGCGTAGTAGCAGCTGGGACACACCACCACCGGGTAAATGAGCGGATACACCTTCCCGAACTTCTGCGAGGGATCGTAAAGACGGCGGAGGTCCTTCGTCAGCCTCCCGGCAATCAACCTGCCGCGCCCCGTGAGCAGCTCCTCCCGAACAAAGGAAGCTCTGCAGACAGGGCAGGCGACCTTGCCCTTCGAGAAGAAGGATACCCGCTCCTCCTCGCCCATTATTCCCCCTCGATCACGACAACCGCGATGGCGTTGTCCTTTTCATGGGTGAGTGAGATGAACACCTTTTTCCCGCCCAACTTCTCAAGCGCCGCGGCTGCTTTGCCAAAAAAGCGGATTTCCGGCTTGCCGTTATGGTTGTTGCGAATGAGGATCTCCTTCAGGGCAAGCCCGCGCAGCCCGGTTCCGAGCGCTTTTCCGAAGGCTTCCTTTGCCGCGAAGCGCGCCGCGAGCGAGAGCACCTCCGAGCTCTTGCGCTGCTGCGCATCTTCGAGCTCGGCCGGATTGAAGAAGCGCTCGAAGAGCCCGGGCACATCGCGCCAGCGCCGCATCCGATTGACATGGACTACATCGATCCCAATTCCCAGAATCATAAGCCGAATCCGCCTCTCGTAATCGTGAGGGTCACCGTCTGCGGGCTGAAGCCCAGCACGGTGATCCCGGGCGGAACCGAGGGTCTCGTCGGGAGTACGTGAACCCCGGGTCCGCGGATCTGAGCGCAGTCGACCGTGAGGGTGATGTCGCCCGGCTTGATTCTTTCGACCGCAAGCTGGTTCCCCTGGACGCGAATCGAGCCCGTGGTGACGTCGGCCTTGAGCCGCAGATCAGGAGCAAGATCCATGGGAACCACGTCGATCGGCTCTATCGTCTTGATGATGACGATGGGCTGGACTATCCCGTGGAACTCCACCGAATCGTTGCCGATGATCCGGATCGTCGGATCCGTAACGTTGAGGTCGACGCGGGTCGTGAAGTCCGCGGTCTTCCCCGTGAGATCGATCGGGTCGGTCGACACGTCCGCCACGGCGTCGACGCGGCTTTGCGGCCCCTGCACGACCACCTCGTCGGGAGTGAGGAGATACTGTCCGAGCTGATATCCTCGGGCCGGAAAACCCTTTATATTCGCGATAACCTGAATGCTCTTCTGAACCGCCCGCTCGAGCGTCACCGGAAAGTCGATCGGATCGACTCGGACTTCGACATCCGCGTTGAGGGCGCTGCCCTTCTTGTGAATCTGGACGGGGACCCGATAGATCCCCGCACCTCGATAGGAGGTGAGGTCGACGAAAGCCTCGATGTCCGACTCGCGAATCCCGAAGATCGTGTCGGCCTTCCCTCGAAGGGTGACCCGCACCGTAGCGGGAAGGGGAGCGGAAGGGGTGTAGTAGCCATTTGCGATGACGTCGAGCGGGACCGTGATGTAGCGCTGCTCGAGGGTGCTTATCCGATAAAAGAAAAAGAGCAGTACCGCAGCGGCCACCGACAGGATTTTCGCAGGCCAGTTGTTGGTGATCCGCTCGACTAGCCTACTGCTCTTCAAGAGTCGCTTCCTCCCTCTCCTCTTCGCCCTCCTCCCTGAAATTGAGGAGCGTCTTCAGCTGCTTTCGAATCTCATCGATGCTGAGATCATAGAAGAGGTTGCCGTCGTAGGCAAGCGAAACCGCACCCGTCTCTTCGGAAACAACGAGAACGACGGCGTCGGTGTCCTCGGCCAACCCCAAGGCCGCCCGATGCCGGGTTCCGAAGCTCCGGCGTATATCCGCCTGCTCCGACAGCGGGAGAAAGCAGCCCGCGGCGAGAATCTTTCCGGACTGCACGAGGAGCGCCCCGTCGTGGAGCGGGGTGTCGTGTCCGAAGATCGTGAGAATGAGGCTCGAGGAGAGCTCGGCCCCGACGCGCGTTCCGGTGTCGATGATGTTCTTCAGGCCGACGTTGCGCGCAAAGACGATGAGGCTTCCCCGTTTCCGCCCCGCGAGCACCTCGACCGCATTCAAGACGGTGTCAAGCTGATAGGGCTTGGCGCCGGAGTTGAAGCGAAACCACTCACCCTGCCCGATTCGCGTGAAGATATTGCGCAGCTCCGGCTGAAAGACAATCGCAACGATCACTACGAGGACCGTCGCAAGGCTGTTCATGATCCACAGGAGGGTCTTCAGCTGGAGAAAGAACGCTAGCGCGTAGATGAGAACGACGAGGAAGGTTCCCTTCACAAGCTGGATCGCGCGAGTCTGCACGAGAAGAAGATAGATGTGGTAGATAAGGAAGGAGAGGATCCCGATGTCCAGCACCGGGAGGATCACCGAGTGGAGAATCCAGATGTTCGAAAACCAGTCCATCTCTACCGTTCCTGCGTTGCCGTTGCGATCGCGTGGAGGATGCGCTTCATGGCCACCGCCTCCGCAACGTCGTGGACCCGTACGATCTCGGCGCCGGCGCAGGCCGCATAGGTATCTGCGACGATCGTTCCGGTCAGTCTCTCCTCCGCGGGCAGCCCTCCGAGAAGCTTGCCGATGAAGCTTTTGCGCGACAGCCCGATGAGAAGAGGAAAACCAAGAGCGCGCAGCCGCGGAATTCCCCGCAGGATCAGGAGATTATCGCACAGCCGCTTTCCGAATCCGATCCCGGGGTCGAGGATGATCCTGTCGCGACGGATCCCCGCCGCGGCCGCGTGCTCGACCGCCGCGCCAAGCTCGTCCTCGATCTCACGCAGGGTGTCGTCGTAGTGCGGATCGACCTGCATGGTCTTCGAGTCGCCGCGGCGGTGCATCAGGACCACCGGCGCGCCGCGCTCGGCCGCAATTCCGGCCGCCGCTGGGTCGTCGGCGAGGCCTGAGACGTCGTTCACGATGTCGGCCCCCGCTTCAAGCGCGGCGCGCGCTACCGAGGCCTTCCGGGTATCGATCGAGATGGGAATCGAGAACTCCCGGCGGATCGCCTCGACAAGGGGCACTACGCGGCGGCGCTCCTCCTCGGGATCAACCGGATCCGAGCCCGGACGGGTTGATTCACCGCCGACGTCGAGGAGGTCCGCTCCCTGAGCAATCATTCGCCGGGCAAGCGCGAGCGCATCGTCGAGACCCCTGGCCCTGCTACCGAAATAGAAGGAATCGGGGGTGCAGTTGATGATGCCCATTACAAGAGGGGAATCCGACAGATCGAGGCGGCGGCCGCCGCCCCATTCGATGAATCGCCGCCCGCCCTCACGATCGCTGAGCGGAGCGTTCGGGGCCGGGTGCGAGCCTCCGGCCTGCCCGCCTAGGCCAGCCTCACGGCACGACATCCGCGTCGTAGTCGACTCCGTCAACGCCGAAGCCGTGGATGTTCATGAAGTCCTTGCGGTAGCCCTCGACATCGCCGAGGCGCTCGAAATTACCGGTGCTCACCTCTTTCCACCGGCGCTCGACCTCCTGCTGGACGTCCTCCCGCAGCTCGAGATCGTCGATGCGAATCCGTCCCTCCGCATCGACTGCCACCGGCCGTCCAGAATAGAGGCGTTCGGCGAAGAGCCGGCTCATCTGCTCGATGCACCCTTCATGGAGGCCCTTCTCCTTCATCACCTTAAAAAGGAGGGATATGTAGAGCGGCACCACCGGGATCACCGCACTCGAGCGGGTCACAAGCGCCTTGTTAACCGAGACATAGGCGCGCCCGTCGAGGACGGCAAGACGCTTCGTGAGGATGCCGGCGGTATGCTCGAGATGCTGTTTTGCGCGGCCGATGGTTCCTTCCCGGTAGATAGCGTAGGTCACCTGGGGGCCGAGGTAGGAGAAGGCCACCGTCACAACTCCGTGGGCGAGGAGATCCTGCTCCTGGAGGGCCTGTATCCAGAGCTGCCAGTCCTCGCCACCCATAACCTTCTCGGTCGCATCGATCTCATCCTGGGACGCGCTCTCGACGGAGAAGTCCTTGATTTCGCCGGTCATCATGTCGACCGACCTAGCGCTGTAGGGCTTCCCGATCGGCTTCAAGACCGATTTGTACATCTCCCCCGTCACCGGGTCGGTACGAACCGGCGAGGCGAGGCTGTAGACCACGAGGTCAACCTTGCCGGAGCTCTCCTTCAGGCGCTTTGCGGTCTCGGCCTTCACCTCGTTCGAGAATGCGTCGGCGTTGAGGCTCGCACAGGCGAGCCCCGCCTCCTTCGCTTCACGCTCGAAGGCGATGGTGTTGTACCAGCCTGCCGTTCCCGGCCGCTTGTCGCTGCCTTCCTTTTCAAAGGCAATCCCGAAGGTCTCGGCGCCGTAGCCGAAAGCAGCAACGATCCGCGCAGCAAGGCCGTAGCCCGTCGAGGAGCCCACGACGAGGGCCTTCTTCGGGCCCCCCGCGAGCCTCCCTTTCGACCTGATGTAGTCGATCTGTCGCCGAACCTCGACCGCACAGCCTACCGGATGCGCGTTCATGAAGATGTTGTTGCGGAACTTGGGCTGAATGACCATCGCTCGACCTACTCCCGCTCCTCGATCGGCACATATTCCCGGACGTCCGGGCCGGTATACAGACTCTCCGGCCGGAAGATGCGGTTGCCCACCCGCTGCTCGAGTACGTGGGCGAGCCACCCGGAGACCCGGGCAATCGCGAATACCGGTGTGAAGAGCTGCTTCGGAATTCCGAGCAGACTGTACACTGCCCCGGAGAAGAAGTCAACGTTGGGATAGATCGGCTTACCGGTCGTTTCCATGCGCGAGCGAAAGACCCGCTCCACCTCTTTCAGGATGTCGTAGTAGCGGGTGTCTCCCTTCTTCTCGGAAAGGGTGCGCAGCATGCTCTCGATGGTGTTGGCGCGAGGGTCTTTGACCTTGTACTCGCGGTGTCCCATCCCCATCACCTTCTTGTGGTTGTCGAGGGCATCGTTCACCCACTTCTCCGCCTTCTCCTTCGCACCGATCTCGTCGACCATCGCCATCACGCGCTCGTTCGCTCCACCATGCAGCGAGCCGTACAGCGCGCCCATAGCCGCCGAGATGCTCGAGTAGCAGGTGGAAAGGGTCGAGGCAACCACCCTCGCGGTGAAGGTGGAAGCGTTGAAGCCGTGCTCGGCGTGGAGAACCAGGCACTTGTCCATGATCTCGCCTTCGTAGGGCTCCGGCTCCTTGCCTCGCAGCATGTAGAGGAAGTTCGCCCCGTGGGAGAGATCCATGCGGGGAGGTACGAACTGCTCCCCCTCGCGAAAGCGGTTGTAGGCGGCGACGACCGTTGCGATCTGCACAACCTGGTGGAGCGTCTGCCGGCAGTTGCACGTCGCCGAATGCTGGATCTTGTGCTCCACGTAGCCGCTCAAGTAGGCCATGACCGACTGGAGCAGCTCCATCGGGTGCGCCCCGATTGGGAAGGTTCTTACCATCTCGAGTATTGGTCCGGAGATCCCGCGGCTCGCCCGCATCGTCCTTCGAAACGCCTCCATCTCGCTTCGGTTGGGAAGCTTCTCGTAGAGCAGAAGGTAGGTCACCTCTTCGAAATCCGAGTATTCCGCAAGCTCTTCTATGGGAAATCCGCGATAGGTCAGCCGCCCGGCCTGGCCGTCGATCCGCGAGATTGCGCTCTCCGCGGCGATAATTCCCTCTAGTCCCTTGGCGTATGTAGCCTCAGCCATCGTTCCATCCTCCGTTCGATGTAGTATGCCATTCCACTTAGACGCCGCCGGCCCGTCTTCCTCACCGCGAAAGGGGAGGAGCGTGAATCGCCCGCTTATCCACCGCGAGCGCCGCCTCGCGCACGACCTCGGTGAGGGTCGGATGGGCGTGCACGGTGCGGGCGATGTCCTCCGCGCTCCCGCCGAACTCCATGACGGTGACCGCTTCGGAGATGAGATCGGAAGCCCACGGACCGACTATGTGCACGCCGAGAACCCGATCGTTCTTCGCATCGGCGAGGATCTTCACGAAGCCGTCGGTGCTCTCCGCGGCAAGGGCTCGTCCGTTTGCCCGGAAATAGAACTCTCCGGAACGGTAGGCGACCCCCTCCGCGACAAGCTGCTCCTCGCTCCTGCCGACCATCGCCGCCTCCGGCCAGGTATAGACGACCCCCGGGATCGTCGCATAGCTCACGTGTCCCGCCTTCCCTGCGATGAGCTCCGCGACCGCGATCCCTTCGTCTTCCGCCTTGTGGGCGAGCATCGGACCGGCAATGACGTCGCCGATGGCGTAGACACCGGGAACGCTGGTCCTGAAGCGCTCATCGACGGCGATGCGCCCGCGCTCGTCGAGCTTCACCCCGGCCTCGGCAAGGCCGAGACCCTCGGTGTAGGGCTTTCGTCCGACCGCGACCAGGATCTTGGAGCCCTCGAAGGAAAGCTCCTTGCCCGCCGCGTCGGCGCCTTTGAGGAGGACCCCTTTGCGGCTCTTTTCGAAGCCTTTCACCTTGGTCGCAAGGGCAATGCTCATGCCTTGCTTCTCGAGCACGCGGGCGAGCGTCCGCGCGAGGCGGCCATCCCATCCGGGAAGGATCTGCGGCATGAGCTCGACGACCTGCACCTTCGAGCCGAGCCTGGCCCACACGCTTCCAAGCTCGAGGCCGATGGCTCCCGCCCCGATGACCAGGAGCCGCTCGGGGACCTTCTCAAAGGCAAGGGCCTCGGTCGAGGAGACTACATTCTTTCCGTCAAAGGGCACGCTCGGAAGCTCGACGGGGACGCTTCCCGTCACGAGGAGGATCGAGCTCGCCTCAAGCTCGACGGGCTTCGCGCTCTTCGCGACCGGAAGGACCGTCACCCTACCCGGAGCACCGAGCCGCCCAACCCCGCGGTAGGTGGCAATTCGGTTACCCTTGAAGAGCGTTGCGACTCCGGAGGCCATCTGACGGACTACCTTCTCCTTGCGCCGCATCATCGCTTCGAGGTCGAGCTTGACCCCTTCGGCGCTAATTCCGTGCTCCTTGGCCTCGCGTCCGATCTTCTCGTACAGCTCGCTCGAATCGAGGAGAGCCTTTGAGGGGATGCATCCGATGTTGAGGCAGGTCCCGCCGAAGCTTTCCTCCTTCTCTACCACCGCTGTGGAGAGGCCCAGCTGCGCGGCGCGAATGGCCGCGACATAGCCGCCGGGCCCCGAGCCGATGACGACGACGTCAAACTTCTCAGTTGCCATTTCCCGCCTACACCTCGAGGAGGAGCCGCTCGGGGTCCTCGATGAGCTGCTTGATACGCACGAGGAAGCTCACCGCCCCCTGTCCATCCACGATGCGATGGTCGTAGGTTAGGGCCACGTACATCATCGGCCGGATCACGATCGCGTCATTCACGACTACCGGTCGCTTCTGCATGCCGAGGATCGCCGATTGCGGCGGATTGAGGATCGGCGTGGAAAGCAGCGAGCCGTAGACGCCCCCATTGGTGATCGTGAAGGTGCCGCCCGAGAGGTCGTCTACCGTGAGACGCTTGTTGCGAGCCCGGGCCGCGAGATCGGCGATCGACCTTTCGATCTCGGCAAAGGAAAGGGCGTCTGCGTCGCGGATGACGGGGACCACCAGCCCTCGCTCCGAGGCGACTGCAACACCGATGTCGTAGTAGTTGTTGTAGAGGATGCTCTCGCCGTCGACCTGCGCGTTTACCGCCGGCAGCTCCGAAAGAGCCTCGACCGAAGCCTTCACGAAGAAGGACATGAAGCCGAGCCGAACTCCGTGACGCTGCTCGAAGGTGTCCTTGTAGCGCGAGCGAAGCTCCATAACCGCCGACATGTCGATCTCATTGAAGGTGGTGAGGTGTGCCGCCTGCTGCTTGGCACGCACGAGGTTCTCGGCGATCCGCTTTCGGATGGTCGTCATCGGGACGCGGCTCTGTCGCTCACCGGCCGCGCGAGCCGAGCGGGCGGCCGCCTGAGCTCCCGCCCTCGCCACGCCTGCCGGCGGCTCGCTTGCCGGAGCCCTTCCGGAAATCGAGGACGGCAGGCCTGCCGCTTCTTGCGGCGGAGCCGCCCCCCGGTCGGGAGCCTCGCCCGTCGGCCCGCCGCCGGTGCGCGCCGTTTCCACGGCGGCAAGCGCATCCTCCTTCGTGATCCGCCCCGCCTTCCCCGTTCCGCGGATGGTTCCGGGATCGAGGCGGTTCTCCTCGACAACCCGGCGCACCGCCGGCGAGAGCACCGGCTCGCCGCCCGCACCGCGCACCCCTTCCGCCCGCGGCGCGCTCTTCCCATTTCCGGAGCTACCCGCTGCGGCAGGCCTCACCCCGCCCTCCTTGGCCGCGGTCGGCGCGCCTGCGGCAGACGTTCCTGCCGCTCCCGCTGTCGTTACGATTTCCCCTACCACTCTTCCAACCTCTACGTCCGTCCCTGCCGCTGCGAGCTGCTTGAGCACGCCTGCGGCCGGCGCCGGCACCGCGATGGTCGCCTTGTCGGTCTCGAACTCGAACAGCTCCTCGCCCTCGGCGACGGTCGCCCCATCCTCCTTCAGCCAAGCCGCAAGGAGCCCGCTCGTCACCGACTCCCCCGCCGACGGTACTTTAATCTCGACACTCATTCTTCACTTCCTTCTCTTACCGCACGCTCGCGGCGGCAACCGGCGCGAAAATCTCCGCCAGGAAGGCTTCGATTTCGGCGAGGTGCTTGCGATGCGAGGCAGACGCAGGAGCCGCGCTCGCGGGCCGCCCGACGTATTTAAGCTCGCTCTTCCCGAGCACACTTGCGATCCGGTCGTTCACGAAGGTCCAGGCACCGCGATTGCGCGATTCCTCCTGGAGCCAGATGTAATTGGACACATGCTTGTATTTCGCGAGCACCTCGCGCAGCTGCTGCTCGGGGAAGGGGTAGAGCTGCTCGAGCCGAATGACGGCCGGCTTCGCGGCCGAGGTCTCTCGCCGCTGGATGAAGTCGTAGTAGACCCTTCCCGTGCATAGGACGAGGGTGTCCGCGTCATAGAGCCCGGCCGGGTCATCGAGGACCTCTTGGAAATGGCCGTCCGTGAACTCGGTGAGATCCGAGACGCACAGCTTGTTTCTCAGGAGCCCCTTCGGGGTCATCATGATAAGGGGCTTGCGGAAGGCGCGCTTCATCTGGCGGCGCAGCAGGTGGAAGTACTGAGCCGGGGTCGTCGCGTCGCACACCTGGATGTTGTCCTCCGCGCACAGATCGAGGAAGCGCTCCATGTGGGCGTTCGAGTGCTCAGCCCCCTGGCCCTCGTAGCCGTGGGGGAGTAGCATCACAAGCCCGCTCCCGCGCGCCCACTTGGATTCCCCGGCGATTATGAAGTTGTCGATGAGAACCTGCGCGCCGTTCACGAAATCGCCGTACTGCGCCTCCCACAGAATCAGGCGGTTCGGGTGGGTGAGTGAATAGCCATATTCGAAGCCGAGCACCGAGAACTCCGAGAGAGGGCTGTCGTACACCGAGAAGCGCGCCTGGTTTTCGGAGATGTTGTTGAGCGGGGTGTAGGGCATGGGCTCGGAGGTTGCCACGTTCCACCAGACCGCGTGCCGTTGGGAGAAGGTGCCGCGAGCCGAGTCTTCGCCGCTTAAGCGCACCGAGATCCCCTCGCTCACCAGAGAGCCGAAGGCGAGCGCCTCCGCAGCGGCCCAGTCGATGTTCTTTCCCGCCTGATAGGAGGCGAGGCGCTGCTCGACTATCTTGCGGAGCTTCGGATTGAGGTGCATGTAGTCGGGAACCGTGCAGATGCGCTCGCCGATCATCTTGAGGGTCGCCTCGGCAACCCCGGTCGGGACGGGGGTGTGGTCGTACTCGCGGCGCATACCCGCCCACTCACCGCGCGTGAAGGCGTCGGCGTGAAACTCCACGGGATTCTCGCGCGACTCGTTCAAGGCCGCATCGAGCTCTCCATGGTATTCCCTGCGGAAGCTCTCCTGCTCCTCCTTCGTGAAGCTCCCCTCTGCCGCGAGCTTCTCGCAGTAGATCGTGGCGACACTCGGAGAGTTCTTGATCCTGTTGTACATGATCGGGTGGGTAAAGGAGGGCTCGTCGGCCTCGTTGTGGCCGTACTTCCGGTAGCAGATGATGTCGACGACGACGTCGTAGCCGAACTTGTGGCGGAAGCGCAGGGCGAGGTCGACGGCCCTGACTACCTGCTCGGCATCATCACCGTTGACGTGAAAGATTGGCACAGGCATCGACTTCGCGATGTCCGTCGGATAGAAGGTCGAGCGGGCGTCGCGAGAGGCGGTCGTGAACCCGATCTGATTGTTCACGAGGATGTGGATCGTGCCGCCCGTTTTGTAGCCCTTCAGCTGCGACATGTTCAGCGTCTCGGCAACGATGCCCTGGCCGGTGAACGAGGCGTCGCCGTGAATGAGCACGGGAATGACCCGCTTGCGGTGGACGTCTCCCCGCCGGCGCTGAGCTCCGCGCGCCTTGCCCTCGACGACCGGGTCGACCGCCTCGAGGTGGCTCGGATTTGCAACGAGGCTCACGTGAATGGCGCTCCCATCCTCGTTCGTGTGGTCGGTGCTGAACCCGATGTGGTAGGGCTCGTCGCCGCTTCCGCCGTACTTGTGCGGCTTATAGTTGTCTTCGAACACCGAGAAGATCTCCGTGAGAGGCTTTCCGAGCACCGTCGTGAGCACGGTCAAGCGGCCGCGATGAGCCATTCCCAAAACGATCTCCTCGATGCCGGTGCGCGCCGCAGCCCGGTCAAACAGGTAGTGGAGGGCCGGGATGAGGACCTCGCCTCCCTCGAGCGAGAAGCGCTTCTGTCCGACGTAGTGCGAGTGCAGGAAGTGCTCGAACTCTTCCGCCCGAATCAGGTCCTTGGCGATGATCTGCTTTTGTTCCTTGCTCCATTCAGGGCGGTTGTTGTTCTGCTCGATCTTGTCGATGAGCCAGCCGCGCATTGCCCTGTTTTGGATGTGGAGAATCTCGGTCCCCATCGTCGAGCAGTAGGTCTCCTTCAGCGCTGTGAGGATCTCACGCAGGGTCCCTAGGGAGGGAGTGAGATGCCTTCCCGCGGTGAAGACCTTGTCGAGATCGGCATCGGAAAGGTCGAAGTCCTTCAGGGCGAGGGTCCCGTAGGGACCCTCGATGGTCTTGCTCAGGTACTTGAGCTCAGGCATCAGGTAGTTGCCCAGCGGATTGGTGTTGGCGTAGATGTAGCCGACCTCGCGATAGGCCCAGATGAGACTGTCAACCTTGGCCTGCTTGTACACGATCTCCGAGTCGGCCGAAAGCGCGGCGCTCGCGCCGTTTCGAGATGCGCCGTCGCTCTTCTCGTAGGAGAGGAAGAACTCCCGCCACTCGGGGTCGACGCTCGCCCTATCCTTTATCCAACTTTCGTAGAGCTCTTCAATGAATGAAGCGCTCCCTATGTTGATATCGGTCTTCATACTCATCCTCCTGCCTAACGACCGAGCCTGGACTTGAGCAGCCCGGGGATGTCGTCCGGCTTATCCGCTACCGGGACTCCTGCCTCCCGGAAGGCCTCGACCTTCGCCTCCGCAGTGCCCTTCCCGCCGGAGATGATTGCGCCCGCGTGGCCCATCCGCTTTCCCGGTGGCGCGGTGCGCCCCGAGATGAAGGCCACGACCGGCTTTTTCATGTGCGCCCTGATGTAGGCCGCCGCCTTCTCTTCGTCGTCGCCGCCGATCTCCCCGATGAGCACGACGGCATCCGTGTCGGGATCCTTTTCGAAAAGCTCGAGCAGATCGAGGTAACCCGTCCCGATGATGGGATCTCCTCCGACCCCGACGCAGGTCGACTGCCCCAACCCGGACTCGGTAAGGTTGTAGACCACCTCGTAGGTCAAGGTGCCGCTGCGTGAGATCACCCCGATGCGCCCTTCCTTGTGAATCCGCGCGGGCATGATCCCGATCTTGCTCTTCCCCGGCGATATAATCCCGGGACAGTTTGGGCCGATGAGGCGGACCCCGACCCCTTTCAGCTCCTGGTAGACCGAGACCATCTGGAGCACCGGGATTCCCTCCGTGATGCAGATGACGAGCTTGATACCGCCGGCAGCGGCCTCACGAATCGCATCCACCGCAAACCGCGGCGGAACGAAGATCACCGAGGCATTCGCCCCCGTCGCTGCAACCGCCTCCTTCACGCTGCCGAAAACGGGCGCCCCCGCGACAGCCTGGCCTGCCTTTCCCGGAGTAACGCCCCCGACCACCTTCGTTCCGTACTCGACCATCTGGGCGGCGTGGAAGGAGCCGTCGCGCCCAGTTATCCCTTGGACGATTACGCGTGTCTTGTCATCTATCAGAATGCTCATGGCTATCGTCCCTCTCTCGATCGCGCGACCACTATTTTCACCGCCTCGCTCAACGACTCCGCCGCGGCAAGACCTTCCTTCTTGAGAATTTCCCGCCCCTCCCTCTCGTTGGTGCCGATCAGCCGGATAACGAGCGGAAGACGCATGTCGAGCTTATGCTTGGCCATGACGATCCCGTTTGCGATGTCGTCGCATCGGGTGATGCCGCCGAATATGTTAATGAGAATCGCTCGGATTTTCGGGTTGCCCGTGAGAATACGCAGGGCATTCAGGACCTTCTCGGGATTGGAGCTTCCGCCCACATCGAGGAAGTTGGCGGGATTTCCGCCGAAGAGCTTGATGATGTCCATCGTCGCCATCGCGAGCCCTGCGCCGTTCACGATGCAGCCGATATCGCCGTCGAGGCTCACGAAGGAGAGTCCGGAGGCACGTGCGGCGATCTCGTCGGCGCTGTACTCCTCCGGATTGCGAAGGGCCTCGATCTCGGGATGAAGGAAGAGGCCGTTGTCGTCAAAGTTGATCTTCGCATCGGCCGCCACGAGGCCTCCGTCGGCGAGCTCGGCATACGGGTTCACTTCGACGAGCGAACAATCCTTCTCGATGAACAGGCGGTACATCTTGCGGAAGGTATCGGCAGCCTGGGCCGCCGCCTTCGCGCTCGGGAGGAGCCGCGCGCAGTAGGCCGAGAGCGTCGCGTCGTCGAGACCCGCGATCGGATCGATCTCCTGCATGAGGATCTTTTCCGGCTCCCGAACCGCGAGCTCCTCGATCTCGACTCCGCCTGCGGCGCTCCCGATGAGCACGGCCCGCTTCCTCGAACGGTCAAGCGTCACAGAGATGTAGAACTCCTTCTTGATGTCGATAGCCTTTGCGACAAGCACCTTCTCGACCGGAAGCTCCTTGATGGTGAGTGCGAGGATCTCGCGCGCCCGCGCCTCTGCGGCCTGCGGGGTATCGGCAAGCTTTACCCCGCCCGCCTTCCCGCGTCCGCCGACAAGAACCTGTGCCTTCACGACGACCCTTGCGCCGATCTCCGCCGCGATAGCCCGCGCTTCGGCGGGCGTCTTCGCGACGTTTCCGGGCGGGATCGGGATGCCATACTGCGCGAGCAGCTCCCTCGCCTGATACTCGTGAATCTTCATGCCTTTTGCGACTCCAGTTGTTTCGTAATCTTACGTTTCATCAGATTGATGGTTTTCGTTACCTTGATCTCCCGCGGGCACACCCGCGTGCAATCGAAGCGGTTGTCGCAGGACCAAATCCCGTTCGGATCGTTCAGGACGGCCAATCGCGGACCGAGGCCGGCATCGCGCGAATCGTTCACAAACCGGGAGGCCTGGACTATCGCGGCCGGTCCGAGGTACTGCGAATTGACGTCGAGCACCGGGCAGGCCGAGTAGCAGGATCCGCACAAAATGCAGTTGGTCTCACCGTCGAAGGTCTGGCGCTGGATCTGCGTCTGGATTCGCTCCTTGCCGCCCACAACCGCCGTGTCGTTGATGAGGAAGGGAGACACCCTCCGGTAGCTTGCGAAGAAGGCTTCCTGATCGACCATCAGATCGCGCTGCACCGGAAGGTGGCGCACGGGCTCGAGGGTGACCACCGCCCCGTCGGATTCGGCGACCTCCTGGATGAGCGTCTTGCAGGCAAGGCGCTCCTTGCCGTTGATGATCATCGCATCCGAGCCGCACACCCCATGGCCGCAGCTTCGCCTGAATGCGAGGCTGCCGTCGATGTAGTCCTTGATGTGCTCCAGACCGTCGAGCACCCGCTCGGTCGCGCCGATCTCAAGCGAATACTCTCGGTAGCTCGCCTCGCTTTCGGTCGCCGGGTTATACCGGCGAATCTTCATGGTAATCTTCATGGCGCGGGTCCCCTTTTAGTACCTGCGCGGCTTCGGTTGCCACTTCGTGATCGAAACCGGTTTGTACCCGATTCTTACCCCGTCGCCCTCCAACCATGCAAGCGAGTGCTTGAGCCAGTTGGCATCGTCCCTCTCCGGGAAGTCCTCCCTCGAGTGGGCCCCGCGGCTCTCCTTGCGATTGTTCGCGGCGCTCGCGGTGATAAAGGCCAGGTCGAGAAGGTTTTTGAGCTCGAAGGTCTCGAGCAGCTCGGTATTGAATCCCCTGTTTCGGTCCTGGACCCGCACCTCCGCGTAGCGCTGCCGCAGGGAGCGAAGCGTCTCAATCGCCTGAGCCATCTCCTTTTCGACGCGGTAGACCCCGACCTTCTCCATCATCGCGACCTCCATCTGCTCGCGCAGCTCGCCGCTGCGAACCCCTCTCTTTCCGTCTGCGAGGCGCGCAATCTCAGAGCGCGCCGGCCCGTCGGCATCCTTCGGCGGTACGCCGAAGTCGGTACGCTTCACGTAGTCTTCCATATGGAGGCCGGCCCTTCGGCCGAAGACCACCAGGTCCACGAGGCTGTTGGTCCCCAGGCGATTCGCCCCGTGAACCGAGACGCAGGCGCACTCGCCGGCGGCGTAGAGCCCTTGGTAGGCTCCTCCCTGCTCGTCGGCGAGAACCCTCCCGTGAAGGTCGGTGGGGATGCCTCCCATCGCGTAATGCGCGGTCGGCTGAACCGGTATCGGCTTTTCGACGGGGTCGATGCCGAGATAGGTGCGCGAGAAGGAGGAGATGTCGGGAAGCTTGGTCAGGATGACCTCCTTACCCAGATGGGTTGCATCGAGGTGAACCCAATCATCGATCTTGCTGTCGCCGCGCATTCCCAACCCGTTTCGGATCTCGGTCATGATCGCGCGCGAGGTCATGTCGCGCGGCGCGAGGTCGAGGAGGGTCGGGGCGTAGCGCTCCATGAATCGCTCGCCGGTCCGGTTTCGCAGGATGCCCCCCTCGCCCCGAACCGCCTCGGTGATGAGGATCCCCATCCCCTTGATCCCTGTGGGGTGGAATTGGAAAAACTCCATGTCCTCGAGCGGGACGCCTCGCCGTGCAAGAACGGCAGGTCCGTCGCCGGTGCTCGCATAGGAGTTCGAGGTGATGCGGAACATCCGGCCGAAGCCACCGGTCGCAAACATCACAGCCTTCGCCCGGAAGGTATGGAGCTCTCCGGTCCTGAGCTCCAGCGCGATCACCCCCGTGCACCGCCTCCCGTCCAAGAGCACGTCGACGACGTGATACTCGTCGAAGAATTGCACATTGTTCTTGATGCACTGCTGATAGAGAGTCTGGAGGATCATGTGGCCGGTGCGGTCGGCCGCGTAGCAGGAGCGGCGCACCGGTCCCTCTCCGAAGTTCCTCGTGTGGCCGCCGAAGCGGCGCTGATCGATCTTCCCGTCCGGTGTGCGGCTGAAGGGCAACCCCCGATTTTCGAGGTCGTACACCGCATGCACCGCCTCTTCGGCGAGAATCTCGGCCGCATCCTGATCGGTGAGATAGTCGCCCCCCTTCACCGTATCGAACGCATGCCACTCCGGGCTGTCAGGCTCCACGTTTCCGAGGGCGGCGCCAATCCCGCCCTGTGCCGCCCCGGTGTGGCTCCTCATCGGATAGAGCTTCGAGAGGACCGCCGTCTTTGCGCTCTTGCTCGCCTCGAGCGCCGCGTACAACCCTGCCCCTCCGCCGCCGACGATTACCGCCTCGAATTCGTGTGTCAACTGAGTGCTCCTTCTCTGCATGTAGTATCAGCTCTTTTTGCATAGCACTTTTCGGTAAAGCAGGCCGTCGTGGGCATGAGGGAAGAGTGCGCCGGCCCATCAGCCGGGCTTGTAGAAGGTCTCGAGCTGCTCCACCCCCTCCTTCACAGCCTTGGCCGACGCGTCGAGCGCCCGTCGCTCTTCGTCCGTGAGCTCAATCTCGATGATCTCTTCGACGCCATTCTTGCCAAGGAGCACCGGCACGCCGAGAAAGATGCCCTCGTGTCCGTACTGCCCCCGCAGGAAAACCGACGCCGCGACCAGCTGCCGCTCGTCTTTGACAATAGCCTCCACCATCTTCGCCGCGGAGGCCCCGGGCGCATAGTAGGCGCTCCCCGCCTTCAGATAGTTGACGATCTCGCCGCCCCCCTTTCGGGTGCGCTCGACGAGACGCTCGATCGTAGCCCCGTCTAGGAGCTCGGTAATAGGAAAGCCGCCCACCGAGGTGTAGCGGGTCAGCGGCACCATCGTGTCTCCGTGGCCGCCCATGACCATCGCCTCAATGTCGCCTGGCCACACCCCGAGCTCCTCGGCAATGAAGTACCGGAAGCGCGTCGCGTCGAGCACCCCCGCCATACCTATCACCTTCTTCAGGGCGAAGCCGGTTTCCCGCAAGACCACCATCGCGATGACGTCCAAAGGATTGGTCACAACGACGACCGCCGCATCAGGGGCGTAGCGAGCGATCGCCTGGGCGGCAGACTTGGCTATGTTTACGTTTGTCTTGAGGAGGTCCATCCGGTCCATGCCGGGTTTGCGAGCGATGCCGGCCGTGAGAACCACGACGTCGGATCCGGCAATTGCGCTGTAGTCGTTCGAGCCCGTTATCTGCACGTTGTACCTGCGCAGGGGTGCCGTGTGCAGAAAGTCGAGGGCCTTGCTCTGAGGCAACCCTTCGACGACATCGACCATCACCACCTCTGCGATACTCTTCTCCGCAATATAGTAGACGGCGGTAGCCCCTACGTTTCCCGCTCCGATGACTGATACCTTGCTCACCGCGTCCTCCCTGATAGGAGCATGCTCACCTCTTCCGCCGAGTGCTTTAGCTGCTGCTCCTGCTCGCGCGAAAGCGCAGGAGCCATGACCCGAACGACGCCCTCCCTGCCGATGATCGCCGGCAGGCTCAACGCCACGTCATGGATGCCATACTCGCCGGCGAGCATCACCGAGACCGAAAAGATGCGATGGGTATCGGTGTGGATTGCGTCGGCGAGCTCTGCCGCCGCCGCGGAGGGTGCATAGTATGCATTTGACCGCTGCGACATCTGCACGATGAGATCGCCGGCCGAACGGGTCTCGTTTGTGAGCTTCACGATCGTCTCCTGCGAAAGGAGCTGCCCGACGGGGATGCCCGAGACACTCGTATAGCCCGGCAGCATGATCATCTCGTCGGAGTGACGACCGATTACCATGGCCTGGACGTTGTCCATCGAAACCCGCAGCTCACGGGCAATCCCATACCGCAATCGGGTCGAGTCGAGAATGCCTCCCAATCCGATGACCTGGTTTCGCGGCATCTTCGACTCACGAACAAAAAGGGTGGTGATGGGATCGACCGGCTCGGTCGCGATTATGACGATTGCTTTCGGCGCGAGGCGGGCAACGGTCGGCGCCACCTCACGGACGAGCGCCAGGTTCTCGTTGAAGAGATCCTCGCGCTTCATCCCCGGCTTGCGGACCGCGCCGGCGGCGAGCACCACCACGTCCGAGCCTGCGATGGCGTCGATCGAGTCGCTGCCACGCAGCTTCGGTCGATACTGGCGAACCGGCGCAGCCTCCATCATGTCCAGGGCCTTTCCCGTGGACAACCCCTCCCGCACGTCGTATAGAGTCACGTGGTGGGTACCCTTTTCGGCAATAAAAAAAGCGGTGTTGGCGCCAACGTTGCCGCTCCCAATAATGCTTACACCTGGCATAGCTTCATCTCACTTTGTTCATTACCTTGATACTCGTATAATACTCATTGCCATTTTCAAATACAAGGGGGAGGGGAAAAAGCCGCTAATCTTACCATTCCCGTCAGAATCAGTGATGTATACACCGCGATTGCATAATCATGCGAGCGATTTCCTGGTAGGCCGCCGGCACACTCTCGTGGCTCAATGCTAGAAATCCACCGCGGCGGTCGCGTTCGGCGCATGAAACACTCTTCCGCGGCGCGATGCTATTGATCCATCGCGCCGGTCGCCGTTGCCGTGCGATGCACCCTCACGCCGCGGCGCTAGAAATCCACCGCGGCGGTCGCGTTCGGCGCAGAAGCGCCGAACGCTAGACGTCGATCAGCATTTCGAGGACTGCGCGGGCGCGAGTATCGTTGGGATTCAGCTCGAGCGTCTTGCGGTAGCTTTTGATCGCGTCGGTGTTGTTGTGGAGGTGGAACTGCGCCGTGCCCAGGAGATAATGAACCTCGGCGAGATTCGGTGTGACCTTGGCCAGCTCCTTCAGAAGGCCGAGCGCCTCATCATACTTGCGCTCCTTCATCTTGAGCTGCGCGAGGTAGAAGTTCGCGATGAGCGACTCGCGGGAGACCTTGCGCAAATTCGCGAAGCCCTCCAAGGCGGCGGCATCATTTCCAAGGAGATGGTTGATAAGGCCGATAAAGTAGCTTGCCATCGCATGGCTCTGACCGCCCAGGGCGAGAACCCTGTTGAATGCGGCAAGCCCCTTTTCAAGAAGACCGCACCGGTAGTAGCAAACGCCCAGCTCGTAGAAGGCGTTGCCGAATTCCGGGTTGAGTGCGACCGCCTTCTGCAGATGCTCGATCGCCTCCTCGAGACGGCCAAGGGAGTACATCGACTTCGCAAGCAGGAGCAGAACATAGTGGTCTTTGGGATTGCGGGCATGGAGACCTTCCAGGGCTTCGCGTGCCTCCTTCCATTGACCGCTCAAGTAGTGTTCTATCGCCTTCGCATATTCAGGATTTGACAAGTCAAGCCCCATCTTGTCTACCTCCGCCGCACGCGCCAACTGTGGGTTGTTGAAGGAACAAGCCTATCATGTTTGCGGTGGGCGGGCAAGGGAGGAAGGAGTTGCATCCGATCCACGAAGGTGGCGGTTTGAACCGCGATAAAAACTCGCTTGCTGTCCGGTCAGTCTGGATGTATCGTCACTGCATATCCCCACCACAAGTAGACACGTCAAGCGCCACAGGGCCGGAGCTTCCGAAGTCAGGCGACTTTCAGGGAGGTCCATTATGGCCATGCGTGATCGAGCGGCTCGCTCATGCGTTGTGTCCTTGTTCGTCCTACCTGGAAAATGGGCCACATGAATTCAACGCAGGATTCGGGCAGTACGGCAACTTCATCGTCGACGCCTCTGGAGGAGTGCAGAATTGGGAAATAAGCACGAAATCGAAAGTCCTCCACAACGCACTATTCTGGGGTGGGGCCGGGGTAAGCTTGGTAGGTTGCATTGCCGCGTTAGCTACCCTCAACAGTACTGGAAACACGGCCATGGACTTTGCGCTCATAGGTGGAGTTGGGGGGCTCGCGGTAATGTCCATAGGCGTGCTTGTCCCACCGATTCGGATACTGCAAGAATGAAATCGGGGACGCGGACCGCGCTAGAGCCGCCCTGCAACGTACTCGCCGCCGATGAAGACAAGATCGGCAAAGCGCAAGAGATTCGAACCGAATTCCTTGCCGGTGGCAGGGCGATCCGAACAGCAGGGGACAGCTGAGTCACCGGAAGCGCAGCCAAGCCGGAGGGGGCGCTTCGACCCGTGGAACTCGCTCCTCCACGCGAATGGGCCGATCAACGTCTGGGTCAGGGAGGAGATCCTCTACCTGCTATGGTTGGGGTGAGACATCGCATGCGCGTCGCGTGCAGGCGGACTGGTCCGGAAACTCCCGATCATCTTTAAAAATGGCGCCGAAGTTGCGAGGGTCACGGGCGCTCACGGCTCATGCTCGCCCGCGTCCGATACATTTGTGCCGCCCGCTCGCACCTCCTCTCGCACGCTCGTGCCTTGCGCACGGCAGTCGCGCCTTGCCACTCTCCAGTTGACCATCGCTCGGCCTGCGGCTACCTTCCTCTCATGGCAATACAAAAAACGGAATACGTTCCCGGCGTGTGCAATATCGGCGCCGCGGAGATCGCCCAGCGGCGAACCTTCGGCTGGATCGGGCTCGGGGTCACCGCCGTGCTCTGGGCAATATTCGTCGGCTTCGGCGTCGGCGCACCGTGGCGGCTCTTCCTCCTCCTACCGGCCGCAGGGTCCGCCTCGGGATTTCTCCAGGCCGCCTTCCACTTTTGCGCGAACTTCGGGATGAGGGGCGTCTTCAACTTCGGTCCGGAGGTCGGAAAGGCTTACACCGTGGAGCAGGCAGAGTTTCGGGCAAAGGATCGACGCAAGGCACAGCAGATCATCGGCCTTTCGCTTCTCATCGGCATCGCGGTTGCCGTGGTCGGCTACTTCACCGCGCGGTAGCCGCGGGCCCCGCAGCGCCCCGTCCGCAGGCGCCTGCCCGAAAAAGGAAAAATCCAGCCGACTAACCGCTTCCGGTGTATACTGAACCCGGCTTTCGCTGAACCCTCGTTCGCGACCCGATCGTGGAGGCAGCCATGCCGCATTCCAGGATACCAAGAGCCTTGCCTGTCCGTTTCGGATACACGCAGCCGCATCGTCGACTGAAATCAAAGGGGCGCTTTGCGGCGTCGGCTCATGGAGCTGCCGAGGGAATCCTCTCGGAGTCCTCGGCGCGTCGGCCGCTATGGTAGGACCGAGTCGCGGCGCCACAGAGCTTGTTCTCGGCATCGACGTGGGCTCCGTCTCGGTCGCTCTCGCGGTAGTGGATGGCGCCGGCCGCCTCGCCCGCTCGTTCTATGCCTTCCACCACGGGAGGATTCGACAAACGATCGAAGTGGGCGTTGCGAAGCTCGGCCTCCCCGATCGCATCGGCGTCCGCGCCACTTCTTCCACCCCTTCCTTCATCCATGCGCCGGCGCGAACCGACGGGCGGGTGGCGCTGATCGCCGCCGCCCGCGCGCTCCATCCGGAGGCGCGCTCGCTGCTCTTTGTCGGCGGCGAGCGGTTCGGGCTCATCCGCTTCAACGAGGACGGAAGCTACCGCGACCTCCGTTCGAGCAGCTCGTGCGCCGCGGGTAGCGGAAGCTTCCTCGATCAGCAGGCGGCGCGCCTCGGGCTTCCCGGTCCGGAAACTCTCGCCGAGCTCGCACTTTCCAGCGGCGGGCCCGCGCCGGCCATCGCCTCTCGCTGTGCCGTCTTTGCCAAGAGCGACATAATCCACGCTCAATCGGAAGGGTATTCGCTTCCGGAGATCTGCGACGGGCTTTGCCTGGGCCTCGCCCGCAATATCCACGACGTCGTCGTGGGAGGGGCGGAGGTGCCCGGCCCCGTTGTTTTTGCCGGAGGCGTCGCCCTGAATCGCGCCGTCGCGACACGGCTCGGTGAGCTGTGCGGACTCCCCTTCCTCGTGGACGACTGCGCTCATCTTTACGGCGCCCTCGGCGCCAGTCTCGCCGAGCTGTACGGCGAGATCGGCGGCCTCATCCTCGCCAGCGATCCGCTGTCACGCGCCGCCCCTTCCGCTGCGCAGCCCGCCCACGGCCGGGTGATGGACCTCCGTGACCTCTTGGCCGACGAAACTGCGCGCCACCAGTGGTCGGGGGAGATCATTCACATCGATTCGGCGAGGAAGCCGCAAGCCGGAGACACCGAGCACCTCCTGCATTGCGCGTCTGAGATCGCTCCCGACATTCCGGTGGAGGTCGACATCTACGAGCGCACCGATCCAGGCGCGACGATGAAAGGCATTCTCGGGATCGACATCGGATCGACAAGCACCAAGGCGGCACTTATCGACGCGGAAGGACGGATGATGATCGGCCTCTACACCCGGACCGCGGGACAACCCCTGCGCGCTGTGCGCTGCCTGTTTCATGCGCTCCAGACAGTTTCCCTGGAGCGCTCCTTTGCGGTGCAGCTCGCCGGGGTCGGCACCACGGGCGCAGGCCGAAAGTTTGTGGGCAAGGTTGTCGGCGCAGATCTCGTCCTTGACGAGATATCAGCGCACGCTCGGGCGGCCTACGCCCTCGATCCGCAGGTCGACACGATTATCGAGATTGGAGGCCAGGACGCCAAGTTCACTCTGATGCGCGATGGGCTCGTCACCTTCTCCCAGATGAACACGGTCTGCGCCGCCGGGACGGGGAGCTTCCTCGAGGAGCAGGCGGCGAAGCTTGGAGCGCCGCTCGAGGCGTACGACGCGCTTACGGACGGGGTGCGCGCTCCGCTTACAAGCGATCGCTGCACGGTCTTCATGGAGCGGGATTTGAGCCGCTGTATGCATGCCGGCTCTTCGATCCCGGAGATGCTCGCGGCGGCGGTCGTCGGCGTGCGCGAGAACTACCTGCTCAAGGTAGCGACGGAAGGAAGCATAGGCTCCCACATCTGCTTCCAGGGCGCTACCGCCAAGAATCGGGCGCTCGTCGCGGCGTTTGAAGCACGCTTGGGTAAAACGCTCTTCGTCTCCCCCTACTGCCACCTCACCGGAGCGCTCGGAGTAGCGCTGAGCCTGCGCGACGCACCGGTGGAGAGCTCGCATTTTCGCGGGCTCGACCTATGGAGAGAAAAGCTTCCGGTCGAGATCGAAGGCTGTACCCTCTGCACCAACCGCTGCCGCATCCGAGTGGCGACGGTCGGCGGAGAGAGGGTCGGCTTCGGCTTCGCCTGCGGGCGCGAGTACAAGGATCGACGCTTCGTGCGACAGCCGGGCAGTGTGGATCTGATCGCGGAGCGGCAAAAGATCGTCGACCACGTGACCGGGGCAGCAGGCGGCTTGCCCGTCGGCTCCGATAGTCGGGCACGCCCCCGCTTGCCCATCGACGAAAACCCGTCCGTTTGGCCCGGCAGGAGCATCGGCATCCCCGCCGCGCTCATGATGGAGGAAGAGATTCCCTTCTGGCGCCGCTTCTTCGCGGAGCTCGGCGTTTCGGCTACGGCGAGCGCCGCCGGGGACGACGCGGTCGGTCGGGGGAAGGCGATCGCCGGCGCGGAGTTCTGCGCGCCCATGGCCGCCTTCCACGCCCACATCGACGCGCTTGCGGCGACCGAACGCTTCATCTTCTTCCCGGTCTGGATCGGACCACGCCCAACCCGCATCCGGCGACTCGACGGTGCGCCGAAAGGCGGGAGGCCCCAGAAGTACTGCTACTATTCTCAGTACGGTGCGAGTCTCGCCGCGAATCTTGCCGAGGGGAGGGCTCGTCTCGTCTCGCCCCTCATCCGCAGTTGCGACACCGTCCGTCAGACGAAGCGCGAGCTCCTCAGGGCGCTCCGGCCGGCGCTGGGCGATGAGCTCTCCTTCGCCCACGTGTCCCGCGCCTATGATCGTGCCGAACGATCGAACGCAACGATTCGAGCGGAGCTCAAGCGGCTCTTTTTCAACCGCCTCCAACCGGACGGCGAGATCGTCGTAGCGCTCGTCGGTCGGCCCTATGCGGCGCTCGCCCCCGAGATGAACAAGGGAATCCCGCAGATCTTCGCGAAGCTCGGAATCAGGACCTGCTACCAGGACATGCTCCCCGAAGGCCAGGCCTCCGGTGCGCCACGCTCCGATGTGGCGAGGCTCTCCCGTGCCTTTCACTGGCATTACGCGGGCGAGATCATCGCTGCGGCCGAGAAGTGCACGCGCATATCCGGCCTCTATCCGGTCCTCATCACCTCGTTCAAGTGCTCGCCCGACTCCTTCGCGATCGAGTACTTCAAGCGCATCCTCGATGGGGCCGGCAAACCCTACCTCATCCTGCAGCTTGACGAGCACGACTCGACGGTCGGCTACGAAACGCGGATCGAGGCAGGCATTCGCTCGTTCCGCAACCACTACAGGATGGAGCGCGCGCTCGCGGCGCAACCGGCGCAGGCGAGCGAGGCAGTTGCGGCCACACATCCTGCGGCGGGAGCTCCGAGCGCTGCGGCTGCGCTTCCGCCGACCGGGCGCGCCCTGTCCATCGCGCCGCACATCGAGCGAAGGATAGACGGGCGGACTCTCCTCTTCCCCAATTGGGATCCGATCACCTGCCGTTTTCTCGCGGCCAACCTTCGCAGAGAGGGAATCGACGCCCGAATTCTCGTCGAAGACGAGGGAAAGATACGAGCCGCCATGCGAAGGAACACCGGCCAGTGCATTCCCCTCAATATCATCGTCCAGGAGTTCGTGGACTACGTTCGCGCAGAGAGGCTCGATCCCGCTCGAGCGCTGCTCTGGATGATCCGTTCCGACGGGGCTTGCAACCTCACTCTCTTCCCCTACTACATCAAGTCGCTCCTCCAGGCCTATGGCGGAGGAATGGAGCAAGCGGGGGTGTACGCCGGCGATCTGTCGCACCTCGAGATATCGCCGCTCGCCGGAGTGCGCGCCTACTTCGCCTATCTCGCCGGGGGAATGCTCCGCAGGCTCGGATGCCGAATCCGTCCCTATGAGCAGATCGCAGGGGAGACCGACCGCGCAATCGCCGAATCGACCGTCGCCCTCGAGGTCGCGTTCGAGGGCAGGCGTCCCCTCGATGAGACCCTGGCCGGCGTCGTCGAGCACTTTTCCGCCATTGCCCGAAGGGAATCGCCCCGACCCAAGGTTGCGATCTTCGGAGATCTCTACGTGCGCGACAATGAGGTGATGAACGACGATCTCATCCACACCATCGAGGCCGCGGGCGGCGAGGTGGTCACCACCCCCTACAATGAATATCTGAAGATCATTTCGGGTGCCTACTTCACGGCTTGGCGCCGGGAGGGCAAGATCCTTACCCTTCTCGAGTATCGATCCCTTCTCATTGCGATCGAGCTTCTCGAGAAGCGCTTCGCCGGGCTGCTCGACGGCTACCCGCTCCCGAGCGCCGCCGAGTGCTCCGCCAGCACCGTGGAGCATCTCGATACCCTGCACGTCCGCATCGAGCAGGAGGGGGAGTCCTATGACAACATTCTCAAGATCTTCCACATTCTGCGCGCTCATCCGGACATCTCGCTCTTCGTTCAGACCAGCCCCGCCTTCTGCTGCCCGTCGCTGGTCACCGAGGCGATGGCGAGGAGAATCGAGCGCGTCACCGGAGTTCCGATCGTGACCCTCACCTACGACGGGACCGCCGAAAAGAAAAACGAGCTCGTCGTTCCCTATCTCGCCTTTCCGAGACGCGCGGGCGCCGACCGGGCCCGTGGATGGCATTCATGATCGGCTCGAGCTCCGAGTCGATAAGCTCTCCCGCCATAGTGAAGAGCGCGACCTTCGGCCCCGAGGTCGATGGTAAGGATTCGTCCCTTCGCATCCATCGAAGTAGACCTTATGTATAGCTCTTGCGCGTAACGTCAGCGTTACGACTTTCGTTACGGTGGGCGTTACTGAATGCTCTGAAGCCTCACTCTTTTTGGGCGATTCGATCGAAAACGCTGAAAACCTGCTCCGGAGCGGAGGGGCGCCCGTTCCGGAGGCAGGCGACGACGACCTTCGCCTGCGCGACGAGGCGGTCGTCGGAAAGGAGCCGGATCTCCTGGTGGATGATGATCTTCAGCCTGCCCTCCCGCCGCAGCTCTGAGCGCACCACGAAGCGGTCGCGGCTTCGCAGGGGATACTTGTAGTCGATCTCGATCCGTACCGCCACGAGGTCGATTCCCTCTGCATGCAGCGCGGCGAAATCAAGGCCGACCTCCTCGAGCCACCGGTGCCTCGCGTGCTCGAGATAGTGCAGGTAGATCGCATTGTTCACGACCCCCTGCAGGTCGCACTCGTAGTCCCGCACCTCAAGCTCGGTTTCGTGTTGATGTGTCGCTCCTTCCACCGCTTCCCCGTCCGCGCACCCCATCGGTCACCTTGCGGCCGCGTTCCGCCATGCTGCGGGAGATCGGGAGGGGCGTCAAGTCGCCCTCCCGTCAGGCGCCCCCTCGAGCGGTCTTCGGCGGGCCGTTCCGGACGCGCCGGAGGGAGGGACCCAGGCGCGCTGCCCGCCACCGGCACTTGCCCGCGCGAGCGCCGAGCTTCAAGTCCAGCCCCTCTTTTTTTTCACCCCACCCCGTCGGGAACGCTTTATACTTGTGCGAGAGGTGCACATCCCCATGGCTCGACTCAGCTTGTCGTTCCTGGGGCCTCCCCGTATCGAGATTGACGGGCAATCCGTGGGCCTCGACACTCGAAAAGCAATTGCCCTGCTCGCCTACCTCGCCGTCACCGACGAGGCCGTAAGTCGCGACGCTGCGGTCACCCTCCTGTGGGCCAAGTACGGGCGAAGCCAGGGCCAGGCAGCCCTTCGAAGAACTCTTTCCACCCTCCGCAGAGAGATGAAAGCCGATTGGCTTTCGATCGAGCGGGAAAAGATCGGCCTATGTCGAACCGCCGACGTATGGGTCGACGTCGCCCGCATGCGAGAGCTCCTCGCCCAAAGCGCGGGACACCGGCACGGGACGCTGGGGGTCTGCCGCGGCTGCCTGGTGCCGCTCAACGAGGCAGCCCGTCTCTTCCGGGGGGACTTCCTGCTCGGCTTCACCCTCAAAGACAGCCTCGCCTTCGATGACTGGCAGTTCTTCCTGACCGAGGACTTCCGGCTCCAGCACGCGTCGACCCTCGATCGACTGGCGCTCTGCCTTGCGGCGGCAGGCGATCACGAGAACGCGCTCGCCTGCGCACGAAGACGCCTCGAGCTGGATCCCCTCGACGAATCGGCTCACCAAAGGCTCATGCAGCACTATGCTTGGGCGGGCAACCGGTCGGCAGCCCTGCGACAGTTCGAAGAGTGCACCGCGCTCCTCCGACGGGAGATGGAGAGCCTCCCCGGAGAGGAAATCGGGTTCCTTGCGGAAAGCATCAGGAGGGGCCATACACCCGACCTGCCTGCGTTCGATGACGTACCCGTGGAAAATGCTCCCGCGCCGACCGCACTCCGGCGAGCGACTGACCGATCATCACCGGTCGCCGGCGGGTCGGAGAGCGCGTTTCGGCCGCTGCGACAGGAGCCGGCAGAGACTGAAGGGGCTGAGGCGACCGTGGTGGTGGCACGACCCGCGCGTCGTTCGGATCCGCCCGCCGAGGTCGAGAAGGCGTTCCCGCGCCTCTTCGCTGAGGGGATTGCCAAGTACCGCGGCCGCATCCTCCACGCATCGGGGATTGAAGAAATCGCGTCGTTCTCGGATCGAATCCTCACCGAGAGTAACCCGGAGCTCGCCGTCCGGGCGGCGCTCGAGATCGCAGAGGGAGCCGCCTCGGCCGGCTTCGCGGCAAAGATCGGCATCGCCACCGGCCCGGCATTCGGCTTGTCCGCCTCTGAGGGCAGCTCCGAGCAGCCTCGACCGAGCGGCCGGGCGGTGCTTCTCGCCACCCTCCTCGCCGAGCGCTCTGCGCCCGGAGAGCCTCTCATCTCCGAGAGTACCTATCGGCTAACGCGGGAGGTCTTCTCCTTCGGTGAGCCTCCGGCGCAGGAGGTGAGCGCGACTTTGCAGCCGACCGTTTACTCGGTCCGCGGGCTTGCCCCGCTTTCGAGGAAGACCCGCGGAATCGAAGGGACCCGTCCGCCGCTGGTGGGCCGCGAGGAGGAGCTGCAGAAGCTCATCGCCGCCTATGAGAAGTCCGCCGACGGGCGGGGACAGGTCGTCATCGTCACCGGAGAGGCTGGAATCGGGAAGTCCCGCCTCATAGCCGAGCTGCATGACTGCGCCGCGAACGCGCTCGCCGATCCCAAGCCGCTCTGGCTTGAGGGGCGCTGTCTTGCCCCGACGATTGCGGTCGGCTATTGGCCCATTGTTGATGCGCTCCGGGCGCTCGTCACACAGCGCGGTCCCCTCGAGCAGATCCTCGCGGGAATGGCTCGAGACGGTCGCCTCGAAGACGAAGAGGCCTCCAAAATGGCGGCTGTCTTGAGCGGCCTCGCCAAAATGTCACCGGGCGACGCACCAGGCGGTCACGAGGTGCAGCCGCGACAAATGAAGGAGCGGATCTTCGCCGCGATCCAGAGCCTATTTCGCGCGATCGCCTCGGTGGCACCACTCGTGCTCGTCTTCGAGGACCTCCACTGGGCGGATGAGCTCTCCCTCGAGCTCATCGAGGCTCTCATGGTGTTCCTGAGGGGTTCTCCCGCCCTTCTTGCCTGCGTGTACCGAAACGATCCTGTGCACAAAAGCCTCCATCTCGCGGCGGCAGCGGCAAGGCGGCGTCCCGGCGAGCTACTCGAGATTCGTCTCCGGGAAATGACGTCCGAGGAAAGCGAGCGCATGCTCGACGCGCTTCTCCCCGACGCGACGCTGTCCGCGAGCAGGCGGCGGCAAATCCTTGATCGTTGCCAGGGCAATCCCTACTTCCTCGAGGAGGTGGTCCGAGCCCTCAGCGGAGAATCGGCTGCGCAGGTGTCGCTTGAGGCCGGCACCGGCGATCTACCGCCGAGCCGGCCGGCGACTGGAGGCTCCGCTGCCGGCGCCCTCGCCGCCGGGCCCTGCCCGGAGGGAGCCGGACGTGCGGTCCCCGAGGGCGTCAAGGCCGTCGTTCTCGGCAGATACCATGCGCTGACGACCCCGCAGCGGGAGACGCTCGCCTGCGCGGCGGTGATCGGTCGGGTCTTTCGCAAGCGCCTGCTCGAGCTGGCCATGAGTTCCGGCGACTTGACTTCGGTCCTCGACGAGCTGGAGGATCGCGAGCTTCTCTTCGTCGAGCGAACCCTCCCGGAGATCGAGTACTCCTTCAAGCATGTGCTTGCGCAGGAGGCGGTCTACGAGGACATGACTCAGTCGGTACGGGAGGAGCTGCACCGGCACGTTGCGCGCGCTTACGAACAGAAGTCTGCTGGAGCGCCTGAGGAGTACTGCGAAGAGCTCGCCCGCCATTACGACCTCGGCGGCGTTGCCGAGAAGGCGATTGAGCAGTACTTCCGATCGGGTGTAAAGGCTGGAGGTCTCTACGCCAACGAGGCTGCGGTGAGTCATCTGTCGCGAGGGCTCGAGCTGCTTCGAAGCGATTTTCGGGCTCCGGACGCGCGCCCCAGCGAGATCGACTTTCTCATCGCACTCGGGGTGCCGCTCGTGCTGATCCGTGGCCACTTCTCGGCCGAGGTGGAGAACCTCTACCTGCGAGCGCGGGAGATCGGCAGGGAGAGCGCCACCCCCGATCAGCTCTTCCAGGTAACCCTCGGGCTGCACCGCCTCTATTTCTCCCGTGGCGAGCATCGCAAGACCTCCGAGGTCGATGAGGAGATGATTGAAATCGGACGCCGCCTCCATGATCCAATTCTCACCTCCCGAGCCCATATGATGCTCGCCGAAACTCTCTTCACCATGGGAGATTTTCCGGGCGTCCTTCTCCACGCCGAAAGCGGCTCCGACCTCTACCAGCCGGGCGAGCATCGGACGCATCTCCTGAAGTTTGGCAACGACACCGGAGTCGGCGCCTTGCTCCTCAAGGCGGAGGCGGAGTGGGGGCTCGGTTTTCCGGACCGGGCGCTTAAGACGGTCTCCTCGGCCGTCGACCGCTCGAGGGAGATCTCACATCCCTTCACAATGGTCTTCGCGCTCTACATGGCCTCGTTCGTGGCCTTCATGAGGCGGGAGCCGGAGCGCGCCGTTACGTGGGCGGAGGAGTGTACGGAGGTCGCCCGGCGAGAGCGTTTCCCTCTCTACATGGGCTTCGGGCCCGTCGTACAGGGGTGGGCGCTCGGAATGCTGGGCGAGGTGGATCGCGGGGTCCAGAGCGTCCGCGAGGCGCTGAGCATCCTGCCTCCCGGGCTGCCCTTTCGAATCGCCTACGCAGCCATGCTCGCGGAGCTTCACTGGAAAGCGGGCCGTTTCGAGGAGGCGCTCGCCTCCCTCGACACGGGATTCGAGGTGGTCCGAAACAGCGACGCCCATCTCTGGGAGCCCGAGCTGAACCGCCTGCGGGCGGATATCGGACTCGACGCCGGAGAGCCGGAGGTCGATGCAGAGCGCTGGCTCCAGCGGGCGCTCAAGACCGCGCGCCATCAGGCCTCGCCTTCGCTTCAGCTTCGGGCCGCCATCGCTTTGTACCGACTGAAGCAGCGTGGCGGCCGCCCCGACGCGGACCGGGCGCGCGAGCGACTCGCAGCGATCTACCGGGACTTCACCGAAGGGTTTGAGACCGCGGACCTAGTGGACGCCCGAAGGGTGATGGACGAGGCGGGAGACGCGCCGTAAGGGTGCCCTCCAGGAGGCCGCACGGGCACCTGCGCACCCTGCCTCCGACGCCTACGACCGGTACAGCGGGATCGGAGAGAAGCCGGGCATCATCCACGTTGGGTTTTGGGCTCATGCCTGCCGTCTGTGCTATGAAGCCTCGAAGATCACGAAAGGCTTTTGCCGACGTCGTTTTCGCCGAAGGATCTCGTCAACGCAGCCTCGTTTCGGGGACGTCACTTTCGTTGCCATTCTTTCGCAACCAGTGCAAGATCGAGCATGGGAGAATCAGCGATTTTCGCAGCAAGGTTGTCACGTCCGCAAGTGTTTTGGCCTCGATATTCGTTCTCTACCGCTGAAGAATGTGTTGTCGCGAGGTAGAACCACACATCGGCTTGATCGTAGTCTTGTGGGACACCCTTGCCATGTGCGTGCAAACGCCCCAGATTATCCTCCGCCTCTGCAAGACCTTGACTTGCAACCTTGGGGTACCACGCCACTGCCTGCGGATAGTCCTGGCGCGTCCCCTCGCCGTCATGGAGCATCAGTCCGAGACAGTTCTCAGCGATTGCGTCGCCCTGATCAGCCGCTTTACGGAACCACGTAGCAGCCTGAGTGCAGTCTCGGACCACGCCCTGGCCGAAGTAGTACATGAACCCAAATTCCGTCTGGGCTCGAAGATGACCATGAACTGCCAATGGATGCCAGATATGCAGGGCGGTAGCAAAGTCATCACGATTGTAGGCGGTAAGACCGTAGTCGAACCGGGTGGATGAGGAATTGCATCCCTCAAGAGCAAAGAAAAGGGTCATAAACAAAAGAACCGCGACGGTCGATGGCAGCCTTCGATTTCTTATACTTCTTCTCCTTTGGACATCCCCTGGCGACCACATCGCCAAGAGCCGCCTCATCGTCGCGCCCCTACCGCAGCGTCGCAAGGAAATCCTCGATCGCGCTCATGGTCATCTCCGGCTGCTCCCAGAGGAAGAGGTGGCTTCCGCCGGGGATCCGAACCACGCCGAGGCTCGGGATGAGCGCTCTGAGCCACTCGACGTCCTCTTCGCGAACAGCGGCGCCCGCCGCCCAGTCGCCATGAAGAAGCAGCGTCGGCTGAGCCACCTTGCGCGCGATCTCGCCGAGGCCGACCCCTTCTCCGAGCTGGCCACGAAGGACCGCATCCACGGTTTCGGGAGCAACGTGCGAGACCCTTTCGACGAGATCATCAATCTCGGCTTCGGCGGCGTCAGGCAGGCGTCGCCTGCAGGCCGCTTCGATTTCGCTCAAAGTGGGCTGCGAACGCATGAGATCGCGGACCCAAGCGAGGTATTCGAATATCTCCGCCACCTTGGGTGAATAGTCCACAACTGGGCTTCGAGCGAAGAGGCCCGGGTCGAGCAGGACGAGCGCGCGCGTACGCTCCGGGGCCTCAGCCCCGACAGCGAGAGCAATCATAGCCCCAAGGGAGTGGCCCAGCACGACGGCCGGCTCTGACTGAGCGCGAACAAACGCGACGATGTCCTGCACGTAGTCAGTAAGGCGGTAGCGATCCCCGGTGCGCCCGGACTTCCCGTGGCCGCGCAGGTCGCAGGCGAGCACGTGCCAGCGCGGCGACAGGCGAGCCATCAGCTCCAGATACCCCTGCCAATTTCCGGTCGACCCGTGGAGCATCACTACCGGCGGGCCTGAGGCCGGTCCCTCGGCGCAGTTGATCGTCAGCTCGCGAGTGTCAAACGTACGCTCGCGGAAATTGGCTCTATCGATGTTAGTCACCTCGTTACCCTTTTCGAATGCACTACTGAGGTCAAGACCTCCCGGTTCTCGCGACGTCTGGGCCTTTCGACAGACGAGCGCTGGACCTTCGATCACGATCTACGCTATCGCCTTGCAGAGTCCGGTCGTTGTTCCGGATTGCCTGTTGTTTGCCCGAAATTGCGGTATCGCGAAGTCAGCACGTTCGAATTCCCAGCCCAAAATCCCGCTTCGTTTCCGGCAAAGTCCGCACGGTCTTTCAGCTAGGACATCTTTCCGCCGGCGCGGCGCTACCGCAGCGAGTCCAGGAAGCTTTCAATCGCCACGCGTGTGGCCTCGGCTTCTTTGTGGGGAAAGAGATGACTTCCTGACGGAATATGGAAGATGCGGGCTTGAGGCACCTGCGCATGGAACCATTCGACATCCTCGTCGCGCATTGCCCCGCCCGAGGTCCAATCGCCGCGAACGAGAAGCGTGGGCTGTCTCACCTCCCGTACCGTCTCGGCGAGGTCGATCCCTTCGAGAAGCTTTCCGCGAAGCACGACGCCGACGCTCTCGGGGGCGACATGCGACACCCGATCGACAAGCTCGACGACCTCGGCTCCTCTTGTCGCAGACATGCGCTTCCGACATGCATCGACAACTGCGCTGAATGATGGATCCGACCTCATCGTCTCGTACACCCAGCCGAACCATTCCGCCGCCTTCGACCGAAGCCCGACTCTCGCGTCACGTAGGTACACCGGCGGGTCGAGGAGAACGAGCGCACACACGCTCTCCGGCGCCTGCGCCGCAACCCCGAGCGCAGTCAGCGCCCCCAGCAGATGGCCAACGACGACCGAGGGCTCGGCTTGACTGCGGACGAACGCGACGATATCGCACACGTAGTCGGCGAGACGGTAGCGGTCTCCGTCCCTGCCGGACTTGCCGTGCCCTCGCAGGTCGCAGGCAAGCCCGCGCCACCGCGACGGTAATTGGATCATGAGATCGCGGTAGCTCCGCCAATCCGCTGTGGCCCCGTGGAGCATGACAAGCGGAGAGCGCGCTGCAGGGCCTTCGGCAACGTTGATGGTGAGATCTCCGGCGTCAAAAGGCCGTTCGACGAAACGAGCGCTTACCTTGTCCGCCACGGTTTCTCTTCCTCGTAGAAATGGGCGGCAACCGGTTTGGTGTCCGTCGCTGACATTGTATTCCCTCCTTCTTAGAATCTGATCCGCTCGGTCTCGGACTCCTTGAGGATAGATTTGGGAGTCCACGTCCACACCTCGCCGTGCGTGACCCGAACGACGGGATAGCAGGGATCCTCCGGCCTGCCGCTCCCGTAGCTCGCGTACATCTTGCGATCTTCCAGTACCTGTTTCTTCAGCTCGATGTCCTCCAGGAACTCGGCGCTCCCCGATACCCGCATCGATGCAACATCCTTGAACTCGGGGGCATTGTTGCAGAAGCAGGCCTCCAATTTCGGATTCGCCTTGAGCTGTTGCCACACCTTCTTGGGCGCTAGCCCGCAGAAATAGAACCCGTCCTCTGCGGCTCGCCACATGAGAAGCGGCCGCACCCGAGGCTGATCGCCCTCGACAGTGGCGACGTAGCACACCGGATTCTTGTTGGCGAAATCGACGCACTCAGGAAATGTCATCCGACACCTCCCTTCCGGAACTGGAACGCCGCCTATGACCGCACTCCCGCCGCTCCTTCGCCTGCCGGCTTGCCAATCTCGACGGGCTGCCACGTCCATCCACCGTCCCGACGCGTGACGTGGCCGAGGCTCGGAAAGGGCGGGAAGTGCTGACCGACCACCCATGAGCGCCGGTCGGCCGCCCGATCGAAGATAAATCGCTTGCTCGCTTCGGCTGCCGCCACATCGATGTCATAGACCGGATGCCAGGTGGGCTCCTCAAGATGGATCGGCAGGATCACCGCATCACCGATGTAGAAGAGACTCTCGCCGCCTGAGGAAAGCTCCACGACCATGTGGCCTGGGGTGTGACCCGGCGCTGACCGCAAAGCGACTCCCGGGAGAAGGAGACCCTCCTCCCGGCCGAGCTCGACGATGCGCGTTCGATCCCGGAGCGGATCGAGGCGGCTTCGCGCGAAGTCGAAGAACCACCGCTGCTCACTCGTGCGCAGGTCGCGCTCGCGGTCCGAGTGCCAGTAGTCCCATTCCCGCTTCGAGATGACGCAGGTGGCATTGGGAAAGGCCGGCGAGCTGTCTTCAAGAAGCATCCCCCCGACGTGGTCCGGGTGGGCGTGAGTGATAATGACCATGTCGATCGCCTCGGGATCGATCTCCGCCGCTTCCATGCTTTGCAAGAGCCTTCCGGTCGAAGGGAAGAGCCTCCCGGCCCCGGCATCGACCAGGATTTCTCGGCCGCCGGTGTCGACGTGCAGATAGGTATATGGGGTGATCACGACGTCGTCGCGCATGTCCTTCGCTCGCAGGTGCCGGCGAACCTCATCCTCCGGCGCGTTCGCGAATATCTCCGAGAGCGTGTACTCTTTCTCGCCGTCCTTGAGGCAGGCGCACTCGAACGATCCGACGCTGAACCGATGGAAGTCCTTGGTCATATCGCCTCCGCTTACGACAGCACCTCACGCGCAAAATCGCGCACAGACTTTGGATGAATTGCGAACTTCTTTGCGAGGCCGTCCATATCCACGGCGTCTCCGAGGGCGAGGGTGTACATAAGGCCGGAGAAGGACTGCTGCATCGGATCGGTGGCCTCCTTCAGCTGCGCCGCCAGGGCGGATTCCGGCACCTCCTCGAGCGAGAACTTCCGACCCCCGATCTCTTCGAAGATGGCCACGACCTTGCGGGGAGTCACCGGCTCCGGCCCGCCGATCCGCAGCACGGCGTTCTTTGCCGCCGGGTGCTCGAGGCTCGCGACAGCAAACCGCGCTACGTCCTTGAACGAAACGAAGCTCACCGGTTTCTCGCCGGATCCGAAGATCCTCGCCGTGGCCTTGGCGTAGTCGAAGCCGACCATTGGGCTCAGCCACACCTCCATGAAATAGCTCGGCCTGAGGATGGTGTAGGTCATTCCGCTCTCTCTGAGGTACGCTTCGATCGCGCGTTTCGCATCCCGAAGCGGAAAGCCTTCGTCGATCGTGAACGACGTGTAGACGAAGCGTCCGGCGCCCGCCTCTTTGGCCGCGTCGACGAGCCGTCTCACGCCGTCGCGGTCCACCGAAGCGATGTCGTTGCTCCCCGGTTGATAGCGCGTGGGCATCGAAGAAATGGTGCAGATGAGGGTGTCTACCCCTTTGCACGCCCGCGCAAGCGAGCCTTGGTCGCGCACATCGCCCTCGACCGTCTCCGCCCCGAGGGCCGAGAGCCTCTTCACCGCCTCCTTATCAGAGGTCGAGCGAATGAGCGCCCGGATCGGCTTTCTTTCTTCCGCGAGAAGCCGACAGATCTCGCCCCCAAGCATTCCCGTAGCACCTGCAATTAAGATCATGGCTAACCTCCCCGTATCGGACCCATGTGTGTCCGTACTAAGGGTCATTCTCCCTGCTTCGCGTAACGGCAGCGTTACCGCTTTCGTTACGGCGGGCGTTACGGTATACTGAGGATCAAAAAAATCGCAGCGAGAAGGAGCGATAGGATGGAGAAGCGAACTCTTGGCAAGACAGGGCTCTCGTTGAGCATTGTGGGATTCGGGGGCTTTCATCTCATCGAGATCGGCAGCAAGGAGGCCGAGTATCTTCTGAATGCCTACCTGGATCGCGGGGGCAACTATATCGAGACCGCCGCGAGCTATGGGGACGGCAATTCCGAGCAGAAGGTCGGACGGGCAGTCTCTCGCCGCCGCGACGACTTTGTGCTCGCAACCAAGTGCGAGGTGCGGGACGCGAAGGGCGCGACCGCGATCATCGAGCGAAGCCTCAAGAACCTCAAGACCGATCACGTCGACGTTCTTTTCATGCACGCGGTGCAAACGAAGGAAGCCCTCGACGCGATACTCGCTCCGGGAGGGGAGATGGAGGCCGCCGAGAAGGCCCGCAAGGAGGGCAAGGTCCGCTTCATCGCGATAAGCGGCCACGGCCACCAGCCGGTCCTGCAGGACGCCGTCAGTCGCTACCCCTTCGATATCCTGATGACCGGGTTCAACTTTCTCGACCGCTTCAACTTCCCCGACGTCGAGTCGAAGCTCCTCCCGAGCTGCCTCGCCCAGGGGATCGGCGTTCTCGGCATGAAGTCGGTCGGCGACGGCTACCTCTACCGCTCCTGGGAGCCTGCGATCCGCTACGTCTTGAGCCTTCCCGTCGCCTCGCTCGTTCTTGGCATGAACAGCCGTGAGATGCTCGAGAAGGACCTGCGGCTTGCCGAAAAGTTCAAACCGATGAACGACGCCGAGCGCGAAAAGCTCTTCAAGAAGGCACCCGAGCTGGGCGACTATGTCTGCCGTATGTGCGGGAAGTGTCACGTGAACGGCTTCGATCCTCAAGCGGTCTTCCGCCTCGAGGCGATGTACGACCGGCAGATGGACGACCGGCGAGTCGACGACACCGCCCTGTTTGCGCTCCGGGAGCGGCTTCGCTTCTGGTTCAACCAGAAGGAGGAGGCGCAAGCGGCCTACGCGTCCGCCGCCGTCAAGGTTGACCCTGAGAAGGACTACTCGGACCTGAACAAGCTCTGCCCCTATGGGATCGACATCGATCGGAAGCTGAAGGTGGCCCACGATAAGCTCTCCGCGAACGGCTACATCTACTGAAAAGAGCCGGGGCTCCTGTAGCGCTACATGGAACCGAGCAAACCCCAGAAGCGACTCTCTCCCTCGGTGGAGACGCCGCAAAGATAGAGAGCTGCGGGACACGTCAGATTCGGAAGTGGTACCGGATCTCGTCGGGGCTTATCAGCTCCTTGAGCACCTTCGCAAGCTTCGTATCCGGATCACGGACGAGTTTCCTCCAGAAGCTGTTCAGAATGGAAGAGCCCGCAACCGAACAGCAAAACAACTCCGACGCCCGCTTCGAATAGAGAGATCAACCTCCTCATCTATTCCTCCTTGCGGGGAAAATCGGTGCCCTTGCGGAGGAACTAGTCGGCCTCGTTTGGGAGGAGAGGCACATCTTTCACCTCCTCCCCCTTCTCCCGGTCTATGAAAACGAGGGTAACGCCCTCGGGGCCCGACAAGAGGAGGTTGGTCCGCCCGACGCACAGGTGTCCGTCGGCGAACACGAGGTCGTCGACAGGTCGAGAGAGCGGTGTGCTGGAGATCATTCGAAAGTCTACAGGGTCAAATGCCGTCACGGAGTAACCGCCCCCGCGTTCGCGAACGGGAAGAAGCAGGGCATCCGATGTGAGCTGTCCCCCGCCGAGGATTCTCTCGATATCAGCCTTCGCTGGAATCGCATATTCGCGCAGCGCGCCTCCGCGGATGGGCAGTCCAATGACAACCGAACGAGAGTCCTCGACCGTCGGAGCAAGAGGCGACTGCATAAATCGAGCCGCCTGCGAAAAGCATGTCCGTCACCAAGCCGGGAATGCTTCGATCCGTCGGATCGAGGCGCCTGCAGCAAGATCCACCACCGACATGGTGAACCCCTTGGGAGTGAGGGTGTTGTGCGAAACGTAGGCGCGATCGTCCGAAGCAACGACAATGTGGTAGGGAGCATCGCCTAGGGGGATTATCGAGGT
>DAHUYW010000016.1 GCA_027306915.1 Spirochaetales bacterium | reverse complement strand
TCGGTGACCGTGTGCGAGCGCGTCTTGGAAAGGAGGTCCGAGTCCCTCACGGTCGAGCTCGAAGTATCCGATACCGGAATGGGGATACCCGAGGACAAAATCGGCGTCATCTTCGAGAGCTTCATCCAGCTTGAATCCCCCTACCGAAAGGCGCACCGAGGGCTCGGGATCGGACTGGCGATCGTGCGCCAGCTGGTCGCCGCCATGGGCGGCACCATCTCCGTGCGGAGCACCGTCGGCGTGGGAAGCACCTTCACGGTGCGCCTCCCCCTCGCGCTCCAGCCAGCGACGCATGGCGAGCAGGAATTGGCGGCCTCGGAGGGGGGGGCTGCGAGGCCCGCGGCGACGATCCTGATCGCCGAAGACGAGGCCATCAACCGGCTCTACGTAAAAACCCTTCTCTCCCGTCTCGGATACGCTACACGTACCGCCGGCACGGGTGCCGAGGTCCTCGCACACACCGAAAGCGAGCAACTCGACCTCATCCTGATGGATGTCGGCATGCCGATTCTCGACGGGGTGGAGACGGCCCGCCGGATCCGCGATCGGGAGCGAAAGGAGGGCGGGCACGTGCCCATCATTGCGCTCACCGCTCATGCGCATCCAGTGGACATCGACCGGTGCCTCGCCGCAGGAGTCGACGACTACGTCACCAAGCCCTTCGCCGAGCGGGAGCTCCTAGCGAAGATTGCCGCCGCGCTCGGCACCGATGTGGCACATGCGTCATATTGACACCCGGCCCGGCTCCGACCTACGCTTTCGATCCTAGAGGCCTACATGGAAGCGGTTCGAGTCACAATCTGGAATGAGTTCCGCAACGAACGGGAGAGCGAAGAGGTAGCGGCCATCTACCCCGAGGGAATTCACGGGGCCATCGCCGCGGGGCTGCGGTCGGCGGGAGGCTTTTCGATCTCGACCGCCACCCTTGACCAGCCTGAGCACGGCCTGACCGAGCGGCGCCTTTCGGAAACCGACGTCCTCATTTGGTGGGGGCACTCCGCCCACGCCGAGGTGGCTGACCGGGTGGTCGAGCGCGTACACCAGCAGGTCCTCGCGGGAATGGGGCTCATCGTTCTTCACTCGGGTCACTTCTCGAAGATCTTTAGGCGGCTCATGGGCACCAATTGCTCGCTCCTGTGGCGCGAGGTGGGGGAAAAGGAGCGGCTCTGGAACCTTGCGCCCGGCCACGAAATCACCCAGGGGCTCGGCGATTACATCGAGCTGCCGCATGAGGAGATGTACGGAGAGCGCTTCGACATCCCGGAACCGGATCGGCTCATTTTCGTTTCCTGGTATGCAGGCGGAGAGGTCTTTCGCAGCGGCTGCGTCTGGGAGCGAGGGAACGGGCGAGTCTTCTACTTCAAGCCCGGCCATGAGAGCTTTCCCGTCTACCACAACCCCGAGATCCAGCGGGTGATCGCAAATGCCTGCCGCTGGGCAAGCCCACGCATCGTGCGGCCGACCGCCGAGGCGAAGCAGGTGAAACAGCCGCTCGAGCACATCGCTGCCAGTCACAGCAAAAGCAGCCAGGAGACAACATGAGGACTATCAAAGTCGGTATGATCGGAGCAGGAGCGATCGCGCCCCTGCACTGCCAAGGGATTCAACTTCACCCGGCGGCCGAGCTGGTCGCCGTGGCCGACGCAAGCAAAGAGCGCGCGAGTGCTTTAGCGCATGAGTTCCGGGTCGACCGGGTCTACGCCGACCCCGCAGAGCTGCTCCGCAGCCCCGACATCGAGGCGGTGAGCATCGCGCTGCCCAACTACCTGCACGCCGCGACTGCAATCGCCGCCCTCCAGGCGGGTAAGCACGTTCTGCTGGAGAAGCCCTTCGCGACATCGGCGGCAGAGGCGAGCGAGGTGGTGGCGGCCGCAAAAAAGAGCGGCAAGATCTTCACGGTCGGGATGAACCAGCGCTTCACGCGGGAGGCTCAGACCGTACGGGAGCTCAAGGAACGAGGGGAGCTCGGAGAGATCTACCATGCAAAGGCCTACTGGCTGCGCAGGGCCGGGGCGCCGAAGTTCGGGACCTGGTTTCTCCACAAGAAGCGCTCGGGCGGGGGCGCGCTCCTCGACATCGGCGTGCACATGCTCGACCTTGCCCTCTCGCTCATGGGCAACTTCGAGGTCGAGACCGTCAGCGGCTTCTCCTATCTCAAGTTCGGGAACCGCGGCCTGGGCGAGGGCGGATGGGGCAAGTCGGATGCCGAAGAGCACCTCTTCGACGTCGATGACTTTTCGGGCGGGTTGATTCGCCTCGCGGGCGGCGCGACCGTGCTGCTCGAGGTCTCATGGATTCGCCATCAAGCCGACGCCGATCGGCACGATGTTGAGCTTTTCGGCACCGAGGGCGGGGCGAGCGTTTACCCGACCCGCCTCTTCAAGTTCCTTCCCCATGGCGCGGGTTACCAGACCATCGAGCCAAAGGGTGGGACGCTGAAATACAAACACTGCAACCGCCATCACAACTGGATCGACGCCATCCTCGGCGAGGCGCCCCTCGAGGCGACGCTCGAGCAGGCGATCATGGTCCAGAGGGTGCTCGACGCCCTGTACGAGTCGGCGGCGAGCGGGCGCGAAGTTGTGTTCGCGAAGAAGTGAGGCACATCGCGTGTCAAAGGGGGTAGGGTGATGGCGGATCAGCTTGAGGACATCGTAGCTCTCCTCAACAGCGGGGGGCTGCAGCCCGGGATGACAGAAGCGGAGCTCGTGAAGCGCGTCGGACCTCCCCTGAAGAAGAGCAAGGAAACCGAGAAGCTCGGCCCGGGCGAGCAGTACGTCTATCCCGATGGAAGTGGCTGGTTTGTCTTTGTCTATGTGGCGGACGGGAAGGTGACCGCAGTCCGCCACTAATACCCCGTAGCTCCCTGGCCTCATCGGACCTCAGATTCCGGAATCAGTTGCACAGTGTTAATTATATTGACGCTGTCGATGGGATTCCGTATGTTCGAGAAAGAGAATCGGGAGTCCGAGGGTGATGGAGCCGGTCGAAAACGAGTCAGTTGAGCAGACTATCGCGCTCTTCCGCGAGCTCATGGGGAAGATAGCCGCCAAGGCTGATCCCGCATGGATGGAAGAGGCTCAGCTGACGCTTCCGCAGCTCAAGACCGCCATGATTCTCCGCCAGCAGGGTGATTGGAGCGTCGGACGCGTGGCGGAACGGCTGAAGGTAGGCGAGCCCACGGCGAGCCATCTCGTCGATCGTTTGGTTCAGTCGGGGCTTGCCGAGCGGACCGAGGATGAGAAGGATCGCCGGCGCACCCTCGTGCGACTTTCGCCCACGGGGCGGAAGTTGGTGGAAGAGCGGCTGCAGCGGACGGAAGAACACTTGCGAGAGCTCTTTGCGAGGATATCGCAAGAACAGCTGACAGCCCTGCGCCAGGGGTTGCATGCGATCGTCGAGGCCGCGAGAAATGAGCGGTAAAGACCGATCGTAGGCTGCACATCGATTGGCGGGCCAGGTTGGAGGATCGGAGAATGAACGTGGAAGATCTGCGGGAGGCTATCAGTCTCCTGGAAGAATGTGTGACGATACTTGAGGAAGAGTCGACGGCAAGACAGAAGCCGCGCCGCGAGATTTTCGAGGCGGCGCGCCACGGCGCCATGGACATCGTGCTGGCGATGCAGAGCATCATTCACGATCTTCAGCCGGCCGTGCCCGCCCCCCAATGAGCCCGCCGGCATCGCGACGCGCCAGCCGCTCGTCGAGGAAGCTGAAAGGTTGATTTCGGCCGCATGATCGACGCCGGCGCAGCGCCCCGGGCGGACGGTCACCCTTGTAATTTCCCGCGGACCGCCGTATCTTGAATACAAGAATGACCGTTCGCGGATAGCACATCGATACGTGCACGAGTGGGTGTGCAAGAGGGGCTGGCGCTTGAAGATCTTCTCCCAACCTATCAACCAGAACCCGAACGTTAGGAACATCCTGAGAGCGGTCTTCGTCGCGGTCGTCATAGGGCTCCTCGTCAATCTCGTCATCGCCTTTCTTCTCAACGCCGGAACGACCGTGCGATCCATCGGAAGAATCCGATGGACCTTCGTGGCGGTGCCGTTTGGATCATACATTCTCATCTACCTGGTCGATGCGCTTCGGCTGCGGATCGTCCTGTCGCAGTTCAAGCTGCGGGTTCCCTATCGCGATCTGGTCGACAACGGAATCTTGGGCGCCTTCTTTTCCAATCTTACCCCGTTCGCAAGCGGCGGGCAGCCCGTCCAGGTCTATCACCTTCACGCGCTTGGAATCGATCTCAAGAAGTCAACAAACATCATCGCGTCACGATGGGTCGAACACCTGGTCACCTCCCTTCTTGTGGTCGGGCTCGCGTTCCACGCCGCCATCAACCTCGCACACGCGGTTGGGGCAGGAACCATAATCATCTACCTCGGAGTTGGAGTCTCCCTCATCTTCGCTATCGTGGTTGCCGGCGTGCTCTTCCGACCCGACCTCCTCGCCAGGGCCGCCCTCCGGATCGAGCGCAGCCCCTTCGGCCGCCTCATCTCGCGCATCGTGCGGCAGCAAGATTGGGGCGAGCACTTCGTCGCCTGGTCGCTTCGTCTCAAGGAGGAGGTCAGCTTCCTGTGGCGCGAAAAGCTCCACATCATGCTCTTGGATACCCTTCTCGGATTCGCGAACCTCCTCCTGCAGGTCTACTCGCTCCTTTTCGTGCTCCAGGGGATGACGGGGCGGGAGCTCAACATTCTCCAGATCCTCGTCACCTTCGTGACGGTGAACCTGGTGGCCTATTTCATCCCGACCCCGGGGGGAAGCGGGAGCATCGAAGGCATCTACTCGCTTGTCTTCTCCGGCTTCACCGGCCAGGCCGATCTGACCTTCGTCGCTATCGTCGTGTGGCGGTTCGCCACATACTATCTCCATGTCTTCCTTGGTCTGATCTTTTTCGTGCCGGTGATGAGGCGCGTGGAGGCTTTGACCAGGGCAGGTGGACGCTGAAATGAGAATCGCCTTGCTATCCTCGTTCTTCTATCCCCACGTGGGAGGCACCGAAAAGTACGTCGAGGATCTCGCAACCGAGCTCGCGCGGCGCGGTCACGCAGTCACGGTCTTCACCAACACCCCCGCAAACGGGGACGCATCCGCCTTCCGCAAGGGATTCACCATCGTGCGCCTTCCAACGCTCTGGGGCCGCTATCAGCCGTTTCTTTCCCTCATCCCCTACAGGCTCCTTGCCAGCTTTGACCTCGTGCACAGTCACCTGCCGCCGACCCATTTTGCCGGGGCGGTCACCCGAAGGCTCGCGAGGGTTCCTCATATCGTCACCTACCACTGCGATCTCGAGATCAACGAGGATTTCTGGATGATGAAGGTGCCACGCTGGGTGATCGGGATGGTCAACCGGTATTCGGCCTGGGCGCGTGCTCGGCTCCTCGAGGGGAGCGATCGCATCATCGCGACCTCTGCGAGCTACGCGAAGGACTCGCCTGTTCTCTCGCGTTTCGCGGCGAAGATCGTCCCGATCGGCGTCGACGTCGAGAAGTTTCTCTCCGCCGCCGAGGCGGTCGCCGCCGGTCGCGAGCTTCGCCGCCCGGACCGACTGTTGTATGTCGGAAGGCTCGCGCCAAGCAAGGGAATCGATCACCTCATCGAGGCGCTCGCCTTCGTGCGCTCGCGGGGCCTCGCGGTCGGCCTCCAGGTCGTTGGCGGGGGAGAGCTGCTTCCGCGCCTGCGGCGGATGGCGCGAACCCTGGGCGTGGAACAGGCGGTGACCTTTTCAGGGGAGTTGCCGTTCGAGGAGCTGGTGCGGGCCTATCTCGAGGCGACTGTTCTGGTCCTTCCCTCGGTGGTTCGCATCGAGGCCTTCGGCATCGTCCAGCTCGAGGCCCTTGTGCTTGGAACTCCGGTGATAGCCTCCGACTTGAGCGGGGTTCGCGAGGTGGTCGAGCGAAGCGGCGGAGGCTACCTCTTCGAGCGCGGAAGCTGGCGGGCCCTCGCGGAAACGATCACCACCGCCCTTTCGAACGCCGCGGCCACGCGGCGGAAGGCGGAGCTCGGGCAGGCCTACGTCCGCGCCAACTACACCTGGAAGGGCATCACCGACGAGATCGAGCGGCTTTACCATTCGGCAATCGCGTACAAGGGCGTGCTTGCTAGGCCCCGCTCGAGCCTGCTGCGGGTGTTCGAATCGTAGCGCACCGCGCCCGCACGGACTTACGTCACTGCGGCCCTGCGCAAGATGCGGGTGAGAAGGCGCGGGGCCAGGCTCTTCAGCACAATTGCGAGGCGCGACCGCGGGTCGAATCCCACCGTAATCTCGTCCCTGCCGACGGTCATCGCCCGCAGAATCTTCTCGGCTGCCGCTTCGGCGCTCATTCCTTTCATCTGGCCCGGATCCATCACGCCATGTTGCTTTCCGTCCCCTTCGAGAGCCGCTAGAGAGATCTCGGTGCGGATGAACCCCGGCACTACTAAAAGGACTCCGACGTTGTGCCCCGCGAGCTCCACTCGCAGGGAGTCGAAGTAGCCGTGGAGGGCGTGCTTCGAGGCTGCGTAGCCGGAGCGCAGGGGGGTGCCGACCTTCCCAACGAAGCTGGAGATAACGACGATCAAGCCGCTCTTTCGCTTGCGCATGAAGCGGGCCACCTCGGTTGTGAGCGCAATCGGGCCGAAGAAGTTCGTCTCCATGATGGTGCGCACGACCTCGAGGTCGGTGTCGATCGCCTCGGAGCGCTGGCTCACCCCTGCATTGTTGATGAGGATGTCGATGGTGCGGTAGGCCGTCAGTGCCTCGCGGACCGTGGCTGCGAGGGAGTCGCGATCGGTCAGATCCAGAGGGTGGATGTCGGCGCTAGCACCGCGGTCCCTGCATCGCCGGGCAACCTCGGTGAGGCGCTCCGCGCGACGGGCCGAGAGGATGAGACGAGCGCCGCGGGCCGCAAGCGCATACGCGAGCGCCTCGCCAATCCCCGACGAGGCTCCGGTGATCCACACGACCTTTTCTCGCAGATCTATCACGGCAAACTCTCCGCGTCGGCAGACGTATGCGGCAACCCTGATGGTCGGCCGCACGCCGGGGAGATGCGACCCTCGCCGCGCATCGGGGCTCCTGCCAAACCACCGCGTTGCACTCTACCGCAAACAGGCAGGGAGGTAAATACCGGGTGCAGGGCTTCCGCGCGAGGTCACGGGCCGGCGCCGCGCGCAGCGGGAGCGGAGACGCCGTGCGGCCGGCGACGTTGTCCGTGGAGCTCACTGCCCTTCGTCGGCCTCTTCGTCGTCGATGAAGTCGCTGATGTTTTGGGAGAGATTGTCGATGTCCTGGTCGATCTTGGCGTTCTTGTCGCGGTACATATCGAGGTCCGCGGACTTGAAGATCTCCGAAACGCTTGAAGGGCGACCGCTGTAGGCCCCGATGCTCACCTCATAGCGGACGGCAGCCCGCTCGCCCTTTGCGCGCACCGCCGCGACGATCCGCTGGCGAATCTCCTCGACCTGTGGTCCGCCTGTGTCGGGCATCAGCACCACAAACTCGTCGCCTCCGTAGCGGCAGATGATGTCGATCTTGCGCAGGTTTTCCTGGAGGATGCGGGCGAGGTCGCGCAGGACTGTGTCGCCGGCGACGTGGCCGAAGTTGTCGTTTATCTCCTTGAACTTGTCGATGTCGACCATGAGAACCGAGAGGACTGAGCTCAGGCGGTTGCAGCGGTCGATCTCGCGGTCGAGGAAGCGCATCATGCTGCGCCTGTTGTGAACGCCCGTAAGATGATCGATAAGCGCGATTCGCTTCAGGGCCTGGAGGTAGTAGGCCTTCTCGATGGCGATTGCAGCGAAGTCGGCGATGGTGATGAGGGTCTTCAGCTCGAGTGCGGTGAAGGTGCCGCCGTTCAGCTTGTTGATAAGCTCGATCACCCCAAAGACCCGATCTTTCGTCTTCAGAGGCACTCCGATTATCGATTCGGTTCTGAAACCGAGGAGCTGATCCATGGTGTCGTCGAAGCGCTTGTCGTTGGTGACATCCTTGATGATGATGGCCTGGCCGGTTTCCGCGATCCATCCGGCGATCCCTCGTCCCTTGGGGATGGTCATGCCGAGGATTTTGTCGACCCCGCTGCCAATTGCGAGCTTGAAGGAGAGCTCGCCGGTCTTGGGGTTCTTGAGAAGGAGCGACCAGTTCAGCGGAGCGAAAACATTTCCGATCTGCTCCATCACCACTGTGTGGGTCTCGTTGATCGAAGTCGCAGAGGTTATGGCCTTTCCGATCTCGGCGAAAAAAGAGAGTTGAACATATTCTCCAATATCGTTCGATGCGCCGCTACTCATCCAAAGCACTCCTCGAGAGATGGATTCGAGAAGCCCCTCCTCACCTACGCTCGCGATTTTAAAGAAAAGTCGTGGGTTAGTCACTATCGGTGCCGCGCCGGCTGAGCGCGGCCCGATCTCAGCGGCTTACGGCCGGAGGCGAAAAGGGGTCTCTCGCGCCTGCCCTGGAAGATCTCTCGCCGCTCTGGTAGAATAACGGTGCATGGTGAGGGCAGATCATGAACGCGCTCGAAGGTCGCTGGCGGTCGTCGATTCGTGACCTCCAGGAGAAGGAGGCCTACCTGGACCAACAGGTACGCTCCCTGTCCGCCGACTACGCAGGCCTCGCCGACATCGACCTTACCCTCGAGCTCATCAACACCCGGCTTACCATCGCCATCCGGCTTATCGACCTGATTGCCTCATCGCGAGATCAGGCGACGGTCGAGGAGATGGGGGTGGTTGCGCGGCGCGAAGCCGTGTCAGGCGTTCAATTGCTCGAGGAGCTCGCCACCACCAATGTCTCCCTCGATCAGAAAGAGCTCATCCTCGAGGCCGAGGGCTACGCCGAGGCGCGGGAGCTCTTCAAGCAGCTCCTTCTCCAGGGAGGCGGCGCGTTCTTCGATGCACAGGTCGAGGATGGGCGGCAAGCGAGCTTTGTGGCCGAGACCATCACCGCGGCGATTGCCAAGTTCGTCAGGCCCGACGACACCTATGCCCCGGTTTTCCACACCGAGCGGCTGCCGCGGGTGCTGCGGAGCCTCCTCAATGTGTTCTTCCCGGTGCTTGCCGCCGAGGATCAGGGCGAGCCGCCCTACGGGATCGAGGAAGGCGAGCAGGAAATCTACTCCGCGCAGAAGATCAAGATGCCTCTTTCTCAAGCGATCCACTACTATGAAAGCGAGCTGCTTCCCGATCTTGAGGCCGACCTTCAGGCGAGCCCCGGCGACCCCTACCTTCAGCGCGAGATCGACCGTGTCGAGCGTCTGGTCCGCGAGTACAAGCAGCTGCGCTTCGTTCCCCGCTCGACACCGATCATCATGACCCAGGACTTCTACACCGACAGCATTTCGCAATACACGACCGGTGGCGAGCTGCTCGTTCCCGTGGAGCTCCCCGTCGAGTACAACTCGGGGACCAACCTGGAGCGCCTTCAGGAGCTGGTCGAGGCTGACGTCACCCGCAGGCTCGCGGGCAAGGGGCTGTGCGAGGAGCTCGACGAGGAGTACCGGCACCTCAAATCGCTCGAGAGCGGGATCCGCGGCAGCTCGCGCCTTCCGAGCTTCAAGCTCGACATCGCAGGCGGCTTCGGGGCGCTCAAGCGCAAGTTCCCGGTCATGCGCTACATCGAGAACAAGTCTGACTTCAGGCGACTGGTTTCCATGATTGCACGGGGGAGCCGCAAGGATGCGCTCGCGCTCCTCATACGCTCGAGCCTGCCCCTCGAGACCCGATTCAAGGAGCTGCTGTAGCGCCCGTCGCCCGAGCGCACAAGGACGGCGCGGGTTTCGCGCTGAGCTCAGGGGTTATTTCGCAGGCGGGCTGTTCGCCGGCGGGCCGACGCGACTACTTCCTCCTGCCTGGCTTTTGTCCGCGGTAGATCTTCGCCACACCGTACGTGAGCGCGACGAAGCTTGTCCGCGCGAAGCCTGCGGCGGAGATCTCTCGAAGGAATTCCTCGTCTGAAGGAAAGACGTAGACCGTTTCCGCCAGGTAGCTGTAGGCGTAGTCTGTCCCCGACAGCCAGTTGCCGAAGAGGGGCATGACATGGTCGAAGTAGTAGCGGTAGATTTCCCTCACCACCGGCGCGCTCGGGAAGCTCGGCTCCATGATCTGAAGGCGTCCGCCGGGCTTCATGACGCGAAAGCACTCCCGCAGGACGCGCTGCCGCTCCTTGATGTTTCGGATCCCGAAGGAGATGGTGACGGCGTCGAAGCTCTCGTCGGCGATCGGTAGCTCTCGCAGGTCGCCGGTGTGGAGCTCGATGCGGGATGAGAGGCCGCGGGCCTTGATCTTGCGGCGTGCCATCCGGAGCATGCCCTCCGAAAAATCGACGCCGACCACCCGAATCCCCGGATAGCGCATGCACGCCTTGATGGATATCTCGGCTGTACCCACCGCGAGGTCCCCAAGCACGGCGCCGGGTTTGAGACGGAGATAGCGAACGAAGATGTTCCGCCAGTGATTGTCGACCCGCGCGGCAAGAAATCGGTTCTGCAGGTCGTAGGTCCCGGCGATGGTATCGAACATACGCTGCACGTGGTGATGGGCCATGAGTCCCTGAAGGCGACCGGGACCGCGAGCCTCGTCTCTCCAGAAGTAGATCCCCCGGCTCAAGGTCCGGACAAGGGGTGCGAGCCGCTCGGTGTTTTCTCCGGGCGCCTGCTGGGGTGCTTCCTGTGATCTTTCGGCCGCTTCCATGGTCGAACCTCCTGCAAACCAACGGTAGGATGATGCCAGGGCAGATCGATCCTTGCAAGCCTTTCGGCACGCCCGGATTTTCTTGCTTCGCCTCCCTTCCTTGGGTATCCTCTTCCGAGAAACCAGTGATGGAGGTCAGCGAATTAGCAATGAAGACTCCTAGAAAAAGCGCGATTGTGATTCTCTTGGGGATCGGGCTGCTTCTTGGCGGAACCTTTTCGGCGGCGGCGCAGCCGGTCGGCGGAGCGCCGGGGTGGCGCCATTCTGACCCGGACAGGGCGATCCTTTCCGAGGCCTATGCGAAGGCGCTCGCGCAGATGAGCGACCGGAGCCTCGCCGACGTGAAGCTCGGGCAGCTCGAGCACATTCTCGGGCAGCTTTCGGTTGCCCGGCAACAGTACGCCTACGTTAAGCGCTCAGAGATCGCCTCCTACTTTGTTCCAGGGGCGGGACAGTTTATGAACGGGGCTCCCGGCGCCGGCGCTCTCTTTCTCTCCGGGAATATCGCGGTCATCGCGGGGACGGCTCTCGGCGCGTACTTTCTGCTTCCCTCAGATCTTCATCTCGACCAGCTCAACTGGTTCACCGCCCCCTACGCCACCGTGAAGACCTCGTTCGAAAGCCACAGCTTCGTCGACTATCTGCCCTCGATTGCAATGGTGGTCGGCGGCTCGATCGTGGATCATATCCTCCGGGCGGCTGCGGCGAAGAATGCAGGAAGCCTTGCGCGCGAGCGGGTGAGCGAAGGGAAGATCATCTTCCGTCCGGAGCCCCTGTTCTTGCCGCCGGAGGGCTGGCGCGGCGGCTGGGGGGCAGGTTTCGGAATGAGGGCGTGGTTCTAGGTCACCAATTCCCGCCGCGGTAGTCTCGCGGCTTTCGAGAGGCGAAGCGCTCCGGCTCGAGAATGCGGGCGCGCACATCCTCGGCCTGGTCGTGCTGGTAGACCATCCACTTGGGATAAGGCTCGCCTGGGTTGGTGACCTCATCGAGCAGCGCGAAATCCTCCTCCGCAAGCGCGAGCTCGGCGGAACGGATGTTCTCTTCGAGGCGCTCGTTGGTGCGCGCGGCGATGATAACGCTGGAGATCATCGGCCGGGCGAGGAGCCAGGCAAGCGAGACCTGCGCGGGGGTCGCGCCGTGCCGCTTTGCGACCTCTTTCACCCGGTCTATCACCTTGTAGCCCCACTCGCGATCGAAGGGCACGAAACGGCCCGACTCGGCAAAGCGAGAGCCGGCAGGAGCCGGGTTGTTGCGATCGTACTTGCCGCTCAAGAACCCGCCTGCGAGGGGGCTCCAGACGAGAATGCCCATTCCCGTGTACTCGGCAAAGGAAAGCCAGTCGTGCTCGAGGTCGCGCCCGACGAGGCTGTAGTACATCTGGGCGGTGACATACTTCGCGAGGCGCTCGCGCTCTTGAATCCCGAGGGCGAGCGCCGCCTGCCACGCCAGGTAGTTCGAAAGGCCGATGTAGCGGACCTTGCCCGTGCGAACCAAGTCGTCGAGCGACCTGAGGGTCTCTTCGATCGGGGTGTAGCTGTCCCAGCTGTGGACCTGGTAGAGATCGACGTAGTCGGTCTGGAGCCGACGCAGGCTCTCGTCGATCTCCCGCATGATGTTGACCCGCGTGGTGCCGGCATTGTTGAAGTTGGTATCGCTCATCGGGAGGCGTACCTTCGTTGCAACCACCACCTCCTTTCTGATGCCCTTAAGGGCGTTTCCGAGCAGCCGCTCGCTCTCGCCTCGTGCGTAGATGTCGGCCGTATCGATGAAGTTGATTCCATGATCGAGGGCGAACCGAACCATGGAGTCGGTCTCTTTCTGCCCCAGCTCGCCGAGGCCCTTCCCGCCGAACTGCATTGTTCCCAAGGAAAGGGCGCTCACAATGAGTCCGCTTGAGCCAAGCCTGCGATATTTCATTGGTTTCCTCGCTCCGTGAAGAAGGTTTCAAATTCGGGTCGATTATAGGAGGGTGGAATTCAGCAGTCAACACGGAGCGCAGGGCGTGATATCATGGAGGCGCACGAACGGCCGCGCTCTCGTGGAAGAGGCTCGCTGGGCGTGGTTTGGCCTATGTCGCCGACAAGTGGACCTACCGTCGCCGTCATTGTCGCCCATCCCGACGACGAGATTCTCTGGGCAGGGGGAGCCCTTCTCCTCCATCCCGAATGGCGATGCTCCCTCTTCTCGCTCTGTCGCGCGAGCGATCCCGACCGCGCGCCGCGGTTCGAGCGGGTTGCTCGCGCGCTTGGAGCGACCGCTAGCCGCATGGCCGATCTCGACGACGGGCCCGAGCAGCTGCCGCTGCCAATCGCCGAGGTAGCCAAGGCCACCCTGGAGCTGATGAAGGGTGCTGCTGCGCCGCACGTCGGCCCCGGATACCCGGGAACCCCCGCCCCTGGAGCCTCCGGCAGCTCGCCCGCCTTCGACCTCCTCATCACCCACAGTCCCCACGGCGAGTACACGCGACACCGGCGCCACGAAGAGGCAAGCCGCGCCGTCCTTGCGCTTCTTCGAAGCGGCCGCATCACGGCCGGGGAGCTCTGGCTCTTTGCCTACGAAGATGAACAGCGCCGCCGCTACCCCCATGCCATTTCCGTCGCTCCCCTGCAGGTGCTCCTTCCCGAGGAGATTTGGCGCCGCAAGCTTGAGATCATGACAACGCTCTATGGCTTCTCGCCGGACAGCTGGGAGGCCCGAACGACCCCCGCCACCGAGGCATTCTGGCGCTTCGAAGACGCGACGACCGCCGCTTTAGCCTTCGACGTCGAAGGGGATGTGGCGTGAAGCTGCTCCTACTCTACGAGTATCCGCCCTCCCCGGGAGGGCTCGCGACGCAGGGGGACCTCCTCTACCGCGGCCTGAAGGAGCTCGGCGTGGAGGTGCAGCCCGTCCACTTCGAGTCGCCCCAAGAGAAGGAATGGTACTACCGATGGTACCGGCCCGACCTGACCGTGGGGATCGGTTATTGGGGTCATACTCCGCACATCGTGCTCCATCCCCACAACCTTGGGATACCGGCTGTCCCCTGGCTCGTCGCAGACGGCTACATCGCGAACTACCGCGAGGTCTTGAACGAGCTTCCCCTCATTCTCGTCACCTCGAACTGGGTGAAGGAGGTCTACATCCGTGACGGGGTTCGGTCGGACAACATCGAGGTCCTCCCGGTGGGGTGCGACACCAGCGCCTTCGTCCCCCGGCCCTTCGACGATCCTCAGGTGAAGGCGGTCCGGGAGGTGTTCGGCGTCGGACCGGACGAGCTTTTCCTCCTCACGGTTGGAGGCGACGGCGCGTCCAAGGGGGCGCAGGAGGTGATGCAGGCCCTCGCCCTGCTCCGTGACGCGGTTCCACCCTGGCGCTACGTCTGCAAGGTATGGCCGCAGCCGCGCACCTTCGCCCAGAACCTTCTCGACCTTCAGCTCGCCGCTAATCTCGGAATCGACAAGCGGGTCATCTATGCGACAAACGTCGTCTCGCGTACTTTCATGCCCTACCTCTTGGCGGCCTGCGATATCTACGCCGCTCCCTCGCGCCTGGAGGGATTCGGCATGCCGCACGTAGAGGCTGGCGCAAGCGGAAGGCCGGTGCTCGGGACCAAGGCGATGGCCTTTCTCGACACGATAGTCCACGGGGAAAGCGGCTACCTCGCCGAGGTCGGGGTCGAAAATCGCATCCACGAGACCGTCCTCGGGATCGATGAGGGCTTCGAGCCGGGCCACAAAGTCGTCTTCAATCCGCCGAGGATTGCGGACTACCGGGCGAGCATTCCCGACGTCGCCGAGGGGTTGCGACGGCTGATGACCGACCCCGGGCTGCGCGCACGCATGGGCGCAGCCGGGCGCGAGCGCGCGGTGCGCCTCTTCGACTACCGTGTGGTGGCAAGGTCGTTTGTAGAGATTTTGAAGAGGCGGCTCGGCGTCGAGTAGCGCGGGAATACGGCCCGAAAGCGCCGGGAGGGAGGATGCACGATGAACAGCGCGCTTGCGCGAGAAGTCCACGCGGCCAAGGAGGCCGCCCGCGCGGTTCTCCTCCACAATGTCGAGGGCCCCTATGAAGGTCTGCCGCGCACGGCGGGGTGGGGCTACCCCGAGCCCTACACCCGCGACCTCATGCTCTCATCCCTGGGGATCCTGGCCAGCGGCGACCCTGAGCTGGGGAAGGCGCTGCGCCGGGTGCTTGAGCGCTGTGCGCAGAACCAGACCGGCCGCGGTCACATCCCCTCCCTTGTCCACGACCCCCTCGATCGGGGGGCGAGCGACACCACTCCCCTGTTCCTGCTTGCGGTCGCCCTCTTTCGGAAGGTCAGCGGCGAGGAGGGCTTTCTCGCGGGGGCAGTTGAGCGCTCCCTCACCTGGATGGCTTATCAGAGCCCCGGCGACGACGGGCTCGTAGCTCAGCTGCCGACGAGCGATTGGCGCGACGAGCAGTGGGTCCTCGGATACGGCCTCTATGTGAACGCGATCGTGCACGCTTACCTCCGCCTCTTCGGCAAGGGTAAGGAGGCCGCTCGCCTTGCCGATCTCGCCAACCTGCCGAGGACCGAGGGCGAGTCGCAGGTCCGGCACGTCCACGAGGGACTGCGGGCTGGGAGCGGTCCGCACTTTGCTCTTTGGTCCTACAAGATCTACTCAAGCGATCGCTTTGATCTGGTCGGGAATTCCCTGGCGGTGATTGGGGGTCTCGCGGATATGGCTCGCTCCCGCGAGCTCATCCAGTGGATCGAGCGGGAGTGCGAGGGGCTGCGCACGCGGGGGGACCTCGCGGTGGATCTGCCCCCCTGCTTCTTCCCTTTCATTCAACCCGGCGACGCCGATTGGCGGCCGCGGTACGAGAAATACAATCGGCCGGGGGAGTATCACAACGGGGGGATTTGGCCCTTCGCCGCCGGACTCTACGTGGTGGCCGCACTTGCGGCCGGATTCCCGCAGATTGCCGAGCGGAGGCTTGCCGCCCTCACCGAGCTCAATCGGCTCGCGGCGGGCCATGACCTGGTTCGGGGCGCGACAGGCGACGAGCACCAGGCGGCCGCGGGCTGGGGCTTCAACGAGTGGATCAAGGCTCAGGACGGCACGCCGCGCGGCCAGGACTGGCAGACGTGGTCGGCGGCGATGTACCTCTATGCAGCGGAGTGCGTGGAGCAGGGGCGAGTGCTGTACTTTGGAGAATGAGTCGGGCCATCCCTGACCCCGATTCCATCACTCGTAGAGTCGGGCGACGTCGAACGAGTTTCCATTCGCGGAGAGGGTTCCGCCGTAATTCGAGGCGCTGAAATGCGTGGACCCCCCGGAGGTGGACCCATAGAGCGACGAGCTGATATTGAAATCGAGGCTCGAGAGGTCGCCCCCGGAAAGGGAGAGGGTCCCGGTGATCGCTAGATCGGCGACTTTGTAGATTCCGCCTACGCTTCCGTAGTAGGGATTGTTGAGGGCGATGGCCAGGGTACCGTCGAGCACGTAGGCGCTCCGTGAGCTCCGATACCCCTTGAAGGTATACTGGCCCGGGAAGCTCGGCGGGCTGCCGGTCGGTATCGAGTATTCGAATGCCGCAGATCCGTCGGAGTTGGCCCAGGTCACCGAGGTTGAAGTCGCCACGGAGGTGCCGGAGTCCGCCGCCTCCACCCCATCCTCAAAGGCGGCAAGAGCCGACAGGACGTCCCATTTTGAAGGTCCAAAGATCGAAGCGAAGAGGGCGCACTGAGCAAGCGCGAATGCCGTCACGGCAAGCCCCACGATCCGCAACGCGTACCGGGAAACCCTTGAAGCCATCCGATCATTCCTACCAATCTGGTCGTCGACTTGGGTCGATTATCACCCCTCCGGTTGCATATTGCAACGGGAAAACGAGACAGCCGGGATGGTGCGAAGATCGCGAACTGACCCGCGCGGTGCGGTCCGCGGGCCTACCTGTCGAAATTACCCACGACGGATGAATTGAGCCACCAGACCGGGCTTAAGGCGGCGAGGGCCTGCTGGTAGTCCTGGTGGGCGAAAATCCCCTGGTAAACGATGCAAGCCGCCTTGGGCGCCCACCACTGCCACGGATTCTGCGCGTCGACCAGGACCACGACGACTACCTGATCCATGGGGTTGGGATCGCCGTAGGGGCCGAACGATGCAAACCACGAGGTGTAGTGATCCGGATCGCCCACCTGGCCGGTTCCGGTCTTGGCGGCAATCTTCACCGCCTTGGTCGTAATGACGACGTTCGCCGTGCCATTCTTGATCTCGTTGCGCATGTCAGCCTGAACCTGATCGAAGACAGAGGGGCGTATCCCGGATATGCGCAGCACCTGTCGATGGTAGCGCTTGATGATTGCGCCGGTGACCGGATCTCGCACCTCTTTTAGGACGTGCGGCCTGTAGATGACTCCCTTATTCACCACCATCGCTACCTCGTCGGCCATCTGGAGGGGGGTCTCGAGGAGGTAGCTCTGGCCGATAGACATGTTCAACGTATCGCCGCCGACCCAAGGCCTGCCGAGGGTGTCCTGTTTCCATTCGGGGGTGGGAAGCAGCCCTGCGACCTCTCCGGGCAGGTCGACGCCGGTTTTTTGTCCGAAACCGAACCGAGCCGCATAGTCGTCGATCCGATCGATGCCGAGGTACTTTCCGCCGAGGATCCAGAAGTAGACGTCGTTGGACTGAGCGAAGCCTTCCTCGAGATCCATCGCAGGGAAGTGCACGGGCTCCCAATTGTGCCAGACCCGGCCTCCGAGGGTGAGGGTCGGTTGGATGTCGAGAGTCCGAGTCGGGGGGAGCGCGTTGGTCGCGATGTCTGCGGTTATCATCACGATCTTGAAGGTCGAAGCTGGGGCGTAGGCCACCTGGATCCCCCGATCGAGGAAGGGGAACTTGGGGTCGGTGAAATCCTTGTCGAGATCCTGGCGTCCCTCCTTGGTGTAGAACTGATTCGCATTGTACGAGGGGTAGGAGGCGAGTGCGAGGATCGCTCCGGTCGCCGGCCGGAGAACGACTACGGCGCCCGTGCGCTTTCCGAGGGCATCCTGTGCGAGCTTCTGTATGTGGCGGTCGACGGTGAGGACGATGTTGTCGCCGTCCACCGGCGGGGATATGGCGGTGTCGCGGCCGGCGATTCTTCTTCCGCTCACGTCGACGACCTGGTAGCGCTCGCCATCCTTCCCGCGCAGGATGCTGTCGTAGACCTTCTCCACGCCGTCCTTTCCGATTATCGAGTCCGCCGAGTAGCCTTTGTTGTAGAGAACCTGCAGCTCGTCCGGGGTGATGTCTCCGACATAGCCGACGATGTGGGAGATGGAGCAGGTGATTTGGTAGAACCGGGTCGGCTTAGCATGCCAGGTCACCCCCGGGAAGCGTTCGAGGTGCTCCGCGATGTAGGCGATGGTGTCATAGGAGAGCCCGCCGTCCATCTCGATCGGCGCATAGGGATCGAGAATCCTCGATGGAAGCTTCGCCTGTAGGGTTGCAGCCGGTATCTGAAGGACCGAGGCGAGCCGTCCGAGTATTGTGGGAAGGGTCACCCCCTTCACCTCCCCGGGAACGAGGTCGATAGCGAAGGAGGGTCGATTGGTAGCGAGGGGCACGTCGTAATTGCGGTCGAAGATCATCCCCCGCCGTGCCGGTATGGGGATTGCCCGCCGCGCGATGTCGTAGGATTGGCGCCGGTAATAGGAGCCGCGAATGACCTGGAGATCGAAAAGGTGGCCGACGTAGAAGAGCATCACCACTACGATGATCCAGGTGATGGTTCCTAAGCGCCGCTTGAAGGCTTCTTGAGTGTTGTTGCCGAAGTGATCGTCGTACATTTTACGGAGGATTCCTTACTTTTTGCGCTCCAAGAGCTCGGAAAGCAGCTCGGAAACCGAGACGCTTGCGAAGGTGGTCGCCGAGTCGGAGATGCCATAGGGGATAATAAGCTCGCCGTTATGCACGATCGAACCGCAGGAATACACGACGTTCGGCACATAGCCCTCGCGCTCCTTTTCGTTCGCCGTAAGGAGCGGCTCCTTCAGATGGCCGATCACCTTGGTGGGGTCTTCGAGATCGAGAAGGGCCGCCCCAAGGGCGTACTGCCGCATGGGACCAACCCCGTGGATGATGAGCAGCCACCCCTCTTTGGTTTCGATGGGCGAGCCGCAGTTGCCGATCTGCACGTACTCCCACGGAGATTCTGGGCCCGCAAGGCGAGCCGTCTCATTCCAGATGTGGATCGTGTCGGAGAAATTGATGTACATGTTTACCCCATCGTGGCGCGAGATCATCACGTACTTCCCGTTGATCTTGCGCGGAAAGAGGGCCATTCCCTTGTTCTGAACCTTTTCACCGTGGATGGGGAGCACCTTGAAGTGATAGAAGTCCTTGGTTTCGAGGAGCTTTGGAAGAATAGCATAACCGTTGTAGGCGGTGTAGGTCGCGTAGTAGGTAGCATCGCTAGAATGGTCGATGAACCGAACGAAGCGCGCGTCCTCGATCCCGTTGCTCTCCGCATAGGATATGGGAAAGATGACCCGCTCCGAGATTGCAGTGTCCAGGGAGAAGGTCATCTCATAATGTGAGCTGGCGACCCAGTTGATGGTCTTGATCTTTTCCCTTTTGGTGTCCGACAGGTTCTTGTCTTGAAGGGCGTCGGCGATCGCAGCCTGGAGCTCGCCGTAGATGAAGGAGTTGCCAAGCTTGTCCATTACCAGGTCGAGCACATCCGCGTAGACTTTGGTCTCGCGGCACTTCTGGATGAAGGTCTGCTTGTCGTACACGTGGCGCTTTACTACCTCCGGCACGTCGACGAGCGCCCCGGCGGGCTCGAAGCTCAGGTTGTTGTCCTCATCGATGACGCCGCTGCGGAAGACGATGGAGGAGACGTGACCCTCGCCCGTAGCGCGGAAGCTCACGATGACCCGCTCCTCGCCGTCTTGGGGGTTGCCCTGGTAGGGATCCGCAACGATCGAGGGATTGAAGAAAGCCGCCGACTCGATCGAATACTCGCTCGTAAAGTAGGCGCCGATGAGCAGTTTTCGCTCGTGCGACAGCCCCTTGGTGTCGATGCCCTGTGCGACGAGCTGATCGTGAATCGAGGCAAAGTGGCCCTCGAAGGTCTTCGAGATGTTGCGATGGCGCTTGGAGAAGTCACGGAGCACCGGGTAGATGGTGTCCTTTACCGATTGCTCGTCTTGGGCGATGACCCTGCGGGCAATCTCGGCGACACGGTCAGCTCCCCCCGGGATGAAAGGACGCGCTATGACCCGCTTCGGATCGGGATAGAAGAAGACCGGTTTGCGTGTTACTCTTACCGACATAAGCTGCTCCTGATCCCGCACGCCAGGATCGCGTTTCCATAATATCCCGAGATAGACCCGGCTTGCAATGCGGCCGGGAGAGCGCTATCCTGTTGGGAAGGTCGTCGCGCTCCCCCTGCACATTCGGGAGATACGGAATGGTGCCGAAAAAGGTTGCCTTCATCTCCTCCTTTCTGCCCCGAAAATGCGGAATCGCCACCTTCACCGCCGACCTCATCAAATACGCCTCCCTCGCCGGGGAGAAAAACTTCTCACCGATCGTCATCGCCATGGAGAACTCGCCCCATGTGTACGACGACCGGGTGGCCATGAAGGTAAAGCAGGAGGCGAAGCAGGACTACGTCGTCGCCGCCGACTACATCAACTTCAGCGGCGTAACGAGCGTCTGCCTCCAGCACGAGTACGGGCTGTTCGGAGGCGAGACGGGCAGCTACATCAATCTGCTTCTCGCGAAGGTATCGGCGCCGATCACGACCACCCTCCACACCATTCTCGACGAGCCCGACGAGGCGATGCGGCGGCAACTCGTCGCGATTGCCGACTTCTCGGACAGGCTAGTCGTGATGAGCCGCCGCTCCGAGCGCGTGCTCATCGGGCGCTACGCGGTCTCGCCCGAGAAAATCGTCTTCATTCCACACGGGGCGCCCGACATCGGCTTCGTGGACTCGACCTACTACAAGCAGAGCCTTGGCTTCGGCAACCGAACCCTGATCCTCACCTTCGGGCTCCTTTCTCAGAACAAAGGGATCGAGTACGCCATCCGGGCACTTCCCGAGGTCGTCGCCGCCGACCCCTCAGTGCTCTACGTCATCGTGGGCGCCACCCATCCGGAGGTGGCTCGCCACGAAGGAGAAGCCTATCGTCTGTCACTCCTGCGTCTGGTGAAGGAAGCCGGCCTGGAGGAGCACGTAGTCTTCGTCGATCGATTCGTGAGCGATGAGGAGCTGCGCCTCTACCTGAGCGCGGCGGATATCTATCTCACCCCGTACCTGGTCCGGGAGCAGGCGATCAGCGGCACGCTCTCCTTCGCGCTCGGCGCCGGGAAGGCCATCATCTCGACGCCGTACTGGCACGCCGAGGAGCTGCTTGCCGAGGGACGCGGCCGACTGGTGCCTTTCCGCGACTCGCAGGCGATAGCGAAGGAGCTGCTCGATCTCCTTTCCGACCGAGCCGCCGTGTACTCCATGCGCGAAAAGGCATACGAATACGGCCGCTTCATGACCTGGGCAAGGGCGGGGCGCCTCTACTGGGAGCTTTTCTCCAGGTACTATGCCCAGCCGACCATCCAGATCAAATCCTTCGAGATCGCGGCAGTGAAGAACGTACCGCAGCCGCTCATCAACCATCTCGTTCGGCTTACGGACGATACCGGAATCTACCAGCACGCGAAGTTCATCATCCCCGACCGTTCGAGCGGCTACTGTACCGACGACAACGCCCGTGCCCTGGAGGCGGCGGCTCTCTACTACAACCAGTACCGCGAGAAGGAGGTTCTGCGCCTCTTCAACATCTATCTCTCGTTCGTGACCTACGCTCAGAAGGAAAACGGAGAGTTCCACAACTTCATGGGCTTCGACCGGCGCTTCCTGGAGGAGGATACCCGAAGCGGGGATCAAACCGGGCGGGCTCTCTCGGCCCTCGGGATGGTCATAGCGAAGCCGCCGCTGCCTCAGTACCTCTACTACGCTCGCGAGAAGTTTGACCGCTCGCTGCCGATAATCCGAAACCTGAACCTGCGGGGGCAGGCCCACGCGATAATGGGGCTTGCCAATTATCTCAAAATCCATCCCGAGAAGGACGACCTTCGCGAGGAGATGGAGCGCGCGGCGGATTCGCTCGTTGCGCACTTCCGCGCCAACGCCGCCGACGACTGGATCTGGTTCGAGGATACCTTAAGCTACGACAACGGGGTCATGCCAAGGGCCCTCTCGGAGGCCTCGCGGCTGCTCGACAAGGAGGAGTACCTTGAAGTCGCCCGAAAGAGCGGGCAGTTCCTCGTCTCGAAGATCTACAACGGGAGGTGGTTCTCCTTCGTGGGATCGAACGGATGGTACCGGCGCGGAGGGACGAAGGCGCAGTTCGACCAGCAGGCGGTGGAGGCTGCCAGCACCGTGCTCATGCTGGGCTCGGAGTACCAAGCGACCGGAGACACTTCCTGTCTCGATCTCCAGCATGCCGCGTTCAACTGGTTTCTCGGCGTGAACGACATGAGCCTTCCCCTCTACGACTTCACCACCCATGGCTGCTACGACGGGCTGCACGAGACGGGGGTCAATCTGAACCAGGGGGCGGAAAGCCTTCTCTCCTACCTGCTAGCCCTTCTGTGCGTGATCGAAACCGCGACGGTGGAATAGGCAGGCTGCCTGCCCGGTGGACTCCGCCCTTCCGCTTCGCGGCGGACGTCCGCAAAGCCTTTCCGGAGTTGCATTTCGGCCTGCGATTGCGTAGATTCCTTGGAGGGGTGGACTCCGCAGGACGCGGAGGAACTGAAGAGACTTCTGCCGGTAGATCTGATTTTCCGAAGCATTCTTGCGGTCGATAGAGGGCTCGGCCGCCGAAAGCTCCGGCGCCGCGCAGAAGCTTCTCCGGGGCACGCCGCCTCAGAAAGGTAAAAAGGTAGCAACCGATGGAAACAAAACGACTCTCAACAGACGACAAAGCGCGAAAGATCAATCTCGACAAACTGGTGCACGGCACCATCGCAGAAATCGGCGCCGGCCAAGAGGTTGCCCGACGTTTTTTTCTCGTCGGCGGAGCGGCGAATACCGTCGCCAAGACCATCTCCGCGTACGACATGGCGGTGAGCGACGCGATCTACGGTCCCTCCGATCGCTACGTGAGCAGGCGGCGCCTCGAAGCGATGCTCGAGCATGAGTACGAGCTGCTCCTCGAGCGGCTCGACGCGAAGCGCGGAGAGACCAATGCCTTCTTTGCCTTCGCCGACACGGTGGCCGCTCGGAGCTACTCTCGCAAGGAGGAAGGGCACGGCTGGCTGGGGGTTCGCTTCCAGACCGTTCCGAGGAGCGAGCCGAACGACATCATCGTTCACGTGCGGATGCTCGACACCGAGAATACCCGCGAGCAGGAGACTCTCGGAATCGTGGGCGTCAACATGCTCTATGGGGCCTACTATCTGCGCGAGAATCCCGACGAGCTCATTCGTTCGCTCATCGACAATCTCACTCGGGAGCGCATCGAGATCGACATGATCCGCTTTGCCGGGCCGGCCTTTAGCAACCTCGATCCCCGCCTCATGAGCCTGAAGCTCGTCGAGCTCGGGCTGACCGAAGCGGCGATGTTCACCGCCGAGGGCGAGGCGGTTCAGCCCGGCGAGGTTCTCTACGGCAAGCCCGTTCTGGTTCTTCGCGGCAACTTCCGCCCCGTGACAAACACTATCATGGACATGCTCGCCTACGCGGAGGAGCAATTCACCCGCGAGGACGGGGATTCGGCAAAGCCTGTAGTCCTCATGGAGATGACGCTTCACAACCTCTCCGGGGACTTAGGGATAGATCCGCAGGACTTCCTTGCCCGCGCGGAGATCCTCGAAGCGCTCGGTGCGAATGTTCTCATCAGCAACCTCGCTCACTACCACAGCGTCGCGGTCTATCTGAAGGCCTACACCGCCAACCGAATAGGCATCGTCGTCGGAGTGCCTGCGCTTCTTTCGGTCTTCGACGAGAAATACTACACCGATCTGGAGGGCGGTATTCTCGAGGCCTTCGGCAGGCTCTTCAAGTCGCGCGTTCAGATGCTCGCCTATCCGGCCTTCGACCCCAACGGCGGCGGCCTGGTTACCGCGGAGAGCGTTGCGGTGGCCCCACAGCTTCGAAACCTTTACCGTCACCTGTTCGAAAACAAGATGATCGTTCCGATCCGGCGGTACGACACAAGCAGGCTCGGCTTCTTTCCCCGCGACGTGCTATCGCTGATCCAGAAGGGCGATCCCGCGTGGGAGTCGCGGGTGCCGGCCGAGGTGGTCAAGCTGATCAAGCAGCGGGGCTACTTCGGGTTTCGCAGCGTCCGCGCATAGCCGGGACGGCGCGGGTGGCAGGACCGGCCGCGGGGGCCTCCACCCCTACCGCACGCTTCCCAGGAAGACCGGCGCCATCAGGTTGTCGACGGGGGCGTGATTGTCGGTGAGCGCGGCGCTTCCGTTGCGTTTCACGAGCGCCGCAAGCTGGCCTGCCGAGAGGCGCGTCGCCACCGTGCTTCCCTTTCGATCGCGAAGAGTCTCGGCGAAGGTGCCGCTCGTGCGCGCCGCGACGACGAACGTAGTCCGGGTGTCCGCGCCCGAGCCAGCCGGCATGTAAACCGCGACGGTAGGCAAGACAGGCCGAACGGTTGTCAGATACGCGGTAAGGAAGCGTCCCGAAGAGAGAATGTCGATAACGTCGGCGAGAAAGATACCGCGCCGCGAAAGCAGCCCGGCCACCTCCCGGGTGAACTCCTCCGTCGTGAGGTGATAGGGCACCGAGAAGGCATTGAAGGCGTCGCAGTAGATGATGTCGTAGCGCTCTCTGCCCTGCACGGCCTCCACGTAGGTTCGGGCGTCTTGAATCCGAATATGGATGGGGCTGTCGCGGGGCAAGTCGAAGTAACGATGGGCGACCTCGACCACATCGGGATCGATCTCGACGACCGTGTTCGCGGCCCGCGGGTAATGGCGCTCGAGGTAGGAAGGGAGGGTAAAGGCTCCGCCGCCGAGCGTCAGGGTGGAGAAGGGGGCGGCACTTACCCGCTCCTCGACCTCGCTTCGAGTGAGGGCGGCAAAGATCCTCTCATAATCGTAGAGGAGCGTGTCGGGGCGGCTGGGGTCGTAGCGATTGTGGATGAGCGCGTCGAGACGCAGGACGCGCTCGGTGGTTGCCCCCACCTGTCGATCGGAAACCTGGATGTAGGAGTAGGGGGAATCCTTCACGTAAAGGAGCCGCCCGCCTCCTCCGCTCCCGGCGAGCTCTCGCGCGAGAAGCTGAGGCGTCCCCCCCGTTCCGGCGAGTGCAAACGCCGCGATAAGGACGGTCAGCCAGGCCCCCGAGACGAGGCGCCTGCCTCCCATCGCAATCGCGAGCAGCACCAGCACTATCGCAACAACCAGGATGATCGCGGTAAGACCGAGAGCCGGAATGAGCAGGTAGCCGGTCAGGAAGGTGCCGGCTATGCCCCCGAGGGAGCCCGCGGCGTAGATTCCCCCGACCGCCGAGCCGATGCGCTCGCGATCCTCCAGGGCGTACTTCGCCATGATCGGTGAGACGCAGCCGTAGGCGCAGCAGGGTAGAAAGAAAAGAATAGTGATGAGGACGACCGAGCGAAGCAGGACGCTGAAAGTCATGGCTCCGCTTCCCAGGACGTCGGTGATCCTTCCGACCGCCACGTCGAGCACGACGATGAGCACGGTGAGGAGCGAGCCGGCGAGCAGGACCCAGGGGATGACGCGGCGCGGGCTGTGGCGGTCAGCCAGCCTGCCGCCGATCCAGTTCCCGAGGCTTATCCCTCCCATCACTATCCCGATCACCGATGTCCAGGTGAAGAGCGAATTGCCGACGTACTTCGCGACGAGGCGGCTTGCTACGAGCTCGACTATCATTACCGCCATGCTCGCGAGGAAGACGATTGCGTGGGGAACGAAGCCGGGAAGAACCAGGAGAGGACGCCTGACCATGGAGGACCTCCTTCCTTAAGGTTCTTAATTCTACCATCACCCCGCCGCGCGCGGCTTTCTTCGCTCGATGTTGGGGAGAAAGGCGGTGAGTAGCCCGATAAGCGGGAGGAACGAGCAGACGTGGTAGACATAGTCGATGCTCGTCCGGTCGGCAAGCGCTCCGAGAACCGCCGAGCCGATGCCTCCCATCCCAAAGGCGAATCCGAAGAAAAGACCCGAGATCATGCCGACCTTGCCCGGAAAGAGCTCCTGGGCGTAGACGAGGATCGCAGGCATGGCCGAGGCCAGGATGACCCCAATGATGACTGACAGGACACTTGTCCAAAAGAGGTTCACAAAGGGCAGCGCGAGCGTGAAGGGCGCCACCCCGAGGATGGAAAACCAGATCACGTACTTCCGCCCGTAGCGGTCGCCGAGTGGTCCCCCGATGAGGGTACCGGCGGCGACAGCGAACTGGAAGAGAAAGAGGTGAAGCTGCGAGGCCTGCACCGAGACCTTGAACTTGCTGATCAGGTAGAAGGTGTAGTAGCTCGTCATGCCCGCAAGGTAGAAGAACTTCGAAAAGATGAGCACGAGAAGAATGATCACCGAGAAGGCGGCGACCTTGCCTGAGACCGGCGAGCGGATCTTTTCCTCGGCGTGCCCCCCGCGTCCTTCGATGCGATGGATGTTCGAGCGATACCACATTCCGACGCGCGTAAGGATGATCATTCCGACAAGGGCGAGGGGGGCAAACCAGATGACCCGGGTGTGGCCGCTTCTCGCGACGAAGACGAGCGCGGCGAGCAGCGGTCCGAGCGACTGACCCGTGTTCCCGCCGACCTGGAAAAAGGACTGCGCGAAGCCCCGCCGCCCACCCGCCGCCATGTGGGCAACCCGCGAGGATTCCGGATGAAATACCGAAGAGCCCAACCCCACGAGTCCGACCGAGATCAAGAGCATCTCGAAGCTCGACGCCACCGACAGGAGGATCAGCCCGGCCATCGAGAAGCCCATGCCGATCGCGAGCGAGAATGGCTGCGGGCGGCGATCGGTCAAGGTGCCCACGAGAGGCTGGAAAAGGGAGGCCGTCGTCTGGAAGGTGAAGGTGATGAGCCCGATCTGCGCGAAGTTCAGTCGGAAGGACTGCTTGATGAGCGGGTAGATGGCGGGAATGACGGACTGCATCGTGTCGTTGAGCAGGTGCGAGAGACTGATCGCCACGAGTATCGGGAAGACCGTGCCGGAGGCCGCCCTCTTTATGAAGTTGGATTTTTCTTCGTAGCGCGATGCTTCCATGATGTCTGACGGATAGGGTGACAGTATGCCAGCAAAGCGCCGAAGCATGTCAAGCGAGTAGGGCGGGCACCGGCAGCTCTCAATGTAACGATCACTGGTTTCATTAGGAGCAAATGCGATCTGCTGGGCGGGCACCTCGCTCCGCGCCCTCGCTCCGGCGATCTTTCCCTGGGTCGCGGCGGTTTTCTTTTCCCTTCAGCGATACTCAGCGCTCATATAGGTATAGTTTCAGTCATATATAAGTGTTTGAGTCATATTATTGGGATTAAGACGATTTTAATTGACAAGAATAGACAGATAATGTTATCGTAATCTCATAAAGAAGATTAAAAAGCTAAGAAATGTGCGGAGTCCATACTCATACTGAAGGAGTAAAACTTATGGGCAGATCTGACACCTATCACGCAATAGTAGTTGCACCGGCGCGCCATCGCGCGTTGGGTGTGGCCCGCATCCTTTTCGGACTGGTCTGGGGCATCGATGCGTTCTTCAAGTGGCACCCGGCCTTCTTCAACAATTTCAGCAGCTACCTCTCCGGGGCGGTGCAGGGACAGGCGTCGTGGGTTGTTTCGTGGCTGAACTTCTGGATCGACTTGGTGAAGGGAGCCCCCTCCACCTTCGGGATCATCGTTGCCATAGCCGAGACCGCGATAGCGATCGGGCTCATCTTCGGTCTGTTCAGCAACGTAGTCGACGTCGGAGGAGGAATCCTTGCCCTCGTCATTTGGTCAACGGCAGAGGGCTTCGGAGGCCCCTACGCGACGGGATCGACCGATGTGGGCACGGCGATTATCTATGCCATCCTCTTCCTTGCCCTCTTCGCAACTCGAGCCGGGATGTGCATGGGAGTGGACAGGGTATTGACCCCGCGCCTCGGCAATTTCGGCTTCCTCGCATCCGGTCCGCTTCCTCAACCCGAGACCAAGCCGCTAGAGCCTGCTTCTCGGGCGAACCGGGATAGGGGGTAGCATGATGGGTTTGTTTCAAGCGGTAGCTCAACGGGGCATCTTGGAGTTGGGGCATAAGCCGAGCAGCGCCACGAAAGGCCGAGCCCTTCTCGTCGGCCTCGCTCTCCTTGCCTGGCTGATTCAACCTGCCTTCGTTCATGCGGACTCCTCGGTCCTCACGCGAAAGCAGATGACCGGAGATTGGTTCGGCCTTCGCACTACCCTCGGCAATGCCGGGGTGCATCTTGGCGCCACCGAATGGGCGGTACCCACCTGGATTATCGCGGGCGGCGCACGGCAGGGCATCACCTACTCCGGCGAGCTTGCGCCCTTCCTGAGCGTCAATTTCGGGAAGCTCATCGGGATCCATGGGCTCACCGCCGTGGTCAGTGCGGGCGTTCCTCAAGGCCCCTATGGCCCGACCAGCCACTACCTCTACAACCTCAACGACGTGACCTTCACCGAGGGTCCCATGGGGGTCTATCTCGATGACGCCTTCCTTCATCAATCCTTGTTCGCGGACGGCCTCTCGATTCAACTGGGCCAATTCGGGGTGGACGAGAACTTCGACCAAAACCCGGTTGGAGCCGTGTTTCTGAACAGCGACTTCGCCTATCGGGAGATCGACGGCGCCGACATGCCCGGCGGCGGCCCGGTGTTCCCGGAAGATTCGCTCGGGGCGCGCGTTCGCGTCTCGCCGAGCAAGGCCTTCTCGCTCCAGGCGGCGATCTTCTCCGGCACGCCCCGCCCGGTCACGAGCTCGGGCGGAATCGCCTCCACGTTCAACAACGGCGCCATGATCGTGGGAGAGGCCGACCTCGACTACACGATCGGCGGGCTCGGCTCGGGCCATGCGCTGGTCGGAGCGCTCTACAACACCCTCACCTTCCCGAACCTCGAGACCGGGGCGTCGCTTAAGGGCAACGAGGTGATCTATGCCGCGCTCAATCAGACCTTCTGGCAGGGGTCGAAGGACAGGAATCTGGCGGCCTTCGTGCGGGGAGCGTGGGCGCCGCCCGATCGCAACCTCATCATGATCGATGCCCAGGCCGGGCTCGCGTGGACCGGACCCTTCTCCGCTCGGCCCGATGACGTCCTAGGCCTTGCCTTCGGGTATGACGGAATCGGCTCGAGCCAGATAAATCTCATCCAGGATCAGAACGCAGCCGGCGGTACCCCGCAGCCGATACCCGACTACGAGATGGTGGCCGAGCTTGCCTACCAGATCGAGATCACTCCCTGGTGGTCGGTGACCCCCGACCTGCAGTACATCGTGCATCCGGGCGGCAACATCGCCGATCCGCTCAACTCCTCGATTACCGAGCCCGATGCGTTCGTGGCACTCTTGCAGGCCACCGTCACCCTGTAGCCGAAGGCTGAAAAGCCTTCCACCTTGAAAGCTCCGCCCCCGTCGCCCTCTGCGCTGGGGCGGAGCTGTTTTTGCGCTGCGAGTGGTGAGAGCGGCCGCGCGCGGGCCAGCCTTTGCAGGGCGCTGACGCAGCGGGTGAACCGGCGCGGCAGGCGTCTCCTCCGCCCTCTTGCGTCAGGATGATTCGTGCAAACGCCGTCTTGGCGGGCACCTTCGAGCCTGTCGGCAGCCTGTCAGCGCGGCAGATACCTCTGGGCAAGCGCTGCATATTCTTCCACCTGGCGAGTTCGCCAGGACAGGTCCCTTCCCAGCTCGCGCGCCAGAAGCTCCGCGACCTCCGGGGCCATCGCCACGCTTGCTTTCGCATCCAAGAGGAGGGAACGGGTCCGGCGGGCGAGGACATCCTCCACCGTCCGCGCCATCTCGCTGCGCGCCGCCCAGACCACTTCGGCCCGCAGGACCGGCATCTCCGGGTGGAGAGTCTCCCCGAGCCTGGGGTTTTCGGCGACGAGGCCTCGGATGGCTTCGGCATCGGTGCCATACACCGAGAGATCGCCGAGCTTGCTGGGCTCGGCGTGGTAGCCGTGAATGTGGAGGTGTCGGCTGACGCTTTCCTTCTCGGGCAGCTCCGCGAGAATGACCGCCTGGTCGACGGTATCCTCGGCCATTCGGCGGTAGGTCGTCCACTTGCCGCCGGCAACGGTGACCAGACCGGAGCGCGAAATGCTTATCGTGTGGTCGCGCGATATGGATGCGGTTCCCTGATCCCCATCGAGACTGACCAGCGGCCGAACTCCGGCGTAGGCGCTCAAGATGTCGGATCTTTGAGGATCTTTGGTCAGGTACCTCGCCGCGTGCTCCAGGATGAAATCCACCTCTTCCGGCAGAGGCGTCGGCTCGAGCGAGGCCTCATCGATCATGGTGTCGGTGGTGCCAACGACAACCCGGTCGTGCCAGGGTATCGCGAAGAGAACTCGACCGTCGGCAGTGTGGGGCACCATCACCGCGGAGCTCCCCGGCAGGAAGGATCGTTTCAACACGATATGAACGCCCTGGCTCGGCCGGATCATGCGCGCGGATTGCGGATCGTCCATCAGTCGCACGCCATCGCTAAAGGGGCCGGTCGCATTCACAACGACCCTGCCCTCGATGTTGTAGCTCTTCCCGCTCTCCGCCTCGATTGCCGTGACCCCCCGCACGGTTCCGTTTGATTTGCGAAGCCCGCTCACCCGCATGTAGTTCAGCGGCACTGCCCCCTGCTCCACGGCCGTCCACGCCATGTGGACGGCGAGGCGGGCATCGTCAAATTGGCCGTCGTGATAGACTATCCCCCCGCGCAGGCCCTCCATCTCGATGGTGGGGATCATCTCCCGCGTCTCTTCCCGGGTGAGCCTTCGAGAGTGCCCAAAGCCCTGTCGTCCCGCCATGGTGTCGTACAGCTTGAGGCCGACCCCATAGAACGGTCCTTCCCACCAGTCGTAGGTGGGAACGACGAAGGGGAGATTCCGCACGAGATGCGGAGCGTTTTGATAGAGGAGCCCGCGCTCCTTCAACGCCTCAAGCACCAGGGAGAGGTTGCCCTGCCTGAGGTAGCGCACGCCTCCATGAACAAGCTTCGTGCTTCGACTGGAGGTTCCCTTGGCGAAATCGCTCTGCTCCAGAAGGAGCGTCGCATACCCTCGCGATGATGCCTCGATAGCGACCCCCAGGCCGGTCGCGCCGCCGCCGATGACAATGAAATCCCAGGTATCGGGATGCCTCTCCAGTTTGTGCAACAAATCGTCACGCTGCATTGTGTAGCTCCTGCATTTGGTGGGTTGCGGACGGTCGCCGCCTGCTCAGCCGCCACCGCCCGTCCCTGGGCCTTCGCCGTCCGGCACAAGCCGCCCGCCGCGCGCCCTCCAGTCGGCGAGCGACCCGTCGTAGAGCCGCACGCGCTGGTAAGCGAGGAGGCGCGCTATGAAATAGTCCATCGAGGAAAGGTATCCGGTAGCGCAGTAGAAGATCACCTCGCGGTCGGGGGCGAGATGGTGCTCGCGCATCGTTTCTGCCAGCCATGCGGTGCGGGCCGCCAAGGTTCCCTCGTCGCTGAAGCCGGCCGCCGGGAGGCTCACCGAGCCCGGGATCGCGCCCTGCGCGAAGGAATCGCCGGACAGGGCGTCGCAGACCTCCGTCGACTCGCTTCCGAGGTGACGCTGGACGTATCCATAGTCTGCTATCTTGTCCGGGTCGGGAGCCGCGACGAAATCGCCTTGCGAGCCGGGAGAGGGTGCGGCGTCCGAAAGAGGACCGCCGTCGCGCTCCCATGCTGCGAGCCCGCCGTCAAGGAGCGAGATGCGACGCTTGCCGTAGTAGTCGAGCACCCAGAAGAGACGGGTTGCTGACGGCTCGAAGCGGTCGGCGTAGACGACGACCTTGCTCGCGGCATCCATGCCGATCGCCTGGAAGATCGCGGTGACCTCGGAGGCGGGTTTCACCATCGAAGGCACAGAGGCGCCCGAAGCGAGCGTCACGGTGCGGTCGAGGGAGTGCGGCGAGAGATTGACGGCGCCCGGGATGTGGCCAAGGGCGTATTCCTCCGGGGAACGGGCGTCGAGGACTAGGAGTCCGGGGGAATCGAGGTCGCTCCTGAGCGAGGCGACCGAGGTCAGATACCCGCTCTCGGCGAACGCCCGTAGGGGCAGCAGCGCGAGCAGAAGGGCGGCACCGCCGAAGAGAAATGCACGGCGGCCGTTACGTACGAAGGCTCTTCGCATGGGGCACGCTCCTTGGATGGCGGTCAGTAGTCGACCTCTCCGCCTGCGCCGACGAGCGCCCTGGTCGAAAGGAGGCCGCAGGCGGCCATGATGTCCTGGCCGCGCGAGGCGCGAATGGTCGTCATGATCCCGCTGCCCTTAAGCTGCTGCTCGAAGCGAACCATGGTCGCATCGGGAGAGCTTTGGAGCGGGGTGCCGGGGATCGGATGAAAGCGGATAAGGTTGATCCTGCAGCGCAGGCCGGAAAGAATTCGAACGAGCTCCTTGGCGTGGCGCGGGGTGTCGTTCAGGCCGTCAAACATGATGTATTCGAAGGAGATCCGCCTGCGGCGGGCAATCGGACTCTTTCGGAGCGCAGCAAGAACCTCTGCAAGGGGGTAGACGTTCTGAACCGGCATGAGCCTTCGCCTTTCTTCATCGAAGGGCGAATGGAGGCTCACGGCGAGGTGGCACTCGGTGCGCTCGAGGAAGGTACGCATGGCGGGAATGATCCCCACGGTCGAGACGGTGATTCGGCGGGGGCTCAGGGCAAAGCCCCAATCGGCAGTGAGTATCTCGAGACTCGAAAGAACGGCCTCAAGGTTGTCGAGCGGCTCGCCCATGCCCATGTAGACGATATTGGTGATCCGCTCGGCCTCCGGAAGGCTCCGGTACTGGCTCAGGATCTCGCCGGACGTGAGCTGCCCTTGAAAGCCCTGCTTCCCAGTCATGCAAAAGAGGCATCCCATCTTGCAGCCGACCTGCGTCGAGACACAGAGCGTGGCGCGCTCACCCTCGGGAATGTAGGCTGTCTCGACAAATCGCGCGTGAGCGGTTGGATAGAGATATTTTTTCGTGCCATCGCTTGAAAGGCTCACGCGCTCGGGCTCTCGCCGGCCGATCTCGAAGCGCTCGCTCAAGGCGGCGCGTAGTCGCTTGGGAAGGTTGTGCATGGAGTCGAAATCGCCCGCCCCCTTCTTGTAGAGCCAGTCCGCGAGCTGCGCGGCGACAAAGGAGGGCTCGTCGAGCTCCAAAACGAGAGCGCGAAGCTCGGAGAGGGTTTTGCCGAAGAGGGGCTCGTTCATCTTTCGTCAGAAGTAGATCTCAGAAAGCACCTGCTTGAAGGGCACGCCCTTCCCGATGAGAAGGTCCCGGACGTCCACGACCATCCCCGCGCTTCCGCAGAGGAGATAGCGCTGGTCCGCCGGTAGCGCTTGCCGCGAAAGCCATTCGGTGAGCCTTCCCGCGAAGACCCCGTCCGCCCTCTCCTGCGAGCTGCAACAAATATAGCGATCTGCGAGAAGGTTGGTAAAGTACTTGCGGAAGTGGAAGCCGGCGACCGCCCTGCTGCCGTGGACGAGGCGTTTGGCGCTGGCAAGGCCGGACTTGGCCATCGAGACGAAGGGAGCGATACCGGTCCCGGTGGCGATCCACCAGCCGGGCTCGGCGGTATCCACAAAGCCCCCGGTAGCGCGGGAGACGAGGAGAAGGTCGCCGCTTCCGAGGCGCGACAGGAGCGGGGTAAGCTCTCCCTCGGGGAGGACGTCATAGAGAATATCGATGAAGGGCTCGTCGATGCCGCTTGCAATGCTGTAGAAGCGGGGGACAATCCGCCGGTCCACGGTGATTCCGACGACCTGCCCCGGAAGGAAGTCGTGCGTCCGCGGATACTTGAGGAGATAGACGCCCGGCGCTATCTCGATGTTTTCGGTGACCCGGGCCTCACAGAGCGAGAGGCTTGCAGCGGCGGCGCGCTCCTCACCACCCTGGTGCGCGCTCGCACCGGCGGCGGCCGACTTCTTCATGGAAGGGTGATCCTCACTGCAAGAAGATACGTGAAGGAGCGGGCGCCGCCAACCCCGAGGGCAGCGAGTCCAGTCAGCCCGCGCTACGCGCCCTTTGCCTTGCGCGCGAGTTGGAGGTCGATGAGACCCTCGACCGTCGTGTCATTCCTCTTGATGTCCGCAACGACCTCGCCCTGGAACATCACGATGAAGCGATCGGCAACTTCGTAGACATCGTGAAGATTGTGAGTGACGAAGATGCAGGCGATTCCCTCCTCCTTGAGCCGGCGGATGAAGTTGAGGACCTGCTGGGCGCCGCTCACGGCAAGGGCGGTTGTAGGTTCGTCCAGGATGACGAGCGATGCGCGGAAGTGCATGGCCCGCGAGATCGCCACCCCCTGCATCTCGCCTCCCGAGCAGAAGCGAACAAGGTGGTCCGGTGAAGGGATATTGAGCTTCAGGTCGACGACGAGCCGCCCCGCCTCTTCGCGCATGCGCTTCTTGTCGAGGCGCGGTAAGATCCCAAGGAAGGGCTTCATGAGCTCGCGCCCCATGAAGATGTTCTCGGCCACGCTCATCGAGCCGACAACCGCCCGGTCCTGGTAGACCGTCTCTATGCCGAGCTTGCGCGCGGTCTTGACCGAGGCGATCTCGACCTCATCGCCCTTCCAGTAGATGCTCCCGCTCGACTTCGGGGTGACCCCGGAGACGATCTTGATAAGGGTCGACTTCCCGGCTCCGTTGTCGCCGATGAATCCGATGCACTCTCCCGGGTGTACCGCAAAGCTCACGCTTCGCAGGGCGTGCACCGTGCCATAGTACTTGCCTATCTTTTCGAAACGGATGAGCGGGACCCCCTGCTCCTTGGCCGCCCCTTTGCCCTCCGACTGGTTCTTCGCCATCGTAGATTCCTCCCTCGTTCCTGCTGTGCTACTGGGCCTGTCGCGGCATGAGGATGCGGTCACGCAGATCGACCCGCGACTTGTTGATGAGAATCGCGAGGAGCAGGATAAGCCCGTTGATGACCCCGCGCAGCGCCGGAGCGACCGAGGTCATGGTTGTGCCGGTATCGATGAGCCCGAGGAGGAGCACTCCGCCGAGCGCCCCGATGATCGAGCCCTCGCCGCCCCGGAGGCTCACTCCTCCGATGATCGCTCCCGCGAAGGAAAGGAAGATTGCATCGCCGGAGGCGATGGTGCTCGGAATCGAGCGGAGGTAGCCGGTGTACAGCAGGCCCGAGGTTCCTCCCAGCACGCCGGCTATCGTGAAGACCCAGAAGTTCATCGAGGTAAGGTTGATGCCGAGCATCCCGGCCGCCTCCGGATTGCCGCCGATCGCGCGCAGGTAGGATCCGAAGCGGGTGTGCTGGAGCAGGTAGTAGAGTATGGCGCACACGCCTATGAGCACCACGATCGCGAAGTGGAGCCCGAAGATCGTGCCGCCGCCCGGGAAGTCGAGCGCCTTGCCGAGATTGATTATGGCCCCCTCGTTGATGACGTAGGTCATCCAGTCGTAGATGAGGAAGGTGGCGAGCGTCGCCAGGAAGGGGTTGATCTTCACCTTGCCCACGAGCACGCCGTTCACCGCCCCGAGAAGTCCCCCGAAGAGCGGCATGAGGATGATGCCGGCCCATGGCGGGATTACCCCAACGGCCCACACCTTGACGAGCATCCCGATGAACATCGCGGTAAGCCCTGCGTTGCGTGCCACCGACAGGTCCATGTTCCCGCTAACGAGGATGAGCGCCTGGGCAAAGACGAGCATGCCGATTGCGGAGGCGTCGTAGAACATGAAGTGGATGTTGAGGATTGTGAAGAAATTCGGAATCGTCAGCGAGAAGATGACGAAGAGGACGATCATGATCACCCAGATGAGATTGTCCAGGACGAAGACCTGGATGCGCTTGGATGATGATGTACGAACGAGCTTCGACGTTTCCATTGGTCCTCCCTTCGAGATTGACCTGCAAGGAGCACGACCGCCCCGCCAGTAGGCTGCGATCGCACCGGGTGGAGCTCCTGCGCGTCGTGCGCGGCAGTCTACGCGCAGCCGAAGGGCAGCCTGCGCCGCCCCCGGCATACGCTACTTTCTTACTTCTATTATCGTTATTTCTGGTTCAGCGGCACATTCGCCCAGAGCGCTGGATCGGTTGCGTTTTTCTTGGTGACGATGACCGCGCCGGTCTGGAACCAGAGGTGGCCGAACTCGGTGGTGATCTTCGCAGGCGCCCACGCGGAGTTGTGCGCCCACGGCAGAATGGTGGCGTGCACCTTGCCCGTGTTCAGGTTGAGCTGCGATGAGTCGACCGTGTCTCCGACCTTCGGGAGCCCCGCCTCGCCGTGCTTGAGGTACTGCACGAGGTAGTACTCGGCGATAGGCACGTAGAAGCCTGCAGCCTGGTCGAGGCAGACCTGAATCAGACCCTCCTTCGTGAGCTGAAGTGCTCCGGGGGTCGCATCGATGGTGACGGTGTAGATCTTGGTGGGATCCATTCCGAGATCCTTCATCGCTTCGACCGCGCCGTGCGCCATCGGGCCGTTGGCGCCGTAGACTGCATCGATGTTCGGATTGGCGCGCAGCTTGTCCTCAGCCGCCTGCTTGCCGGGTTGCTCCTGGAATTGGCCTTCCGCCTCGATGATCTTGATGTCGGGGTACTGCCCGAGAATGTCGTGCAGCCCTTTGCTCCGCTGCTGGGCGGATGCCTCGCCAAGCGGGCCCTCCATCTCGAGCACCGTGCCCTTCGCCGAGCCGTACTTGTTCTGGAGATAGTCAAGAATGTCCTTCCCGAGAACCTGGCCGGCGCGCTCGCCTGAGAAGCCGACGTACATCTTCACGTCCGGCGAGTCGATATCGGCGTCCGCGGTGAAGACGGGCACCTTATGCTCGGTCGCGTACTGCACGATCGGAACCGCGGCCTCGGCATCCTGTGCCGACACGATCAATCCATTGATGCCGCGGTTGATCATCTCTTCCGCCTGGGTGAGCTGAACCGCCGGATCTCCATTGGCGCCCTCGGCGAGCCACTTGTACCCCATGTCCGATGAGTACCATTCAAAGGAATCCTGGAAATACGCTTCCCAGGGGTTGGTTACGGTCTTCGTCGACAGGCCGATGAAGTAGCCCTTGGCGCTCGATGCGCTCTCCGACTGGCCCTTGCTGAAGGCGAGGGGGACGGCGATGATCGAGAGAGCCACGAAGACGAAAACAGACACTGTGAGTTTTCGCATACGCTCCTCCTTGACAGGATTTTTCATTCAAGGGAAAGCGTAAGGCATCCTTTCCGAGAGCGAAATAGAGAAATCTCCCCAGTGTTTTCACTATTCTCTGATTCGAGGCTCACTGTCCGCCGATCAGAGGGAAGAGGAGCTTTTGATTCTCGCGCTCTTCCATGTTCTGCCGGGTAACCACGGCCGAGCCCGTATCTATGCGCGGGGACACCCGCTCGCCGCGCAAGAGCTCCACGGCAGTCTTCACGGCCAGGTAGCCCATGTTGAAGGGCTTCTGCAGCACGATTCCCTTGATGACCCCGGCCTCCAGGTAGGTAGTCTCGATCGGGGAGCTGTCGAAGCCGACGAGCTGCACCCGTCCCGCCTCCTTCAGGTCTGCGATCGCTTCGGCGGCCCCCTCGGTGGCCACCTCGTTCAGGGCGATGATCCCCGTGATCCCCCTTTCTGAGGTGAGCAACCGGCGGGTAATCGCGTAGGCCTCCTTCAGGAGGTCCTCGCAGTACCACGTGCCGACGATCCGAATGGCCGCGTCGGCGCCCAGGAGATCCCGCACCCCCTTCTCCCGGTCGATCGCCGTGAGGGTCCCCCGCACGTAGCTCAGGATCGCCACCTTCGCGCCGGGCGAAAGAAGCTGAGCCTCGAGCTCTCCGGCCTTTCGCCCCGCCGCAGTGTTGTCGGTTGCGATGAAGCTCGAGGAGAGTCCGGGCGGAAGCCCCGAATCGAGGGTAATGAGCTTGATCCCCGCCCGCCGAATGCGGCGGGCGACGGGCACGAGCGCGTTGTAGTCGTCGGCGGCAAGGACTACCGCGTTTGGGCGCTCGCGGATCACCCTCTCCACCAGGGCGATCTGGCCTGCGATGTCCTTCTCTTCCTTCGGACCGACGACCGAAACCTTGACGTCGAACTCCTTGGCCGCCGCCTTCACCCCCGCCTCGGCGATCTGCCAGAAGGCGATGCTCGGATCGGTCGATTTAAAGATGACCGTGATCCGGGTGTTCACACCGACCGCAGGAGCCGAGAGCACCTTGTAGGCGACGATCGCGCCGGCAGCTACGGCGCACAGCAGGAGCGCCCGCCAGGTAACGTTTACCAGGGAGCCAAACCTGCCGCGGCCCCCGGGGATAGGGCTCATTGCTGCACCGCCGCCAGGATGGCCGGCAGCCAGACGTTTACGGTCGTGCCGACGTAGCGGGTGCTTTCGAAGGTCAGCCCGAAGCCCTCGCCGAAATGGAGCTTGATCCGCTCATCGACATTGCGCACACCGACCCCGCCGCTCTTCGCGTCGGGGCAAGCGGGATCGAGGAGTCGCGCGACCCGGGCGCGAGCCATGCCGACGCCGTTGTCGATGACCTGGAGCAGAATGCGCTCCTCCTCTTTGCGGGCGGCTATGCGTACGACGCCCCGCCCGCGCCGGTTCTTTATCCCGTGGTAGATGGAGTTCTCGACGAGGGGCTGGAGGAGAAGCTTGACCGTCTGGTAGGGGAAGAGCTCCGTTGGGACATCGATCTCGAAGTCGAGACGATCCCGGTAACGCATCTTCTGGATGATGAGGTAGTGGGTGATATGCTCTATTTCGGTCTCGATGGGGACGATCTCGTCGCCCCGGCTTATCGTGAGCCGGAAGAGCTTCGCGAGCGAGGAGACCATCATGACCACCTCTTCGTGGCGCCTGCTCTCTGCCATCCAGATGATGGAGTCGAGTGTATTGTAGAGGAAATGCGGATTGATCTGCGCCTGGAGGGCCTGGAGCTCAAACTTGCGCTTCAGCTCCTGCTCCCGAACATTCTGGATCATGAGCTCCCGGATCTTCGCGACCATGATATTGAACTTGCGCCCCAGGCTTCCGATCTCGTCGTAGCTCGGGATGTTGACCTTGATTTCGAAGTTCCCTCGCTCGACCTGATCCATCGAGCGGATCAGCGTCTTGATCGGCTTGGAGATGCGAAAGGAGATTAGGATCGAAAGAACAATGATCACCGCGATGCAGGCGACCCCCAGCAAAAGGTAGTAGAACTGGATGAACTCCTTGTCGCTCACCAGCGTGCTCATGTAGGTCACCCCGACGATTCTCCAGCCGGTCTCCTTCGACACGTGGATCGTGTAGATCCGGCGGTCGACCCCCGTTCCGGCCAGGAAGGAGGAGCCGGATGCCGTCACCACTTCGTTGATGCGCTCCTTCTTGAGATTGCTGTAGATGAGCTGCTGCTGCGGGTGGTAGATGATATCGCCGTGACGGCCGATGACAAACGCGTAGCCTCGGCTGCCGAGGTCGATGCTCGAGCACATGTCGCGAATGACCCGGTAGTTCAGGTCGACAAGGAGAACCGCAATGGTCTTGCCGGTTGTCGGGTTCGTGATGGCGCGGCTTAACGAGATCACCCAGCGGTATTCGTTCGCGATGAGGTCCTGGACGTGAGACGACGAGACCACCGGAGCCCCCTGCGCTCGCAAGGCGGCCTTGTACCATTCGAGCGACTTGAAATGGATGTAGGGGTTCCAGGCCAGGTTGGGCCGATCGGCGATGACCCTTCCATCGGGGCTGAACAGGGCGACGAGGGAGATGTCCTGCCGCGCCCTCTTTACTGAGGAAAGGAGGTCGGTTATGGCGGCGGCCACCCTTGGCGAGGATGCGGGGCCCCCGGGCGCGCTTCCGAAGTAGCGCTGGACATCCTGGTCATAGAGGATGACGGACGAGATGTTCTTCATGTAGCGCACGTACGAGTCGACGCTGGACGAGACCTCCTTCACCAGCTGAAGGGTGTAAGCCTCGGAGTTCGAGCGCACCGTCTCGGCGGTGAGGTTGTAGGAGACGAGCTCGATGACGAGGATGACGATGAAGACAAGTGAGAAGAGGGTAAGGGCGATAGTCGCCTGGATGCTTCGAAATCTCTTGGGCTCCTGAGCGCCGGCAGCCCGGTACGGCGCACTATCTCGCGGCCGGAATAAACTTCTCACGATACTGGATGGGGGACATCCCCGTCTCCCTCTTGAATATGATGCTGAAATAGTGCTGGTCGGCGTAGCCGACTGCCTGGGCTATTTCGTAGGCCTTCATGGCCGTGGTCCGCAGGAGTATCATTGCCTGCTCGAGCCGCACCGCGGTGAGATATTCGGTGAAGGTTTTCCCCGTCGCCTCTTTGAAGATCATGCTGAAGTGGCTCGGGGAGACCCCTATGTCGCGGCAGAGCGACTGGAGCGAGAGCTGCGGGTCGCCGAAGTGCTGTGCGATGAACTCCTGCGCCTGCTGTGCCTTGATCCGGGAATAGGAGAGTCGCTTTCGCCCGAGAAGCTCGGAGATGCGGGTGCAGAGGGACTTCAGCCTCACTGCGATCTCGTCGAGCGTCGAGAGGGCGAAGGTATCGACGAAGGGATCGGCGCCGTCCGAGGAGAGAAGGTCCTCACCGTCGATGCGTAGCTCCTCGCAAGTCTCCGCAATGCGCGCGAAAAGGCGATGGAGGGTGATGTAGGCACGGCGGCTCGTGACGAAGGTGCGGCGCAAAAGATCGGTAAGGGCTTCCACTGCGGCGAGACACTCCGCGGCGGTCCCTACCTTAATCGACTGGACAAGCCGCTGTTCAGCCTCCCGGATCTGTCTGCCGGCCGGCTCCCCTTCGCGCTCGCCTCCCGAAATCCTCCGCACGTGCTCGGCGGCCTCGCGCCAGGATATCACACGGTCCGATCCCAGGATAAAGCGGTGATCGAGGGCGAGCAGGGCGTCGCGGTAGGAGTCGGGGAGCGCCGCCGGAGTCTCGACGATGCTCCCCACACCCGCCGTGGAGCTGCAGCGCAGCTGCTCGCGCGTAGCATGCAGCACCTCCGCGGCAGCCGCAAGCGCCCTGCGCTCGTTGTCTGCAGTCGTCTCGCCGGTTACCAGCAGCTGGACGCGGCCGTCAGCGTCGGCGGCGGCCGCGGCGGCTCCCTCGCCGGGACCGGAGGCGCTATCTGCGGCAGCCCGGTCGACCAGCTCGCGGCAGAGGCTCGCAAGAGCGAGGCGCTTGAAGTCGCTCCCCGGGACCGGGAGCGGCGCCTCATCCCGCAGGACGGGCTGCGGCCACGGCTCGGGCACGGGATCCACGCCCGAGCCTTCGTCGAGATCGTCGGATCTTGAGTCCGAGTCGGCAGGCGCGATGAGGCCGCGCCCGGCGGCGACCGCCAGGGGGCCGTCAAGGTCGACTGCCACCAGCGACCACCGGCCTGCGGCGGGGAGCCGGCAGTCGGAAAGCTCCCGGGTAAGCTCCTGCCCGCTTATGCTGCCGGAGAGCAAGCGGACGACGAGGCGTTCCCGCAAAACGGCGAGGCTCTCTCCCAACCGTTTTCGCATTCGGTCGACCTCATCGAGCCTCGCCCGCTCGGCGTCCATGACGGCACGGGCTTTGTCGAGCAGCTCCCGGAGCTCTTTCGCGGTTATCGGCTTGAGGATGTAGTCGTAGGCATTGAGCTTCACCGCACGCTGTGCGTAGGCAAAATCGTTGAATCCGGTGAGGAGGATCACTTTCGTGGCCGGGTAGCGACCTGCGATGAACTCCGTGAGGGCAAGCCCGTCGCCGAAGGGCATGCAGATGTCGGTGATCACCAGATCGGGGCGGAGCGCAACCATTGCATCCGCAGCATCCCGACCGTTTGCGCACGTTCCGACCAGGGCGAACCCATGCCGATCCCATTCAATGTTATGCGCGATACCTTCGCGGACGACCTCTTCGTCGTCAACCAGCAGTACCTTGTACATAGATGCCTTGCGCAAGGGTGTTTTTTGCCATTGTCCAGCCGAAAGTGTACCATACCTTTGGGCACAGCGGCTGAAAAACTCTGTCAACAATCGGGGCTATCGGGTATAATTAGGAACAGATCGCCCCGAAAGCCAAAGGTGGACGACTTCGAACGGCGATCTGACGGAGAGCATGGCTCGGGCACGTTTTGTGGGTGAACTGGAGAAGGAGGCAGAGGCTCATCTGACCCTTGCGCGGCTCCTGCGCAAGGAGCGCTCTCCCGCCAAGCGCGCCGTTCTTCGGCGCATCCTGCGGACCAATCACCCCATCCAGCGAAAGATTGCAGAGATCGAGGCTCTCGACGCGGAGGCGGAGCGCGAGGAGGCTCCCGAACGCCCCCAGTATGTCGCGCGGAGGGTAGTGGAGCCGCTGAAAATGCCGGTCTCCAAGCTCAAGCTCCTCATCAAGGCGCCGCGGGTGCAGGAGTCCCTTTTTCGGTACCTTTTCAGGGAGTATGCCAAAATCCTCCACTTCGGCTACACAACCCACACCGTGAGCCCTACCTTCCTTCTGCCCGCCGTACGCCCGGACCGGAGGTTCCTTCAGAGCTTCGCCGACGGCCTGAAGCGAGCGGCGACGGAGCTCCACGAGCTCATCCGCCAGGCGCTTCAAGCGGGCTGGCGGACAGTGGAAAAGCGGGAGTACAACCTGCTGGTAATTCTGAGCAGGCTTTGCGAAGAGATCGTAGCGACCAACTTTTCGGTCTTGAGCTATCGAGACCGCAGGCTCATCGATAGGCTTTCTACAATTGAGGTTCTCTTCCTCATCCTCCGCTACCAGCCGGAGGACACGGAGCTGGTCATCTACACCCTCGGGCGCGTCTTAAGCCTCGAGCCGTCAGGCGGGGGGGCGCTGGCCGATCGAGCGGAGGACCTTTCGCGACGGATCCTCATGAGCGATTTTGCGCTGCCCTCGCTGTACAACTATCTGCTCATCCTTAACATGATCAAATGGCGCCGGTGGCTGACCCTGCCCGAGCTTCTCGCGCCGAATATCGGCGATCTCATCAACGATGTCGATTTCGCATGCGCAGACGACGTTCGGACCGAGATCGAGACCTATGTCGGCGGTCTGCGAGAGACCCTGACCACGCTTGACCGCCGGCGGACCGAGCTCAAGAAAATCCGCACCTACCTTCCGCTCGACAGCGGCGGCGGCCCGCACATCGCGCGCCTGCAGGACTTCTACCAGGAGAGTCAATTTGCCCGGGAGGAGGCATGGTCGTTCGGCGGCGACAAGGAAAACGTCGTGCTCTTCGTGCCCCGTCTCCTGCGCCTTGTCGACGCAACCTTCAGTCCCCTCCTCGCAGGGAAGGTGGTTCTGGCGAGCGGAAAGCGGGTCGCGATATTTGCGGCGCCCCTCTTTGGGACCGAGCTTCAGAAGCTGCGCAACGTCCGCGAGCGGGTCGAGAAGCTCGCCTTCGATCTGCACACGCTCACCTACAAGCGCTATCTCTCGATCAAGCGGGACGGGAAGGGGGGCATCCGGATCGAGGGCGCGATCATAAGCTACTTGGAGGATGCCCAGGCCGTCCTACTTGGCATCGCAGGGCAAATGAGGGAGCTTCTTGCCGCTCCTCGCTCCCCTGCGCCGGCGGGAGTCGAGCCTCATCCGCTTGCGAGCATCGGCTCCGGCGGGATCGTCCTGCCGCACGAAGGGGAGGCCATTCGATCCTCGAGCAGCCTCAACGGGAAAAGCGTCGTTGAGGCGCTTGCGGAGCTCACGACGATTTGCTATCTCACGGTATCCTACCTCTACGAGCAGGACCTCGCATCGCAGTCCGAAGAGGAGGTGGCTCTCTCGGCGCGATTTGACAGCACCCTCGCAACCCTGCGACGGGTTGCCGACAGCACCCTCTACGACGAGACGGTGACACAGCTCCTCGGCACGCAGTAGCGGCCGCACACAGAAGAGGTTCGCAGGGACATCGGCGCTGCGCCGAGCGCCGCACGCGGGGTAAGGCCGACCGGCCCCCGCCTCAAGCGGGTGTCACCCGCGCCCCCTTCTCATCGCCTCGAGCTCCTCGATCGTCGCGGGCCAATCGCCTTTCAGGAGCCGGGAGAGGGAGCGATCCGCGAGAAGCCTGCCTTCGGTCTGGCAGGTCGGGCAGTAGTTGCATTCGTTTTCGGCGTAGACAATCCGCTGGATGGGCGTCCCGCAGGCGGGGCAGGGCTCGCCGTACTTGCCGTGGACAGCCATCTCCTTATGGAAGGCGGTGACCTTGGAAGGGAACTGACCCGCCGCTTCCCGGCGCAGCCGCTCGGTCCACTCCAAAAGGACGGCTCGGCAGGCTTCGAGGAGGCGCTCGCTCTCCTGTGCGGTGAGCTGCGAGCTCTGCTTGAAGGGCGAAAGTCGGGCGCGGTGAAGGATCTCGTCCGAGTAGGCGTTGCCCACTCCGGAGAAAAGGCGCGGATCGGTCAGGGAGCGCTTCAGGGTGTGATTCTCGCGAAGGAGCGCGGCGCGAAACTCTCCCGGCGAGGCATCCACGAGCTCGAGGCCGCCACGGTCGAATGCGGCGAGGCTCTCCTCGCTGCGCACGAGGTGGAGGGAGGCCCGCTTCTTCGTACCGGCTTCCGTGAAGTGAAGAGTGCCGCTCGAGAGCTCGAAGGAGGCGAGGGCGATCCGCCGCGGAAGGCGGAGAGAGAGCTTGACGCCGCGCTCGGCGGCCGGCCTGGCCTCCGCGCCGTCGCCTCTTTCCGGCGCACCCGCCCCCGGAAGGGCGTCCACCCATCGGAGGCGCCCTGCGATCATCAGGTGGATAACCATGAAGAGCGACCCTTGAAAGCCTATCGCGATCTGTTTGCCGATCCGTCGTACCGATTCGACCGCGCACCGCTCGAAGGCGGCCGGCGGAGGATCGGTGGTGCGAAGGAGAAAAGGGTGAAGCAGGTGCATTCTCACTAGGCGAGCGCCCACGAGGCGCGGCCTCAGCGCCTCGACGTAGACCGTCACGTCGGGATACTCGGGCATAGATGTTGTAGATTGTATGCCGATTGCGACTGTGGTACAACGGCGGCAGGTATCAACAGGAGCTCCGAAGTTTGGATGATAAAGGGCGTTGATGGTGTCAAGCTCATGGACTGACAGGGGACGCGATGCGCAGCTACAGCAATCGTCCGCCAAACGGGAGATACCTGGGCGCCACGGTGGCCTACCCGGTCGGGTTCGCGCGCCGACGATCAGCCGGCTCGGTCGAGCCGGTCTGATGCTGGCCGCTGCGGCGCTGAGCCTCGCCGCATGCGTCGCCGACGGGCCGAGCGTTTCGCAGAGGTCGGAAAGCGCCGCGGCAGCAGGCAGCGACCAGGTAGGCCCGCCCGCAGGAAGCGGGCAGGCAGGAAGGACACCCATGGTCGGGGGGATCGCGGAGGTGGGCTCCGCCTCCCCGGCCGCCACGCCCGGGGAAGAGAGCGCTCCTGCCGGTGCCGCTCAGCCGGAAGCGCCAGCCCCCGAGCCTACTGTCCAGCGGCTGCCGGTGAGCCTTGCGGCCATGGCGCCGCTCGCGCTCATGCCGGAGCCAGTCTCGGTCGCGCGGCAGCCGGGAAGGCTCACGGTGCGACCCGAGGTGACCGTGCGGTACGACGACTATTCGGGCGGCCGGATTCCCGGGGCGGTCGACCGATTCGCCGCGCGCTTGGCGGCGACTCTCCCATCTGCCGGCGCGGGCGACCGAGATTCCGGCTCACTGCGGAGCGCTCCTCCCTTGCTGCTGACGATCCAGTGCTCGCGCAGGTCCCGACTTGGCGTCGGCGAGGAGGAGTCCTACCGCCTTTCAGTGAGCGCAGGCGGGGCGACCTTGAGCGCGCCGAGCGACCTCGGGGTGCTCCACGGGCTGGTTACGCTAGCCCAGCTCGCCTCGCCGGTCGCGGTCGACGGCCAGTCGGCGCTTTCCGCGCGCATCCTCGCCTTTCCCTACGTGACCATCGCCGACAGCCCGCGCTACCCCTGGCGCGGATTGTTGATCGACTCTGCCCGACACTTTCTTCCCGTGTCCGCAATCGAGCGCACGCTCGAAGGGATGGAGGAGGTGAAGCTCAACGTTCTGCACTGGCACCTGACCGACGACCAGGGCTTTCGCGTGCAGAGCCTGCGCTATCCGCTCCTCACGGCGGACGGCTCGGATGGGCAGTTCTACACCCAGGACGAGATCCGGGCGATTGTCGCCTATGCCGATGCGCGTGGGATTCGGGTGGTGCCGGAGTTCGACATGCCCTCCCACACAACCTCCTGGTTCATCGGTTATCCGGAGCTGGCATCGGCCGCCGGCCCCTACCGAGTCGAGCGCCGCTTCGGAGTCTTCAACGCGGTGATGGATCCCACCCGGGAGGGGACGTACCGCTTTCTTGCGGGCTTCTTCGCCGAGATGGCGACGCTTTTCCCCGACGCCTACGTCCACATCGGCGGGGACGAGAATACCGGAGTCGATTGGGCGAACAATAGATCGATCATGGCCTTCATGCGCAACCATGGTCTCTCGTCGACCGTGGCGCTGCAGGCCTACTTCAGCAGGCGGGTCGCGGGAATCCTTGCCGGGCTTGGGAAGCGAGTGATCGGCTGGGACGAGATCCTCATGCCGGACCTCCCCGCAGGAACGATCATCGACGTATGGACCACACCTCTTGCGGCCTTTGAGGCGGCGCTTGCCGGCTACCAGAGTGTGATCTCGCGCGGCTACTACCTGGACGCCATGGAGCCGGCCGCCGCCTACTACGCTCGCGACCCCGGTCCCCTGGTCGAAGGGGGCGAGGCCTCCATGTGGGGCGAGCTCGTCGATGGGACGACCATCGACGAGCGTATCTGGCCGAGGGCGGCCGTTATCGCCGAGCGCTTCTGGTCGCCGGCGTCGGTCAGGAGCGTCTCCGACATGTATCGGCGGCTCGCCGTCGAGAGCGAGCGGCTCACCCGGCTGGGTCTCCGGCAGGAAACGGGCTACGAGCAGCGGCTCGCCCTCCTCCTTGAAGGGGACGCCGGGCCGGGCGAGCTCGCCCATCTCAAACTCTTCGTGGACTCGCTTCGGCCGCTCGGCCTCTACGGCCGCACTCATGCCCGCCACTACACGACGGCGACTCCCTTCGACCGGGTCGTGGATGCGGCGCGCCCCGATTCCGCGGTCGTCCGCGAGCTTGTCTCGCGCGTCGACGGCTACTTGTCGGACGGGCACTGGGGTGAACGGGCTGGGTCCGGCGCCGATCGCGGCAGTAGTGAAAACGGCCAGGCGAGCGGTGCTGCCGGCGGCGAAGCCTCGCTTCGCGCCATGCTCACCGCGTTCCAGGACAACGACCGTGCGCTCGCTCCGGCCTTTCGGCGAAGCCAGCCTCTCCGGGAGGTTCAACGACTCTCCACCGAGCTCTCGCAGCTCGGCGCGACCGGTCTCGAAGCGGTCGACTCCCTGTCAATCGGAGCACGGCCCGACCGAGGCTTCTGCTCGCGCGCGAGGGCTCTTCTCGGCCGCGCCGCTGTACCGGAGGGCGAGGTCTACCTGGCAGTGGTCGACCCAATGGCTCGCTTGCTCTCGGCGGCCTGCGGCCCGAGCGCCATCGACCCTGCAAGCCCGTAGGCTGCGCTCAGGCGCCACTCCCGCAGCCCGCTCACATCGTTGATTTCGGGTGAGGCGATCCTCGTCACGTGCGGGAGAAACGGCGATAACCGCTAGAGGATTTCCACATATCCCTTCGTCCCGTTGACTCGGAGCCTCTGACCGTCTTGAATCACCTTGGTCGCGTTTTCCACGCTCACGACCGCCGGCAGGGACTCCGATCAAAGCGCCCTTGGGGATGTCTCCGGAGTCGTACTCACCGGTGATGATCTCCCCATCGGAAGTCATCACACGGGGAGGAGTCAATTTTCCATAGATCTCGTAGTCCGCTTTTCGCTTCGCGATGATGCCTCGTTCCAGTCGCTTGGTGCCGACGACCGCGCGGAGCTCCTCAAAGGTGAGGTAATAGATATCCTCTCTCTCCCGGATGACTCCTTCCTGCACCAGCACCGCAGTCACTCACTTCGAGGCCTCCTTATAAACAGAGAAGCGCTGCATGAGGGCGTACTTGGGGTATTGCCGGAGACCGATGAAATTGCGGAGAATGCTTATCGTCTTTTCCGCCTTTCGTTTGCCGCCGGGCAGTTTTTCCAGCCTGCTGATGAGCTCCTGCGCTTTCTGTTCCGCCTCGAGTTGGATAATGACTGAGAAAGGATAGCGGCGACGTCCCCTTTACCCAGCCACTTTTTCATGTGCTTTGTGAGCGAGCTCGATGCGAGGGCTCCAACTATTCCCACGACGTAGGTGTCCAAGACAACAGCCCCTGCGGGCTTGGAGCAGCCCCGAAAGCATCTGCGCCATTGTTCCGCCGGTAAGGCCCAGCGATGACCTCCCGCGGGGCAGAGTCTTGATGTAATCCTTCCGTATCAAGACGTCCGATGAACCGAGACCGTTGTTGACGAAGAGCTTCGATGCGATCGGCGACGCGAAATCCGGTGAGACGTCCATGTACAGGCGTCCGCCGGCTCTTCATCGACTTGACATCCTGCCGCTACATGACTAATCTTAAACTAGTTTATTTCATAAACATCTTGAGAGTTGACCTTGCTGCATGTTCGGTTTCCGTGGGCGTTCGCGTAGTGATCCGAGGAGTCTGATGCCCGCGGAGCCGCAAGGGGAGGATGCAATGGCGGAGCGTGAAGAGATCGCTCAGCTCGTCCGCGATCTCACCGAGATAAAGGCCGCAGTGGGGCGCAATCGCGCCATTCTCCGCGAAATGGTCGAAGGGAAGAACTTCGAGCTGTACATATTGGTGACGGGGGTGGCCATTGCGACGATCTCGCTCCTGTTCGTCGGAGCGGCCGATCGCTATGGCTCGGTGAGCGCGGCGCCGCTCGTGCTGCGGCTCGGGCTCTGTCTCCTGGTTGCCTTCGCTTCGATCGGCATCGTGCTCTGGAAATGGCTCGTGCTGCGCAAGGCGGCGAGCCGGATCGACTTGAAGCTTATGCCGTGGTCGGTGATCGGCGGGTTCTATCGCGAGTCCTTCCTACCCGCCCTCCTGCCGATGCTCCTCGTCACCGGGGGAGCCATCGCCTACCTTCTGATCACCCGGCACGCCTACTTCGTCATTGGAACGGTCGCCATCGCCGCCGGGATCATGCTCAACGACGTGTCGTCGCGCCTGCGCACGCGGGAATACTACTTCTTCGGCTTCTGGCTCTTCGCGAGCGGGGCGGCGAGCCTCTTTCTCAACCGCATCCCGGGGGGAGTCTGGTGCGCGATCTCCTTCGGGGGGGCCTGCCTCGCCTTCGTCGTCGCGACGGAGATCTTGAAGTGGGCGAGGGGCTCGCGGAAACGGGAGCGGGAGTAGGGCGTGGGCATGGATCGCAGGCCGCAGCTCGACAAGGTGATCCATGAGCGGACGCGCCTTTCGATCCTCGCCTACCTCGCCTCGAGCGAGGAGACGGAGATCGACTTCACGAAGCTGAAAGGGGATCTCGGCCTCACTGCCGGGAACCTCTCGGTCCAGCTGCGAAATCTTGAGGAGGCGGGCTACGTGACGATCGCGAAGCGATTCGTCGGGAACAAGCCGAACACGCGGGTAAGCCTCACCGCCGGCGGAAGCAAGGCTCTCGGCGGCTATCTCGAGGAGATGGAGGCCCTTATCCGCAAGCTCAAGGGGGGAACCAATGGCAGCGATCCTGCAGCTTAAGGATGTGCGAAAAAGCTATCAGAAGGATGAGCAGCGCGTCGAGGCGTTGCGCGGTATCGACCTCACGATCGAGCGGGGCGATCTTGTTGCAGTCGTCGGTCCCTCGGGAAGCGGCAAGACGACCCTGCTCAACATCGTCGGCTGTCTCGACCTCCCGACGAGCGGGAGCGTCCTCTACGACGGACGCGAGCTCGGGGGGATGAGCGAGCGCGAGCTTTCGCGCTACCGCAAAGAGAACATTTCCTTCATCTTCCAGTCCTACAATCTCATCCCGGTGCTCACGGTCCTCGAGAACGTCGAGCTTCCGATGGTAATTGAGCGACGCCTCCCCCGGGCGGAGATGAGAAGGCGAGCGGAGGAGATCATCGATGCGGTGGGGCTCTCGGGGATGAACACCCGCTTTCCGCGCGAGCTCTCCGGCGGCCAGGAGCAGCGGGTCGCCATCGCGCGGGCGCTCGTCAAGGAGCCGATCGTCGTGCTTGCCGATGAGCCGACTGCGAACCTCGATTCCCACACTGCGGAGGAGATCGTAGCGCTCATGGAACGCATGAACGCCCAGCGAGGGACGACCTTCGTCTTCTCGACCCACGATGCCCTCGTGCAGCGCCATGCCCATCGGGTCGTGATCCTGCGTGACGGCTTGATCCATTCCAATGGAAGGAGCGCGGCATGAACACCCTGATCCGCATCGCGCTGCGCAACGTCATGCGCCACCGAAGGCGGGCCCTCATCACCGCCCTCACCATGATGGTCGGGATCGCCGTCTTCATTTGGATGGATTCCCTCATGAACGGCATCGACAAGGTGTCGGTCGACAACCTCATCAACCTGCGCGACTCCTCGGTGAAGGTTTTCACTTCCGCCTACTATAAGGATCGCGCCTCCTATCCGCTCGAGAACGGGATCGCCGATCCGCAGGCGCTTATCCGGCGCTTGTCACACGACCGGGGTGTGAGTCGCGTCACGCCGCGCACGGAGTTCCTCGCCGAGGTCGGCAACTACCGCGACACCCTTCCGGTGGTCGGGGTCGTCGTCGACCCGGCGACCGACACCAAGGTCTTCACTTTGAAGAACTATCTCACCGGACGCTACTTCACCTACCCGGCGGGCTCTGCCACCGGCCCTTCCGCGCCGGCCTCCGCGGAGCGGCAGATAATCCTCGGGAAGGAGCTCGCCGACAAGCTCGGGCTGAAATTGGGGCAGACGATTCTCCTCGACACCACCACCCGCTACGGCGCGGAGAACGCCGATGACTTCACGATCGTCGGGCTCCTCCATACCACCGACCCGGGGCTCAATCAAAGCACGGTCTTCATCACCTATGCCGATGCGAACGACTTTCTCGATCTGGCGGGGCTTACGACCGAGCTCGACCTCAGGCTCGAATCACAAGTGAACCTCGCCGACACGGTCGCCGAGGCGAAGAGCGCGGCGAAAGCGATCGGGGAGAGCTCTCCTTCACTCACCGCCAAGAGCTTTTCGGAGATTGACGGGGGCTTCCTCGAGCTCCTGAAGCAGAAGCGGGCAGGGACGGCGGTCCTGATCCTCATCATCCTCCTGATCGCCGCGGTGGGTATCGTGAACACCGTGCTCATGAGCGTCTACGAGCGCATTCGCGAGGTAGGTGTCTTGAAGGCGCTAGGGCTTAGAAATCGGGAGGTGGTCTGGATGTTCACGCTCGAGGGGCTCATCGTCGGCCTGCTCGGGTGCCTCATGGGAGCGGTCGTAGGGATCGCCCTGGAGGCCCAGCTCATCTTCGTAGGCCTTCCCCTCGACAAGATCGCGGGCAACGTCGGAGGCTCCGGATTCGCCTTCTGGGGGAGGCTCTACGGGGAGTGGAATCCGGGGGCGATCCTCTTCGCGGTGCTCTTCGGCCTCGCGGTATCCCTCGTGGCGGCATTCATCCCCGCCCGCCGGGCCGCCAAGATGACCGCGACCGCGGCCCTTCATTTCGTGTAGGAGGAAGCTGATGGTCTACCTCATTCGGATGGCGGTGCGAAACCTTCTTCGCAACAAGCGCCGCTCGGGCCTCGCGTTCCTCTCCGTTGCGCTCTCGGTGCTCCTGTGCGTCGTAATGGAGGGGCTCATGGGGGGCTACCTCTCGTCGCTCGTAAAGAACTACACGAAGAACGAGACCGGCCATATACGCATCACGACGGCGGAGTTCGCGAGCCGCGCCGAGTTCAGGCCCGTCGACACCCTCGTGGGCGATCCGGCTGCGATCGAAGCAAAGATCATGGCCGACCCCGCCCTGCGGCAGAAGATCGAGCTCATGGCGCAGCGCATCACCTTCGGGGTGCTCCTCGAGCACGAGGGCAAGAACAAGGTCGCGCTTGCGATCGCAGGAGACCCGCAGACCGAGCGGCGCCTGCTCTATTTCCAGCAATCGATTGAAGCAGGCGGTCGCTACATCGAGGGTCCGGGCGAGACGATCGTGGGATCGCGTCTTGCCGCGGACCTCGGGGAAAATGTCGGCGACACCCTCAAGGTGGTCACGACCGCCAGCGACGGCTCGCTGCAGCTCGCGAAGTTCAAAATCGTGGGGCTGTTCAAATCGGGGATCACGAGCTTTGATGACCGCATCTTCCAGATTCCTCTCGCCGACGCCAAACGGTTCCTGCGCACCGGGGGAGGGACACAGGAGATCCTCATCATGCTCAGGGATTACCACGAGGCGGCTCCGGTCGCCAAAGAGATCACCGTCCTTCTCCATGATCCGAAGCTCGCGGTGGTACCCTGGACCGCCATCGGGAACTATGCGCAGCTCATGGACTTCCAGCAGCGCGTCATGAACTACATGCTGGTGATCGTTCTCTTTCTTGGGGCTTTCATCATCACCAACATCATGACCATGGTGGTCCTCGAGCGCAAACGGGAGATCGGCATCCTCAAGTCGATGGGGCTCGCACGGGGCGAGATGCTCCTGCTCTTCCTCTGGGAGGGGATCTTCCTTGGACTGTTTGGGAGCCTCATCGGGGCGGGGGTCGGCTACGGGATCAATGTCATCCTCCATTTCCGCGGGGTGGATTTTGGGGCCGCGCTCGGAAGCGTCGGCTTGCCGCTCGATAACGTGGTCCACTGGACGCTCGACCCTTCCTTCGCGGTGGGAACCGTGCTGCTCGCGAGCGCGATCGCGGGGCTGGTCTCGGTGATCCCGTCCATGCGGGCCGCCCGCATGAGCGCGACCGAGGCGATGAAGAGCGTGTAGCCGGCCGCGAGCGCAGCGCGGGCACCAGGGAGGAGCGTATGAAAGCACCAGGATACAAAGCCGTCGGCCAAACTGGACAGGAGGCGAAGCGCGCCCGCGCTCAGGAGCGCGCACGCTGCCGGGCGGCCCGCGCTCGGATCGCTCTCGCGTCGCTTGCGGTGCCGCTGCTCATGGCGGTCGCAGGCGGGATGGGGCGCGCCTCCGCCCTTACCGGCGAAGAAATACTGAAGCGGGTCGACGACAACGTCAACTTCTCGACCATCTCCTACGACGGCACCCTCGCGATTCACTCCCAAGGGACCGTGCGGACCAAGGAGATGAAGGTCATCGCGATGGGGGTCACGAAGGGGCTCGTGGAGTTCACCAACTCCGAGGACTTCGGGACCAAGTACCTCAAGATCGACAAGAACCTCTGGATCTACTTTCCTTCCGAACAGGACACGGTGAGGATCTCCGGCAACATGCTCAAACAGGGGATGATGGGAAGCGACGTCTCCTACGAGGACGCCCTCGACAGCGACCCGCTGTACCGCAAGTACGCGGTCGCCGTCACGGGGACGGACACGGTCGACGGGCGGCCCTGCTACGTGCTCACGCTCACCGCCCTCGCGCGCGACGTCCAGTACGACAAGCGGAAGATCTGGGTTGATGAGGAGCGCTTCGTTCCGCTTCGCCAGGACATGTACGCGCAGAGCGGGAAGCTCCTCAAGGTCTTCCGAACCCTCGAGGTACGGAAGATCGAAGGGCGCTATTTCCCGGTGAAAAGCGAGGTGGTCGACGAGCTCAAAGCCGATTCCCGCACCGTTTTCGCGATGAAGGAGGTTCGCTTCAATGTTCCGGTCACTCCTGAGCTGTTCAGCCTGCGGAACCTCGGGCGATAGAGGGCCTGCGCTGCCGGGAGGCGGTCGCAGGAGGAGGGTGCGCCGCGTACTCTCCATCGTCGCCCTTGCTGCGGCTGCCGCCGCTTCCGCCGTCATCTCGCCTGAACGGGTCGCCGCCGAGCCCTCCGGCCTCCAGCTCTCCGGTTCACTTCTCACTGACGCCTCGCTGCTCCAGAGCTTCGCTCGCGAGGGAAGCCCGGCGAGCCTCGCCCCCGGCGGCTTCTCCCAATTCACGCTCAACTTCGTGAATGCGAACCGGCAGTTTGCCAAGGTGGCCGGCAGCGCCGTGATGACCCTCTCCTACGGCGGCTATGCCGACGCCTACCAGGCAGCGATGAGCCAGATCGTAGGGCCCGCCGAGCCTGGCCTTTTTGCGCTTCTCTCCTCCAATGGGGCCGCCGTGCAGGTGGATCTCCGGCAGCTCTATCTGGCCATCTACACCCCGCTCGTCGATATCTCTATGGGACGAGAGATCGTGAACTTCGGCGTCGGCACCCTCTTTTCGCCTATCGACGCATTTACGGAGCCGACCCTCACCGATCTCAACTTCATCCGATCGGGGAGCGACGTAGTACGCCTCGATGCAGGCTTTGGCGAGCTCTCGGGGCTCGAGGCGGTGAGCACCGTCACCGACAGCGCCGATACCCTCACCTCCGCACTGAAGCTCTACACCAACATCGCCGGCTTCGATCTTGCCGGCGTCGTCATGTACCGCGGCAATCGGGACGAGATCCTGGCCGGCGCCGATTTCAAGGGCGACCTCCTCCTCGGAGTCTACGGCGAGGCGGTCGAGCACTTCTCCCTCGCTTCGCAGGCTCGCTGGCTCGAGGGAATGCTCGGGGCGGACTACTCGTTCGGCGACGAACTCTTCTTTACGCTCGAGGGCTACTTCAATGGGAATCCCGTCGTGCCCGGAAGTCTCTCCGTTTCCGAAATCGCGACCGCGGGCTCCCTCTTTCTCAATGAGTATTATCTTTACTTTGCAAGCCGCCTCGTCTTGAACGATCTCATGAGCCTCCAGGCGAGCCTGATCTACGATTTCTCGGCCAACGCCCTTCTCCCGACACTCCAGTACCTCTACAACATCGTGCAAGATGCGAACCTCATTGTGTACGGACGCTACTTCGGAGGCAACATTCAGGCAGGCGGCCTCTGGCCAGGACCCGATCTCCAGTACGGGGTGGAGGCGCAGGTTGCCTTCTAGTGCCCGCACGAGTCTCGCCGGCGTGCGCCGCCGAGGGAAGCGCCTCCGGCCGGTAGTGGTATAATCTACCCGAGGGCTCAGGCATCCCCTGACCGCACACGGCCCTGTCGGCGGTCACACGAGGCGGCACCATGGAAACGGCAAGCCAATCTCCATCAGACGACGAGAGCAGACCCACCACCGAGACCATTCTTTCTCATTCGCCGGCCTTCAAGCGCTACGCGACCTATCTCTTCGTGATGCTGTTCCTGCTCTACATGTTCGACTACATCGACCGCCTCGTCGTGACCTCGCTCTTTCCCTTTCTCGAGCGCGAGATGGGGCTCAACGACGCGCAAAGCGGGGCCCTGGTATCGGCAGTCTACTGGTCGATCGTGGTGTTCACCTTCCCGATTTCGATCTTGATCGATCGGTGGAGCCGCAGGCGGAGCGTAGGGCTCATGGTGATGGTGTGGAGCGTCGCCACGGGTGTGTGCGCATTGGCCGGCTCATTCGGCGCACTCTTTGCGATTCGTCTCGCGGTGGGCGTGGGGGAGGCCGGCTACGCGCCGGGAGGCAATGCCCTCATCTCTGCAATGTACACCCCCCAGAAGCGCTCGCGGATGCTTGGCTTTTGGAACGCCTCCATTCCCCTGGGCTCTGCGATCGGCATAGTACTCGGGGGAGTGATTGCGACCCACTGGGGGTGGCGGCACGCCTTCGGCATCGTGGCCCTGCCCGGCCTCGTGCTCGGGCTTCTCTTCTTTTTCACCGTGAAGGACTATCGCACGGTCGAGCTTCAGAAGAGAAGCGCAGCCGGCGCCATGCGAGTCAAGATGAGCCTTCGCGACATAGTCAGGCAGTTCACCCGCACCCCCTCTCTTCTCCTTACCTACTTCGGCTTTGCGGGCAATACCTTTGTCACCACTGCGCTCCTTACCTGGCTTCCCACCTATTTCCATCGCTACCAGGACCTGCCGATCAGCCAGGCCTCGCTGAAGGCGGCTCCGGTCCTGCTTATCGCCGTGGTGGGGGCCCCCTTAGGCGGGATCATCGCCGACGCATGGATGAAACGCCGCGTGAACGCCCGCCTTCTCTTTGCCGCGACAACATCGGTGCTTTCGTCCATCCTGTTGTTTATCGCCTTTGCCGCAGCAACCGGCGCGGTGCAGTACATCGTCCTGCTTGCGGGAGGCCTCACTGCAGTCGCCTACGTTTCGTCCGCCTCGGCGGTTGCCGAGGATGTCGTGCATCCGGGACTGTGGGCGATCTCCTACAGCGTTGCAGTCGTCATTCAGAATCTTCTGGGCAGCTCGATGGGCCCCCTTGTCGTCGGCGCGCTCTCGGACGCCCGAGGCCTCAGTGCGGCGCTGCTCGTGGTGCCCCTCTTCTCCTTCCTTGCCGGCGTGCTGTTCTTCATAGGCTCGATCTTCTATCCGCGCGATTACCGCAAGGTTGAGAAGGTACGCCTCGAGCTCGATCGGTAGCCGGGAGCGGCATCGGGCGAGCCGCGAGCGTCGCAGCGACAAGAGTCGGTGCAGAGAGCCCGCATGGGCCGAGCAAGGCAACGACCTCAAGTGCCTGCGCAGGGAGCCGACTATCGCTCAATCACGATGAGCTCGTGAATTAGGACATTCGGGACGGTGAAGGAAAGTCGCCCCTTTTCGTACTGGAAATCAAGCGGCTTTCCGATGTAAGCGCTTGAGACCCCGCGCGGGGCAGCCGCAAGGCGCAGGGTGCACTCAACGTCGTGCACCGGCACCGCGTGGAATTTGCTCATGGCCGCCGCAACCAGATCGGTCGTGCCGGCGTTGCTGCTCTACCTGTTCGCCCAGCGCTACATCGTGCTCGGGGTCACCTTCAGCGGCTTGGGGGGGCGCTGAACGCGCGTCCAAAGGAGGCTGTGATTTTTATGGGACAAACATCTCTTCGCTTTCGCCAGATTCACCTCGATTTCCATACGAGTGAGCACATCCCCGGGGTAGGCTCGGACTTCAATCCCGATGATTTTGCCGACACGCTCGTGCGGGCGCACGTGAACTCCATCACCTGTTTCGCGCGCTGCCACCACGGGTGGATCTATTTCGATACGAAGGCCTTCCCGGAGCGCCGCCACCCCCACCTCGAGCGAAACCTCCTCGCCGAGCAGATCGAGGCCTGCCACGCCCGGGGGATTCGGGTCCCCATCTACACGACGGTCCAGTGGGATCACCTGACGGCGACCGAGCATCCCGATTGGCGCGTGCTTGAGGCTGATGGCAGGCTGCAGGGCACACCGCCCTACGAGGCAGGCTTCTACCGCCAGCTCTGTCTGAACTCGCCTTACCGCGATTTCCTCAAGGAGCACGTCCGGGAGATCCTGGAGACTCTTCCCACAGACGGGCTCTTTCTGGACATCGTCCTTCCGGTCGATTGCTCCTGCCGCTTCTGCCGGGCAAAGATGGAGCAGGCGGGGCTCGATCCGACCGATCCGCTCGCCCGGGCGCGCTTCGGGATCGCCACGCTCAACGATTTCAAGCGCGACATGACCGCCCACATCCGCTCGCTCAACAAGGAGTGCACGATCTACTACAACGCCGGTCATGTTGGACCGCGCCACCGCGGGGTGCGCGACGCCTACACCCACTTCGAGCTCGAGACCCTTCCAAGCGGCCAGTGGGGCTACCTCCACTTCCCGGCCACGGTTCGCTATTGCCGCACCCTCGGCCTCGACTACCTCGGCCAGACGGGGAAATTCCACACCTCCTGGGGCGACTTCCATTCCTTCAAAAACCTTGCGGCCCTCGAGTACGAGTGCTTCCGCATGCTGGCGATGGGAGCGAAGTGCCTCATCGGCGATCAGCTTCATCCGACCGGCAGGATCGACGAGCACGTCTACCGCCTGATAGGCCGGGTCTACGAGCAGGTCGAGGAAAAGGAGCGATGGTGCGCCGGGGCGGTCCCGGTCACCGAGATCGGCGTACTTACCCCGGAGGAGTTCATGGTGAGCGGTTCCGCCGGAAATCTCCCCCCCGCGATTAAGGGGGCGACGAGGATTCTCGAAGAGGGAGCCCATCAGTTCGATGTGCTCGACTCAGCCGCCGAGTTCTCCCGCTACAAGGTGCTCATTCTTCCCGACGATATCCCGGTGGATGCGGCGCTCGCGCGCAAGATCGGCGAATACCTCACTGCCGGCGGCTCTGTGATCGCCTCGTTTCTCTCCGGGCTCACGCCCGACGGCTCGAAGGTCGCGCTCGCCCCGCTTGGGATCCGGCTGAACGACGAGGGGCTCAAGGCTCCGGGAGCCTCCGCAATCCTCGGCAAGCCGTTCGAGCGGGGCGATCACACCGAGTACCTCCGCGCGGGTGCGGAAATTCGCGGAGACCTCCCCGACACCGAGCTTGCCATGTACATGAAGGGGATGGACATCCGTGCCGAGGCCGGAACGGAGGTCCTGGCGGACACGGTGGCCTCCTACTTCGACCGCGACTATCGAACCTTCTGCTCTCACCGCCAGACTCCCTCCTCCGGTCGGGTCGATCATCCTGCCGTCGTCAAGAAGGGGCGCGCCATCTATTTCGCCCATCCCGTCTTCAGCCAGTACAACCGCAATGCGCCGCGCTGGTGCAAGCTCCTCGTGCTGAACGCCCTCGCGCTCCTCGTTCCCGGGCCGGTCGCGCGCCACGACGGCCCGACGACCCTCCAGATCGCGGTGAACGCGCAGGAGCGCGAGAAGCGATGGGTGGTGCATCTCCTTCACTACATTCCCGAGCGGCGGGGCGAGGAGTTCGACGTCATCGAGGATGTAATCCCTCTTTTCAACGTGTCCGTCTCCTTGAGGCTGCCGCGTCCCGCGCGCGAGATCCGCACCGCACCCCAGGGGGAGCCGCTTGCGCATGAGGAGCGGGATGGAAGAACCGCGGTCACCGTCCCGAGCATCCGGGGGCACCAGATGCTTGAAATCATGTTTACGTAGGATCCGCAACGATCTCTTGGAGGGATTATCAATGGTCTATGCGAAAATGGGCAGGTCTAATCTGTCGGTGAGCCGCATCTGTCTTGGAACGATGCACTTCGGCGGAATCGCCGAGGAGGCGGAGTGCTTCCGAATCATGGACAGTGCGCTCGAGATGGGCATCAATTTCTTCGACACGGCAAACGTCTACGGGACGCCGGCCGCGCACGGCCTCAGTGAGGAGATCGTTGGACGGTGGCTCGCGCGGGACCCACGGCGCCGGGAGCAGGTGGTGCTTGCGACGAAGGTGTACGGCCAGATGATCGATGAGAACACTCCGCCCAACGAGGAGCGGGGCATCTCGGCCTACAAGATGCGCAGGCATCTCGCGGATTCGCTGCGAAGGCTCAAAACCGATCACATCGATCTCCGGATCTCTCCGGAGGAGTATTGGGAGACCTTTGCCATTTTCATAAACCGCGGGGACGTCATCTACGCGGGGACGAGCAACTTTCCGGGCTGGGGCCTCGTGAAGTATCAGACCCACGCCCGCCATCACGGGATGCTCGAGATCGTCTCCGAGCAGAGCCAGTACAACCTCCTGAGTAGGGGGCCGGAAATGGAGGTGATCCCGGCCGCGCAGGACCTCGGCGTCGGTATCCTGCCTTACATGCCGCTCGGAGGCGGGCTCCTTGCGGGCGGCAAGCGGAAAGCGACGGAAGGGACCCGGACCGCCCAGGTCGAGCGGGAGTACTCCCTGAAGCTTGCCGAGGACCGGAAGTTCGAGGACTTTGCAAAACTGTGCCGCGAAATCGGCGAGAAAGAAAGCGCGGTCGCCATCGCCTGGGTGCTCGCGAACCCGGCCGTCTACTCTGCGATCGTTGGAATCCGCACGGTCGAACAGCTAACCGGCCTCGACCGGGCGTCCCTTCAAACGCGGGCCTGCTCCGAATGCCTTTGCGTGGTAAGGCGGGGCAAAAAAACGCGCCGGCTCCAAGCCGGCGCGTCCCCGAAGGCTCACGGGGTACCTGCCCCGATAGGATTTCTCTGGTGGGGCTAGTATGAGCTCAGCGCCGTGGTAACGCCCGACTCAATCTCCATGAGCTGGCCGTTTGTGACCCGGTTGTCTCTGGGGTTCGTTCCCGTGAACTTGACCATATAGCCGGGCACCTGCTTGCTGGTCCACATGTCGGAGGTGTACCCGTTTTTTGCGTCGGTGTAGCGGTAGTGGTCGGTGGCGAAGGTTCCGGCCGGGACCGTCACGCTCTCGCTGCCCACGAAGGAGCTCGCGATCTGCTCGCGCGTCAGCTGCGGAGTTGCCGGCGGCGCGCCGGTTTGGCTGGGAATGAACTCACCGATCTCGCCCGACTTCGGGTCCTTGTAGCGCACCTTCTGGACGATCCCGTCGCTTCCGACGAGGAACTCGTAGAGAATAGTGTCTTTCCCCGCAGTCATTTGGAATCTCCACCACTGCGAGCCGTCGGTGTTCACCTTCAGCAATGCGCGCTCAAAGGTTACCGGCTCGTTCGACTTGGCACCCGTGGAGGCTATCTTCCAAACCGCGCCCTGGCCCACCTTGTAGTTCGGGTCGTTGTAGCCAAACCAAGCGAAGTTCCAGAATCCGCCGTAGAAGGCATTGAACTGATACTGGTAAGCCTGGGCAGCCGCCGGGGACGGAGCCTGATGGTTGGCTGTCGAAGCAGAGCTCGACGAAGTGTCGCTCGCCTGGGCAGAGGTTGAGCCTGAGGCAGCCTGTTTCCCCAGTGCGGCAGACATGGCCGAGCCGAGCGTCGAGCATCCGGAGAGGGCAAGCGCCGCACCGACCGCAAGAGCGGACAGCATAACAACAACACGCAACCCTTTGATCTGCATGATTCTCAAAGGATCCTCCTTTTTCTGGCGGTAAGTCTCTCGCCGCCGGGACCGCAGCCAGGCGGCCGACTTCCAGCCGACGAGTATACCACAGTTTGACGAACCGGGATTGCGAGACGATACTCTAAGGAGGAAACGAGATCGAGGAGTGTGCGCCATGGCAGAAAGAAGATCAGGAGAAAATAGCCGGAAACCGGCGGGTGAAGGGAAGGCGGCTGTCGCAGGGAAGCCGGCGGCATCGAAGAGGACTACCTCCGCGCCGAAAGCCGCTCTCACGCTCGAACAGCTGAAGCGGGAAATCGCGGTGCGCGCCCACCAACTCTACGAGGAGCGCATCGCCGCCGGACGCCCGGGCGACGATCTCGCGGACTGGCTCGCCGCCGAAGCCGAGGTCAAGAAGAGACATAAGCTGAAGTAGCCCACGCCCGCGCAGTCCCTAATCGACGAAGACCTACGCTGGCGTGAGCTTCAGGCGGTGCGGGCTTGACCCCGGGGAGATGCGGCCGCCTCTTCACGAACGAGCCTCGCGCTTCCCGGGAGCGGCGATGTGGGCGAACTGGAAGTCATAGAGGCTTCGGTATACCCCGCTCCCGGCGAGCAGCTCCTCGTGGCGGCCCGCCTCCGCAATCTGTCCGTGCTTGACGACAAGGATGAGATCGGCGGAGTCGATGGTGGAAAGCCGGTGCGCGATGATGAAGGTGGTGCGGCCGACCATCAATCGCTCCAGGGCCTCCTGGATGAGCGATTCCGACTCGGAATCGAGCGCCGAGGTTGCCTCGTCGAGGATGAGGATCCGTGGGTCCTTCAGAAATGCGCGAGCGATCGTAAGGCGCTGTTTCTGACCGCCCGACAGAAGCACGCCGCGCTCGCCGATCTCGGTGTCGAGCCTGCCTTCCAGCGCGGAGATGAACTCCCATGCGTTCGCCATCTTGCAGGCGTCGACGATCTCCCGCTCGCTCGCCGCGGGCTTGCCGTAGCAGATGTTGTCTCGCATCGTGCCGCTGAAGAGAACCGGATCCTGAAGAACTATCCCGATGTGATGGCGGAGGGTCTGGAGGCGTAGGGAGCGGATGTCCGTTCCGTCGATCCGTATGCATCCGGAGGATACATCGTAGAATCGAGGGATAAGGCTCACGATAGTGCTTTTCCCGGAGCCGCTCCGCCCGACGAGGGCCACCTTCTGGCCTGCATGGGCCTCGAAGCTGACCTCCTTGAGAACCGGAAGACCCTGCGCGTAGGCGAACGAGACTCGCTCGAAGGCGACGTCCCCCGTGATGACCGCCGGCGATGCCGCGTGAGGCGAGTCTCTAATCTCCGGCTCCATGTCCATCACCTCGAATATCCGCTCGAGGGCGGCGGTCGAGGTCGAGAAGATCACATTGAGCTCCGAGAAGCGCTGGAGGGGCAGGTAGAGCGGGCCGAGATACATGGTTACCGCAACCAGGCCCCCGATCGTCATGTCGCCATGGATGAGGCGGTAGCCTCCGAAGAGGAGGACGAGCAGCGGGGCGAGCCCGGTGATCAACCCTGAGACCGCCATGTTCAGGCTCTGCAGGAAGACGTTATGCATGGTCGTCGAGAAGAGCCTCTCCGATTTTGCATGAAAGGTGCGCTCTTCGTGCTGTTCGCGCGTGAAGGCCTGGACCACCGCGCTGCCCGAGACCTTCTCCTGCACCTCGCCCGCCATCGTGTCGAAGCTCTTCTGCAGCTCGTAGCTGGTGCTCTTGATCTTCCCGCCGATCCGCTTGAAGAAGACGATGTAGACCGGAAAGGTGACAAGGGCGACCATGGCGGTGGGAAGGTCGATCGAAACGAGAAAATAGAGGATGACGAAGATGGAGGTCCCGTCGATCCAGACATTGGTGAGGGCACTGCCGACCAAGTTCTGCGCCTGGGAGGTGTCGTTCATCAGTCGCGAGACAATGGCGCCGGACCGGTTTGCGTTGAAGAAGGAGCTCGACATCCGCAGGATGTGGAAGTAGAGGTCGCTTCGCAGGTCGAATACCGACCGATGCCCGGCCTTGCCTGCAAAGAAGTGGCGCACGTAGGTGAAGGGGGTCCAGATGAGCAGATAGATTGCGACCATCACCCCGATGAGGAGCAGGAGTGACTTGAACTTCGCGGAGGCCGGCAACGCATTGTTGCGAAAGACGTGGTCGATGAGGTAGCGCGTGAGCTGCGGCACGAAGAGGGGAACGGTGAATTTGACGATCCCGCCGATCGACGCGAGAACGACGGCGTTGGTGTAGGGCTTTACGTAGCCCAGGAAGCGGACGAAGGTGCTCGGCTTTCGGACGAAGATCATGATTGGAGTGATATACCGATCCTTACAAGGGTGATAAGAATCGCTCTTCCTGTCAAGGATTCGGGGCGCTGCGAAACGTGGACGTAACGGCGGATGTCGATTGAGTCAGACAGGGCGCCCGTATTCCCATGGGTCTCTCGGGCGCTTGAGCTGCCGGAGCGTCAGCCCCCGCCTTTCCATCTCGGCTAGGATGAGCTGTGCACCCCACTGCGCGGCGTTGGCTACCACGCCGGGGCATTTGTCCCGATGACCTCCCGCCTCCTCGAAGGCCGCGCGCTCAGCTGGGTTCCAGAGATCGTAGGGACGTCCAAGAACCTTCTCCTGGATAGAGCGGCAGGCGACCGAGCCATAGGTGACGAGGAACTGCCGGTGCAGCGCGACAGCGGCTTGGTTGACGATCTCCATGGTCTCGGGATCGTCGTCGAACTTGTCGCGAGGGCGGCCGAAGAGGTGGCCGATCGCCATCGTTGCCCCGAGGTAGCCGCCGCAGCTTCCGTCGCCAAGCTTGCCGATTCCAGCGCCGAAGCAGCTCGCCGATCTAAACACCCCGTCGTCGTGAACGCCGAGGGCGTCCTCGATCGCGGCCAACGTGCATTGCCCGCAGGTATGGTAGTGTCGCTCGTAGGTAGCAGCGAGTTCGGAAGCTACCTGTGCGATTCGATCGGCTTTCATCGTCGCTCCCTCGTGGTGATCTCACCTCCGATCGTTTCACACGGCGGGCGAGCAGTCAAGCTCGGTCGGGAAGCTCCTGTTGCAGGGCGACTGCCAATGATATACTAGAATGATTCGAGCATTCCACCATTTGGAGTCGCACATGGGCAGATACGTTCTCGGAGTCGATGCGGGGACGGAAAGCTTCCGAGCCGGAGTATTTGATGAGGAGGGCCGATGCCTCGGCTTCGGGGTGAGCCTCAATCCCACGGCCTTCCGCCACCCGGGCTGGGCGGAGCAAAGTCCGGATGACTGGGACCGCGCGCTCGCGGAGTCGATTCAGGAGGCTATTCGTACCTGCAAGGTGATGCCGCACGAGATCGTCGGCATCGGCATCGACGGTACGAGTTGCACCGTGGTCCTTCTCGACGAACGGGGTCGGCCGCTTCGCGACGCCCTCATGTGGATGGACATTCGGGCGAGCGCCGAGGCTGAGGAGATTGCTGCGACCGGCGATCCGGCCCTGAAATACGTCGGCTTCGGCAACGTGTCTCCCGAATGGTTTCCCTGCAAGCTGCTCTGGCTGAAGCGCCACGAGGGCGAGCTCTATCGAAAGGCTGCGACTATCTTCGAGTTGACCGACTGGCTGGCGCTCCGACTGACGGGCGAGCGCACGGTGAACATCGATACCCTCTCGATCCGCTGGTTCTACAACTCCCACGACGGCGGTCTTCCTCTCTCCCTCTACCGGAAAATCGGCCTGGAAGACATCTTCGAGAAGATACCCGAGCGCGTGGTGAAGATTGGCGAGATCGTCGGAGGCCTCTCGCGCGAGATGGCCGAAAAGACCTCGCTTCCTTTCGGGATTCCGGTCGCAGGGGGAGGCGCCGACGCGCTGCTCGGCGTGGTCGGGGTGAACGCGCTCGAGCCGGGAAAGCTTGCCCTCATAACCGGCTCCTCACAGCTTCAGATTGCCATCGCCGACCGCGAGATCCATGTGAAGGGTCTCTTCGGGAGCTATCCCGATGCGATAGTCGACGGGAGAGAGGTGATCGAGGCGGGCCAGATCTCCACCGGCTCGGTCATGCGGTGGTTCACCACCAACTTCGTAGGGGCCGAGGTCGCCGCTCGCGCGCTGGCGCAAAAGCGTTCGATCTTTGATCTCTTAAGCGAGGAGGCCGCGCACATCTCTCCGGGCTCCGACGGGATCGTCGTGCTCGAGCATTGGCAGGGGAATAGGACCCCCTGGACCGACCCCGCAAGCCGCGGGGTTATTCGCGGGCTCTCCTTGAGCCACACGCCCGCACACCTTTATCGGGCCATAATGGAGGGGATCGTGTACGGCACCGAAGTGATCATCGAGCAGATGGAGGATGCAGGCGTTGAGATCAAGGAGATTATTGCCTGTGGTGGCGCAACGTTGAGTGACCTCTGGATGCAGATTCATGCGGACGTGACCGGCAAACCGATCACGATCCCCGAGGAGCAGCAGGCGGTCGCTCTCGGAAGCGCCATCGCGGCTGCGGTGGCCGCCGGGCTATACCCTACGATCGAACAGGCGGCCTCCCGAATGGTGCGAACAAAGCGCGTCTTTCATCCGGACGGGAAGGCTCACCTGAGGTATCGTGAATATGTGAAGCAATACGTCGCTACCTACGACCACCTGAAGGAGGATTCCCATCGACTCGTGCACTATGTCGAGGAGGGGCGCTAGCGGGCGCAGGTAGTGGGCGCGCCGCGCGCGCCTACGGGCACTCCTCCCGACTGTCCGCGATGAGCGCGACCTCCTGCCCCACCTTCGCGCTCTGGCCCTCGGCAACCTTTATCGCGCACAAGTACCCGGCATCGACCGATTCGACCTCGATGGTCATCTTGTCGGTCTCGACCTCGTAGAGACGGTCCTGCTTCGCGATGCGATCTCCGATCGCTTTGAGCCACTTCACGATCGTTGCCTCTTCCATGGTTTCCGTGAGCTGCGGCAAGCGGACGGGGTGTATCACTTCTGCCCTCCTCGCACAAGGGAACACGCCTCGCGGCGGATCTCTTCGCTGTCAGGTATCGAGAGCTTTTCGAGGAGCGTCGCCGGCACGGGCACGTCTTTCGCGGTCACCCGAACGACCGGTTTCTTCAGGGAGGCAAAGCAACCCTCCATGATGCGAGCGGCGAGCTCGGCGGCGAAGCCGCAGGTGCGGTGAGCTTCGCTTGCGACGAGAGCTCTCCCGGTCTTTCGGACCGAGTCCAAGACTGTCGCCATATCGAGCGGGTTGAGCGTGCGCAGATCGATGACCTCGGCGCGCACCCCCTCTTCCTTCTCGAGCTTCTCTGCCGCTTCCAGGGCGTAGAGCACCATCCGTGAGTAGGCGACAACGGTGACATCGCTTCCCTCGCGAGCCACCTTGGCGCGCCCGAAGGGAACGATGTGTTCGCCGTCCGGAACCTCCCCCTTCGTTCCATAGAGCGCCTTGTGCTCGATGAAGATCACAGGGTCGTCGCTGCGAATTGCGCTCTTCAGAAGTCCTTTCGCGTCGGCAGGAGTCGCAGGCATCGCGAGGCGCAGTCCCGGGATGTGGGCAAGAAGCGCCTCCAGGCTCTGCGAGTGTTGGGCGCCGGCGGAGCGGCCCGTGCCTCCCTGCATCCGGAGGACCATTGGCACACGGACCTGACCCCCGGTCATGTAGCGCAGCTTCGCCATCTGGTTGGCGATCTGGTCCATCGCAAGACCGATGAAGTCCACGTACATGAGCTCAACAACGGGACGCAGGCCCGTCACTGCGGCGCCCACACCCAGTCCTACAGTTGCGGCCTCGCTGATCGGGGTATCTATCATGCGCCTCGCGCCGAACTCCTCGAAGAGCCCTTTCGTCACCGCGTAGGCTCCGCCGTAACGCCCCACCTCTTCGCCTACAACGAAGACACGCTCGTCCCTGCGCATCTCCTCCTGGAGCGCGGCACGCAACGCCTCACGGTAGGTCATGAGGGCCATCATCCGCCTCCTCGCGCACAAAGACATCGGTGAAGAGCTCCTCCGGTGGAGGTTCGGGAGATGCCGCGGCAAATGCGACGGCGCGCTCGATCTCATCGACGACCGCGCGCTGCATCTCCTCGAAGCCACCTTCGTCCATCACCCCCTCTTCGACGAGGCGCCTGTGCTCTGTCGCGATAGGGTCGCGAGCGCGCCAGCGCTCCTCCTCCTCGTGAGAACGATAGGGGCTCGGGTCCTTGCGGCCGTGACCGTAGAAACGATAGGCGTTTGCGATGATAAAGCCGGGCCCGGCTCCTGCGCGACATGCCTCAAAAAGCTCGCGGCTTGCCTGCCACACCTTCTCGACGTCCATGCCGTCGACCTCAACGCCCCGTACCCCGAAGGTCTCTGCGCGCCGGGTGAAGTCGAGGCTCGCAGAGGCGTGATCGATGCGGGTGCCCATGCCGTACTGGTTGTTGACGACCGCAAAAACCACGGGAAGCTGCCACAGGGCCGCCATATTCATCGACTCGTAGAGGACTCCCTGATTGAGGGCGCCGTCGCCGAAAAACGCGACGCTAATCTGTGGCTTGTTCTGGTATTTCATGGAAAGTCCGCCCCCGAGCGAGATGGGGATATTGGCCCCGACGATAGCGTTGGCGCCCATATGGCCAAGAGTCACGTCGGCAATATGCATCGATCCGCCCTTTCCCCTGCAATAGCCGTCGACCCTCCCGAACACCTCCGCGAACATGCGCCCGAGATCCGCCCCTCGTGCGATGAAGATCCCATGACCGCGGTGATGAGTCGTGAACCAGTCCCCCTTCTGCATTGCGCAGCCCATTCCGGTCGCGGCCGCCTCTTCGCCGACCGAGAGGTGGAACATAGAGCCTGCGGTCATGCCGCGGAGGTAGGACTCCGCTACCCGGTCCTCGAACGCGCGGATCCGCAGCATCGTCCGAAGCATGTGGAGACGGAGCTCCCGCGGAGGGACCGTATCGGATGACGAGCGCATCTTTTACCTCCAGTCAGGAGCGTTTGGAGCCGTCCTCGCCCGCTTGTGCGCGGGACTTCTGACGTGCGGCGAGGAGATTTCGGACGCTCTCGCGAACGATGAGCTCCCCCCCGACCTGGACCTTCACCGAGGGCAGGTTCCCGCCGCTTGCAATGCGCTGAGTGATCCGAGCGAGCGCGATCTCCCCCATCTGCTTCTTCGACACCTGCATGGTGGTGAGCGCGGGATCCATGACAGACGAAAGCGGGAGATCGTCGAACCCGACGACGGAGACGTCGTCCGGTATTTGGAAGCCTTTGTCGCGAAGTGCCTTAATGCAGCCGTAGGCTATAACGTCGTTCGTGCAGAAGAGCGCGGTCGGAAGCTTCGACCGCCGGCTAAGATAATCGAGCATGTCGTGATAGGCGCCCTGGAAGGTGGAATCGACCGTGAAGATGTTGGATTCCTTGATGGAAACCCCGAGTCCTTTCACGACCTGGTGAAAGCCCTCGTCGCGCAGCTGGAAGTTGTGGGTATTCACTCCACTGCGAACGAAGCCGATATCGGTATGGCCGTTCTCCAGGAGGTGGGTGACTATCTTGTAGACCGCATCCCGGTTGTTCATGTCGACAAAATCGAAATCGAGGAAGTCGTGAAAGGTGTCCAAGAAGACCAGAGGGATTGCGATCCTGGTGAACGCCCGGATGTGCTCGGTGCTAAGCTCGGTGCCGAGGACAACCACTCCGCTCAGGTTGGTGCCGGTTATGGTCGTCACGATCTCATCGGGTGTAGCGCCTCGGAAGGAGGCGATTTCGAGGTTAAAATTCGAAAGGTGCGCGCCATGAGCGAGGCCGTCGATGTAGTCGGCGATAAAAACGTCGTGGTCGCGGTTAACTGTATGCCCGTGGGTGGCGATTTTCAGAAAGCGAATGGTCCCGTTGGTTCCGGAGCCGGACGGTTCTCTCTTGTTCGCATCATACTCAAGATCCTTCGCGATCTTGAGGATCTTTTCGCGCGTGGAGCTGCTAACCCCCGGTTTCTTGTTGAGGACGAGGGAGACGGTCGCTTGCGAAACATTGGCTCTCTCGGCAATCTCCTTGAGCGTTGTCCCCATGACTTTTCGAAGCCTCTCGAGCAGCCTAACCCAGGAGCAACTGAATGTCAACGAGATTCCGCTTTTTCTAAAGAATTCGACTTAATCTTTTACCCGCAACTTCAGTAGAGTCACCGCTGGCTCGGCTCACGGGTCGCGGCAGGAACAGGTCCAACTGCCGAAGGTAGGTCGCTTTCGGCGCGCAGTTGCCCCAGGATGCCTTCCTCAGCGGGTCGATTGGCCTACTGCCGATCTTGTCGGGAGTTCAACCCAACTAAACAATGCCGGTTCTTTGGTTGACTTTCAGTCTTTTCATGCTACAATTCCTCTAAAGTTTCTTCAGGAAGTTCAGGTTCGTTTAAGCGCTCGCCCCTAGGCGGTGGGAAGCGCGGCCATCCGACCTGAGGCCGCTTTGAGGGATTCCCCCTGACGTAGGAGAGGAGGTACCGGTGAAGAAGTTCATCAACAACCCTGAGCATTTCGTGGATGAGATGCTCGAGGGAATCTACCTCGCGCACCCGGACCAGGTGCAGAGTGTAGGCGGAGATGCACGCTGCCTGGTCCGCAGGGGCGGGCTCGCCAAGGGCAAGGTGGGACTTGCCACCGGTGGCGGCTCGGGCCATCTCCCGCTCTTTCTCGGGTACGTTGGCGACGGGATGCTTGACGGCTGCTCGGTGGGGGGAGTCTTTCAGTCGCCGAGCTCCGAGCAGATGCTTACTGTCACACGGGCCATCGACGGGGGCGCCGGGGTCCTCTACATCTACGGGAACTACGGCGGTGACGTCATGAACTTCGACTTAGCGAAGGAGATGGCGAATGCCGAAGGGATTCGCGTCGAGCAAGTTGTGGCCGCCGAGGACGTTGCCTCGGCGACGAAAGAGCAGTCCGCGCGGCGAAGGGGAGTTGCCGGGATCTTCTTCGTCTACAAATGCGCCGGGGCGGCAGCGGCGGAGCTCTCGAGCCTCGACGAGGTCAAGCGCATAGCGGAAAAGGCGTGTGCAAATGTCCGGACGATGGGAGTCGCGCTCTCGCCGAACATCGTGCCCGAGGTCGGCAAGCCCCAGTTCAGCCTTTCCGAGAACGAGATGGAAATAGGCATGGGGATACACGGCGAGCCCGGGATCCGGCGCGGCGAGCTCCGGAAGGCGGACGAGATTATCGAAGAAATGCTTGGTCCCGTCCTTGCCGATTTGCCCTATGCTGCCGGCGACGAAGTGGCCGTCCTCTTAAACGGGCTCGGAGCCACCCCCAAGGAAGAGCTCTACATTCTTTACCGAAAGGTCGGCCTGCTCCTCGGGGAGCATCGAATCAAGGTGTTTCGAGTCTACGTTGGCGAGTTTGCGACTTCGCTCGAGATGGCCGGAGCGTCGGTTTCACTCTTGCGCCTCGATCCCGAGCTCAAACGTCTGTTGTCCAAGCCTGCACGAACGCCCTTTTTCGAGCAGGTGCAGCTGTAGGCCGCCGCCTGAAGGAGAGCGAGGTGGACGCGTTGTCCGCGGCTGATATCACGGCTGCTATTGCGGAGATCAGCGACGTCATGACGAGAAATCGCGAGCGTCTCATCACCCTTGATGGGCAGATCGGCGACGGCGACCTCGGACTGACCATGGCGAAGGGGTTCGCCGCGGCGAGCGATGAGGTCGCGCGCGCGACTGAAGGAGACGTCGGGAGGCTTCTCATGAAAGCGGGAATGGCAATAGCGAGGAGCGCTCCCTCGACCATGGGAACCCTCATCGCATCCGGGTTCATGGCGGGGGGCAAAGCGGTCTCGGGGTCCTCGAGCCTTGACCTTGGCGGGCTCGCCGTCTTTCTCAAGGCGTTCGTCGAGGGGATCATGCTCCGGGGGAAAGCGAAGCCCGGAGAGAAGACCGTTGTCGACGTGTTTTACCCTGCGTCCGAGTCCATCGCAAAAGCCGCGAGCGAAGGGCTCTCCTTGCGAGAGGGAGTCGAGCGCTGTTACGCCGCAGGGGGGGAGGGGCTACAGCGAACGCGCGACATGATAGCCCAGCACGGGAGGCCCGCCTACTATGGCGAGCAGTCGCGCGGCAAGGAAGATCCTGGCGCGACAGCCGGGCTTCTTATTCTCGAAGGACTGCGAGACTGGGTCGCGGGCCGCGGCTAAAGGGCTGTCCGGGCGCAGTGCGGGACATGCGCGATGGTTGAAACGCAGAATCTTGTCAAGCGCTATGGCGCTTTCGAAGCCCTCCACGGGGTAAGCCTCGCGGTGGGGAAGGGCGAGGTGGTCGGCCTGCTCGGACCCAACGGTGCGGGCAAGACGACAATGATGAGGATCCTCACCTGCTACCATTTCCCGACCAGCGGCAAGGCACTCGTCAATTCGCTCGACGTGACGAAGGATCCCGTCGCGGTGAAGGCCTGTGTCGGCTATCTTCCCGAAAATGCGCCGGTCTACCAGGATCTCAAGGTTCTCGAGTACCTGAAATTCGTTGCGGAAGTCCGCAGGCCGGCCGGGAGAGATGCGCAGCAGCACATCGAACGAGCGATCGACCTGTGCGGTCTTGAGTCGGTCGTCTTTCGCGACATCCGCCGTCTCTCGAAGGGCTACCGCCAGCGGGTAGGGCTAGCCCAAGCCATTCTCCACGACCCGGCGATCCTCATTCTCGACGAGCCAACCTCGGGGCTGGATCCGAGCCAGATCATCGAGATCCGTGAGCTTATCCGAGGGCTGGGGAGAGAAAAGACCGTGATCCTCTCCACCCATATCCTCCAAGAGGTCGAGATCCTTTGCGGAAGGGTTGTGATTCTCAATCAGGGAGCTGTTGCCGCGCAAGGGGTGCCTTCAGATCTCTCGAGAGCTCTTGCGGGCAAGCGCACGATTATGGCGACCACGGTCGAAGCGGACTCCCTTGCCGCGGTGATTGCTGCCGCATCGAGGCTTTCCGTTGGTGACCTCACCGGTCCGCCCGAAGTCGTCGACTCGGGACGTTTTGCCCTTGAGATATCGCTCGGCGACGGCGAAAACGAGGCGGCGATCTTCGATTGGGCGGTTTTAAACGGCTTGAAGATCTTGGGATTGTCGAAGCGGATGATTGATCTTGAGGAGGTCTTCCTCCGCCTAACAAGAGAAGGGGCGACCGATGCATAGCGTTTTTGCGGTTGTGAAGCGGGAGCTTCGCTCCTTCTTCAATTCCCCGGCCGCCTACGCGGTAATTGTCTTCTTTCTGGTGTTTACCTCCGCCTGGCTCTTCTTCATCCAGCAGTTCTTCGCGCAAGACACCTCTTCGTTGCGTGCCTACTTCGGGATCTTTCCAACCGTTTTCGTGCTGCTTATTCCGGCGATCACCATGCGTAGCTGGGCGGAGGAGCGCAAGCTTGGAACCGAAGAGCTCCTCTTCACCTTTCCGATTCGCGAGGGAGAGCTCGTCGCGGGCAAATATCTCGCCGCGCTTATCCTTCTGGTTGTTATCCTTGCGCTCACCGTTGCCGTTCCTTTGTCGGTAGCACCGATAGGGTATTTTGATCCGGGTCAGATCGTAAGTGAGTATCTCGGCGTCATATTCCTCGCCGCAGCCGCCATCGCGATCGGGCTTTTTCTATCGGCAGTCTCCGCAAACCAGGTCACTGCCTTTCTGTCTACGGTCTTTGCTCTTCTCTTTCTGACGTTCATTGGAGAGCTTCCCAAAATAGTGCAGCTCCCCTATTGGGCCGCGAGCGCGGTTGGTTATCTCTCGATCGACTACCACTTCGACAGCTTCCGCAAGGGGGTCCTCGACAGCCGCGATATCGCCTACTTCCTCATACTGTCGGCGGGATTCCTGTACGCGAACGTCAAGGTGCTCGTCCTTGCAAAGTGGAAGTAGCTAGCGATGAACACACGGCGGCAACAGATCGTGATTCTGGTTCTCGTGCTCGGCGTGCTTCTTCTCATGGGGCTCAACACGAGCCGCTATTTCTTTCGAGCGGACCTGACCGAAGACAAAGCCTTCTCGATATCGAAGGTATCGCAAGAGCTCTTTCGAGAGATCCCGCAGACCGTCCATCTCACCTATTTTGTGAGCGATCGCCTCCGCAGCCTGACCCCCGTCCCAGGTCAGATCATCGACCTGCTTCATGAGTATGTCGCCTACTCGCACGGCAAGATCAGAGTGACAATCGAGGACCCGGTCAAACAGGGTACCGTTGAGGCAGCGCACCGTTTCGGTATCGTACCGCAGCAGGTCCAGGTTATTGAGAAGAACGAGCAGCGGGTTTCCGAGGTGTACTCCGGGCTGGTCATTGAGTATCTCGATCGCACCCTCGCGGTTCCCTTCGTCTTCAATCCTGATACTCTCGAATACAGCCTTACCCTTTCTATTCGGCGGATCGTGAGAAACTCCGAGGGAGCCGTTGCGGTGATGATTGCCGATCCCGCAAGGACCCTGAAGCGCAACTTCACGATGCTTGCCGGGCAGCTTGGGCTTAGCTTCCGGGTAAAGTCAGTCCTGCCCGGGGAGGAGATACCTGAGGGGATCAAGGTGCTTGTTGTCATTGGCGGCACCGGGCTCTCGGCCAAGCAAGTTCAGCCCATTGCCCGTTTCGTGGCACGGGGAGGTCACGCCTTATTCGCTGTGAAGGGGCTGCACGTCGCGACCGAGCGGGACCTATCCGCAACTCCGGTCGCTTCATCCCCCCTGCTCGATCTGCTGGCCTCCTACGGCGTTCGAGTCGGGACGAAGATGGTGCTCGACCAGTCCGCCCGCGACTATCGGCTGCCGCAGATCGTCTTCGGCTCGCTCAAGTGGCAGGTGATCGGCAAGTATCCCGAGTGGGTCTCAATACTACCTCAGGACGTATCACCCTCCAACCCGATCACGCGCCGCTTCCCGGGTCTGGATCTCCTGTGGCCGAGCTATCTCACAGTCACGAGCGTCCCCGGGATCACTGCAGAGCGGCTCGTCACCACGAGCCCGGATGCGTGGCTCATGGCGCCACCCTACGTGACCAATCCGTTTCGCGTCGTTGGAATGGGGACCTCGGTAGCCACCCGCGGGCAATATCTTATGGCCGCGGCGCTCACAGGTCGCTTCCCAAGCGGCGAGCCTTCGGTACCCGGCGCGGCGAGCCGGATTATCGTGATAGCCGACAGCGACTTTGCCTCGGACCTCGCAAAGTTCTCCGATAGCCCGTACAACGCCCTCTTTCTCGAGAACGCGGTGGAGTGGTTGTCGAGTGACTCGGACCTTCTCACCATCAAGACCCGCAACTTTCGTGAGGCGCGCCTGAATCGTATCCAGATACCCGAGACGCGGGCTACGGCGATCCGTGTCGCCGAAGTGATAAATCTCGTGCTGGTGCCGCTGCTCGTGATCGCAGCAGGGGCCCTGCGCGTTTATTTTCGAAGGGAGACTCTCATGGTCGCCCGGTCGAAAAGAAGAAAAGGATGAAGTCGCAGGGCGTAGTGATGAGCTTCCGGTCGAAGGCGATCGCGCTCAGCGGCGCCATCGTGCTGCTGTCGGCTCTCTATCTCTTCGGGGCGCTCGGGATCGGTCAAGGAGCGATAGGTGGGGGCAGACCGTTATTTGCGAACCTCGAGCCATCGAGAATTGAGGCTATCGAAATCTGGAAAGAAGGCATGGAGCTTGTCGCGCTCAAGCGGACCGATGACGCATGGAGCGTCGCCGTAGGAAATGAGTCGTTTCCTGCTTCATCGGCGCGGGTTGCAGCCCTCGTCGCCTCCCTTCGTGATCTGCGGCGCACCAAGATGATGAGCAGCAATCCGTCGCTTCTGTCAAGCTTCGATCTCACTGCGCAAAAGGCGGGTCGCATCGTCGCGCTGTCGCGAGACGGCTCGAAGTTAGCCGAGATCGAGGTCGGCAAACAGGCTGCAAGCGGCTACGAGGACTACGTCCGTGTGGCCCGGGAGAAGGAGGTCTATCTTTGTCCTAGCTCGCTCAGCTTCTATCTCGGGCAGGGGCTCGACTACTGGTACGACCTCTCGATCCTTCCTGATGACGTCACGGGTGCAACGATTTCGTCGATTGCCGTATCCGGCGATGTTCCCCTCGACCTTCCCGATAGCTACGCCCGCGACTCCTACCGCGTGGAAAGACCCGCCGAGGATGGCCGATGGGCTTTGGTTGGACGCGCCTCCAGCGTAGATCAGACACGCGCGAGCGTCATGGCAAACTCGCTTGCTACTCTGCAGGGAATCGACTTCGTCCTCGATCTTGGCGCTCTTGCCCCCGGCGGCCATCGCGTAAGCGTGACGGTGGCTACGTCGAGCGGTGTGAGCTACGTGATCGACGCCCGCGCGATTCAGGGCGGCGAGCGCTTTGTCGTGACGCGAAGCGGCGTTCCTTTCCTTTATCTCGTAAACAGAGAGGCTCTGCGGAGGGCGGTCTTGCCGCAAAGCCTTCTTGTGTCGCGATAGGGCCGAAGCCCACGCGGAGTGTCCACAGGCAAAGAGGAGGATCGTATGGAAAGGATCGGAGTCGTTGGCGCCGGAGTAATGGGAAGCGGGATTGCGCGCACCCTTCTCACCAAGAAATACGAGGTCGTGGTGTACAATCGCACCCCGAGCAAGCTCAAGGAGCTCCGCAAGGCTGGTGCCGCAGTCGCGAAGACGCCTCGGGAGCTCGCCGAGCAGACAGAGGTCGTTCTCATCCTGGTATGGAACAGGGAAGCCTTGGAGCAGGTCATGGTGGGCGAGGAGGGGCTCGCCGCAGGAGCGCACCGAAACCAGATTTTCATCGACATGAGCACGCAGCTGCCGCGGACCGCGCTCTGGGAAGCCGAGCTCGTCGGCGCCAAGGGAGCAAAGTTTCTCGATGCTCCCGTGCACGGGAGCCGCGCCGAGGCGAGCTCGGGTGGCCTCTGGATCATGGCAGGAGGCGAGCGTTCGGTCTACGATCGCGCAAAGCCGATTCTTCAGGCAATCGGCGCGACGCTCCACTTCATGGGCGCGCACGGAAAAGGATTCGCCACCAAGCTCTGCGGCAACCTCCTGGTTTCGACAATCGTTGCCGCGCTCGGCGAGGCTTTGGTTCTCGCAGCGAAAGCCGGCATCGACCCGCGGGAGGCGCTTGCCCTCTGGCAGGAGTCGGACTTTCGCTCACCGGTGGTAGGTGGGGTGGGAGAATCGATGTGCTCACGCGATTTTACGGTCTCCTTTCACCTTCGGACCATGGTCAAGGACACCGATCTGATCCGCACCTATGCAGAGGAGATCGGCGTTCCGACTATGCTTTCCAACGTGGTCCACGAGCTCAACAAGGTGGGGCAGAACAAAGGATTCGGGGACGAGAATGCCTCTGCGGTCGTGAAGGTGTTTGAAGAGATGGCGGGGGTCAAGGTGGCTCGGGGTAGATAGCAACCCGAATCAGGGTTTGAAAATCCTTTAACTAAATGATCACTTAATTCGTTAAGTGAATCTTTGAGCTGCGGAGGACGGCGTCGTCTCACGGGAGTGGGCCTAAGGCCTCCGTCGGGGACAAGCAGACGATTTCTTGCGCCCTTTTCCGGCCAAATCGTGGGAATCCCGAGGGACGAGGCCGATTTCCGGTCGGAAAGGGCCGCCTGTCCTCTCGACGGGACCAACTAAAGAAGCTCACCGTAGTTTCAGAAGCCAAAAAAAGTTTGACAACCGCAAAAACCGGATGCTAAAATCATTTAGTAAACTTTAAAGAGGAGGGCGTTGATGAAGAGGTTGCTTTTTCTACTCTCTCTTTCATTGGCTGCGGCGGGGCTCCTGTTCGCAGCGGGGGCCGGCGAGAAGGCGGCCGGCGGCCAAGGCAAGAAATACTCGATTGTCATGGTCGTGAAGCTCGAGGGTGTCGCATGGTTCGACAACATGCGTCTTGGAATCCAGCAGTTCGGCAAAGACTACCCTGACGTCAACATCAGCCAGACCGGCGGAAACACCGCCGATCCCGCGGTGCAGGTAGGGATAGTTGAGGACCAGGTCGCGAAAGGGGTCAACGCGGTCCTTGCCGTACCTAACGATCCGGCGTCGCTCGTATCTGCGTTCAAGCGCGCGCACGCCAACAACGTCATTGTCGTGACGCACGAGGCAGCCAACCAGGAAGAGGCCGACTACGATGTCGAGGCCTTTGACAACACTGCGTACGGCAAGCACATGATGGACATGATGGCGAAGTATCTCGGCGAGCAAGGCTTGTGGCAGCCCTTCGTAGGACACCTGACTTCCACCTCTCACAACGAGTGGGTCGACGGCGAGGAGGCCGAGGCGAAGGCGAGCTTCCCCAACTTGAAGGAGGCGACGGCAAGGATCGAGGAACAGGAAAATCAACAGATTGCCTATCAAAAAACCCTTGAGCTGCTGAAGACCTATCCTGACTTGAAGGCGGTCATGGGAAGCGCCATGAGCACCGTACCGGGAGCTGCGCAGGCGATCACCGAGAAAGGGCTCATCGGAAAGGTGGCGGCCTTCGGGACCTGTCTACCGTCCGTCGCTGGTGACTACATTGCGAGCGGCGCCGCTGTCCAGATCCACTTCTGGATCCCGGCCGATGCCGGCTACGCAGCAGCACGCATTGCCTACGAAACCCTGAAGGGCAACAAGATCACCAATGGCTTCGATCTTGGCAAGCCCGGCTATGACAAGGTGACGATTAAGACCAACAAATACGGCGTTCCGGTCGTCTACGGCCAGGCATGGATCGATGTGGACAAGAGCAATCTGGATCAGTGGAAGAACCCGGACGGCAAGTGGAAGCTGTAGCCACAAAGGCCGTGCGGTGACGCACGTTTGACTGAGAGGGTTGACCGGGAAGGGAAGCGTCGTGCGGACCTCCCGGCCGATCCTCGATAGGCGGCAACTAGGCATGGCGGCAAACTTTCTCCAGGCCAGAAACATCTTCAAGGCGTATGATGGCGTACAGGCCCTTAACGACGTGTCCATGGCGGTCGGCAAGGGGGAGATCCACTGCCTCGTCGGAGAAAACGGCTCCGGCAAGTCGACCCTCATCAAGATTATTGGCGGGGTTGTCGAGGCGGATCGCGGCGAGATTGTCATCGAAGGGAAGGCCCATCGCCACCTGCAGGCCATCGACGCAATTCGGGAAGGCGTCCAGATCATCTATCAGGACCTGGCTCTCTACCCCAATCTGACCGTCGCCGAGAACATCTCGCTCAATCAGATGATCGAGCGCCGCACTCGGCTTGTAAACTGGAGGGGGATGCGAGCGCTCGCGGCGAAAAGCCTTGAGGAGATCGGGGAATCGATAGACCTCGACGAGAGGGTTCAAAATCTTTCGATAGCCAAGAAGCAGATCGTGGCAATCACGCGCGCAATGACTCATGGTGCGCGTCTGATCATAATGGACGAGCCTACGTCGGCCATCACCAAGGACGAGGTCGAGCACCTCTTCTCGGTGATCCTCGGCCTGAAACAAAAGGGCATCGCGACTCTTTTCATCAGCCACAAGCTGAGCGAGGTCTTCGAGATTGCGGAAAATGTGACCATCCTGCGGGACGGCAAGAAGGTGGGAGATTTCACGGCGGGCGACCTCGACGACGAGAAGCTCACCTTCTTGATGACCGGCCAGAGGATCTCCTATTCCCCTTTCGCCTTCGATGAGAAGAAACGGAGCGCGCTTCCGGTGCTGGAGGTCCGACGACTGACGAAGGCGCGGCAGTTCAGCGACATCTCCTTCAAGGTTTGGGCCGGCGAGATTCTTGGAATTACCGGCCTCATCGGCTCCGGCCGTACCGAGATGGCGCTCGCCCTCTTTGGGCTGAACCGACCGGACTCGGGAGAGATTCTCATGGACGGTAAGCCGGTGAAGGTCGGGTCGCCGGAGGCCGCAAAGAGGCTCGGGATTGGCTACCTCCCGGAGGACCGATTGAGCCAAGGGCTGTTCGTGACGCAGTCGATCGGCGACAACATCATCGTGACAATAGTGCGTAGGCTTCTTACCGCGCTACGACTCATCAACCCTGCCGAACGGAGAAAGGCCGAGCTCCATTGGATCGATGAGCTCAGGATAAAGACACCCTCACCACGCATCCCTGCCTTCAGTCTTTCAGGCGGCAATCAGCAGCGCGTGGTGCTTGCGAAGTGGCTCGCAACGAACCCGAGGCTGTTCATCATCGACGGCCCGACCATTGGGATCGACATCGCCTCGAAGCGCAATATCCACGAGGTCATCCGAGGGCTTGCTGCGTCGGGAATGACGATCATCATTATCTCCGACGAGATACCGGAGATTTTGCATAACTGCAACCGCATCCTGGTCATGCGCAAGGGAAGGATTGAGAGAGAGATTCCCGACGCCGCGCGTGTCTCGGGCGAAGAGCTCTTCAATCTGGTGAGCGGTAAGCTTCTGGACGAGGTGCGCTGAGGATGAAGAAGGTTCTGGCGAAAAACGAAACCTACCTCCTTCTCGTGATCGTGGCGTTTTGCGCGGTGATCACGATGGTGAATCCGGCCTTCCTAACGGTTGAGAACTT